>CAZHTJ010000021.1:0-27383 GCA_964535525.1 uncultured Acidobacterium sp. | reverse complement strand
ATGACCAGCTTCGTGGCCGCCTCCGGTCTGCAGTTGCGTGACATCTACGACATCGTGATTCCCGCCCGCACCCTCAAGCATCGCCGGTCGCGCAAAGAGCCGCTCACCGCGGACGAATCCGACAAACTCGCCCGTCTCATCCGCATCTATGACCATGCCGTGCGCGTGCTGGGCAACCAGGAAAAAGCATTGTACTGGCTGAACAAGCCCCTGAAGCGATTCGCAGCGCGTGCGCCCCTGCAGATGCTCCGCACCGAGGTCGGCGCGCGCATGGTCGAGGAAGTGCTCGGCCAGATCGACTACGGCATGTTTGCCTAATGCCATCCCTCTGGAGGATCAGCAACTACCCGTCCCTCTCCGTTGAGGGCGGCTTGCATTACTCCGCGCGCTGGCACTCGGCGGGCCGACGGATCGTATACCTGGCCGAATCCCCCGCCGGTGCAATGATCGAGGTCCTCGTCCACCTCGAGCTGGACGAAACGGACTGGCCGCGCACCTTTCATCTGCTGCAGGTCGAGTACCCCGCCGGTCTCACCCTTGAAACACTCAAACCCACGCCAGCAAAATCCTGGAAAACATCGCTCCCCGCGACCCGCAAGCTCGGCGACGAGTGGTTGCGCTCCGGGCGCTCAGCGCTGGCGCGCGTCCCCTCCGCCATCTTGCCGGAAACCTGGAATGTTCTTCTGAATCCGGACCACCCCGATGCAAAACAAGTTCGCATTCTGCGAAGGCTCCGAGCTGAATACGATCCGCGCCTGGTGGCAGCGGCGCAAAAAAAGAAGTAGGTTAGCCGCCACTGCTCATAGCAAATTCCCGGGCCGCCTCCAGCAGCTTCTTCACCGACTCCTTCGAGCACGACTCCGAATAAATCCGCAGCAGCGGCTCCGTCCCCGAAGCCCGCAGCAGCAGCCACGTCTTCGCCGCGTTTGGTTTGCTCTTTGCTTCGGGGTTGTCGAGCCAGAACTTGATCCCGTCCAGCGTCTCCACCTTCTCGACCTTCATCCCGGCGAACTCCTTCACGCCCGCCTTCGCGCGCGCAATGGTCGCGTTCTTCAGCGTGTCCGGAATGTGCAGATCGATGCGCCCATACTGATGTTCGCCGTATTCGTTCTGCAGCCATGCGACCAGCTGCCCCAGCGTCTTCTTTTCCTCGGCCATCACGTTGGCGATCAGCAGCGCGTTCAGCAGGCCATCGCGCTCCGGCAGATGCCGCTTGATTCCAATCCCCCCCGACTCCTCGCCGCCAATCAGGATGTCCTCGGTCAGCATCAGGTCGCAGACATACTTGAAGCCGATGCCGTGCTCGTACAGCTTGCGCCCGTAGCGCGCGGCGATGCGATCCAGCATCGACGTCGTGTTGAAGGCACGCGTCACGCCGCCCGGCCATCCCTTCCGCTCCAGAATCCACTGCAGGATGACGGAATATATCTTGTGCGGATCGACAAAGTTCCCGTTCTCATCCGCTGCGCCGATGCGGTCCGCATCGCCGTCGGTGATCAGCCCCGCATCGCACTTCTCCTGGACCACGACCTCCTGGCATTCGCGAATATGCGGCTCGATGGGCTCAGGGTTGATCCCCGGAAACAAAGGATCGTGATTCGCCCGAATCTCGATATAGTCCACGCCAATCTTCGAGAAAATCCCCGCCAGAATTCCCGCGCCCGCGCCATACATGCAGTCAACAGCAAAGCGAAAGCCCGACTTCGCGATCAGATCCAGATCGACGAATCGCTGGATCGCCTCCACGTACGGCGGCACAAAGTTCACCTTCTCGATCTTCGCCGCCGATCCCGAAGGCAGGGCCTTCCCTAAGAGGCTCTCGATCTCCGCCATGATCGACGGGCTGCCCGACCCGCCGTAGAACGCTTTGTACTTCACGCCATTCCACTGCGCCGGGTTGTGGCTGGACGTGATCATCACCCCGCCCGCCGCGCTTAGCTGCTTCACCGCGTAGGAAAGCGCCGGCGTCGGCGTGATGCGATCCGCCAGCTTCACCGGAATCCCGGCGCCCGCAAGCACCTCAGCTACAGCAGCCGCAAACGCAGGCGACCCAAAGCGCGTGTCATACCCAACAAACACGCCCTTCTTCGGATCCTCCTTCGCCAAAATGTAGTTGGCGATCGCCGCGGCGGCCGCGCGCACATTCTCAAACGTAAAGTCATCGGCAATAACGCCGCGCCATCCGTCCGTCCCAAACTTCACCGGAGATTTCGTCATAATCTGCAAGTCACGTTCCAGGCGTCCCGCTCCAGGCTCAAGGCTCCAGGCTCCCAGCTCCCGGCTCCCAGCTGCGTCAAATCAGTTTCTCGTCTCCACGCGCAGCCAGTTCCTTCACCACCTTGCCCACATCCTGCGCGTGAGCCAGCGTCGTGATCAACAGCGCATCTTCCGTCTCCACAACTACCAGGTCCTCGACCCCAACCAGGGCCACCAGCTTCTTCGGACTAAAAACGTAGTTGCCCTTCGATCCCAGCACCACGGTCCCGCGCGCCTCCAGCACGTTGCTGTGTTCGTCGGCCGCCTTCTGCTCTACCTGATACTCATGCAGAGCCGTCCACGATCCGAGATCGCTCCACCCAAACTTCGCGGGAATGCAATAGAGATTCGAATGATGCTCGCCCCGCGCCGAACGCGGTTCCAGGATCGCATAATCCACGCTGATGTTTTCGCACTGCGGGTACAGCTCGCCAAACACACGCTCAAACTCCGGAGTATCCCAGGCCGCCGCAATTTTTTCGAGCAGCGGCGCCGTATCCGGCAAAAGTTCGCGCACTGCATTGGCCAGGGTCTTCGCGCTCCACACAAACATCCCGCTGTTCCAAAAATAATTGCCGGCTGTTACAAATTCCTCCGCCTTCTCCCGGTTCGGCTTCTCTGTAAAGCGCCGCGCCCGCAGCACACCCTCGTCGAAGCGCTCCCCGGTCTCGATATAACCGTACCCAGTCTCCGGGCGCGTCGGCTCAATCCCCAGCACCACCATGTTGTCGCCCGCAGCGGCCAGCTCGATCGCGCGCCGGATCGTCGCAACAAACGCGGCCTCATCCGCAATTACGTGATCTGACGGAAAAATCCCCAGCACCGCCTCGGGAGACAAGCGCTCAATCAGAAAAGCCGCAAGCCCGGCGGCCGGAGCCGTGTTGCGTGCCGCGGGTTCGCACACAACCTGTTGCTGTGGGACACAATCCAGCTGCATACAAATCGTCCCGGACAAAAGCGAATTCGTGATGACCCAGACCTCGTACGGTTGCGCCAGTGGTTCGAGGCGATCCAGTGTCTGCTGGATCATCGTCCGCTCCCCATCCAGCGCCAGCACCTGCTTCGCGCGCGCACGTCGGCTCCGCGGCCAGAACCGTGTGCCGCTGCCGCCCGCAAGAATGATGGGTCGAAAGTCGATTGGCATTTCCGTTAGATACAAAAGGGAATCTTAAATTAACCGGCCGCCGGCAATATACGGATGATGTCCGCGGGACCCTCGCTCGCCAGGGTCCAGCGCGGCACAGAAGACGGGATCACCGCCAGCTGGTTGCGTTCCACCGTGAACGGATCGAACCCTTCACCGGAAATCTGCAGCGATGCCCCGGAAACAAAAAGCATCTGCACCACAGGACTCGGATCGGTCAGCGCCGCCGAAACCCCCGCGCCAGCGCCCGCTCCGGCCAGCCACCGCTCCATCCGAAAATACCGCTCATCGATCAGCACCGTGTGCCCGTCCACTACCCGCGGCGCCACCTTCCCCGCACGCGTCACCAGGTGCATCGCCGCAAAAGCCTTCTCCAGATGCAGCTCCCGCGCGCTGCCGTAGTCGTACATCCGATACGTCAGGTCGCTGGTCTGCTGCGTCTCCAGCATCACCACCCCCGGCCCCAACGCGTGGACGGTCCCCGCGTCGACAAAGATCATGTCGCCCTTCACGACCGGAACCATCTCCAGCAGCGACTCCAGCGATGCATCATGAACCGCGGCTTTCACCTGCTCCAGGGTCACGCCGGGCCGAATCCCCAGCGCTACCGAAGCTCCAGGCCGCGCGTCGAGCGTATACCAGCACTCGGTCTTGCCCCGCGGCTCGCCGTAGTGCTGCGCCAGCGCATCGTCAGGATGCACCTGCACACTCAGCTTCTCCTTCGGAAACAGAAGCTTGATCAGCAGAGGAAAATCCTGCCCCGTAAGCGCATCTCCCAGCAGCCCCGCACCGTGCTGCGTCGTAATCTCCGCAAGGCTCAAGCCCTTGAGCGGCCCGGTGTCCGCCACGCACATCTCGCCGGTCAGCCACACCTCACCGATAGGCTCTCCGTCGGTCCTGTAGTCGTACCACGGTGCAAGGTCGTGGAACCCCCACGGCCGCGTCCGAAAATAAGGGGCAAGCCGGAATGGCGCGAGCGTCTCCACGATCCCCATCTCCACGATCCTCTAGTATGCACGACGGATATAAGGTTGCCATCCGCATCCGATAGGATTGAAGTCAATGGCTCGCTATCTCGTCACCGGCTGTGCAGGCTTCATCGGCTCCTGGATCACCGAAACCCTCGTCGATCGCGGCGAAACCGTCCGCGGCATCGACAACTTCGAAACCGGCAGGCGCGAAAACATCGACCACCTCGCCAACCGTTTCGACTTCGTCGAGTGCGATCTCCGCGACGCCGAAGCTGTAGCCCGAGCCTGCGTAGGCGTCGACTATATCCTTCACCAGGGCGCCCGCCCCTCCGTCCCGCGTTCCGTCAAAGATCCCCGCACCAGCCACACCGCCAATCTCGACGGCACCTTCAATCTCCTCGAAGGCGCGCGCGCCGCCGGAGTCAAACGCATTATCTACGCCGCCTCCTCCTCCGCGTATGGCAATCAGCCCGGCTTTCCCCGCGTCGAAACCATGGTCCCCATGCCCATCGCGCCTTACCCCGTACAAAAACTCGCCGGCGAGTTCTACATGAAGAGCTACTGGCAGGTCTATGGCCTCGAAACCGTCTGCCTTCGCTACTTCAACATCTTCGGTCCGCGCCAGGTCCCCGACTCGCCCTACAGCGGCGTCATGGCGAAGCTGACCCTCCAGATGCTCCGCGGCGAGCGGCCCACCATCAACGGCGACGGCGAACAGGGCCGCGACTTCACCTACATCGAAAACGCGGTCTCCGCCAACCTCCTCGCTCTCCAGGCTCCCGCGGAAAAAGTCGCGGGCCGCGTCTTTAACATCGCCTGCGGCGAGCGCCACACCGTCAACAAGACCTTCCGCATCCTCGCCGAGTTGCTCGACTTCAAAGAGCCACCCCTCTACGGCCCCGCGCGCACCGGCGACATTCAGAATTCCCTCGCCGACATCTCCGCCGCCCGCGAAGCCTTCGGCTACGAGCCCAAAATCGGCTTTGAAGAAGGTCTGCGCCGCACCGTTGCCTGGTACCGGGAGCAATACCGGGTGCCCCATTCAAGCCCTGCTTTGGCTTGAGTGGGTCAAGCCCGGAATCGGTCACAAAAGGGAACGCCCCGCCCCAATTCTGCGTAAACTAAGCCCAGAGTCCCACACCGGGTGTATCTTGCGCCGAACCGTCGGGACACAGGAAACCGGGAATCATGGGTTTTGCCGAAGCACTCAAGGTCGCGCTCCTGTCGCTGTGGGCCAACAAAATGCGCACCATTCTGACCATCGTCGGAGTGGTCATCGGCGTCGCCTCCGTCATCGCCGTCATCACCCTCGTTAACGGCGCCAACATGTTCGTCGTCAAAAAAATTGCCCGTAAAGGCTCCGACACCCTTACCCTCACCCGCCTCCCTCCCGTCATCTTTACCGGCGAGCAATTCCTGAAAGTCAATAAGCGCAAAGACATCGTCTACGACGACTACCTCTATCTGGAGCGCACCTGCACCCGCTGCCAGGTCCTCGCGGCGCAACTTGGCTCCTCCGGAACCGTGGTCAGCGGCAAACAGTCCAGCAACAACACCAACATCAACGGCTGGACCTCCAACATGGCGGAGATCACCGACCTCAACGTCGCGCTGGGCCGCGCCCTCACCCCGATGGATGACCAGTTGGCCACCCACGACGTCGTCATCGGCTACGACATCGTCGACAACGTGCTACCCGCGTACGATCCGATTGGCCAGGAAATTCGCGTTGACGGTGAGGTTTACACCGTTGTCGGCGTCGGCGAGCGCCAGGGCACGACCTTTGGTCAAAGCCAGGACAATTACGTCGACATGCCGCTCAGCACCTACCTCCACACCCACGGCGAGCACCAAAGCGTCACCATCTCCGCCAAGGCCGGCATGATGCCCGGCGCCCTCGACGCGGCCATCGACGAGGTCCGGGCCCTCATGCGCTCCCGCCGCCACGATCGCCCCGGTGAGGATGACAGCTTCGACATCTCCACCAACGAAACCTTCATCAGCATCTGGCACCAGATCAGCGCAACCTTCGCCACCGTCGTCGTCGGCATCGCCGCCATCTCTCTGGTCGTCGGCGGCGTCGTCATCATGAACATCATGCTGGTCTCCGTCACCGAGCGCACCCGCGAAATCGGCATTCGCAAGGCCCTCGGCGCCCGGCGTAACGACGTCATGCTCCAGTTTTTGATTGAATCCGCCGCCATGGCCCTTCTCGGCGGCCTCTTCGGCGTCATCCTCGGCGTCACTGTGGCTGAAACCGTCACCCACCTGGTCGGCTTCCCGTCCGCTATTGCCTTGTGGTCCGTCTTCCTCGGTCTCTTCGTCGCCACCAGCGTCGGCATCTTCTTCGGCGTCTATCCGGCCCACAAAGCGGCGCAACTCGATCCCATCGTTGCCCTGCGTGCGGAGTTATAAACCATGGCCCTGAGCGACTCTCGCGAATCGGTTCGGATGGCGCTGGATACGCTGCGCACCAACAAGCTGCGCTCGGGCCTCACCATTCTCGGCATCGTCATTGGTGTAGCGACGGTCATCACCATCTCCTCGCTGATCAACGGCGTCAACAACCGCGTTCGCGATATGGCGAAGTCCTTCGGCACGAATGTGCTCTGGCTCTACCGCTGGAATCCCATCGGCGTCCGTCCCACCACGGAGATGCTGGCGCGCAAATACCTCACCACGGATGATTGCCGCGCCCTCGAAACGCTGCCCCATGTAACCGGCGTCAACTGCGGGCGCCAGTATGCCAACTGGCAGCTTGGCGTCGGCTACGTGGCGGTCAAGTACAAGGACAAGAAAATCCAGAACACGATTCTGGAAGGTGATCAGCCCTCCTTCGCGGAGGTCGATGACGTCCAGTTCATCGAAGGCCGCCCCTTTACCGAAGCCGACGAATTTCGCGCCGCCAACGTGACCGTCCTCGGCCACGACACCGCGGACAAGCTCTTCGGCAGCGAAGACCCCATCGGCAAGGACATCGAGATCAACGGCGACGTCTTCACCGTGATCGGCGTCCTCGATAAGTACAAGCAGGCTTTTGGCAGCGGCGACAATCCCAACGACAACCGCGCCGACTTCCCCCTGACCACCTTCAAAAAGATCCATCCGGAGGTCCTCGACACCTGGTTGTCGGTCAAATACGACGACTCGAAGAACAAATCCATCGTCACCGAAGAGGTCCGCACCATGCTGCGCGAACGCCGCCGCGTCCGCGTCGAGCACGACGACGACTTCGCCATCTTCAGCCCCGACTCCATCCTCGACTTCTGGTCCCAGATCACCGCAGGCCTCGTCATCTTCATGTTCGCCGTCTCCAGCGTCGGCCTGCTGGTCGGCGGTGTCGGCGTCATGAACATCATGCTGGTCTCCGTCACCGAGCGGACCCGCGAGATCGGCGTCCGCAAAGCCATCGGGGCCACCAAACGCAACGTCCTCGTCCAGTTCACCTTTGAAGCGATGACCCTCTGCGCGCTCGGCGGCGTCCTGGGCATCATCCTGGGCACTGTGTTGACGTACGCCATTCGCTACGGTGTCGATTTCCCGGCCAGCCTGTCCACCTTCTGGGTCATCATCGGATTCGTCGTCTCCGGCGCCATCGGCCTCATCTTCGGCATCTACCCGGCCTGGAAAGCCGCAACCCTCGACCCCATCGAAGCCCTGCGCTACGAATAGCAGCTCGGAGCCTGGAGCTGGGAGCTGGCTTGCAGCACGAGATTGAGTAGTACCCGACCTCAGCTTCGATGATGTGGAAGCTGAAGGATGCGGATCTTCGGAATGCGCCTGAAGTGATCCACGTCGGCGGTAACGACAACGTGCTGATTGCCGGTAAGGGCTGCCGTAAAGGCATCGGCGTAGGGGATGTTGAATTTTGCCTTTAGCCCAGCCGCCTTGCGGGCGTCACTCTCCTCTACCCGAATCAGGCGCAGCCCCGTCAGCCGCACGGCCTGCTCCAGGGCGCGTTCTGCGCGGGCGGTCCCGATGTGACGGATGAGGGTGTAGCACACCTCGCCCCAGGCGACCACGGACATCATCACGGTGCCTAATTCGTCGGCCCTCGCCTGCCTGAACACATCCGCCACGATGTCCGCGCCGTCGCCCGCCGTGATGAATCGGTAGAGGGCGTTTGCGTCGAGGACGTGTTGTCTCACTCGAGTTCGCGCTCCGCATCGCGTTCGATATCGGGTGGAAGGTTCAGGCCTGCCAACAGCCCTTTGGCTCGCTCAACGTCATCCGCGTACTGCGGGTAGATTGCGATTCCGCCCTTGATGTATTCGAAGCGCACCCGGGTTCCGGTCGAGATCTTCGCGCTGCGCCGGATCTCAGCAGGAATGACAAGTTGTCCTTTGGATGTGACGGTTCCAACCATGTCTTACATTCTACCGCAATTTGTAAGACGTAATGCGGGATTATCGTAACGTATACAGGCTACGGGCTTCACCCTGCCGTCCTGCGTTATGATAGAAACACCCGGCGGCCCACCCGCCCCCCGAATCCCTATGCCCAAAAGCTTTAATCACACCGTCCTCGGCGTCTCCATAGCCATCATCCTCGTCGTCCTCTTCGGCGGCCTCGGCCCCGCGGGCGTGAGCGCCAGTCAGAGCGACGGCGCTTACCGCCAGATGAGCGTCTATGAGGAAGTGCTCCACAAGATTCAGACCGACTACGTCACCGACCCGAACATCCAGAACGTGACCACCGGCGCCCTGCACGGTCTGCTCGAATCCCTCGACCCGGATTCCAGCTACCTCACTCAGGCCGAGTACTCCAGCTATCAGCAGCACCAGCACGAAGGCCTGGCCCAGGTCGGCATGGACGTCTCCAAGCGCTACGGCTACGGCAGCGTCATCTCCGTCATCCCCGGCAGCCCCGCTGAAAAAGCGCACGTCGAGGACGGCGACCTCATCGAGTCCATCGACGGCCACTCTACCCGCGAAATGTCCGTGGCCATGATCCGTCTCCTCCTCGAAGGCAAGCCCGGCACCACGGTCGCCTTCCAGCTCGTCCGCCACCTCAAGCCCGAGCCCGACGACATCACCCTCACCCGCGCCGCGGTCACGCCTCCAGGCCTCTTCCAACAGCAATACGAAAATTCGAGCATCCTCTACCTGAAGCCCGTCGTCCTCACCAAAGAGCGCGTCGACGAAATGGTCTCCCGCCTCCGTGACATGCCGAAGAGCGGCAACCACAAAGTCCTCCTCGACCTCCGCGACGTCGCCGAGGGCGATCCGCAGCAGGGTATCCGCCTCGCTAACGCCTTCCTGCAGTCCGGAACCATTGCCACCCTCCAGGGTCAGACCGTCCCCACCCAGACCTTCATCGCTGAGGCATCGAAATTCATTACCGCCGCTCCGCTGGCCGTGCTCGTGAATCACGGCACCGCGGGCGCAGCCGAGCTCGTTGCCGGAGCCATCCTCGACAACAAACGCGGCGACCTCATCGGCGACCGCACCTTCGGCGAGGGCGCCGAGCAGAAGACCTTCACCCTCCCTGACGGCTCCGCGCTCATGCTCACCGTGGCCAAGTATCAATCGCCCTCCGGCAAGAAAATCGAAGACGTCGCCGTCACTCCCAACGTCGCCGTCAGCCAGAACCTCGAGCAGATTCCCGCGGAGAACGAAAACAACCCGCAGGAACCCCGCACCGACGATCAGCTGAACCGCGCTCTGCAGATCCTCAAGCAGAAAAACGCCTGACGAAGCACGCGGAGATCATTTCCGCAAATGGTGCTGGACCCGAAGCAGATTCCGGCTTACCCTTGCGTCGGCCAGGATGCGCCTGCCGCACTTGAGCCCAGGTGAAATGGGAATGGCCCGATGAAACTCATCACGCCATCGGACTGGGAAGATGACCCTCCGCCGCGCCGCCGCTCGCGCCGCCGCGCCTCCGACTTCCAGCCCCCGCCCGGCCACCGCAAAATCGCCGGCAGCCTCGCCCTCGCCTTCCTCGTAATCCTTGCCGCCTCCGCCGGCTGCCTCGCCGGACTCACGCTGGTCTACTCGGTCGACCTTCCCCAGATCGATGAGCTCGAGCATTACCGCCCCAACGCCACCACTCAGCTCTACGACGTGCACGGGCGCATCTTCGGCTCCTTTGCCCTCGAACGGCGCGTCGTCATCAATTACGACGACTTCGCCCCCGTCCTTCGCCAGGCCGTCATCTCCACCGAAGACCGCGACTTCGAAAGCCACTGGGGTGTCAACCTCTTCCGCGTCGCTGGCGCCATCTGGCACGACGTCTTCTCCAAAGGCCGCGCCCAGGGCGCCTCCACCCTCACCATGCAGCTGGCCCGCAATCTCTTCCTCTCCAACGAGCGCACCGCAAGCCGTAAGCTCCAGGAATTCTTCCTCACCCTCCAGATCGAGCACACCTTCACCAAAGAGCAAATCTTCGCGCTCTACGGAAATCAGATCTACCTCGGCAGCGGCGTCTACGGCTTCGAAGCCGGCGCCCAGTACTACTTCTCCAAACACGCCAGCGAACTCACACTCCCTGAAGCCGCACTCCTCGCCGGCCTTCCCAAAGGTCCCTCCGAGTTCTCCCCGATCAACAATCCCGAGCGCGCCTTCCGCCGCCGCAACGTCGTGATCGACTCCATGCTCGAAGATGGCAAGATCAGCGCCGCCCAGGCCGAGGCCGCCCGCTCCGCGCCTCTCGACCTGCACATCGAGCCGCCCCCCAACAGCGTCGCCCCCTGGTTCGTCGAAGAAGTCCGCCGCGATCTGGAGCGCCGCTACGGTCCCGAGCAGGTGCACTCCGCCGGCCTCAAGGTCTACACCACCATGGACCTCGACCTACAGCAAGCTGCGAACGCCGCCGTCCTTGACGGTCTCGCCGCCTATGAGCGCCGCCGCGGCTGGCACGCCAATCTCCTCAACGTCCTCGCCGGCGGCCTCAACGTCGATACCTTCAAACACCCCGACTGGACCGCCCCCCCGGTGCCCGGAACCTACGTCCACGCCCTCGTCACCGGCATTCTCCCGTATCAAGTCACCGGCCGCATCGGCGACCGCAACTTCATGCTCACCGCCGAGGACTGGGCCTGGACCCGCTTCCGCACCGCCGATCAGTTCCTCAAGCCCGGCGACATCGTCTACGTCAAAATCACCGGCGAGGATCGCGACATGCTCCACGCAACCCTCGAAGAGGACACCGGCGTCGAGGGATCGCTTCTTGCTATGGACAACGCCACCGGCGATGTCCTCGCTCTCGTCGGCGGCCGCGACTTCAATCTCTCCCAGTTCGATCGCGCCATCCAGGCCGAGCGCCAGACCGGCTCCTCCTTCAAGCCTTACGTCTACACCACCGCTGTCGAAGACGGCGCCACGCCCCAGGAAACCATCGTCGACGCACCCGTCTCCTTTGGCAGCTACGTCCCGCACAACTACGACGGAAAATTCAAAGGCCGCATCTCCCTCCTCGAGGCCTTTGCCGACTCGCGCAACATTCCCGCGATCGAACTCGCCGCCCGCGTCGGCATTCGCAAGGTCATCGATACCGCCCACCGCTTCGGCATCACCACCAACATGCCGCCCTATCTCCCCATCGCTCTCGGCTCCGCCGAGGTCACCCTCGAGCAGCAGGTCGACGCCTACTCCGTCTTCCCCAACGACGGCATCCGCGTCCCGCCGCGCCTCGTCAAACGCGTCGTCACCTCCGATGGCAACCCGCTTCCCGAGGAAGCCCCCGACATCGACGAAGTCGTCAGCCAGAAAACCGCCCGCACCATGATGGTCTTCTTCCGCGGCGTCACCAGCGAAGGAACCGCCGCCAGAGCCGCCGCCCTCAATCACCCCCTCGGAGGAAAAACCGGAACCACCAACGACTTTACCGACGCCTGGTTCATAGGCTTCTCGCCCTCCATTACCTGCGGCGTCTGGGTCGGCTTCGACGACCGCCAGTCCCTCGGCGACAAGCAAACCGGCGCAGCCGTCGCCCTCCCGCTATGGTCCGACTTCATGAAAACCGCCATCGCCGCCACTCCCAACGAAACCTTCCCCGGCGACACCCCCGGCCCGAAGCACCCGCCCCTCCAGCAAACCGCGTCCCTCGTTCCCCATCGCTGAAACTCGCGTTCCCACGCACGCCTGTGCTCTCATGCAATGCCCGTCATGGTCTGGTCCCGGTGGTGTTATTCGCAACTGCGGCCGCCACCGGCGAGACCGGCGCAGCGGCACCCAGAATCCTCGTCAAGCTGCTGTTGCCTTTGTTTGCGATCCACACGCTTCCAGCTACATCAATCGCGATCGCGCTGGGCGTCGAGAGCGACGAGGCCGTGAAGCCGGATGAAGGCGAGAGTGCCTTGTCCGCATTCGAGAACAGGCTGACGCTGTTGTTGCCGTTCGCGACCCAAACGCGGTTGTTGCCGTCGATCGCGATGGCGGCGGGCAAATCGAGGCCGCCCGTGCCGGCGGCGATCTGATCCTCCACCTGGCCGGCTGAGGTCGTCTCCTCCAGCGGCGGCGTACCCGACCCGATCGTCCAGACGTTGCCGTCACTGTCGACCGCAAGCGCGATGTTTCCACCGGGATCGGCGCCGGATGTCATCCCGCCTCCGTTGCTGTTCAACTCGCTGCTGCCTCCGGTTCCATCGACGATCCAAACGCTGTAGCCACCCGTTCCCGGTGACTCCGCGTTGCTCCCCCCGCCAAAGATCTCGATGGCGGCACCGAAATAGACCGTTCCAGACGTGTTGTTGGCCATCAGGTAATCCATCGACCTCGAAGCCGTCGAGTTCGTGTAGAAAAACGAGAAGGGGTCGCCCGTACTGTAACTGGACTGGTCCGTCATTCCCTTCGCGTATATATCATTGAAGATCACTCCCGCCGATTGTCCTGTACAAGTCGGCGGTGTTACTCCTCCGGAAATGCACATCGCGGTGGGAGGACCGGTACCCGTATAGCCCGTGGTAATAACTGCGCTGGTGTATCCCGCGTTGATCGTCGGTTTAACTACCGGGTCACCCACGATGTTATCGTTCGTAATCGATCCCTGGGTACCCGCATAGTGATTGACTGTCGTACCGACGCAGCCTGTTCCGGTCGCGTTTTTGGCGCCCGCGAGCGTGTAAATCTCAACGTGGGTCTGGTGTGTATCGGCGGTGTAGCTAAAGATGCGGTCGCGGGCCGAAACGTTCGAGCCAAGGCACGCCGCTACTTGTTGCGGGTCGACGCTTGCATCGGAGTAAGGCGTTCGCGTGTAAGTGGCGCCGTAGTTATCCGTCAGGTTTATCAGTCCCCAGCCTGCGCTGGGATTCGACGTGGAAAATACGACTACATTGCCGTTGGAGGGCAGAGGACTCCATCCCAATCCGGTCCAGTTGATGAAATGCTGGTCGGTTACAACCTGGATCCCGCTCGGCTGCGTCCCCGCGCCAGTCGACGCCCTGAACGCCTGAGAAACAATATTCCAGTACAAGTATGCCGTGTTATTCACATCCTGCGCGTTGGCGTAAATAGTCGGATTGATGGCGCCCGCCGCCGTCTGCACCTCCACCATCGACATGAATTGATCGAAATCGTTCTCGGCAATTTTTGCGGAACTATCGTCGGGCATGGCAACCCCTGCCTGCGTTCCGTTCTCCACCCAACGGGCCGTGCCGATGCCGAAGGTAAAAATCATATCGCCGCTGGATGTTGTCGTTATCGGGCCGGGATTCAGAATCCCCTGACCTTCACTGGAACCGCTGCTCCCGTCTCCGCAGGAAGATGCGGCAATGCCACTCACCTCGGCATAGCTGAACTGCGCCACATCGCCGTCGACGATGGCACTGCTGAATGCGACAGAAATCGCCGATGTTCCGGTGGCGGCCCCGCAGACGTATCGAACCTCTGTAATCTCGTTGTTGCTGGTATCCGTCGTGGTGGCGCCCACCGTCCAGGTGTTCGAATGATCATCGGTAACCGAAGTGACGGTTGCTGCGCTGGGATGGCTGATGGTGAGCTTCATCAGGTTGCCGGGCAGGGTGGGAGGCACCGTGATCTGGAAGGGGCCGGTTAATGTGTCCGTGCCCGTTCCCATCGAAACTGTGTCCTTCTCGTGAATCACGCACGGATGGGTCGAATTGCAGTCGGGCCAGATGTAAGTGGCGGCGTAGGTGGTGCGCAGCTCCACGGCTGCTGCAGACCATGCGCCCGATGCGATAGCCGTAGTGCAGGAGAGGCTTCCCGCGGACGCCACTGTATTGTCGCAGGCCGCGCCGGCCACGGAACCGCTGGTCGAACCTGTGCTCCCCGAGTTCCGCAGATTGCCGGTCCCGGCAGCGGGAACACCCGAAGTGCCCACGCTGGACGTGACTGCGACCAGCCAGTCGTTGGGGTCGCCGGTCGTGACGGTAATCCCCGGAGTCGCGCTGGTTCCTGTAGCGGTTCGGGTAATCCCAATGGCGGCGACGCCCGAATACTCTTCAACGCTCAGGTTGTAATTGGTGGAACCGGTGAAATGCGGTGTGACCGCGGTCAGCGCCGCGCAGTCGTGGCAGATGAGTATCGCTGAGCACGAACCCGAGCCATTGCAGACCTGCGCGTAGGGGAAAAAGTAAGAACTGGCTGCGCTTCCCACGACGTCGTCGATCGAGGTTCTTGTTGACCACGTCAGACCCGCGACCACCAGATCGCCCGCGGTGGTCGGCGCGATCAGGTTACAGGCCGTGCCCGCGGAAGCTGACGTTTGGCTGCAAAGGGTGTGCGATGCCGGGACAAAGGCGATAGCGCCCCACACGGGAGTGGCGCAGAGCAGGGCAAGAACGAGGACGAACCGCTTCATCCGAAGCTCCTCTTTCGGCACGCAAATCATCTGTTAGCCAATACTAGTGCGTCGGCTAAAGGCGAATTTTAGCGCCTGGTCAATTTATCCGTTGGGGGTCGGACTAAAACGGGTGGTCGCGTCGCTGGGCAGCCTAAGATCGAAAGCGCGCCATCGCCATTTATGCGTTCGATGCCGTCTCCGCAGGCTTTGGTTGTGTGACGTTCCTGGCCCATGTGGAAATGTATGACCACCGCCACCCGACCGTGGATTGCAGAAATCTCCTGACGCGAGCCGCTGTCGAAGGATAGGATCAGCGCCCGGCTCGCCGGAAATACTTCCGCGCCCGCACAACATCGCTCAGGATTTGCAACTTTAGCGCCTCTGGAGATGGGAACCGCCGCTCCTCCCGCAGGCGCATCAGGAAGCAAACCTCAATCGGCGTCGATTCCGTCATCTTGACCGAGGGAGGCCCGTCCAGCAGGTGCGACTCAATGGCGAACCCAGCGCCATCGAACGTGGGCCGGACGCCGGCGTTTGTCACTGCATCGAACAGCGGCGCCTCCGGCCCCCCTCCAATCCGCAGCCGCGTGACATAAACCCCGTCGGGAGGCAGAAGATCGTTGTAATCGGCAAGGTTAATGGTCGGCGTAGTCAGCTGTCGGCCCACTCCGCGCCCGTGCACCTGGGTTGAAAGAATCGAAAAAGGCCGCCCCAGCAGCGCCCGCGCGATTCCCAGCTGGCCCGCCGCGATCCGCCGCCGGATCTCGCTGCTCGAGACGACAACGCCGCGAATCTGGAGCGAGCCATGCGAGACCACGCCGAAGCCCAGTTCGCCGCCCAAAGCCCGCAGCTCCGCGATGCCGGCGGCAGCATCGTGCCCGAACCGAAAAGTGTCGCCCTCGTGCACTTCAACAACGCGAAGCGCACCGCACAAAACCCACTCCGCAAACTCCCGAGGCGTTTGCATCGAGAGCGCGCGGGTAAAAGGCAAAACCAACGCAGCATCGACGCCGGTTTCCTCCAGCAGCCGCAGCCGCTCCGGAACAGGGGTGATCAGCTTCGGCGCAAACTCGGGCCGCAGCACCGCCAGCGGATGTGGGTCGAAAGTGACTGCGACCGCCTGCGCTGCCAGCGTGCGCGCCCGCTCCAAAACGCGGGTGATGATCTCCTGGTGCCCGCGATGCACGCCGTCGAAGTTGCCGATCGCCGCAACGGTCGGCGCCATCTCGGAAGGCGGCGGCAGCTCGGCGATGGAACGGTAAATGCGCATGGCTCAAAGCTCGAACGGAATCCGCAACCCGTCGTAAGCGAGCCGCACGTGAGCCGGAAATCCCTTCTCCGTCTCCTCGTGGTCGACTTCATGCGACATGTGCGTGAACCACGCCTGCCTGGGCTGCACTCGCTTCACCCATTGCAGAGATTCAGGAATCGCCGCATGGCTGGGATGCGGCTGCGGTCGCAGCGCGTCGACGATCATCACGTCGAGCCCGTCCAGAAGGGCAAGACTCGAGTCCGGAATCGCGCTCATGTCGGTCAGATACGCAGCCGACCCGAAGCGAAAACCCGCGACCTCCAGGCGCCCATGCATCAGCGGCACGCGCTGGAACGTCGCGCCATGAACCTCGGCCGTCTGTTCGCCGTCGAGGCTGCGCAGTTCCACCCGAGCCCGGTTGGGATAGGTCGCATTTGGCGAGAACGTGTATTCGAAGATCCGCTTCAGTACATCGGCCGTCTCTGCATCCGCATAGAGCGGCAGAGACGACGGCTTGTGTTCGAAGCTCAGCGGCCGCAGATCGTCGAGGCCCAGGATGTGGTCGGCGTGTGCGTGCGTATACAACACCGCGTCCACGTGTCGAATTCCCTCCCGCAGCGCCTGCTCGCGAAAGTCCGGCCCGGTGTCGATCACCACCAGCCGCGCTGCTCCGCCGCTGCTCCACGTGACGGCGATCGAAGGCCGCGTACGCCGGTTGCGCGGATCAGCAGAAGTGCAAACGGCGCAGCGGCAACCAAGCGTCGGCACGCCCATCGAGGTTCCGCTGCCCAGAACGATGATTTCCGCTTTCATGCGGCCGGAAACTTACTTCTTCTTTCCATCGGGCGCGCGCTGTGCCGACTGCGCAATCGCATTCGTGATCTCCAGAAACATCATGCGCAGCTCGAACAGCACGTTTTGCAGAGTTGTTTCTTCCTTCTGCGTGAGGTTGCCCTTCGTCTTGTCCTGCAGCATCGCCAGCATGTCGATACTCTGCCGCGCGCCCACGATATCGATACGCGCCTTTTGCCCCGGCTCCGTTCCCGCGCCCATCGCGATCATCGCCGAGACGTAAAACGACTGAATGATGTGCTCAAACGTGATCGCGCCCGTCGATTCCATGCCGGGATTCGCCTGGCGCAGCATATCGTCGATCTGGCGCGACGATTCGGCATAAGCCGCGTGCTGGTCCGCTGTCTCCTGCGCCGAGAACTGCGGCATCTCAGCTTCCTCGACGGCAGGCTCCGCCTTTGGCTCAGCTTCGCGGCTCTCCGGTGCCGGCATCGTGACGACGTTCGTCGCCGCAGTCGACTTCTCTTCGGGCTCCGCGGAAGCTTCGTCGCGCAGCTCACCATCCAGGGTGAATTTGCGCCTGTCGGTCACTGTAAATGTTGACTGTTTCTCATCCATAGAAAGGGCTTTTCTCCGCAAAGATCAAAAATCCGAATCAGGCCGTCGCGAGAACAGGCGGCCCCGTCAGCGGCACGGCTACTCCTCCTTCGTACCGGATTGGTTCCGTCTCGCTCTTCTCCAGCGCCTCAATGCGCGCCACGCCCAGCGCCAGCGTCTTCGAGAATCCTGGCAGGTCAATGCGCGCGATACTGGTCAACTCGCCTACAGACGCATCGCCGGCACGCAGTTCAATCTTCTCGCCATGCACCAGGTTTGGCGCTTCGCCCTGCAATTCGAACTGCCGCAGCGACCGGTGCACCGTCGCCCGCGCTCGGATGCGCTCGACAATCTCCTGCCCGATGTAGCAACCCTTCGTAAAATTCAGTGCCCGCGACAGGTTTGTCTCCTGGGGCAAATGCTTATCGTTGAAATCCACGTCGTACTGTGGCTTTCCTTCGAGGATGCGAAGGTCTTCCATCGCCTCTGCGCCACAGGCCGTCGCTCCCTCCGCCGCCAGAGCATTCCAAACGGTCAGCACCCGCTCCGCCGGGACGTGAATCTCAAATTTGGTGACCACGGGATTCCAGAGATGGACCAGCGTGACGTCAACCCCCGAAAGCTGTCCAGTCCGAAACGTACTCGGCTCCGGCATGTGGACGCCCAGTTTCTCCAGAATCGCCGCGGCCCGGGGGCCGGCAATGCCAATCGCAGTCGTTACGGCGTCTAACTCTTCCAGCTTCACGTCGTCCATAATGATGTAGCGGCGCAGATGGGTCAGCAGCCGTTCGGACTGAGCGCGGTCGGTCTCAAGAAGGAGATAATCGTCAAAGCAGAGAACATCGCCGTCGCCCTGGATGCGTCCCTGCGGGTTCAAAACCAGGGTGTAGCCAACCTGGCCAGGCGTCATGCTTTTCACAGCCTGGGTGATCATGCCGTTCAGCCAGCGCATGCGATCTTTCCCGGTAGCGCGCAGAAAAGTGCGGTAACCCAGATCGAAAATTCCGGCGCCCTGGACCATGGCTTGCAGTTCAACAGCAGTTCCGGAAAACCGAAGTGGCGTTTGTGCTCCCCGGTGCACCTTCAGTTCGAGGGTCGAGGCGGTAGCGACGCTCAACTGGCTTGCCAATGGCGTTTCCGGGACCACGGCATCGGGAATCTGGACGGTCTGGCTCATTACAAGGCTCTCGAAAAAATTATAGTCTGCAAGCAGCAGGGAATTCTGGAGCAGGCGGTTTGAGCGGAAAAGTGAAGGGAAAAAGGATGCAACGAAACATCAGGATCCGCTGGGCGCCTCTGGCCATGTTGGTTGCGCTTTCCGCCTGCGCGCAGACCACGCCGAATACTCCAGTGCAACCGCCGCCGCCTGTTGCGACCGGACCGGAATCGGCCCAGGCCAAAGATCAATCCAAGTCTGCCCCCGAAACCCATATCACGCCCCAGCAAGCAAAGGAACTCTTCTCGTCGATCGGACCCATCCTGCAGTTCGCCTCGGAAGACACCAAACTGCCAATCAAACATCAGGTGAAGCCTCATCTCACCACCCGGACCGAGGTCGATAGATACCTCCTCGAGAAGATGAAGGACGATAAAGATGCGAAGCGCATGGAGCGCTCCGAGATCGTCCTCAAAAAGTTTGGCCTCATCGATGCCGACTTCCATCTCCAGTCGTTTCTCGTAAAGCTGCTCGATGAACAGATAGCCGCCTACTACGACAGCAAGACGAAAACGGTGAACCTCCTCGACTGGATCGCCCCCGAAACGCAGAAGCCCGTCCTGGCGCACGAGCTCACCCACGCTTTGCAGGACCAGCGGGTCAATCTCGACAAATGGCAGGACCAGACCAGCACCGACCTGTCGCACAGTTTCACCGAAGACAGGAAACACGTTGCCACCGACGAGGATGACACTGCGCGCGAAGCGGTTCTCGAAGGCCAGGCCATGGCCGTCTTTGTGGACTACAGCCTGGCCCCGGCTCATCGCAGTCTCCGCAGCTCGCCGGACCTGATCGAGAATCTCCTCGACAACATGACTGACGACGGCGACTCTCCGGTGCTCTCCCGCGCCCCGCTCCTTCTCCAGGAATCTCTGTTGTTCCCCTATAAGGATGGGCTCAAGTTCGAAGCCGCCCTGGTGGCTGACTCCAAAACCCCGGCTGGCGCCTACGCCGGCGTCCTCGATCGCCCTCCGGCCAGCAGCTACGAGATCATGAACCCGCACGCCTATGAGCAGCAGGCCCTGGTTCCCGTGCTCAACATGCCCGACATTCATCCCCTCATCGATGGGCTCTACAGCCCCTACGACATCGGCGTGATGGGCGAACTGGATGTGCGGATCCTCGCGGAACTCTTTGGCGGAAACCAGATCGCGGCCGACCTGACGCCGGCCTGGGACGGCGGTATCTACTACGCGGCGCAGAAGAAGGATGCCACGGATAAGGATTCCACTGCCTCCGTAGCGCTCTTTTATCTATCCCGGTGGAAGTCGAAGGATGCCGCCGGCGCCTTCGTCAAAATGTATGCCGACGAGCTGAGCAAAAAATACAACCACGTCGAGCGCGATACCTCCGCGGAGACCAGCCCGGACGAACAGATTTACAACACTACCGAAGGTCCTGTGCTGATCGGCACCAGCGGCAGAGACGTTTTCATCAGCGAGAGCTTCGATCTTGCCACCGCCCGCAAGCTGCAATTGCTGATGATCGTTGCGCAGGACAACACAGTTCAGCCGGAGAAGGGAAACATGGTGGCCTCGCGCCGCGATGCTCCCACGTCCGATCTGGCCGGCAACCTGGTGCACTTCATGGCAGGTTGCGGCATGATGAAGGTGGCCTTACCCCACCATTTATACTGATTCCTTGCGTTCATTCGGCGCACCGCATCATGCGGCCCCAATCGCCGCATCGGGTCGTGGATTCGCAGCGCCCCCTCGAGGGAGTCGTATTGCAACAAGCTGAAATCGGCATCATCGGAGGCAGCGGGCTCTACGCGATGCCCGGCCTCACCGGCGTTCACGAAGAGCGCGTCTCCACACCTTTCGGCGATCCCAGCGACGCCTTCGTTCTCGGCGATCTTGAGGGCCGCAAAGTCGCATTCCTCGCCCGTCATGGGCGCGGCCACCGCATCCTTCCCTCCGAGCTCAACTTCCGCGCCAACATTTACGCCCTTAAAAAGCTGGGTGTCGAGCGCATTCTCTCCGTCTCGGCCGTCGGATCGCTGAAGGAAGAACACAAGCCCGGCGACTTCGTCATTCCGGATCAGTTCATCGACCGCACCTTCCATCGCATCTCCACTTTCTTCGGCGATGGCATCGTCGGTCACGTTGCTTTCGGCGATCCGGTATGCGCGACGGTAACAAATACCCTCATAGCAGCGTGCAAATCCCAGAACGTCGTAGCCAAACCCAAAGGCACTTACGTCTGCATGGAGGGCCCGCAGTTTTCCACCCGCGCCGAGTCGAGCCTCTACCGCAGCTGGGGGGCCGACGTGATCGGCATGACCAATCTCCAGGAAGCGAAACTCGCCCGCGAAGCGGAGATTTGCTACGCCACCGCTGCCATGGTCACCGACTATGACTGCTGGCGTGAAGGCCACGACGACGTCACCATCGATCAGATCGTGAAGGTCATGAACCAGAACGCGGCCAATGCCTGCAACGTCATCCGAGCCGCAGTAGCCGCGATGCCGCGTGAACGAAAATGCGCCTGCACATCGGCATTGCAATATGCGTTGCTCACCAGCCCCGATGCCATTCCGCCTGCAACGCGCGAAAAACTCGATCTGCTGATCGGAAAGTATTTGAAACACAAATAAGAAACACGAGGAAAAATCCCCGCATGGCAATTCTTGTTGTAGGCAGTGTCGCGTTCGACGCACTTGAAACCCCCTCCGGCCGCCGTGACCGGTGCCTCGGGGGCGCCGCCACCCACTTCTCCCTCGCCGCCAGCTACTTCACTCCAGTCCGCGTCATCGCCGTCGTTGGCGAGGACTTCGGCCCGGAAGAAAAGCGCGTCTTCACCCGCCGCAACATCGACACTCGTGGCATCGAGCACGTTCCCGGCAAGAGCTTCTTCTGGAGCGGCTCCTACATGAACAACCTCAACGAGGCGCAGACGCTCCGCACGGATCTGAACGTCTTCCAGAGCTTCTCTCCCAAGATTCCACCCGAATATCAGGACAGCGAATACCTCTTCCTCGCCAACATCGACCCCGTCCTCCAGGAAGAAGTACGCCACAAGATGCCGAAGGTGAAGCTCGTCTGCGGCGACACCATGAATTACTGGATCAAGGACCACGCCGAGAACCTGGCCCGCGTCCTCAAGGATCTCGACGTCCTGCTCATCAACGACACCGAAGTCAAGATGCTCGCGAAAGACCCCAACCTCGTGCAGGCCGCGCGCAAAGTCCTCGACATGGGGCCCAGGGCGCTCGTCGTCAAGCACGGCGAATACGGCGCAACCGCCTTTTTCTGCGATCGCTCCTTTGCAGGCGAAGCCTCCGTCACTGTGCCGTTTCGCGCGCCCGCGCTCCCTCTCGCCGAAGTCGTCGATCCCACCGGCGCCGGCGACTCTTTCGCCGGAGGATTCTTCGGCTACATCGCCTCGCAGCCCGCGCTCACCCCGGCCGTCTTTCGCCACGCCATGTTCTACGGCAGCGTGATGGGCTCGTTCGCCGTGGAGCGCTTCGGCACCGAGCGCCTGCAACAGCTCGCGCCAGGAGAAATCGAGGAACGCTTTGCGCTCTTCCGCCAGCTCTCGCACCTCGAATAAACCGCCGCGTCACAACGCGTCCGCCAACGCACACTCCGGCGACCTCGAAAGGCGTTCCCTGCGCCACGAGACCCTCTTCGCCGCCATGGTCGCCGCGCTGCTCTCCCTGCTCGCCTTCGCGTATTGCTATCCCCGCGACATGCTCCTTCTCTACGGAGATGCAGTTGCGCATCTGCACATCGCGCGCCGCCTCATCGACTCGCTCAACCCCGGCATCCGCCAGATCGGCTCCGTCTGGCTGCCCTTCCCGCACCTGCTCATGATGCCCTTCGCCGCGCGCCTCTCCTGGTGGCAAAACGGCATCGCTGGAGCCATCCCCTCCATGGCGTGCTACGTCCTCAGCGTCGCTGGCCTATGGCGTCTCGCCCGCTACTGGCTGCGGCCCGCAGGCGTCGTCGTCGCCACGCTCTTCTTCGCGCTCAATCCAGGCCTGCTCTACATGCAGACCACCGCCATGAACGAGCCCGTCTTCCTCTGCCAGATGATCTGGGCCGCGCTCTTCCTGGTGGCATATCTCCGGGCGATCGGCTCAGCGCCGCAATCGGAGTTGGATCCCCAAAAAGTCCGCCTGGACGGCCAGTCCCGTCTCGCGGGTCGGGCCATTATCGCCTGCGGCATTGTCCTCGTCACCGCCATCTATACGCGCTACGACGGCTGGATCTTCGCCTCCCTGGTGTGGCTCATCGCGTTGCGCGCCCTGTGGCGACACCGCGCCTGGAAAACACCTGCCGGCGGAGCCTTTGTCCTCTTCACCGCCATGCTCCTCGCCGCGCCCACGCTCTGGTTCGCCTGGAACGCGCGCCAGTATGGCGACTGGCTCGACTTCATGCGCGGCCCGTACTCCGCTCGCGCCATCGACGCCCGCACCGCCACCCCCGGCGCTCCGCATTATCCCGGCTGGCACAGCATGCGCGTCGCCGCGCTCTACTACATCAAGTCCGCGGAAATGGGCGCAGTGCCCGTCCGCTGGGGCAACCGCCTTCTGCTTCTTGTTATTGCCGGAACCCTCGCTGCCGTCTGGAAATGGCGGAAAAAGTGCATCGCGCCGTTCCTGTTGCTCTGGCTGCCGCTACCGTTCTACGCATATTCCGTCGCCTACGGATCGGTCCCCATCTTCATCCCACTATGGTGGCCGCACTCCTGGTACAACACCCGCTACGGTATGGAAATGCTCCCCATCTTCGCCCTGTCTCTCGGCTTTCTGGTTGCCTGGCTGCTCGCGCTGATAGAAAAACGCTGGCCCCGCTCCGCTCCGCTGCTCCTGCTCGCCGCCATCGTCCTCATCCTTGTCGACTCCTCCGCCGTCCTGCGCGCCACGCCGCTCGTCCTGCGCGAAGCTATCGAGAATTCCCGCACCCGCATTCCTTTCGAGCAGGCCTATGCCCGCGCCCTCCGGCAGCTTCCCCCTCAGGGCGAAATCCTCGTCTGGACCTCCGACCATATCGGAGCCTTTCAGCGCGCCGGAATCCCCCTGCGCCGCACCATCAATGAGACCGACTACTACCAGTGGATGCCTGCCCTGCAGCACCCCGCGCAGTCTGCGGCCTTCGTCATCGCCGCCGATCATGACGCCGTTGCTCAAGCGATCGAAGCCCACCCCGAGGGCCTGACGATTCTCAACATCGTGTGCTCGACAGGTCAACCTTGCGTGCGTTTTTACCGTTCAAACATGGCCGCCCCCGGTGATAGGATCAGCGGCAAGTGATCCTCGCATCTGACACGAACGGCCACATGCTGGCCTTCAGCCGCCTTGAGCAAATGCTGCTCACCGGCGGCGCGGTGGGCCGTCTGCTGCTGGCGGCAGCGCTCGGCGGCGCCATCGGCATCGACCGCGAATACCATCACCGCCCTTCCGGCGTGCGCACCAACGTCCTCATCTGTTTCGGCGCCGCGATGTTTACTTTTCTCTCTGCCATTATCGCTGGCGACAACAGTCCGAACCGGGGGCAGATTGCTTCGAACATCGTGCAGGGCATTGGATTCCTGGGTGCCGGCCTCATCCTCCACAATCGCGATCGCGTCAGCGGCCTCACCAGCGCCGCCACCGTGTGGGCCGTGGCCTCCATCGGCATGGCCTGTGGAGCCGGTCTCTATTTTCCGGCGATCTTCGCTACCGTCGTCGTGCTCGTCGTGTTGGAGATGATTCGGCTCCTCGAATACAGCGCCAACCTTAAGCTCTACACCATGACCTACGAGGTGCGTGGCGATGATGCGGAGCAGATGACCGCCGCGATCCTCGGTGTGATGGATCGCGAGAATCGCCACATGGATGCGCTGGACAACCAGCCCGTGGGCCCCCTGCAGCGGCTGTCTTTCGATGTTGCGGCAAACCAGCGCGCACACCGGCGCCTGTTCGCAGCGCTGAAAGCCGCTCCAGCCTGCCTCGATGTCCGGCACTATCGCGATGCGGAGGACGAGTGATGCGCTTTGCGAAGGCGCACGCCTGCGGCAACGACTTCCTCATCGTCGAGGGTGCCTGGGATTCGGATCTCGCGAGAAAGCTCTGTGAACGCCACACCGGCATCGGCGCGGATGGCGTTGAGTTCTTCGAGAATACCGGCAAGCGGGCAGGCCGCATCCGTCTTGCCAACGCTGATGGTTCAATCGCAGAGATCTCCGGTAACGGCACGCGCTGCGTAGCCGCGTGGCTCGCGCATACCGAGAGAGCGCCCGTCGGCGAAGTTTTCATTCTCCAGACCGACGCCGGCCCGCGCGCCTGCACCATCGTCGCCGCGGAAGGCGGCAGTTTCCAAATCGCTGCAGGCATGGGGGTGCCCGAAGTCTCCCCAACCCAGTTGACACTCGCCGACAGGACTTTGGTTTACGGCATTCAAGTCTCCATGGGCAATCCACACTTCGTGGTCGTGGTGCATGATGAGAATTTCGGCGCCCACAGCCGCGGCTGGCAGGAACTCGGCCGCGAGCTTTGCGCCCACAAACAATTCCCGCACCAGACAAACGTGGAGTTTGTGCGCATCATTCAGGCGAACGAGATCGAGATTCGCATTTTCGAGCGAGGCGTCGGACCCACCACATCCTCCGGAACCGGAACCTGTGCCACCGCCGCCGCCGTCATCGCGCACTGCGGAGGAAAATCGCCGCTCACCGTGCATGCTCCTGGCGGTTCGCAGCGTGTCGAGTGGTCTGGACCACGCGCCGGGATGATCCTTACCGGCCCCGCTTCGCTCATCGCCGAAGGAGAGGTGCTCCTTGCCTGATCGCGCCCTGAAGCCACCCGCTGTAGCGCCTGGCGCGCGCATCGCCGTTGTCTCGCTCGCAAGCAGCGCCCGTGCCGATCGCATCGCACGCGGCATCGAAGTGCTGCGCTCTCTGGGCTACGAAATCGTCCCTTCCGAGCACGCCTTCGGGAAGCAAGCGCCCTACTTCTCCGGAACAACCGAGGAGCGCCTCGCCGATTTGCACGCCGCATTTGCCGACCCCAACATCGCCGCCATCATTTGTACCCGTGGCGGTTACGGATCCAACTACCTCCTCGACGGACTCGACCTCGGCCTGATCTGTGCGCATCCCAAACCGCTCTTCGCCTACAGCGACATGACGGCGATTCAAACCTGGCTCCTCGATCAGACCGGCCTCGTTTCTTTTCACGGGCCCATGGCCGCCGCGGACTTCTCCGTCGACGACGGCGTCGACCTCGACAGCTTCCGAGCGGCCCTCACCGGCGGCCTCGTCAGGGTCGGCGCGGAGCAGGGGCTGCGCGTTCTCCGCCCCGGCACCGCCCGCGGCATTCTCTACGGAGGCTGTCTCAGCCTGCTTACCGCTGCGCTTGGGACTTGCTTTGCGCCGCGCACCGAAGGCAAAATCCTCTTCCTTGAAGACGTGGGCGCGAAACCTTATCAAATCGATCGCATGCTGCGACAAATGATCGTCGCGGGCAAGTTCGAGGGCGCTCGCGGCTTCATCTTCGGTGAAATGCTCGACTGCGGCTCGCGCGGCGCCGATCCCGACCTGCTCCAGCAGGTCATCCTCCGCCTCCTCGAGCCCTTCAACGTTCCCATCGCCATCGGAGTTCGCTCCGGCCACGTCTCCGGCGGCAACGTCACGCTGCCGTTTGGTACCGATGCCGAACTCCTGCTCGAATCGGATCAACCACTGTTACATTTTCTCGAGCGCGCGGTCACCGTCCCCCGTCATGCCCGATAAGAAACACATCCATCTCATCGGAATCTGCGGTACCGCGATGGCTTCCCTGGCCGGGTTGCTGCGACTGCGCGGCCATCGTGTCACCGGCTCCGACCAGGCCGCCTATCCGCCCATGTCCGATCTGCTTCGCGAACTCGGCATCCCCATCGCCGAGCCGTTTTCCGAAGCTAACCTTCAGCCGTCGCCCGATCTCATCGTCGTCGGCAACGCCATCTCGCGCGGCAATCCGGAAGTCGAGTTCATGCTCGACCGCCGCATCCCCTTCACCTCGCTCGCCAGCATCCTGCACGAAGAATTCATTTGCGGCCACGAATCGCTGGTCGTCGCCGGGACCCACGGCAAAACCACGACTACCAGCATGCTGTCGTGGATTTACGAAGTCGCTGCGCGTCACCAACCCGAGTTCGCTCCTTCCTTCCTCATTGGAGGCGTCGCCGAAAACTTCGGCACCAGCTTCCGCCTAGCCAATGGGCGCCCTTTTATCATCGAAGGCGATGAATACGACACAGCCTTCTTCGACAAGGGTCCGAAGTTCATGCACTACTTTCCCGACGCGCTCATTCTCACCCACGTCGAGTTCGACCACGCCGACATCTATCGCGACCTCGACTCCGTAAAGACCGCTTTCAGGCGCCTGGTGAATCTCGTCCCCCGTCGCGGGCGCATCGTTGCTTTTGACGGCTCAGAAAACGTCTC
>CAZHTJ010000020.1:0-60968 GCA_964535525.1 uncultured Acidobacterium sp. | reverse complement strand
TCAGCGTTCAGCGTTCAGCGTTCAGCGTTCAGCGTTCAGCGTTCAGCGTTCAGCGCGTGGATGCGGACTTGACTGGGATGGTTTGCCGCCCAGAGCGACTCCCGCTAATGCGATGAGCGGGGGGAAGCATTCGAGGGTATAGCGCGGCTCCGGGGCTTCCAGGGTGGCGAGCAGCGCACAGCGCAGCAGCACGAAAGCGAGGATGACGCCGGAGAGGCGCGGGCGTTTCACGAAACCTATGAGGGCGAGGACGAGGTAGGCCAGGTTCAGCGCCGCGTATCCAAACGCAAATGCGGTTTCGCTGTGATGGCGTCTATATTGCCACCAGCGCAGCTCGATCCAGAGCATCTCGGTGCGCGGGCGAAGCCACATATCGGCAACGCGAGCGAGGGGCAGCGCTACGTAATATCGGAAGGGATGAGCGCGGATGCGTTCGGCGGCTAGGGCGGCGAAGCGGGCGTCGATCTGCGGGGTGAGGGTGGTGACCCGGTTGTAGTCGTCGATGAGGTTGCGCGTCTCGATATATTGCGCGGGTGAATCGAAGGCGCGCGCGGGCAGGCGGGCGATGTCGATGACGTCGGAGTTTTCGTTCCAGTAGACCTCCCAGGTGCAGGCGAAATCGACGCAGACGGTTTTGGTCCAGCGATTGAAGCCGGGGTCGGTGCTGTATCCGGGATCGACGGCATAGCGAGGCGCGAGCGGCTGAAAGACGCGGAAGGTGCGCGCGTTGCGGAGGGTCCAGGGGATGAAGGGCAGGACGGAGAGCAGGCCGCACACGATGGCCCATCGGATCATCGGAACGGTTGGCTTGTTTCCAACGGCGGGGCGTCGCGATCCATAGAAGACTGACCCGTAAAAGACGAGGGCGGGGCAGAGCGCGACGGCCACCAGAGCGCCGTCGGGTCGAAGCAGCGTGGCGTAGCTCCATGCGGCGGCCAGGGTGAGCGCCCATGGCCAGCGGGGCGCGGCGAGGAAGCGGTCGAATGCGTAGAAGGCGAGGGCGGTGCAGAAGAGCTCCAGCGTTTCCGTGAGGGGCGTGGCGGTGTAGTTAGCGGTGAAAGGGCAGAGCGCTGCGAGCCAGAGGGCCCACCAGCCGGCGCGCGGGCTCCAGATGCGGTACGCGAGGGCGGCGATGAGGAGACAGGTGGCGAGGTCGATGGCGGCCTGGGCGAGCATCACGGCGTGGTAGTACTCCATGCCGAACACGGTGAAGCAGAGCATCAAAAAGAGTGGGTAGCCGGGCAGGCGGATCAGCGTTGGGTCGATGTGGGTGCCGTTGGAGATGCCGTAGACGCCGTGGAGCATCCAGTTTTTCGCGATGCCGCCGTAGATGAGAGGGTCGCCATCGACTTCGGGGTAGGCGTGAATGAACCAGAGGCGCAGCGCGGCTCCGGCGGCGAGGGCGAGCAGGAGGAGCCACCATTTTCTGAGGGCCGCGGGAAGCATTGGGGATATTAGAACAGCCGGTAGCCGGTAGCTGCCAAAAGCTGGAAGCTGGAAGACGGAAGCTTGTAGCTAACGGCTAAGAGCTAAAAGCTGGAGGCTGGTTTGCGGTTAGGATTGAATGAGCCACCATGAAGCAGGTTTTTTATGACCCACGGCAGCGACGGCGCAAGGTTTTCAGACGGCTGAGCGACGTCTCGATCATTCTGCTGACCGTGGTGGGGGCGGTGTTCGTCTTCAGCGTGCTGTCGAAGCAGACGCTGCCGGAGTTGCTGCTGCCGGCGCAGAAGAAGAACGTGAAAGCGCTGAAGGAACGGCAGCCGGAGCTGGCGAAGAAGGCGGCGGCGCGGCCGGCGCGGCGGAAGACGCAGCTGCACGCATCCGAAGTGGTGCTGAACCAGGACGAGGGTCTGCGGGCGGCGTTCTACGAGAACGACGAAGCCAGCTACTCGATCCTGAAAGCGCACATACACCAGATCGACATGCTGTTTCCGGACTGGCTGCATGTGGTTTCGCAGGACGGAAACCTGGTGGGCGCGACGCCGATGTTCCCGGTGCAGTTTTACAACGTGGTGGACGCGAGCGGGGTGCACGGCGTCGATCCGCAGAACCGGGTGAAGACGACCATTGAGGCGGCGAAGGAAGACACTGAGGTCTTCCCGATGCTGAACGATTACGACACGCTGAGCGGCGCGTGGAATGGGGATGTGATCGGGCAGATGCTGGAGAATCCCGCGGCGCGGGAGCGGCTGCACTCGCAGCTGGACAGATTCCTGTACGCGAACCCGGGATACAAAGGGATTTGCCTCGACTTCGAGATGGTTCCGGACGAGGACGAGGAGCTCTACGCGGACTGGATCGCGGAGGTGCACAACGATTTTCGCGGCAAGAACCTGCGGATCTACGTGAACGTGCAGGCGGGCGCGGACGACGAGACGATGCAGCGGCTGGCGAGAGCCAGCGACGGCATCATCCTGATGAACTACGACGAGCACGAGGAGACGAGCGATCCGGGCCCGGTGGCCAGCGAGCCGTGGTTTGAGGACAATCTGCGGCGTGTGCTGAAGCTGGTGCCGAAGGAGAAGATCATCTGCGGCATCGGCAACTACGGGTTCGACTGGGCCGTGACCCTGCCGGAGAAGGGCAAAAAGCCGCGGGTGGTGGACGTGGACGACCTGTCCGTCCAGGACGCGTGGCAGCGCGCGGCCGATGCGGATGCGCAGGTAGGTTTGCTGGGCGATGAACTGAATCCTCATTTTGCCTATGACGACGAGGATGCGCATCTGCGGCACGAAGTGTGGTTCATGGACGGCGTGACAGCGCTGAACGAGCTGCGTGCGGGGCGGCAGATGGGGCTGCGGACATTCGCGCTGTGGGTGCTGGGCAAAGAGGATCCGTCGTTATGGCAGGTGTGGGATCATCCCAGCGCGCCGAACGCGCCGGAGCTGCTGCGCAGCGTGCCGCCGGGCCAGGATGTGAACACGGAGGGCGAGGGAGACATACTGCGCATTGTGGCGAGGCCGCAGACGGGCGAGCGCACGATCCAGATGGATGCGGACAACTTCACGGTGACCGATGAAACCATGGTGCGGCTGCCGCGCTCCTACATGATCCAGCAGTACGGGTACGACCCGCACCGGCTGGCGCTGAGCTTCGACGATGGACCCGATCCGGTGTGGACGCCGAAGATTCTCGATGTACTGAAGAAGTACGACGTGAAGGCCACGTTCCTGGTGATCGGGGAAGAGGCGCAGAAGAACATCGGGTTGCTGAAGCGCTACGTGCGCGAGGGCCACGAGATCGGCAACCACACGTTTACGCATCCGGATATCAGCGAAATTTCTTCGCGGCAGCTGGAGCTGGAGCTGAACTGGAGCGAGCGGCTGTACGCGGCGGAGCTGGGGATGCAGCCGCTGTATTTCCGGCCCCCGTACTCGATCGACCAGGAGCCGGATACGAATGACGAGGCCGCGCCGGCATATCGGATCCAGCAGATGGGGTACACGATCATCGGCGACAAGATCGACACCGACGACTGGAGCGAGCACCCGCCGAAATCGCCGCAGGAGATCACGGCCAGCGTGCTGCAGCAGCTGGACGAAATGAAGACGCACCCATGGATGCGGGGCAGCATCATCCTGCTGCACGATGGGGGCGGAAACCGCGGGCCGACGGTGGCCGCGCTGCCGCTGCTGATTACAACGCTGCGGGCGAAGGGCTACGAGATTGTGCCGGTTTCGGAACTGATGGGCAAGACCACGGCGGAGGTAATGCCGCCGATTGCGCCTGCGATGCGCTGGCAGGCGCGCATCGACTGGGTGGCGTTCTTCCTGTTTTCGTTTTTCGCTAATTTCGTGGTTTACGTATTCTTCGTCGGCGACGTGCTGATGAGCTCGCGGCTGGTTCTGATCGGAGTCTTCGCGACCATCGACCGGATTCGCAAGCGGCGGATTCCGCCGGGGGAGTACGAGCCGCGGGTAGCGGTGCTGATACCGGCTTACAACGAAGACAAGGTGATCGTGCGGACGATTCGCTCGGTGCTGAAGTCGGATTACCCGAACCTGCGCGTGATTGTGATCGACGACGGATCGCTGGATCGGACGTTCGATGTAGCGAGAGAGGCGTATCCGAAAGAGATCGAAGAGGGTCGGCTGCTGGTGCTGACCAAGCCGAATGGGGGCAAGGCGGAGGCGCTGAATCAGGGGCTGGCGCACGTCGAGGAGGAGGTTTACGTCGGCATCGACGCCGATACGGTGATCGCGCGGGACGCGGTTTCGAAGCTGGTGCGGCATTTTGCGGATCCTCGCGTAGGGGCTGTGGCAGGGAATGCGAAGGTGGGCAATCGCATTAACACATGGACGCGCTGGCAGGCGCTCGAATACATCACGAGCCAGAATTTCGAGCGGCGCGCGATGGATCTGTTCAACGTGGTGACGGTGGTTCCAGGGGCAATTGGGGCGTGGCGGACCGCTGCTGTGAAGAAGGCGGGCGGCTATCCGCTGAATACGGTGGCAGAGGACGCCGACCTGACCATGGGTCTGCTGGAAGAGCCGTACAAGGTGATCTACGACGATCACGCGCTGGCGTTCACCGAGGCCCCGGCGACGGCGCGCAGCCTGATGCGGCAGCGGTTCCGCTGGTCGTTCGGAATTCTTCAGGCGGTGTTCAAGCATCGCGCGGCGGCGAGGAGGAATCCGGCGATGGGGTTCTTCGCGCTGCCGAATATTCTGGTGTTCCAGATTCTGCTGCCGCTGGTGTCGCCGTTCATCGACATCATGTTCGCGTGGGGCGTGGTGCAGTACCTGATCGACAAGCACTACCATCCGGAGACGGCGAGCGCGAGCACGGTGGAGAAACTGCTGACGTATTTCCTGGCGTTTCTGCTGATCGACTTTGTGACGTCGCTGTTGGCGTTTTCGCTCGAGCCGCGGCATCCTGCGAACAAGGGCGACGGGTGGCTGCTGTTCCATGTGTGGTTGCAGCGGTTCAGCTACAGGCAGATTTTCTCGATTGTGCTGTTCCGCACGCTGAAGCGGGCGCTGGAGGGGCGGCCGTTTAACTGGGAGAAGATCGAGCGGACGGCGCGGATGTCGCGGCAGACGGAGAAGATTGCGGCAGGGCCGTAACGCTCCGCCGGCATGCTGACACGATGACCACCGCGGCGATTGCGGCGGGACGCTCCACCGCGGAGGCGGTGGGACGCTGGCCGCGCGCCCGGCGTGTGGCGGCGTTAGCCTTGGGTGCGCTGGCCATGACGTGGCCGGCGATTCTGAACGGGTATCCACTTCTCTATCCCGATTCGATGACGTATCTCGAGGATGGACGGCGCGTGGCGCGCGCGTTGTTTCTGCACCAGACTTCGGCGTACTACGGGATGCGCTCGCTGCTCTACAGCCTGGTGATTCTGCCGCTGCATCGCAATGTGAATCCCTGGCCAGTGGTTGTGCTGCAGGCGCTCTTGACAGCGTGGGTGCTGTGGCTGACGGTGCGGTCGATCGCGCGGGGGCATCCTACAGCGAAGTACCTCGCGACGGTCGTTGTGCTGAGTGTGATAACGAGCCTGTCGTGGTTTGTGAGCCTGATCATGCCGGACATTCTGGGGCCGGTGTTGTATCTGGCGATCTATCTGCTGGTCTTCGGGCGGGAGACGCTGTCGCGCTGGGAGAAGTGGGTTTTGCTGGTGGTTGCGTGGTGGGCGGCTGCGTCGCACGCGACGCACTTGATGCTTGGCGTTGCTCTGTGCGTGTTGCTGTCGGCGGTGCTGTCGCTGCGGCGGGACTGGCGGCGGATGCGGGGAGTTGCGGAGGCCGCGCTGGCTCTGGTGCTGGCGGCGGCGGTTCCGATGGCGCTGGACATGGTTCTGTACGGGACGCCGTCGGTGCAGTTGGAGAGTCCGCCGTATCTCACGGCGCGCGCGATTGCGGACGGGCCGGGGCGATGGTATGCCGAGCGCGATTGCGGGCAGCGATTCGCGGTTTGCGCGTATGTGGGGCGGTTTCCTGATGACCCGGATATTTTTCTGTGGGACCCGGCGGGGATTTATCACAACGCGCCAAAGAGCGTGCAAAAGCAGATGGAGAAGCAGGATGCGGCGTTTGCACTGGCGGCGGTGCGGCGGTATCCGTGGGCGCAGCTGCGGCGTTCGATGGCCAATTTCCGCGATCAGCTTTTGACGTTTGGCGTGGACGACTTCGATCCGAACGAATGGACTCTGAGCCAGTTCGACATGACGCTGCCGGGGGCAAAGGCGCGGTACGAGGAAAGCCGTGAGGCGCGGAATCTGTTGCCGATGGAGGCGTTCACCACGCTGCAGAACTGGGCTGTGCTTGTGGCGCTGGTTGCTGTGGGAATTCTTCTGCCGCTGGTTTGGCGGGTACACGACGTGCGGGTGAGGCCGATGGCGCTGGTGGCGATCACGGCTTTCGTTGTGGTGGGCAATGCGCTGTTGACGGGGACGATGTCGACGCTCGATGAGCGCTTGCAGAGCCGCGTGGTATGGCTGGTACCGCTGGCTGCGGCGATGCTGCTGCTGGCGTGGATGGAGCGCAGGTGGGTTGCGACCGACTGATAAAGTGAGTGCAGCTTTTTCTGGACAGCTCTTTGGACGATTCGCGGGCGCAGCGGCGCGACAGGCTGATGGTGGCAGCTCTACTGGCTGCGGGGCTGGCGCTGCGCGTTTTCTTCATTGCTCATGGCGTCTCGCAGGATGACGATACGGACATCTACCAGGAGCTGGCGCGGAACTGGTTTCATCACGGCGTGTACGGTTTTTCGGGCGGCAACGGAATCGACCCGACGCTGATCCGGCTGCCCGGCTATCCACTGTTTTTGGGCATTGTGTTCTCGATCTTCGGCGATGGGCACATGCGGATGGCGGAGCTGCTGCAGGCGCTGCTGGATCTGTGTGGATGCTGGCTGATCTTCGACACGGCGCGGCGGGAGGTTTCGCCCCGCGCGGGATGGGCGGCGCTGACGCTGGCGGTGCTGTGTCCGTTCACGGCGGGGTACACGGCCAGCGGGATGACGGAGAGCCTCTCGATCAGCTGTGTGGCGTTGGCGATCGGGTCGATGGCGCGGTTGCTGCGGGCCGTACGAGCGAACCAGAGCACGATGTTGCCGATGACGGGGTTGGTTCTCGCGCTGGCTTGTGCCATCTTGTTGCGGCCCGATGGCGTTCTGCTGCCGGCGGCATTCTGCACGGGTCTTCTCTGGTACGCGAAGCGCGATGTGGGTTCGACGCGGGGGTTGCGTCTTGCTGTGCTGGCCGGGGTGCTCGCGATGCTGCCGCTGGCGCCCTGGACCATCCGGAATTATCGCGTGTTTCACGTGTTCGAGCCGCTGGCGCCGCGGAACGCCAACAACCCTGGAGAATTTGTGCCAAACGGCTTTCACCGGTGGATGCGGACCTGGTCGATCGAGTTTGTGAATACCGGCACTGTGGCGTGGAACATGGGGTCCGATCCCATCGATCTCGACGTGATTCCCGCGCGCGCCTGCGACCCGGGCCCCGAGTGCCGGGAGATGGCGGCGGTGATCGCGGCCTACAACGTGCACAACGCGATCACGCCGGAGCTGGATGCGCGGTTTGAGGCTCTGGCGGCGGAGCATATTCGAAAGCATCCGCTCGAGTATTACGTCGAAATGCCGGTGCTGCGGGTGTTGGATATGTGGTTGCGTCCGCGCACGGAGCTGTTCGATATCGATGTGTTCTGGTGGCGGATTGGGGAGCATCCGATGGGCAGCGGCATCGCGGTCGGGCTGGGTGCGCTGAACCTGGGGTATCTGGTGCTGGCGGTAGGGGGATTTCGAACGCGCCGGGTGCCGTTGGCCGTCGCGCTGCTGCTGTACGTTCTGCTGCGCTGTATTGTGCTGGGAACGCTGGAGAGTCCTGAGCAGCGATACACGATGGAAGCTTTTCCAATCCTGCTTCTCGCGGGCGGGTGCGCGCTGGCGGGGAAGGGCCGTGGATCGGAAGCTCCCTCGTTCCGGTGAAACCTGAGCGATCCGGTGGATTTTGAAGTGATTCCGGTAGTGAGGTCGTCCCAAATCGAATTGAAGACCGAATTGGGAGGGGCCGCGTAACTTCGGGCGCTGTGTTTCATAGTGCGACGTGCCTGGGCGGGGCGCTGCCGATAGAATCGATAGAGCGAGCTATCGGAAACTCAGGTGCCCATGTTGACCGCATCGACCCCGCCTGTTGCACTGAAGGCGCTGACTTTTCAGGAACTGCTGCTCCGGCTCCAGAGTTTCTGGGCGGAGCGCGGCTGCGTGCTGGCGCAGCCCTACGACATGGAGGTGGGCGCAGGGACGATGTCGCCGGACACCTTTCTGCGCGTGCTGGGGCCGGATCCGGTCTCGATTGCCTACACGCAGCCTTCGCGGCGCCCGGCCGACGGGCGATACGGCGAGAATCCGAATCGGCTGTACAAGCACACGCAGCTGCAGGTGATCCTGAAGCCGCCGCCGGAAGATATTCAGGATATCTACCTGCAGTCGCTGGAGGCGATCGGGATCCGCCTTCGCGAGCACGACATCAAGTTCGAGGAAGACAACTGGGAATGGCCGGTGGGCGGCGCCTGGGGGGTGGGCTGGCAGGTGATGCTGGACGGCCTCGAGATCACGCAGTTCACGTATTTTCAGCAATGCGGCGGGATGGATCTGGACCCGATCTCGGGGGAGATCACGTATGGGCTCGAACGGATCGCGGCGTTTCTGCAGGATGTCAACTCGCTGTACGACGTGGTGTGGGCCGTCGATCCGAAGACGGGGAAGCAGGTGACGTACGGCGATATTCGTCTCGAGGAGGAGCTGCAGCTTTCGGTTTATAACTTCGAGGCGGCAGACGTCGGCAAGCTGTGGGAGCATTTGCGGCTGTATGAGGCCGAGTGCCAGGCGCTGCTCGACGCGTTCCACCAGCAGTTCAAAGTGGAGAAGTCGGCCGAGCGCAGGGAGAGGGTCCACGACCGGCTGGTGCACGATGGAGCGGCGACGCCGCCGGACGAGGATTTGCGCAGGGCGCTGCGGCGGTTTCCGGTACTGGCCGCGTATGAGCTGTGCCTGAAGTGCTCGCACCTGTTCAATCTGCTGGACGCGCGCGGGGCGATTTCGGTGACGGAGCGCGTGGCGGTGATGGGGCGGATTCGCAACATGGTGGTGGGCGTGGCGAAGGCGTATGCCCAGCAGCGGCAGAGAGCGGGGGCCCGGTAAGATGGCTGACCTGTTGTTGGAAGCAGGAATGGAAGAGATTCCGGCGCGCATGATTGCGGCTGCCGAAGCGGAGCTGACCGAGCGCGTGGTGGAGCTGCTGCGGCGCGAGCGACTGCTCGATGAAGGACACGAGGTGCACAGCTATTCAACGCCGCGGCGCCTGGCGGTGCAGGTGAATGGGTTGCGGCCGCGGCAGCGGGATGCGACGCGGGAGCTGACCGGACCCGCGTGGGGCGTGGCCTTTAAGAACGGCGAGCCGACAGCGGCGGCGCTGGCCTTCGCGCGCAAGGCGGGCATGAGCGAACAGCAGCTGCGCAAGGCCAGTGTCGAAGAGGAGCGTCTGCGCGGCACGGACCTGAACTCCGAGTTGCTGAACCGGGCGGAGATGAAGAGCAAGCTCGAGGAGGATCCCAACGGAGAGGCGCGCTTGTTCAAAGTGACGAGCGCGAAGGGCGAATATCTGGCGGCCATGGTGCGGGACAAGGGACGCGCCGCGCTCGAGGTGCTGCCCGATCTGCTGGCCGGAGAACTGGCCGCGATCTACTGGCCGAAGAACATGTACTGGCGGCCTCTGAAGGTGGAGTTTTTTGTGCGGCCGGTGCGCTGGCTGGTGGCGCTGCTGGATCACCAGGTTCTGCCGGTGGAATTTGCCGGTGTCCATGCGGCGAACCTCACGTGGGGGCACCGCATTCTGCATGGCGACGCGCCGGTCAGGCTCGATCATCCCGACGATTATCTGGGCTTGCTGGAGGCGGCGAAGGTCACGGCGGACGTGAAGCTGCGGCGGTACCGGATTCGCAAGGCGCTGGACCAGGAGGCGCGGAGCGTGCCGGGGACGCGATGGCGCGAGGATGCGGCGCTGGTGGAGACGGTGACGCATCTGACGGAGTGGCCGTCGGTCGTGCTGGGAACTTTCGATTCGGAGTTTCTTGAGCTGCCCGAGGAAGTGCTGGTGACGGTGATGCGGGATCACCAGAAATACTTTGCGGTCGAGAACGCCCAGGGCAAACTACAGCCGTATTTTCTGGCAGTGCTGAACACGCATCCCGAGGAGACAGGGATTGAGACGATCCGGCACGGACACGAGCGCGTGCTGCGTGCGCGCTTCAACGACGCGCGATTTTTCTGGCGGATGGATCAGAAGACGCCGCTGGAAGATCGTGTGGAGATGCTGAAGTCGGTGACCTTCCACAAGGAACTGGGGACCTACTGGGACAAGACGGAGGCGAATCTGAGGATCGCGGAAACCCTGGCCGGCCTGCTGGGCGAACGGGGCCTGGGGGTCGATCGTGCTGCGCTGCTGAAGGCGGTTGAGCTGGCGAAGACCGATCTGACGACCGAGCTGGTGAAGGAGTTCACCGAGCTGCAGGGCATTGTGGGTGGCTTGTACGCGCGCGCGCAGGGGCTCGGCGAGAAAGTGGCGCAGGCGATCTACTGGCAATATTCGCCTGCTGCTGTGGAGGACCCGATTCCGCCGACGGTGGAGGGACAGGTTCTCGGCATTGCGGATCGCGTCCAGACGATTGTGGCGATGTTCTCGATTGGGCTCGAGCCGACGGGTTCCAAGGATCCGTTTGCGCTGCGGCGGGCGGCGAATGCCATCGTGAAGATTCTGGCAGAGACGGGGTTGCCGCTGGTGCGGACGGATCTGTTCCGGGCGGTTCCGGCCGATGTCGGCGAAGAGACGCAGAAGAAGCTTGCGTCCTTCTTTCAGGAGCGGTTTGAGTTCTGGCTGCGCGACATGCGCGGGTTCTCTTATGACGTGGTCAACGCTGTGGTGGCGGTACGTTCGGACAACATGCGCGACGCGATCGCACGCGCCGAGGCGCTGACGGCCGTGCGCGGGTCGGAAGACCTCGCGGCGATTGCGGCCGCGTTTAAGAGGATCAAGAATATTCTGCGGCAGGCTGAGGAGAAGGGGTTTCTGAATCCGGGGCAGGATCTCGGGTTTGTAAGTCCGGACTTGTTGGAGGATCCAGCTGAAAAGACACTGTACGCGGAAGCGATGAAGCTGGCTCCGGTGGTGGAGGAGTTGCAACGTCGTCAGGGGTATCGCGAGGCGCTGGAGAAAATCGCGACCTTGCGGCCCCATGTCGATCTGTTCTTCGACAAGGTGATGGTGATGGTGGATCACAAGGCGTTGCGAGACAACCGGCTCGGGCTAATTGGAGCGGTCCTCAAAGCATTTTCGAAGATCGCGGATTTTTCCGAGCTGGTAGCTTCCCAGAGAGACCTCAACGATTGAAACACCCCGGAAACACAAAGCGAAAGCCCGCAAAGACGTGGGTCGCGGTGGAGAAATACCTCGACGGCCTGCTGCATCCACCGGACCCGATCCTCGACGCGGCGCTGGCGGACAGCGCGGCTGCCGGATTGCCGGACATCGCTGTGACACCGAGCCAGGGAAAGCTCTTGCATCTGCTGGCGAAGATGAAGGGCGCGCGGAAGATCCTGGAGATTGGAACGCTGGGCGGCTACAGCACCATCTGGCTGGCACGCGCGCTGCCCCGGGACGGGCTTCTGGTGACGTTGGAATCGGACCAAAAGCATTTTGAGGTGGCACAGCAGAACATTCTGCGTGCCGGTTTCGCGAAGCTGGTCCAGCGGCGGCTGGGGCGCGCACTCGACACGCTGCCGCAGATTTCGGCTGAGGGGATCGGGCCCTTCGATTTGTGTTTTATCGATGCGGACAAGGAGAACACGGCCGAATATTTTCACTGGGCGCTCCGGTTGTCGCGTCCGGGCTCGGCGATCATCGTCGACAACGTGATTCGCGATGGGGAGGTAGCCAACGCGGAGACGGACGATCCGCGAGTGCTGGGGATTCGCCGGTTGAACGAGGCGCTGGCTGGCGAGGAGCGGGTGAGCGCGACGACCCTGCAGACCGTCGGCAGCAAGGGATACGATGGATTCACGCTGGCGGTGGTGCTCGATTAGGGAATCACCACGGCGGCACCATCGATGGCATCGTTGGCGACCGCAGCGAGTGCATCGTTGACCTGATCGAGGCCGAAGACAGTGGTGCGCGGGCGGATGCCGATTTTCGCGGCGAGCGCGATGAAGTCGCGGGCATCCTGACGGGTCATATTGGCGACGCTCCGCAGCTGACGCTCGCCCCACAGCAGCGAATCGTAATCGAACTGCGGAATGCAGTCGAGATGGATAGCGTTGATGGCGACGATGCCTCCTTTGTGCAACGAGGCAAGCGCGGCGACGACGACATCGCCGCTGGGTGCGAAGGTGACGGCGGAGTCGAGCTGGACGGGCGGCCGTTCGGTAGCGTGACCGACCCATGTCGCGCCCATGTCGCGGGCCAACTGCTGATGGGATGCGCCGCGCGTGGAGACATAGACTTCGCAATTCCAGGATTGGAGAACCTCGATGGCCAGATGCGCGGAGGCGCCGAAGCCGAAGAGGCCGACCCGATCACCGGGCGCGACTTCAGCGACGCGCAGACTGCGGAATCCGATAATGCCGGCGCAGAGCAGCGGAGCGAGGTCGATGGCGGAGGGCAATTCCGGGAGCGGAATCAGGAAATCGGCGCGGGCGACGGCGTATTCGGCGTAGCCGCCGTTGACGGAATAACCCGTGTAGGTGGGATGGTCGCAGAGATTTTCGCGGTTCTTGCGGCAGAGCGAGCAGGTGCCGTCGACGCCACCGAGCCAGGAGACGCCGACACGGTGGCCGATGTGGATCGAGTCGACGCCGGGCCCAGGTTTCTCCACGCGCGCGACGATTTGATGGCCAGGCGTCACGGAGTCGCGCAGCGGTTTGAGTTCGCCGGCCGTGATGTGGAGGTCAGTGCGGCAGACGCCGCAGGCTTCCACCTTGAGGAGAACCTGGCCGGGGCCGGGATCGGTGATGGGCAGGTCTTCGAGGACCAACGGGCGCGAGGCGATGGGTGCGGGATGGTGCAGGACGGCGGCGCGCATTCTGCTCTTAGATTAGCGCCGATCGGGGGCAATCAGACGCGACGCAATTCGTTCCACAATTCTTCGCGGACGGGAAGGCCGAGGGCAAGGTTTTCGGCGCGGGTTTTGAGGACCTGCTGTCCGGGATAGCGCACGGCGCCAGGGTTGCCGGCGAGGACGGAATCGACGATGGCGTCCGCCGCGTGAGCCGATTCCTCCGAAGGCTGCATACGCGAGAGGTCGAAAGTGAGGAAGACCTGAGAGAGGCCGGATTCCTTCGCGGGCTCGAGGGGAATCTGATGCGTAGCGAGTCCGCCAGAGAGAAGCGCGGCGACCATGTCGAGCATCATGGCGAGGCCTGAGCCCTTCCAGTAGCCGATGGGGAGCGGGCGCTGCGAGCCTTCGATCGTGGCGGGATCGCGGGTGAGATTGCCTGCAGAGTCGAATCCACCATCCACAGGCAGCAACTGCCCCTTGCGCCGAAATGCTTCGAGCGCGCCATAGGAGAACTGGGACATGGCCATGTCGAGAATGACGTGCCCGGCGGGGCGAGGGACCGCGATGATGAGTGGATTGTTGCCGAGCGCGGGAGCCGACGCGCCCCACGGCGGAAGATTGGCGAGGGTGTTGGTCCAGCAAACGCCGATGAAGCCTGCGTCCGCTGCCTGCCAGCCATAGGTCCCGCCGCGCATCCAGTGATTCGTATTCGAGAGCGCGACGCAGCCGATGCCGTGTTGGCGGCCCAGTTCGATGGCGCGCGCCATCGATGACCATGCGTTGAGATTGCCCGGGCCTCGTCGACCGTCCCAGCGCTCGATGGCGCCGAGTTCATGGATACGCCGGGGTGCGGCATGGACATCGACGGTGCGGTTGCGGATGGTTTCGAGAAAGCGCGGGAAGCGCTCGATGCCGTGCGAGTAGATACCGTCGCGTGTGGTTTCTGCGAACAGGCGCGCGCAAGGCTCGGCTCGACTCGAGTCGAAGCCGACGCCGACGAGGATGGTGGAGAGTGTGGACGCGACATCGGCGAAGGGGATGCGGAGCATTACGCGAGGGGCTTCAGGTCTTCGAATGTGGTTGGGATCAGTTCCGCGACCGTGGGGTGAATATGCACGGAGTGGGTGATCAGCGATGCGGGCTGGCGCGCGTACATGGCGGTAAGAATGCAGTGGACGGCCTCGTCGCCGCCCGTGCCGAATACGGTTGCGCCGAGGATGTGCTGTGTCTCGGCATCGACGAGGACCTTGATAAAGCCGAAGGTCTCGCCTTTTTCGATGGCGCGGCCGACGCGGGTCATCGGGCGTTTGCCGACAAGCGCGGCCTTCTTTGTGGCCCGAACCTCGGCTTCAGACATGCCGATTTGCGCCAGGGGAGGATCGATATAGAGGGCGCTGGCGGGAATGCGATCGCTCACGCGACGGGATGCGCCGTCGAGAAGATTCTCCGCGGCGATTTCATAATCGTTATACGAGGTATGGGTAAAAGCGCCGCGGCCGTTGCAGTCTCCAAGCGCAAAGATGCCGGGGACGGTGGTGCGCAGCTGGTCGTCGACGGGGACGAATCCATGTTTGTCGGGCGTGATGCCGGCAGCTTGCAAATTCAGATCATCGGTATTCGGGGTGCGGCCCACGGCGAGCAGGATATGGGATCCGTCGACATGCGGCGCGCCCTCCACACATTCAAGACCGACGGAAACCTGCGCACCTGTCTTTTCGAGATGAATGCAATTGGCGTTGAGGCGGACGTCTATGCCTTCGGAGTCGAAGACTTCGCGAATCACCTGGGAGGCGTCTTCATCCGAGTGCGGGGCGAGGCGGGAATTCCTGTCGACGATGGTGACCTGGGATCCGAAGCGGCGAAACATCTGCGCAAACTCGAGGCCGACGTAGCCGCCGCCGACGACGATGAGGTGCTCGGGAAGCACTTCCAGATCGAGAATGGTCGTGCTGGTGAGAAACGGGACGGAATCGACGCCGCCCATTTTGGGGACAGAGGGACGCGCACCGACGTTGAGAAATATCTTCGGAGCCTCCAGCACATCGCCGCCGACACGCATGGCGTTGGGCGATTCGAAAGCAGCGGTTCCCATGAAGACGGTGCAGTTTTCAGTTCCGCGCAGGCCTTTTTCGACGCTGTTGCGCGAGTTGAGCACGATCTGATCCTTACGGGCTTTCACGGCGCGGATGTCGACAGCGACCGGGCCAGCCTTGACGCCGAAGTCGGCGCCCCGACGGGCGAGATGAGCGGCGTGGGCGCTGGCGACCATGGCTTTGGTGGGCGTGCATCCGTTGTTGATACAGGTGCCGCCGAAAAGATGGCGCTCGACGATGGCAACTTTCCAGCCAGCGCCAGCAAGACGAGCGACGAGAGGAGGGCCGGCCTGGCCAGCACCGACGACGATCGCATCGAAACTCTGTTTCATCGAACCCCCAGAACGGAGAAGATGGCGATGGCGAGCGCCGCGATGTCTTCGAGAATCGCGGCCGGCCAATCACGGCCAAAAGCGGACGCTAGTTTGGCGCGTGCCGCGGCGCCGCCGAGCGTCCCGACAACTGCGCCGATGGCGCCGAGAAAGAGGCCGATGAGTATTTGTCCGCCGGCTGCGCCGACAGTGGCGCCGACGAGGGAGCCGCTGAGGATCCGGATGATAAAAGACGGCGGTTGCTTGCGGCTGGGCGTCTTCGGCAGCTTGTCGGCGATGAGTTCGCCCACGGCGAGGACGGTGAAGACGATGGCGGTGACGCGGTAATTCATCAGAGCCATGTAGGTCTGCCCGACGTTGAGCAGATTCAGGCGAGCCGACCAGCTGACGACTGCGGGAGCGAGCATGGAGCGAAGTCCGGCGACGACGCCCACTAAGAATGCGCAAACAAGAAACATCGATCCTCCTCGGAAGGTCATAGAACGACGAACATGGCCCGGCCCCGGGGCTATTGGTAGTTTCCGATCAGCACGAAGGGCGCCCAATAATAAGGATGAGCATACGACGTTGCCTGGGGAACGGTCGCGGGCTCGCCGGTAATCTGCACGCCACGGCCGGTGGTGGATTGAGGGGCGCCGGCGGATCCGCGCAGAAGGGCAAGCTGCGCCTCGCGCAAGGCCTCAGCTTTGCCCATTGCAGGTTGCCTGACCCATCGCGAGTAAAAGTCGCTCATGACGCGGCTGGTGCTGGCATCGTTCACGTCCCACAATGTGGCGAGCACGGCTTCGGCGTCCTTCTGCTGCGCGACCATGCCCAGGCTGTCCATTTCGAGTCCGTCATTCGCGGTGTCACCGTTTGCGGTGCTGCAGGCGGAGAGCGTCAGCAGGCGCGTTCCATGGAAACTGACGACGGAGTTTTCGAGTTGCGAGAGCGTGAGAGGAAATCCCTGTGGGTCGCCGGCGTCATTGCCGCCGAGCATCAGGTAGGGTTCGGATCCACTGCCGGCTTCGAGAACAAAGTGGCTGGCAATGTGGACGACGGGAAATTCTGAGCCGGGGCCGAGTTGCGTTTTCAGGGCCGCCCAGGTGAATCGTTCGTTGGGCAGGAGGAGTCCGTCGATCGGACCATGCGAGGCGGGATCAGTGGGGTCGTGCACCACAGCGTCGAGTTCAGAAACGACGCCCGGCAGCGCGGGCAGGCCGCCGTAGCTCCTTGATAACCCCATGGCGAGAACGCGCAGCGACAACTTGTTGGCGTCCGGCGCGGCCATATGGCCGTAACTTTCCGGCGTGAAGAGGACGTTGTTGAAGCGTTCGGCCAGGTAGCGATGGCCGTCGTAGAGCGCGGCCATAGGCAGGTAGCGCATGGCTCCGTCGAGTGACCAGAGCAGCGTAGGTGCGCGGCCGTTTTCCTGGGGCGCGTGTTCCAGCCCGGCCAACTCCTCTTCGAGAGGTGCGACGACGATGGAATACAGCTCGGCAAGATGCGGTTTGGGATCGGACGATGGCGTACGCAGCTCCTTGCGCAGCTGCTGCACTTTGTCGTTCAGTTCGGCCGGCGTGCCCTTCAGCTCATACTTCCTGCGAGACTGGGGCGTGATGACGATGGCGTACGCTTGCTCGTCGCCGAGGAGCAGGCGGATGCCAATGACATGCGGCCCGAGTTTGGCCAGCGTGTTCTGCAGTCGGCTCACCTCGGACTTTTCCTGGCTGAGTAGTGCATTCGCGGTTTGGGTTCCGGCGTTCTGGGCCAGTTCGGGATAGAGGGTCTTACGGAAGAAGTCGGTAACACCGCTGTTGCCCGATTCGATTTTTGCTTCGAGGGCCTTGAGCTGCGCGGACTCCTCAGGAGTGCGATTGGGCTTGCCCAGCAATGCGGCGTATTGCGCGCTCAGCTCGGTGAGCGCGACCGCTGTCTGTTCGTGCGCGGCGAGATCGGTTTCGACCTGTTGCTCGTTGACGGTTAGATTCAGCGGCGTCGCGTGAGGGTCGGGATGATCCGCTGCGCCGATGACGACTTCCTGCAGTTCCTGTTCCTTGAGAAGATCGAGGACTTGTTCGGCTTCGCCGAGACGATTCGCCTGGAGGAGAAGCTCCGCCAGAATGCGATACGTGGCGGACTTCGATTGTGTGAACCTCTCCTGCAGGCTCTGATCGAGGCCGCTGATATTACGTCGCATCAACTGATACGAATTGACGGCTTCGGCGCCGAAGAAAATAGCTTCTTCCAGCCGATGCTGCGTGCGGAAATCGAGCATGAGCGAGGCGTCGATGCCGCCCTGCAGGTCGGGATCGCCGGCGGCCTTTGCGAGCGACAGCGCAGCGAGCTTCTGCGGCAGCGCCTGGTCGAGCTTGCCCTGATCGGACAACACGCGGCCGATGCTGTTCAGAGCGAAGGCCTCGCCGCGACGATCCTGGACCTCGCGCCACATGGCGAGGGACCGATAGTCGAAGTCGAGCGCCTTGTCCCGCTGACCGAGGTCGGAGTACGCGCGGCCGATGTGATTCAATGCTGCCGCCTGCCCGCGGTGGTCCTGCGTTTGGCGCCAAATGTCGAGGGCCTGATTGTAGAAGTCGAGGGCGTTCTGTGGTTCGCCGAGCTGGTGGTGGATGCGGCCGATGTCGTAAAGGGCGAGGGCCACGCCACTGCGGTTGCCGACCTGGCGCCAGAGCGGCAGCGCCTGGTTGTAGAAGTCGAGGCCCTGCTGCTTCTGGCCGAGGTCATCGTAAATACGGCCGATGCCGTTGAGCGAGGCGGCTTCGCCTTCCGGATGGCCGAGTTGCCGCCACAGAGGAAGTGCGGCCTGATACGACTCGAGCGCTTTTTGTTTCTGGCCAAGATTGGTGTAGGTGCGGCCGAGGTTATTAAGCGTCTGCGCTTCGCCGCCGATTTCGCCCACGGCGCGCCAGAGCGGGAGAGCCTGATTGAGATTGTCCAGAGCCTCCTGGCCGCGGCCCATGTCGGAATAGCAACGGCCGAGGTTGTCCAGCGTGCTGGCTTCGCCGCCGCGGTTGTTCAGCTGTCGCCACATGGGCAGCGCCTGGTTGAGGACTTCCAGAGCTTTATCGCGCTCGCCGAGGTCGTTGTAGACGCGACCCATGTTGGTCAGCGTCGAGGCTTCGCCCATGAGGATGTTCAGCTGCCGCCACACGGGAAGAATTTCGTTGAAGAGGTCGAGCGCCTTCTGTTCCTGGCCGAGATCGGTGAGGATGCGGCCTTCGACATTCTTGCTTTGCGCCTGCTGCCCTTGGCTGGTCTCGATGGAGATGGCCTGCGCGCAGTAGTCGAGACCCTTCTGCGGGTCACCTACTTCGCGGTAGAGATTCGCGAGAGTGTTCAGCTCGGTCGCTTCGTTCCTCGTGTTGTGCGACGCGCGCGCGTCGGCGAGCGCCTGTTCGTGCTGGCCGATGAGGCCGCGGAGGCTGCCGGGCTGCTGCGCAGAGCCAGCAGGCGCGACCGTGACGGCGGCGAGACAAACCGCGATCAGGATGATTGTTGCCGGATTCGCCGCGCTCATCTGTGCTTCCTCACCATAGCGAGGATAAGGCCGATGCGGGATTGGTTTCTACTGCGGGGCTTGTTGGGGAACACTGTGAATTGTGGTGAGGCCGATGCTCCAGTTGGCAGGAACCTGGCCGGGATCGCCGCGCGTGCCGCTGCTGGTGTTGCTCAGCAATTGCTCCAGCGGCGACTGCGCGCCACGCGAGCGCGACACGCCTTCGAAGTTGAGCATGAATGGATCGGACAGAGGCTGCGCGGTGCTCAGCAGGATAAACGTATCGACGCCGAAGGGTGGTCCGACGCGCAGCTTCGGGGCGCCAGGCAGCGGAAACTGCCTGCCGGTGTCGGACTCGTTGGGAAACTGATTATTCGAATTTCCTCGCGGGTAGAGAACGGTGCCCTGACCATGGCAGTCGATGTCGAGAACATAGACCCACCGCTTGTCGCTGACGTCGGTGGTGGATCGCAAACCCATCTTCAACTCATCGCCCTGGTGGAGAGGGGTGCCGGTGGGCATCAGACCGGCGGAAACCGGGGTCAGAGACAGGGAGTAATAAGCCGCATGCGATGCGTCGGCAGGACTGTTGACCATCTCGAGCCAGCCATGCACCTTGGCGAGCAGCGACGCGTAGCGGTTCAGAGTAGCCGCGCCTGGTTCGATTGCGCCCGCGTCGGCCATCGCGACCCAATCGCTGCGCACGGGATAGGGTGAGGTCGGCGAGCAGCCTGGACTGTGCGGAGCCGCGTTGGGCGGCGGAGGTCCAGCGGCCAGCTCATTCTTGTGGAACCACGCCCACGCCGGGCCTTTGGACGTGAGTGTGCCCGTGAGTGCGTATTCGGCGCTGGCGAGGTTGGCGGCTGTTTGCACGGCACTGTCAGGATCCGCGAGTTGTAGTTGGGCGGCCAACTCGCGCGACGGCGGAAGGTTGACCCAGAGTTTTGCGCCGGCGGTCTTTTGCTTCAGGGAAGCAGGCGTGAGGGTTGCACCGAGGCGAACAGGCGACGCTGCGCCAGCTTGCTGCAGGGTCCAGTTGGCGCCGTCCCAGGCGAGCATGTGAGTCCAGAGCTCTTCCGCAGGGTCGGAGACGGTGGCGATGCCTGTGGCCTGGATCTGTGCGGCCGCGTTGACGAGATCCGCCTGAGACAACGTCGCGGGCCAGTGAAAGACGTGCAGCGGAGAAGACGGAGCGGGGCTCCACTTTGTCATCTCGAAAATGTCGCCGGCCTTCACCGTCGCGTTGAGCGGACTTACGACCGTAGCTATCGAGCGCGCGATGCCGTCGAGCGAAGTGACGCGCAATTGTGTTTTTTGATCGCCGCTGCTGGTGAAGGCAGAGGTGAACTCAGTGCCGGGTCCGATTCCGGAGACGCGACCAACGTCGAGCCATACATTGCCGTTGCCTGCGGTCCCCACCACGGCGGCGCGAGTGGTTCCCGAACCGGACTTTGCTCCGCCGAAGAGTGGTTGCTCGCGACGTTCCGCCGTGGCGTCCAGGTCGGGGTCTTCGTCGGGGACGTCTTCATTGCCAATGACCGCGCGCACGCGCTGGTACACGACCTCCGCCGGCGCGTCGGGAGGCAGAACCTGCAGCGCCTCGATCAACGCGGCGGTAAATGCTCCGTGAGATTCAGTCGGTGGATTCGTGTCGGGCATTTCTTTTGACGACTGGTCCTGTTGCACCGCGGAGAAGACCAGCGCGGGATTGTCCGCTCGTTCCGTGGGCGCGGGAAGCGGGTCGCCGTTCGGGAGCAACTGGGGAGGCTCGGCGATGTCGCGTGGATCGAAAGGCAGGTCGCGCTCGCGGTATTTCGTCGTGATGCCGCGACTGATACCGCCGCTGTGACAATTGTCGAAGATGAGGGTGAGGTGAACGCCCTTGTCAAGCGCGGCGTTGAAGATGCGGGTCATCTCGCGGTCGCGCACATCGTATCCGCCCTTGTACGCGTCGGCGGGGACGAGCGTGCTGTCCGCATGCACGTACTGTCCGTTCACCAACACGGTTAGCTTGGTTCCCTTGCTGTTGACACGCAGCGATCCGTGACTCGCGACATAGAAGACGACGGTATCGCCGCGCTGCGGTACATCGACCAGATACTTCTGCATGGCGGCGAGGATGCCGTCGTGCGTGGTCTGACTGGCGGGGAGCAGAATCAAACCGGGAGCCGGGTGAGGCGGATTCGGGTTGGCGAGCAGGACGATCTGGTTTGCCGGGAAGCCGAATTTGGGGCTGGTGAGCAGATCGGCCATGGACTGCGCGTCGTTGACTGAGCCGTCGAGGTTCTCGAAATAGCCAAGCTCACAGCGTCCGTAGACGCAACCGGGTGGGTGGCTTGGCGTGGTGCCGGGAGGCTCGTAGGTATTGATGCCGATCAGAAGGGCGCGCTGCGTCTGTGCCGAAACGGGCAGACAGGAAAGAACGCAGCAGAGCCAGGCAATTACGAGCGCAGAGCCGTGTTTCATGGGGAGATCCTCGATACGATGTCCATGGGTAAAACTGCCATCGAGTATAGCTTCAACGCGGGCTGGCAATTCGGCGCGGCTCGTAGTCGACGAATCGTAATATGGAGTGCAGGGAAAACCTCATCATGATTGCTGACGGACACGATCGTGCCAAAGGTTTCTGAAATTCACGTTATCGATTCGCACACCGCGGGTGAGCCTACGCGCGTTGTCGTTCGCGGAGGGCCGGATCTCGGCCATGGGCCCCTGGACGAGCGCTTGCGACGGTTTGCTGCGGAACACGACGATTTCCGCTCAGCCGTGGTGAACGAGCCGCGCGGGTCGGATGTCGTGGTGGGAGCGCTGCTGTTGGAGCCGGCGAATGCAGCATCGGCCGCGGGCGTGATTTTCTTCAACAACGTTGGGTACCTGGGCATGTGCGGTCATGGCACCATCGGCGTGATGGCGACCCTGGCACATCTGGGGCGCATCGCGCCTGGCAAACACAGGATTGAAACACCGGTTGGCGTTGTGAGTGCGGAGTTGCGACCGGACGGGAGGGTGACGGTCGAGAACGTCTCCAGCTATCGCCATGGGAAGAGCGTAGACGTCGAAGTCCTTGGATTCGGCCGCGTCTCGGGCGACGTTGCCTGGGGTGGAAACTGGTTTTTCCTGACGGAGGATGCGCCGACTCCGCTGACTTTCGAGAATCGAGAAGCGCTGACCAGTTTTGCGGTTGCAGTGAAGGCTGCGCTCGCCAGCAATGGAATCACAGGCGCAAACGGAAACGCGATCGATCATATCGAGCTGTTCTCCGCGTCACCAGAGCCTGAGATCGACAGCAGGAACTTCGTATTGTGTCCCGGCAATGCGTATGACCGCTCGCCGTGCGGCACGGGAACGAGCGCGAAGCTGGCGTGCCTTGCTGCCGATGGAAAGCTTGCGCCCGGCCGGTTGTGGCGTCAGGAAGGAATTTTGGGGACGGTTTTCGAGGGCCGCTATCGAGTGCCGGAGGGCGAGCAGCGCGGTGTGATTCCGTCGATCACAGGGTCGGCGTGGATCACTGCGGAGAGCCGGCTGCTGTTGCACGAAGACGATCCTTTCCGCAGTGGCATTCAGCCGCCGGTGCTGGCTGCGCGATGAATCAATCCTGGGACGTAGTGATTGTGGGCGCGGGAATTGTTGGCGCGGCGTGTGCGCGAGAATGTGCCAGCCGAGGTCTGAAGACTGCGGTCGTCGAAGGCGGAGTGGCTGGCGGTGGGGCGACGGCGGCAGGGATGGGTCACATCGTGGTGATGGACGATTCGCCGGCACAGCTTGCGCTGACACGCTACTCGCAGAATCTGTGGGCCGCGCTCGCGGAGCAGTTGCCCAACGACGTGGAATTTGAGCGTTGCGGAACACTGTGGGTTGCGGTGGACGAAGAAGAGATGGAGGAGGTTCGCCGCAAGCAGGCTGTGTATGCGGCGGCGGGCGTGGTGACCGAGATTCTCGACAGCAAGGCGCTAGCGGATGCCGAACCGCACTTGCGCAGGCCGATGGCGGGAGCGTTGATGGTGCCTTCAGACGCGGTCGTCTATCCGCCCTGCGCGGCGGCGTGGATGATGCGAGAGGCAGTGCGCGCCGGGGCGACGCTGTGTGTGCCCCGGAATGTAGTGCAGGCGGCCTCGGGGCGCGTGCGATTCGATGACGGAAGTGAGCTGTGCGCCGGGCGCATTGTGATTGCGTGCGGAGCGGACTCGCCGCGGCTGCTGCCGGAAATACCAGTGCGCAAGCGAAAGGGGCATCTGGTGATCACGGACCGCCATCCCGGACTGGTGAGACATCAACTCGTCGAACTGGGTTATCTCAAGAGCGCGCACTCGCTCACGGCCAACTCAGTGGCGTTCAACGTGCAACCGCGCAGGACGGGGCAGATTCTGATCGGCTCCTCGCGCCAATTCGGAGACGACGGAACCGCGGTTGATCATGCGATCCTGTCGGCGATGCTGGAGCGAGCGAAGCTGTATCTGCCGGAAATCGGATCGTGCTCGGCGATTCGCGTGTGGACCGGGTTTCGCGCTGCGACGCCGGACAACGTGCCGCTGATTGGTCCTTGGCCTGATGACAAAGCGATTTTTCTCGCGACCGGACACGAAGGCCTTGGCATCACTACGTCGCTGGGCACCGCGCGGCTGGTCGCGGATGCATTGACAGGCGCGGAGACGGAGATTCCAGTGGAAGCCTATCTGCCGCAGCGGTTTTCCAATAAGTTAATGCGTGTGAGGTTCGAAGGGGCATCGCAGGAGAACGCGGCGCATGCCTGACCCGGCGAGCACTGTGTTCCTGACAGTGAATGGTCAGCCGATGAGCGTGACGGCGGAAACGACGGTCGCCGTGGCAGTTCTCATCGGTGGAGGACACACGCGCGCATCGGTGAGCGACGAGCCGCGCGCTCCTCTGTGCGGGATGGGCATCTGCTTCGAATGCCGGGTGTGGATTGACGGAAGGCCACACCAGCGCAGCTGCCAGATCCTTTGCGCGCCAGGAATGGACGTGCGGACACCGTGAGCGATTTGCCAGAGATGCGGTTCGATGTCGTCGTTGTTGGCGCGGGTCCGGCAGGCATCGCTGCGGCGATCACGGCTGCGGGTAAGGGTAGGCGCGTTGCGCTGGTCGACGACAATCCGGCCGCAGGCGGGCAGATCTGGCGAGCGGGAGAAACTTTGCCCGGAAAGGCTCAGAAATGGATCGCCGCACTGAGGGGCTCAGCGGTGGTTCATCTGCCGGGGTTGCGGGTCTTCGATCATCCAGCACCGAGCGTGATCCTCGGGGAGCGCGGTGAGGATTGCATCGCGTTGCGATATGGCAAGCTGATTCTGGCGACGGGCGCGCGAGAATTGTTCCTTCCGTTTCCCGGGTGGACCTTGCCCAACGTCTTCGGAGCGGGTGGGCTGGATGCGATGGCGCGGGGCGGATTGCCGGTAGCCGGCAAGCGCGTGGTTGTCGCGGGAACGGGGCCGCTGCTGCTGGCAGTGGCTGCGCATCTTGCCGCGCGCGGCGCGAAGATCGTTGCGATCTGCGACCAGGCCCCGCTGGGGAGGGTCGTTGCGTTCGCGGGAATGATGTTGACGCAGCCGGGCAAGCTGCTGCAGGGAGCAGGTTATCGCTGGACGGCGCGAGCGCAGATGTATTTCAATTGCTGGCCGGTGGCGGCGCATGGGAAGACTGCACTCGAGAGTGTGACGCTCGGCAGAAAGAGAAAGCAGTGGACTGAGGCGTGCGATTTTCTGGCGTGCGGTTTTCACCTGACGCCGAATACTGAGCTGGCGCGACTGATCGGCTGCAGGATCGACAATGGATTTGTGACGACCGATAAACTGCAGCAAACGTCGGTGGGGAATGTGCTGTGCGCGGGCGAGCCGACAGGCATCGGCGGAGTCGAAATCGCGCTGATCGAAGGAAAGATCGCAGGGCTGGCGTCTGTCGGCGCCGGGGATGAAGCGAGAAGACTGGCTCAGCGGCGGAGAGGAATACTCGGATTTGTGAGCGGGCTGCGGAAGGCATACGCGCTCGATCCCGAACTGCGAAGGCTGGCAACCCAGACCACAATCGTCTGCCGCTGCGAGGATGTTGACTACGGCGCGCTGCGCGAATACCGCTGCTGGCGCGATGCGAAACTGCAAACGCGGTGTGGCATGGGTCCTTGCCAGGGGCGGATTTGCGGTGCGGCGGCAGAATTTCTGTTTGGCTGGCACGCAGATGGAGTGCGCCCGCCAGTTTTTCCTGCTCTGGTGTCAACCCTCGCTGGAGCAACCTTCGTATCGCGAAATTCTTCGGAGGCCTGATGAGGTGGCACGGTGTAATGCCCGCAATGACGACCTGCTTTGACGAGCGGCTGCAGGTCGATCACGATTTCATGACGCGCCATGCGCGCTGGATGCTGGCGAACGGCTGCACGGGAATTATTTCGCTGGGATCGCTGGGCGAGGCGGCAACGCTGACCTTCGACGAGAAGGAAGCGATCGTGCGCAACGTGACGGCGGCTGCAGGCGACGCTCCCGTTGTTGCGGCGATCTCGGCGTTGTCGACCGCGGAGGCGGTGACGCTGGCGAAGGCCGCGGAGCAGGCCGGGTGCTCAGGGCTGATGGTTCTGCCGCCGTACGTCTACCTCGGTGACTGGCGCGAAACGAAGGCGCACGTGGCGGCAATTCTTCGCGCTACGAAGCTCTCCTGCATGCTGTACAACAACCCGGTTTCCTATGGGACCGACTTCGTTCCGGAACAGATCGTCGAGCTCGCCAGAGAGCACGAGAATCTCGCCGCGGTGAAGGAGTCGAGCACCGACGTGCGACGGGTGACGGCGATTGGGGCGCTGGCTGGAGACCGGCTGAAGATTTTCGTTGGTGTCGATGATGCCATTGTCGAGGGGATCGCCGCAGGCGCGGTGGGCTGGGTTGCAGGACTGGTGAACGCATTTCCGGGGGAGTCCGTCGCGCTGTTCAACTACGCGATGAGCGGAGAACTGGAGAAGGCGCTCGAACTGTATCGATGGTTTCTCCCCCTGCTGCGCATGGACACTGTTCCGAAATTCGTCCAGCTGATCAAACAGGTTCAGCAGGAAACGGGGACCGGGCGCGCGCGCGTAAGGCCGCCACGTCTTGAAGTCATCGGCGAGGAACTGGGGGCGACCCAAGCCGCGGTACGACAGGCGATGGCCACGCGTTTGTCTGTTCGCAGCACACCGTTTCCCCACTGAGCGCGAATCCGCGTTGATCACGGCTGCCGGCAAATGGGGGCAGCCTGGGCGCTCGGAGGCTCTGCAATGCCAGCGCCGCGCAGGAGCGCCTGCATCCTCAAATATGCGGCGTTGGTCCACCCGAAGCCCACCACGTTTTGGCGATAGCCCATCGCTACTCGAACGTCAGACGACGCCGTGACCACATCGTATTTTTCACGGATCGTGTGGTCGCAGAGAAAATTGTTGCGCACCGTCGTCATGAATTCCTGAGAAACTCGCGCCGCGTCCTGGATGTCGCCCGATTCCCTCAGTCCCTCGACTGTGACCCAGGTGACGGGGGCCCAGCCGTAGGGCAGATCCCATTGCACGCCCGAGTTCATCATGCTCATGGCCAAGCCACCGGGTTTCTCGAATAGTCCCAGATGGGACTCCACCTGCCGTGCCTGATTCGGAGTGGCCGCGCCGGCCCACAACGGATAAAACGTCGTCAGATATTCGTAAGTCGATTGCTTGCCCGCGACAAAATCGTAATCGAAATATCGTCCCTTTTCGACGTTCCAAAGATAGCGGTTCATCGCCGCGCGGCGTGCCTGCGCTGCGGCGGTCCACCTTTTCGCATCGTCGGTTTTGCCGAGTCGATCGGCCATCCAGGCCAGGTCGCGCTCATATTTGTAGAGGAGCGCGTTCAGGCACACGGGCGCGTAATGGTGCGTCGACCCGTCGAAGACTCCGAAGCGGAAGCTCGGATCGAAGCCCGACTCACGCATGGCGCGATCGCCTTTGTAGAAATCCTTACTGAGCCAATGCATGCCCGCGTGTGCGTGCGCGCAAACGGCCGACATACCAGGATCGCAGCTGATCGCGGCCAGATGCTGGCGATCACTCGGACCAGGGCTCTCGGGACCATCGACCAGATAGTCGGTGTGGACGTCAGGATGTGCGAGCAGCCAGGTAATTACGTTCTGGTAGTAGGTATCGTCGTCGGCCATCTCGGCGACCGGTCCGTCGCCGAAGTCGAAATAGCGCGCCAAGCCGGTGTCTCCGGCGCGATGCACCTCACTGGTCCAGAGCGCGTGATCTCGAACCGCGTATGCGTATCCCTGTTGCAGCCATGTGCTCGCTTCCCGTTTTTTCCCCGCTGCGGCTTCAGCCTGCCATACATCGCGAATTTCCGCCGACAGGAACGGTGGCTGCGAGCGCGTGAGGTAGTAGGTGCGGTTGGCATTCAGGATGCCGCCGTAATGCTCGATCTCGAAGAAGAAGTTCTCCACCATATCGCGCGCCAGATCCAGGCGCCTGCTTTCGAGCAGCCCCAGAATGATGAAGTAGCTGTCCCATCCATACATTTCGTTGAAGCGGCCGCCGGGGACGACGTAAGGATGCGGCAGATAGAGCAGTCCCTGCGACGGCAGCTCGACACTCTGACCGAGCCGATCAATCTTCACCGGCAAATGCTGGACATCGACCCCGCATTTCTGCTGCAGAGTCGTCACCTCGGGCGGCTCCGCAAAATCCCGCGGAAGATAGAGGACGGGCTTCGTCGTGACCTTGGGATCGACCAGCGTCGCGCAGTTCAGCATGGAGCGAGTCAGCGTACTCCACGCGTCCCGGATGTAGGCGTCGATGGGTTGAGCCGATGTGGACGCCGCGGGCACCGGAGGCTGAGCCGATTGCGACGGCCAGGCTGGCACAAACGCACTGGCCCGGCCAAGCGCGACGGTGGACACTACGACTATCGCGGCTCCGCAAGGCCAGCCGAAGCGACGCAAAAAAGTATGGACACCAGCAACGGCGAGCCGGTGACAACGGTGGATCATTCGACGCGCCCGATATAAACGCCGAAGGGGCCGAGCTGGATGGAACCAACGGAGGCGGGCTCCGCTGCGCCAGGTGTTTTCAGCAGCGTCTTCAGGCTCGACCCGCGAACACCGGCCGACGTTAAACTCAGGCTCACAGTCTGCGGCTGGTCTGTGAAGTTGCAAGCGACGATGACCGTCTCGCCGTTCTCGGCTTTGCGCAGCCAGGAGAGCACATGGTCGTCGCTGGTATTGAGCATCGTCTCGGCGCCCTCATGCAGAGCGGGATCCTGCTTCTTGAGCGCGATGAGGTGCTGGTACCAGTGCAGCATCGAATTGGGCTCGTGCTCTTCGGTGGTGACGTTGATCCGTTCATAGCTTGCCGGGATGGGCAGCCAGGTCTTGACGCCGGAAGGTGAGAAGCCCGCGTCCGGGCCGTCGTTCCACTGCATCGGCGTGCGCTCGCCATCGCGGCCCTTTTCTTTGGGCCAGCCGGTAATGCCGATGGGGTCCTTCACGTCCTCTTTGCGCGTGGGCGGCGTAGTGATCATGCCGATCTCGTCGCCGTAGTACATCATCGCGGTGTCGCGTGAAGCGAACAGGACGGCAGCGATCACGCGACCGACGTCTTCGTGGTGCGCGTCGTGATCGTAGCGATCCCAGCGGATGTTGTCGTGGTTGTCGAAGACGAACAGCGGCTCGTCGCCATTGATGCCGGTCTCGGCTTCATTGATGCGCTGTCGAAACAGGTTGACATCGAAGTGATTGATGAAGCCGACCTCCATGTCCATGGGGAGATCTAGCTCATCATTGTGCGCGCCGTACATCCCGCGGAGATCGTCGACGGAGCGCAGGTAAGTTTCGCCGATGAGGATAACCTTGCGGCCCTGGGTCTGGTCAGCCACTTGGCGTAGTTCACGCAGAACGTCGTGCACCTCGGGCAGATTGTCGGTCTTGAGCGTGTCGACCTGCTTATCCCCGTAGGCGTTGATCTTCGGCTTGCCATCCGGGCCGAGGACGTAGTTCTCATCGGTGAAGGTGGGGTCTTCGAAGAGCGAAGTGATGGCGTCGAGACGAAAACCGGCGACGCCGTGCTGGATCCAGAAGCGCTCCGCGTCGTACATCGCTTTGCGCACCGCCGGATTATTCCAGTTGAGATCGGGCTGCTGGATGTAGAAGCGGTGGTAGTAGTACTGCTGCCTGGCTGGATCCCACTGCCACGCCGAATGGCCGAAGACCGAGAGCCAGTTGTTCGGCGGCTCACGTTTGCCATCGACCATTTTGGGGTCATGCCACATGTACCAGTCAGCTTTGGGATTGTCGCGCGAGCTTGCCGACTCGATGAACCACGGGTGCTTGTCGGACGTGTGGTTCAGAACGAGATCCATAATGATGCCGATGTTGCGTTTCTTCGCTTCGGTGACCAGACGATCGAAGTCCGCGAGCGTGCCGTACTGCGGATCGATGCCGTAGTAGTCGGAGATGTCGTAGCCGAAGTCGACCTGCGGCGAAGGATAGATGGGCGTGAGCCAGATCGCGTCGATGCCGAGCGCCTGGAGATAGTCGAGGCGCGAGGTGATGCCGTTGAGGTCGCCAACGCCGTCGCCATTGCTGTCCTGAAAACTCCGCGGATAGATTTCGTAGATGACGGCGTTTTTCCACCAGTCCGAACTCTGGCTGGTGAGTGTGCTTTGCTGTGCGAAGAGGGAGGCGCTGCAACAAATTGCGAGGAAGAATGTGGCGAGGCGGCGGACTACTGCATTCATCGAGGTGGTACTCCTGATCGGCAACAGAGTGCTCGCCACCGGTATTTGACCGGAGGGCGGCTGCGATCCAGTGCCGAATGCTAACACGTTGCGGAGAGTCAATGCGGCGGAAGCTGAGCGAGATTGGCACGTGCCTGCGCATTATCGGGCGCCAGCTGCAGTGCATGCTGAAAATCGGCGCGTGCTGCTTCCGTTTTTCCGTCGCGAGCTTCGAGCACACCGAGATTATTCCAGCCGTCCGGGTCCTGGGGATGAAGACGGAGAGCCTGGTTTTGTTCCTCGATCGCGGCCTGGAGGTCGCCGGTCTCGGCCAGGACCTGAGATAGCAGGGCGTGCACCTCGGCATTGCCGGGCACGAGACGCTCGGCATCGCGCAGCTGCCTGAGCGCGTCGGCGGGTCGTCCTGACTGCGCAAACGCCATGGCCAGCCGCTCACGTGTGTCGATGTCTCCGGGGTTGACTCTGGCTGCGGCGGAGAACAGGTCGATCGCGTCGCCGGGCCGGTCTTCGGCGATCGCGATTTCGCCAAGGTGGTAGAGTGCGGTGAAATTCTGAGAGTCGAGTGCCAGAGCACTTCGGAATTCCGCCTTGGCGGCTGTTTCGTCTCCTTCGCCAGCCAGGGCAATAGCGAGCCCATCGTGCGCCACCGCGTCGGCGGAGCAATGTTCGAGGATCGCGCGGAACTGACGTTCCGCATTTTGAAACTGTGACTGTTTCAAATCCACGCTGGCCATGTTGAATTGGGCGTCGCAATTGCCGGGACTGACTGCGATTGCGCGGCGAAAGGTCTCCTCGGCCTGTTGCGTGTCTCCCGCGCTCTCCAGCACGACACCCAGGCTGTTGAGAGAACGCGCGTCGTCGGGGTGGTTGCGCAGGATGGTTCGATAAGTATCAGCGGCCTGTACATATTTCCCCAGGCCGGCCTGCGCAGACGCCAGGTTATAGAGCGCCACTGAGTCGCCCGGCTGCACGCGCATGCGGTGCTCCATCCACGCTTGTTCCAACAGAAGGCGCGGATCGGGACTTCCCCGGGGAACGTTAACAGGCAAAACCTGTATCCAGAGATGGGCCATCTCGTCGACGGAGCGATTGCCGGCGCGAACGCGAATGGGCGGTGAGTTCGGATTGTGGATGTTCTCAGCCGAGTTGTCGTAGACGTAGCGCATGTGCAGGGTCGATCCGCGCGGCAGCAACACGGGTTCGCGATAGCGATAGACGGACTGGCGATCGATGTCCCAGTTGGGGATGCGGATGAGCCACTTCTTTTGTCCGTCGGGCAGAATGGCCCAGCCCTCGAGCTCGCGGCCGAGATAGTGCGCATGGGGATAAATGCCCAGGACTTCGACGTCGACGGGAAGACGAAGCTCGTCCTGCACGACAAAATCATGCGCACCCGCCGGAATATCCAGGTCACGGTCGTCCTCGAGCTGCAGGAGCATGGGATGGCTTGTAGACGGCTTATCGGCGAAGTACAAACCAATCTGCGCGTCGATGGTTTCCGGCTTGCCGCTGGGTTTGAGGTGCATGTTGAGGATGAGATCGTTGCCGGGATCGAGGCGCCATGGCATTCCATTCGGTTCCATCAGCAGCGGTGTGTCCGGTTTCCAAAAAAGAAAATGGCTGTCCGGATCGAAGGTGTTTCCGCCGTCCAGCTCAAGTTCCATGCCCGGAATTCCGTTCTTCCAGTCATCGGGATGGTCGCGTCGAAACGACGCAGTTCGATCGATGAGAACGTTCGCATGGTGAACGACCTGTGGCGCGCCGGGAAGGATTTGCAAAGCACGAATGAAATGCGTTTGCGCGAGCGGATAGGGCAGGACGAAGTTGCGAAAGACGTCGGCGCCGGAAGCGGAGAGCGTGTACGACCGCTCGATCGGGAGGATCAGGTCGGGTTTGCCCATCTGCCAGGTTGCGCCGTAGTGCGGCTCGGGCGGAGCCTCAGCGCGGTTGCCTTCGGGCGTTCCCGACGCGACCCATTTGCGAATGAGCGCGAGGTCCTCGTCGCCGAGCCGCCTCTCCCCTGTGAAGTCGCCGTATCCATGAGCGGGCAGCCAGGGGGGCATGTAGCGCGACTGCGTGACGTCGAGGATCTGTTGTGCGCGCCGGCGCGCGTCGTCGCAGGAAAGCAGGCTGAAGGGTCCTGCCCCGCCTGGATGATGGCATGCAGTGCAGTTGCGGTAGACGATCGGAGCGATCTGCCGGCTCCATGTCACGGGAGATTCCGCAGCGCGAATGGGGTGGTGCGATGCGGGAACCGTTGCGATGACGCACGCTGCCAGCGCCAGCGAAGTACAGAGCAGAATCCTCATGGCTCAAGTCGCGGCACGATAGAGCAGCCGACCGGAGGCCCTCCTGGCGCGGGAATGGCACGATTCGAAGTCAGAGCGCGGAGCGCATCTTCAAGATCATGCTTCGCGGCAGTGGGGCGTTCCTGTCCCAAAGAGAGATAGCGATCGTCGATGCGCCCGCGATAAACCTCCCGCAGCGCCGCTCCTTCAGGAACGAAGACTGCAACTTCGGGCGTGATGGTTGCGTGCGCCATCGCGGTCAGTCGCTGGTTGTTGTCCAACACAACGTTCGAGCGAATATCGAATTGCTGCTGGTGACGCCGAACCACTTCCGGCGTGTCGGCTGGATTCGGGTAGACCCACCAGAAGTGAACGCCGGAGTCCGCGAACTCGCGGTCGAGCCGCTCGATCTCGGGAATGTAGCGATTGGAAATGGGGCAATCGGATGCCGCGAAGAACAACACGACTGCGCGCGACCCCGGAGGCGCCAGCTGATCGACGCGATGGCCATCGAGGTCCACGCCGAAAGGCTGCGGGGTCGACGCTGCAATCGCAACACCGCAAAGCAGGATGATGGTTGCCGGTGATCTCATTTTTTTCCACGGTAGCACGCGATGCGGCCGCGAAGGAATTCCGGAACAGCTCAATCGATTCATCTGTAGTATCGGCATCCAGGCATCCCTCAGGCGGCAATTTGCATCGCGCCGGAAATGAACCTTGGAGAGGTTCCCACCGCTTGACAACGGAATTCTAATGCGCCTAGAGTCACTCCCGCAGTTAGGAATTTTCGCAACTCTGGCGGCTTCTTTCCCAGTTCATGACGGTCGCAGTTAGACCGCAAACCGCAATCAGCAAGTCAACACACAAACCGTAAGAGCGGCTCATGCAAGTCACGTAAGTAAGAAACCAGGCCAATCTCCGGTAGATGAGAGGCCGCATTTGGTTTTTGTGCAGCTTTTGGCCGCACCTAAGCTTGCTTTGATGTCTTTAGAGGGAACATCGGGCAGGAGCGCAGCTCCTGGCAAGTCTTTTGGAGGCAATTATGAAACTTTCCAGGCTCATCGCAGCCTGCGCCGCGGTCGTGGCGCTGTGTATCTCCACTCCATCCCAGGGACAGGCCGTCTACGGCTCGATCAACGGAACTGTTACCGATAACACCGGCGCGGTCGTTCCTGACGCTACGATTACTATCACCGATGTCGCGAAGGGCACCTCGGTTGAAGTGAAGTCCAACGGATCCGGCGAATACATTGCGGAACACCTGATCCCGGATACTTACAACGTAAAAGTGGAGGCCAAGGGATTTCAGACCTTTGTGGCCACGGGAGTTACGGTGCAGGCCGATGCTTCTCCTAAGATCGATGTACCGCTCCAGATCGGTTCCCAGGCCCAGACGATCAACGTGAACGCGGATACCATACCGGAACTGAAGACCGACCGCGCCGACGTCGCGACCGAATTCACCAGCAGCGAGGTCGAAAACCTTCCGATCCCGGATCGCAATTTCGCGAACCTGCAGCTGTTGCTGCCCGGGGCGCAATCGCTGAGCTGGAACCACGCGGCAGATGAGAATCCGCAGGCCAGCAAACAAATCCAGGTGGACGGGCAGGCGTTCGGCGGTGTGGCGTATCAGCTGGACGGCACCGATAATCAGGATCCTATCCTCGGCATTATCGTCATCAACCCGCCGCTGGATGCGATTTCGGATACAAAGATCACGACGCAGAATTTCGACGCGGAGTTCGGCAAGGCGGTGTCGTCGTTTATTTCCGCGCAGACGAAATCCGGGTCCAACAGCTTCCACGGCAGCGCATTCGATTATCGAGAGAGCAGCGCAAACCTCGGCAGGGATCCCTATACGCAGTTCCCGGGCAGCGGGGCTTTTCCTCCTGGACTGAAGAACCAGTTTGGCGGTTCGATCGGCGGACCGTTCATCAAAGACCGGCTTTTCGGCTTCTTCGATTATCAGGGCGTGCGGCAGAAGGTGGGAACGGCGGACAATGCGACCGTTCCGACGGCGCACCTCGTATCGACTTGTCTTGGCCCTACCGGCTGCGACTTCAGCGAATATGCGCTGGGCATCCTGGGCAGCGCCACCGCCCCTCTGATTTACCAGCAGACGTCGGGTGGATCGGTGCCGTATCCGGGCAACGTAATTCCGGCCTCGCAGCTCTCGCCGCAGGCACTGGCTCTGCTGAAACTGCTGCAACCCTATGCCCCGAACTCGGGGGGGACCGTTACAGCGGGGAGCCTGAATGGTTTGAAAGACAACTATTCGGCCAGCGGCACCGGTCTCTTTAATAATAACCAGTGGGATTTGCGCGTGGATGACACGATTTCGCAAACCATGCACGCGTTCACGCGCTTCAGCCGGTTCACGGATGTGCTCTCCGGCACGACGATGTTTGGCGCGGCGGGGGGACCGGGTTTCGGCATCGGCGGCTATGGCGGCGTTTCCCAGGGCGCCAACGACAGTCTCGCAGCGGGGATGGATATTTCGCTGGGCCCGAAGCTGCTGACCGACTGGCGCATTGGCTACTACCGCTACAACATCGGCGACCACAAGTACGATCAGTCGACCGAGTTTGCGAACCAACTCGGTATTCCAGGTATTAATATTGCAAGCGACTCGCTGACCAGCGGGGCACCGGGCTTCAACATCGCTGACGCGGACCGGTCGGGAAACCAGGGACCGAACAACCCGACAGGGGGCGGCGCGCAGTATGGATCGGCTTTGAACATCACCCGCTGCAACTGCCCGCTGATCGAGCGGGAGGACCAGTTCCAGATCGTGAATAACTGGACAAAGCTATCCGGAAATCACGCCTTTAAATTCGGTATCGATCTGCGCTATGCGCGTAATCTGCGCGTTCCCTCCGACAGCGACCGCGCGGGCATTCTCAGCTTCGATCCAGGACCGACGTCGAACGGCGGGAGCACGGCCGGGCTGGGCATGGCCAGCTTTTTGCTGGGAGACGTGAGCAGCTTCCAACGCTATGTCAGCGTCTCCACCAATGCCAAGGAATTCCAGAAACGCGACTTTTTCTACGCGCAGGATACCTGGCGGCCCAGACCATCGCTCACGATCAATTATGGCCTACGGTATGAGCAGTATTTCCCTGAGTCGGTGAATGGTGCAGGCAACGGCGCTTTGATGGAAATGAACGGTGGGTCAGGCGGCTATCAAACAGATGGGTATCTGCGAGTCGCCGGCTACGGCAACGTCCCCAGCAACATGGGGTGGGGCGGCGCTACCAACGCCTGGAATCCCCGCATTGGGATCGCGTGGTCGCCGGATTCGAAAACCGTGGTTCGGATGGGTTACGGGCGCAGCTTCGACCTGGGCGTCTTCGGATCGATCTTCGGGCATGTGGTTACGCAGAACCTGCCGGTTCTGGCGAATCAGTCGCTGAGCGCGCCAACCACCGTGGGGTCGGCGTTCACTCTGGCAACCGGACCAGCGGCCAATGTATTTCCCACGGTTCCTTCGGACGGATTGCTGGCGGCGCCGGCTTTTAACGTCAGCCCCAAGGCTCGCCCCAACACCCTGCGCCTGCCCACGCTTGATGCCTGGAATTTGAGCGTCCAGCGCGCGATCACGCCTACGCTTTCCGTAACCCTCGCTTACGTGGGCAATAAGGGCACACATGACCTGAGCGCCGGCGACGGCAACAATACCAACCCGAACGAGGCAGGCATCTTTCTGCCATCGGAGTACAGTGTCAACGGCGCGACGCTGCATTACGACAACACAGTGCCCGGAGGCACCATTGCGGCGAACGGCGGGACTTCGACGACGAACTTCCTCTCCCGTTTCTATGGGGGAGGCGCGGCGGCCTGTTCGAATGCAAGTTACGAAGCGCAGCTGATGGCGCAGAAAGAGCCCTTCATCACTCCCGGAATGTGCGGCTGGACGCAGGGCATTAACTATTACGGGGACGACCAGGACACCGAGTTCGACGCCCTGGATGCGACGGTGGCCAAGCAATACACGCACGGACTGTCGTTCAACGCGCAGTATGCATGGCAGCGCGCATTTAACTACAACTCCGGTTATGCCACCTGGGACAAAGCGGCGGTCCGGACCTGGGACGGCTCCCTGCGCACACAACAGTTCGTCGTGTACGGGATTTACCAGTTGCCCTTCGGCAATAACCAAATGTTTGCGAGCGGTGTGCCGAGATGGGAGGACGAGGTGATCGGAGGATGGCAGTTTAGCCCTGTCCTCACCTGGTCGAATGGTCTGCCATTCTCACTGGGCCTGGGAGGGGGATGCGGCGCTTCGGTTCCTGGCAGTGCGCCTTGCTATCCCGTCGGGGACCGGGGAAGCCTGCACACAAGCCTAAGCGGGCTCAAATTCCCGGTTGGCGGGGGGGCGCCTTACCGCACGTTCTTCACGAAGGCGGATACCAGCGGCTTCACGGAAGCGGGACTGGACCAGATCGGCAACAGAGGGACAAACAGCTACATTGGACCGGGGTACTTTAATGGCGATCTGTCGCTGCAGAAGAATTTCCCGATCCGTGAGGCGATTCTGGCGCAGTTCCGGGTCGATGCGTTCAACGGCTTCAACCACATCAACCCGGGTAACCCGTCGACCTCCCAGACGGGATCGGATGGCACGATCACCGGCGAGCCTGCGCTGGGCATTTACACCAACCCACGCCAGATGCAGTTTTCGCTGCGCGTGCAGTTCTGACCTGCTGTTGTCCACAGTCCGGAGGGGAGCCCGCGCTCCCCTCCCTCTTTCTTGAGGAGTACACTTCCCGCATCATGCTTCGGTTTTTTGGCCTCTGTGCCGTTGGCCTCTTCGCTTTGGCTGCGCGTGTGCCGGCACAGAATGATGCGGCGATCCGTCCTCCATCGCTGGCAGATGTGCGTTCCCTTATGGCGCAGGGCAGGCTCGTCGATGCACAGCGAGAACTGGACGTGCTCGCTGGTGTACAGCCGGAAGCGCCTGGCGTGGAGCGCCTGCGCGGCATCGTGGAATACGAGAACAACCACCTGTCGGAAGCCGAAGCGTCGTTTGCGCGAGCGATGGCGCAGGATCCGTCGGATCTCGAATCCGCGCAGATGCGTGGCGTCGCGCTTTATCGTATGGGCAAACCGGAGGAAGCGATTCCTCTGCTGGAGAAAGCGCATGCTGCCGGACCGATTGCCAACGCCGATCCCAACTACGTTTTGGGTCTTTGTTACATCAGCGCGAAGCGCTATGACGATGCCCAACGCGTCTTCGCTGCTCAGTATGATTTTGTTCCGGACTCAGCGGCGGCATGGCTGGTGACGGCGCGCATCCTGTTTCGACAGGAGCTGACGGCACCGGCCGCGGCGGCCGCGCAGCAGGCGGTGCAACTGGATCCGCGCATGCCGCTGGCGCATCGCCTGCTGGGCGAGATCGACCTCGCTCATGGGGATGCTACGGGCGCATTGGCCGAACTGGAGAAGGAAGTGAAGGTGAATCCGCTGGACGGTGAAACGTATGACCGCATGGGCGACGCATATCTGCGCAACGGTGATTTCGCCCGGGCACAGCTAGTCCTGGATCGCGCGGTGTTGCTGGAACCCAACGCCAGCGGTCCTTATATTCTTTTGGGCAAGACGCTTCTCGAGGAAAAGGATCCCGTGACGGCGACCTTGTATCTGGAACGCGCTGTGAAGATGGATCCCTCGAATTCTATGACCCACATGCTGCTCGGGCGGGCCTTCGCGGCCTCCGGACGCAGGGACGACGCGAACCGCGAATTTGAGGCTCTGCAAAAATTGCAGGGAGCAACGCAGCCGGCATCGAATCCGTAGCGGAGCCCAGGGAATGCTTCTGAGATCGATGTGTCCGATGCTTGCGGCGTGTTTGTTGGGGGTGCCTGCTCTGTGCGCGGCACAGCAAACGGCGATCCAGCAGGCCAGCCGGGCCTTTCGCGCGGGCACCGAAGCATATTCGCGTGGCGATCTAAATACTGCACGTGCGCAGTTTGGCCTGGCAGCGCGGCTGGCGCCTGATATTGAAGAAGGACACAGCGCGCTCGGGGTGGTTCTGTACGCGCTGGGCGAGTACCCGGAGGCCATCGCGGAGCTGACGACGGCGCTGAAGCTCAAGCCTGCCGACCGCAACGCGGAGGAGACGCTGGCGCAGGCTTACAGTCAGATTGGATCGCCGGACCAGGCCATTGCACTGTTCGAAGAGATGGACGGCGAATCGCCGCTGCGCGCGGAACTGCTCGCCCTCTGGGCGCGGGATTTGGCGGCGGTTCAGAAAGCGGAAGCCGCGATTCTGGTGATGCAAAGAGCCGTCACGGGGGATCCGCGGAACGCTGGCTTCATAGACCAGCTCGGATCGCTCTACGCGCAGGCCGGTCGATGGATAGATGCCGAGGCTGCGTTTCATCAGACGCTCGGGATGGATGCGAATCTCGCTTCAGCACACATGCATCTGGCCGTGGTGCTGACTCATGAGCAGCAGATGGATCGCGCGGCGGCCGAGTTCAGCCGTGCCGTGGAGCTGGATCCCAGGAATCCCGCGGTGCAGTTTGAATGGGGGAATGCGCTCGTATCCGCCGATAACGATGACCAGGCGATCTCGCATTTCCAGCAGGCGATTGCCACGGATTCCAACTTCCTGGACGCGGATTATCAACTGGCCCTGGCTCTGCAGCGCTCAGGCAGAGAGCGCGATGCAATTCCGCTACTGCAAAAGGTGGTTGAGGCGCGGCCGCAGCAGGCCGAACCTCTGACCAATCTGGGACTCGCGATGGTGCAGACCGGCCGCGCGAAGGAGGCGGTAACCCTCTATTTGCGCGCAGCCGCGCTGACGCCGGAGAACGCGACCATTCATCAGGACCTGGGCGCCGCGTATCTTCAGGAGAACAACATCGACGATGCCATTCGCGAATTTCAAACCGGGCTGAAGCTCGCTCCGCAGGATCCTCATCTTCACTACGACCTCGGGCTGGCGTTCAAGCTGAAGGATGATTTGCCGGACGCCATCGCGGAACTGGAAGAGGCTCGCCGGCTTGATCCGGAGTCGCCCGATGCTCCGTACACATTGGGCATCCTCTATATGCAGGCAGGCCGTTTCGACGATGCGGTGCAGAATCTCCTCGCCGCGCTCGACCGTCGCCCTGGAAATGGCGATGGCTGGTCGATTCTCGGCAGTGTCTATCGGCAACAGGGCAAGAATGAAGACGCGGCAGCGGCGCTGCGCAAGGCGATCGAACTGCTCCCGGAGCAGCCGGGACCACACATCACACTGGCCAGTGTTCTGCAGGAGGAAGGGAAGCAGGATGAAGCAGCAGCGGAACGAAAGAAGGCCGCGGACCTGACCCGGGTCGCCGTGAATCGCCAGCGCGCAGTGTTTGCCACCAACGCCGGCAACGCGCTGCTCACCAAAGGATCCATCGCCGACGCGATTGCACGCTATCAGGAAGCCCTTGGCAGCGATCCGAATTATGCGGAAGCTCACCGCCAGTTCGCAACCGCACTGGCCGAGCAGGGCCGCGTGGCCGAAGCGGCGGCGGAGCGGCAGAAAGCCGACGCGCTGACCGCGAAGAATCCATAGGAGCTGCTGTGGTAGTTTTCTCCCGATGAATCGCCGGCACTTTCTGACTTCGCTCAGCCGTAGTGCGCTGGTTCTGCCCTTTGCCGACGTCCTGCGCCTGGCTATCCCTCCGTGGAGGCGCGATGCGCTGCTCGGCGCGCAGCAGGCTGCGGCGGGCAAGCCGGGCGCGCAGCAGCCCTATGATGCGAAGCCGATGCCGCCTCCGCCAGGGCCGGCGTCGCCGATTGCCGGAACTCCGCTGGACGTCGAGTTCGTCGATGTCGCGACGCAGAGCGGGCTCAACGCGAAGACCATCTTCGGTGGTGAAGGCAAGAACAAATATCTTCTGGAGACGACGGGCTGCGGTGTTGCGTTCTATGACTACGACAATGATGGATGGCTCGACATTTTCCTGGTGAACGGATGGCGGCTGGAGGGGTTTGCGAAGGGAACCGAACCAACCTGCCACTTATTCCGGAACAATCGCGACGGCACGTTCACCGACATAACTGCTAAATCGGGAATAGGTCACAGCGGCTGGGGTCAGGCCTGCTGTGTCGGCGACTATGATAACGACGGCTGGGATGATCTCTTCGTCACATACTACGGGCAGAACGTTTTGTTCCGCAACAACGGCAACGGAACCTTCACCGAGGTCACCGCGAAAGCCGGACTGCTGCAATCCGCGACGCGGTGGAATTCCGGCTGCGCCTTTCTTGACTATGATCGCGATGCCCACCTGGATCTGTTTGTCGGTAATTACATCGACCTCGATCTAAAGACCGCGCCGGTGCCGGAGTCGGGCCCGTGCTTGTACAAGGGCATCCTTGTTGCTTGTGGACCTCCAGGACTCGCTCCAGGAAAAAACATTCTCTATCACAACAATGGCGATGGAACATTCACCGATGTTTCGGAAAAGTCCGGCATGGGCACGACGCTGGGGAATTACGCATTGAGCGCTGCGGTCGCGGATTTCGACAACGATGGCTGGCCGGACATCTACGTCGCCAACGACTCGACAGCGGCGACGCTGTATCAAAACCAGAAGGACGGTACATTTCGCGATGTGGCGATCGAGTCCGGCGTCGCATTTTCACCCGACGGCAAGCCGCAGGCGGGCATGGGCGTGACCGTCGGCGACTACAACCGCGACGGCTGGCTCGACATTGCGAAAACTAATTTCGCCGGCGACACGGATTCGCTGTACGCGAACCTCGGCGGTGGCAACTTCGAGGATCGAACCTATCAGGCTGGGCTGGGCGTCAACACTCGCTATCTCGGCTGGGGCATCGGCTTTCTTGATATCGACAACGACGGCTGGCTCGATCTGCTGGTCGCCAACGGCCACGTCTACCCTGAAGTGAACAGCGTGAAGACCGAAACTCCGTACGCAGAGCACAAATATCTCTACCGCAATTTGCGCAACGGGCGCTTCGAAGATGTGAGTGCAGCAGGAGGGCCTGGGATCACCGCGGCGGTTCCCGCGCGCGGCTGCGCTTTTGGAGATTACGACAATGACGGCGACATCGACGTTGTCGTGAATTGCGTGAACAGCCAGCCGCAGTTGCTCCGGTGCGACGCGAGCCCGGAGCGCCACTGGGTCAAAGTGAAGCTCGTCGGAACGAAGTCAAATCGCACAGCGATTGGCGCGCGGGTGCGCGTGCTGGCGCGTACACTGCCGGAGAAGCCCGAGCCGATGACGCTGATCGACGAGGTGCGCAGCGGTGGCAGCTACTATTCGCAGAGCGATCTGCGGGTGCATTTCGGGCTCGATCAGGCAAAGACCATCGACAAGATCGAAATTCGATGGCCCTCCGGACAGATCGACGCGTTTAAGGATCTCCCCGCAGATCGTTTGTATGTCATCGAAGAAGGCGCGAAAGAGCCGAAGGCGTTCCTGTTGCCCTCCATGAGGAAGGTCTGAAGTGCGGCGCGGATTTGCTGTCTTGCTCGTCGTCTGGGGGATGGGAGACGTTGTCGCTGGCACCGTCGGGGCGCAGTCCGCGCGGGGAACAACGCACGCGCAGGTGCAGGATCCGGACGAGGTCTGCGCCAGCTGTCACAGCCAAATCTACGAGTCGTGGAAGCGAACGCCGATGGCCAATGCCAGCGGTCCAGCCGCCGAGGGATTCTTGCCCGCCGATTTTACGCACGCTGCTTCCGGTGTGCATTATCGGATGATCCTCGACCAGGGGCAGGCATGGCTCACCTACGAACGCCCCGACGCTCCGCCGGATCGCGCTCTAAGCGGCAAAGTGATGCTGCGCTACTATCTCGGCTCTGGCTTGCGCGGGCGCACGTGGATCTTCGAACGCGAGGGCTATTGGTACGAGATCCCCATCAATTGGTACGCAAAGAAACACCTGTGGGACATGACGCCGAATTACCTTGACGCCCGCGAGATGCCGCTGACCTTGCCGGTCGATCCAGGCTGCCTGCATTGCCACGCCAGCGGTGTGCAGGACTCGCTTTCCGATGCGCGCAATCATTTTTCAGGGCCGCCATTTCCGCCGGGAGGAATTTCCTGCGCAGCGTGCCACGGCGATCCTTCACGGCATCTCGCTGAGCATGGCAAGGGCCCCATCGTGAATCCCACGAAGCTCGAGACAGCTCGTCGCGACTCGATTTGTCTCGAGTGCCATCTCGAAGGGGCGGTCGTCGTTGTAAAACGCTGGCAGCGGCTGAATGCGTTTCGCCCGGGCGACGATCTTTTCAACGAGGCGGTGTATTTCGAAGACGGGCGCAAGGCCGGCCCCGGAGGCCGCGCGACCAGCCAGTGGGAATCGTTACTGCAGAGCTCCTGCAGGCGAGGGAGCGGCGATCAGCTCACGTGCACCACCTGCCACGATCCTCACTCGTCACCGGCTGCGGGTAAGCGTGTGAGCTTCTATCGTCAAAAATGTCTAGCCTGTCACGCTGGTCTGTCCTTGGGCCATCACGCTGAGAATCCGGACTGCATCTTGTGCCACATGCCGCGCGAAGAAACTGAGGACATCGCGCACGAGCAGGTGACCGATCACCGCATTCAGATCGCCTCCAAACCCTTCGCGAGCGTCTCTCCCGAAGCGCTGGTTCCGATCGGCGATGTTCATCCCGATGCTCGCGACGAAGGCCTGGCGTGGGCGCAGCTGGCGTTGCGTGGCGATCGTGCCGCCGGTGAACGCGCGATGCGTCTGCTGCGCGATGCGGAGACTTCCGACCCGGCGCAGGAATCCGATGCGGACCTGCACATGGAGTTGGGATTTCTGGAGCAGATGAAGGGAAATCGAAATCAGGCGAAGGCTGAATACCAGAAGGCGCTGCACGCCGATCCTCTGAACGAAACGGCGGCGGGCGACCTCGCCGTCCTCGATGCGCAGAGTGGCGACTACGCCGCAGCTCTTCTTTTGTGGCAATCCGTTTTTCAGCACAATCCCGGAGCCAGCGCAGCCGGGATCGACCTTGCTGTGGCCCAGTGCCGCACGCAAAGGGAAGATGCGGCCGCCCGGACGCTGCGCCGGGTGTTGCTTTTCTCTCCGGACAACCAGGCGGCGCGAAAGTTCTCGCTGGCGCTCGAATCAGGAGGGCAAAAGTGTGCCGATCGATGAAATCGGATTTCCCGGATGTCAGCGATCATTGAGAAGGGCCGTCAGCCGCTGCCTGGCCTCAGGCCATTCCGATGCGACGATAGAAAAGCGCGCGGAATTGCGGGGAGTATTATCCGCGGCTATCCGCTGCGCACGCAGAATGCCCTCGAACTTGCCGCCGATGCGCTCAATCGCTTTGCGCGAGCGCTCGTTCCGCTCATCGGTGTGCAGACAAACCCGCACCACCTGCCAGACCTCGAACGCGTGGGTGAGCATCAACAATTTGGCCTCGGTGTTCGCAGCGGTGCGGATGGATGAACTGGACAGCCAGGTGTATCCGATCTCGCAGACGTCGGGTCGAAGCCGCCCATAGCGATCGTGTCCCTCGGGCCACGGCCATCGCTCGATGTCGAAGAAGCGAGTGGAGCCGATCACCACGCCATCCGCCTGTCGCACCGTCACAAACGGGGCAGCCGTGCCCGCCTCGCGCCAGCTGATGGCGGTGTTTACATACGCCGTCGTCTCCTCGATACCGCGGGGAACAAAGGTCCAGCGATATAAGTCGCCCGCATCACTCGAGACCGCTGCAGCGAGTCCTTCGATGTGTCGGGCCTCCAGCGGCTCCAGGCGGACGTACTTTCCGTTCAGACTAAAGAGATCCTCACTCATAAATCCTTCCTCTGAAGATGAATGGAATTAGTCTATGGCACGCGGATGAATGAAGAACCTGCTCTCCGGAGGCGTCAGGCAATCCCCGCAACGCAGTCAGACCATTTCCGGATGAGGCGAGGGTCTCTCAGCGAAGAGGCAGCGCCACGATGAGTCAAGGCAGAGCCAGCGCTGGGTGCTGAACCAGCTGGTCGGCAGTTCGGGGATATGCAGCAGGCCGTGCCCGCTAGCGCAAAACAGTTCGGTGCCATTCCACGACAGAAAATTGCACGAAGCCTGACCGACGCGAGCCGGGTTCGACAGCAGACGCAGGCATTCCGGGCAACGCTTCCGCTGATCCTGCAGCGTCCAGCGAAAGCCGAACAGCAGAGCAGGGAAGGCGGTTGCCAGCTGGATGTAAAGCGCGGTCACGGGGTCGCCGGCGCAGAAGCCGTAAGCCAGATCAGTGGAGCACAGGTCGACGATCAAAAGAACCAGCGTGAATTTAGCGATGAGAAATCCCCAGCGTCGCGCATTCACGATCCCGGGCAGATGGTCGCGGCGGCGCGGATAGTCACCCAGGGGCAGAGCGGTGGTTGCAGGCAAGGCCAGCGACGCCATCAGCAACGCGAACAGGAACACGAATGACGGTTGTCCAAGAAGATGCGGCACTGAGATGCAGTCGAAGCTTCGCGTGACCTCATCGCGCGTCTCGACCATCTTTCGCCAGCCGCCCCGAGGGGGAGGAAAGGCGGAGTTGCGAATTCTGGCAATGACAAATCCTCTGGTTCGCGAGGGCAACGCCGCGAGCGCGTGCTGGTCTTCGAGCAGAACGGCATCGATTTTGCCGGCAAGGCGCCAGTCTCCGTCGGGGATGATGCCCGCGATGAGCACAGGCTGGCCGTCGATGTCGGCGGTGCGTCCGACCAGATGCGGATCGCCGCGATAGAGTGTGCGCCACGCTGTTCGACTGAGCACCAAACGAGCCTCGCCCGGAGCTGCCGGCGGCATGACATTCCGTGAGTCTGGCAGATCGAGCAACCGCAGCAGGTTGTCGCTCGCCTGCGCCATGGAGAGACGCGCGGCGGCATGGTGCGCGGTATGCACTCCTTTGATCGTTAGCCGGTAAAACGAGATTTGCGTGAACAGCGCAGCGGTGTCAGTCGTCCACTCCTGGTAATCGGCCAGCGCGATCGACGGAGACTGCGTGCTGGCGTACCCGCAGCTCGATATCATGACCAGGTCGGCGGAGTGGCGATACGGCAGCCACAGCAGCGCTTTTCGCGCACCGGGCAACACGAGACACAGGAGCAAGGCCGCCAACGCGGTTGTGGCCAGGATCAATCCAGAACGTGCGGCCGAGCCGGAACGCAGCATGGGCAGTCCGGCGGAGCGCAGGAGATCGTAGCGGATCCAGAAGGCATCGTGAAATGCTCCGAAGCTGAACTCAAGCGGGTCGCACTGCGGCGAGCCGGCGATCTCGTCCGGCGCAGCGCGGCACAGGTGGTGCAGCTCAGCGCTCCACTCGGCCATCCAGTTCGCGCGATCCGAACGCGGTATCAGCAGCGACGCCGCGCGCAGGTTGATTCGCGCGAGGGAGACAGAGCGAAGCCAGGGGCGCGTCACGCGCGCTCCATCTCCGGCGAAGGGATCATCTTCTCAAGCAACGGGTAGCGCTCATACGCGGCATCGAGCGTTGCTCTGCCGGTGCGGGTCAGCCGGTAGTATTTGCGAGGCGGGCGCTGCTCCGCGTCGGCAATGGCCTGCTGCTCCCATTTGGAAACGATGAGCCCGTGGCGCTCCAGACGGCGCATGGCCGGATAGACTGTGCCGCTGGGCAGCCCTGTCATCTGCATCACGCTGAAGCCATAAATGTGGCCAGCATGAATGGCCTGAAGAATCATTGCCGCAGTATGGGAGAGCCTGGCGTCGACCGGCATGGCCGGAATTATACCCTATGTAGCATTCTGTTGACATGCCATACAGCAGTATGCTACATAGGGTAGAGAAATCTCCCCCATGCTCGAACTCCAGCACCTCTCGCGAAGCTACCGTGGCATCCCCGCCATCAGCGATGTCAGCTTCCGGGTCGGTGCCGGCGAGATCGTCGGCTTCCTCGGACCCAACGGGGCAGGGAAGTCGACAACCGTAAAGATCATTACCGGCCTCCTGCGGCCCAACGACGGAAGCGTGCTCTTTGAAGGCAGAGATATTCACGCGGACCTCCTGGCCTGGCGTGCCACCTTCGGCTACATCCCGGAAGAAGCGCACCTGTATGCGTGGATGTCGGCCCTCGAATATCTCCAGCTGGTGGGCCGTCTGCGCGGCATGCGCGAGCGGCTGATCGAAGAGAAAGCGACAGCGATGCTGCAGTTGCTGGGCCTCGAATCGTGGCGGCATTCCCCCATGACGGCGTATTCGAAGGGTATGAGGCAGCGGGTGCTGATGGCGGCGTCGTTGATGCATGATCCCAAAATGCTGGTCTTCGACGAGCCGCTGTCGGGGCTGGATGTGCTGTCATCGCGCCTCTTCCGCGATCTGCTGCATGAGCTCGCCGCAGCGGGCAAGGCGGTGCTGTACATCTCGCACGTGCTCGAGATTGTCGAGCAGATTTGCGATCGAGTCATCGTGATCGCTCAGGGCAAGGTTTTGGCAGACGCCCCGCCCTCGGACCTGACTCGGCTCATGGAGTTGCCGAGCCTGGAGAAAGTCTTCGCGCAGCTGGTGCGCCAGCAGGATACGCGCAGCGCGGCGAAAGAGATGGTCGAGGTGATGAGGATCGGCGATGGCTAGCGTGGTGCGGGCATCGAAAGCCGAGCGCGACGAAGTGCTGTCGCTGGAAGTGCTCGCGCGCCAGGGCCCCGCAGAATTTGAAGACGAGCCCTCGCAGTTTCGAGCGCTGGTGCGGCATTTCCTTCAGCGCTTTTTCACCAACGAGATGGCGTCGAACGACAGAGACACGAAGACGCTGCTGGTGCAGGCGGCTTGCACCATCGGAATGCCCGGCTTCGTGGTGGCGCTCTACCTTTACACGCCCTACCACATGCCGCATCAGGTGCGGTCGTACTGGGCGCAGGTGGGCGATCACTATTTCTACGCGCTGTATTCGATGGTGGCGATGGGCATCGTCACCATCTTCGAGTGGGATTTGCTGTTTCCGGATCTGCTGGACGTCTTTGTTCTCTCCCCGCTGCCGACGCGCACCAGCAAAGTGCTCGGCGCACGCGTGGCGGCGATCTTCCTGCTGATGGGCGCGGCGTTGTTCGACTCAAATTTTCTTGCTCCCATCGTCTTGCCGGCAGCCGTCGACCCGCCCCACCTTCTGCGATTCTGGGCCGCTCATCTGCTCGCGGTTGCGGCCAGCGGCGTCTTTGGCGCGGCGTTCTTGCTGGCGCTCGAAGGGGTTCTCCTGGGACTGATGGGCGACCGATTCTTCCGGAGGATTTCCCTCTGGCTACAGGGATTTTTCGTCGTCGCGCTGCTGACTCTGTTGTTCCTGTATCCAGCGACTGCGTCATCGCTGGGAGCGGTGCTGCAATCGAACAGCCGGCTCGTGTCGTGGATCCCGTCATTCTGGTTTCTGGGAATTTATCAGCGCATCCTGGATGGATCGTCGACGGCGCCGGTGTTCGTTTATATCGCTCGCATCGGCTGGATGGCTCTCGCGATCGCCGTGGCGCTGGCCGTCGCCTCCTATCCCCTGGCGTGGTGGCGGAAGACCCGCGGCCTCGTCGAAGGCGCCGCAAGGCGCGAGCGGCAGAGCTGGATCCCCAGGCCGGCGCGCCGTGTTTTGCACGCAACATTGGCGCGCACGCCCGTGTGCCGTGCCATCTGGCAGTTCATCGGGCAGAATCTGCTGCGCGTGCCCCGCTATCGCATGGTGCTGGTGATGTACGGAGGCATGGGGGCCGCACTGCTGCTGGCGACGGTGACGCGCGTGAGCCTCGCGCACGGCGGGATCCAATTCGTTTTCTCGCCCGGGGAGTTGCGCGCGACCATCCCCATCGTCGCGTTCTGGACCGTTTCCGGCCTGCGCAGCACGTTTCTGGCTCCTGCGGATCAGCGCGGCCGGTGGATCTTTCTCGTCATTCTCGGCAAGGCGGGACGGGCAGAGGTCAGTGCGGCCAAGCGATGGGTCTTTCTATGGAGCGGACTGCTGAGCCTCGTCGCCGCCGGATGCGCGTGGGCCTTGGCGACGCCGTCCTCGCATCGCTGGTTATTCGCAGCGGGGCAGGCCGTGGTCGCGGTGGGATGGAGCATGGTGTTGACCGATCTGTTTTTCCTGAACGTGACCACGATCCCGTTCACCGGTGCTCGTTCCAACTCCGCCACGAATTTTGCGCTGTTGCTCATTCCGTACCTGGGCTTCTTTCCCGCCGTCGTCATGTTCACCGTCGCGCTGGAGCCGATCATCGAAGCCAGTGCTGGACATTTGGCACTGGCCTGTGCCATTTTCGCAACGGCCGATGGGATCCTGCGCGCGATGCATCGCAGCCGCATGGCCGATCATCTTCACCGCATCGACGCAGACGACGATGAGGAGGAGTTCCCGCTGCGTCTCGGCTTGCGTTATTAGTGCGATTTCCTGGATGGCTCGCTCGAAGAGCGCAGCGCGTCGAGCACCAGCAGAATGCCACCGCAGACGATTGCCGAATCTGCCACGTTGAAGTCGGGCCAGTGGTAGTGGACGATGTGGACCTCGAGGAAGTCGGTGACGAGGCCAAAGCGGAGACGGTCCCAAACGTTGCCGATCGTACCGCCCAGGATGAGGGCCAGCGCGAACATGGTCGGCGTCAGACGCCGGCCGAAACGGAGGATCACGAAGAGCACGACGACCGCGGCGACCAGGGAGAAGACCGTGAGGATCCAGCGCGTCAGCTCCGGGCGCGCCGATTCGGTGAACATCGAAAACGCCGCGCCCGGATTGCGCACGTGCGTGATGCGGAAGACGTGGCGGATGACGACAATCGCGTCACCCTCCTGAATGTGCGCGCTGACCCAGAGCTTCGTCAGCCTGTCCACGAGAAGCACGATGGCCGAGACCAGCAGCAGCCAGAGACGGCGATCCGGCGTTGGGGCGCTCGCGGGAGTTGGGGACTTGCTCACTGTGCATCCCCGCTGTAGCCCATCTGGCGCAGGGCGTCTGCGCAACGGCCACAGACATTCGGCCAGGGGCCAAATTGTCTGACACGCTGTTCGCTCTCGTCGGGATAGTAGCGCCAGCAACGATCACAGCGGTGGCCGGAAGCAGGAACGACCTCAATCTCGAGTTTGTCCTCCTCGGTGACTTTTGTATCACCCGCTGATCGAACCTCGACTTGGGAGACGTTGAACAGTTCCTCCAGTGAATCAGCCAACAATTGCAGTCGTAGGAGCGTAGACCCTGAGGTGGAAACAATGACCTTCGCGTCGAGACTTTTTCCAATTTGCTTGTTTTGCCGTGCGGTCTCCAGTGCCTTCAGGACGGTTTCGCGAACGCTCGTCAAGGTCGTCCACCGCTCAGAGTCGTCGAGCGGATTGAGTCCATTGGGACCTGGTACATAAGGTCTGCCAGGTCCCAGTTCGTCCGCTGCGGGGAACCACGCCAGATGCACGCTGGCTGGTCTGTCGGACATGGGCGGCAGATACTGCCAAACCTCGTCCGACGTGAAAGTCAGAATCGGCGCGACGAGCCGAACCAGGGCATCGGTGATTCTCCAGAGAACGGTCTGGGCGGAGCGGCGTTCGACGCCTTTCGGCGCGAATGTGTACAGGCGGTCCTTGAGCAGATCGAGATAAAACGCGCTCAGGCCGACAATGCAGAACTCGTTGACGGCGTGATACACGCGGTGAAACTGAAAGTCGCCGTACCAGCCGCCCTTCCCGTCGGTCCCACACACTTTCTCGACCAGCTCACGGCAGCGCGCCAGCATATACCGATCCAGCGGCAGCAACTCCGTGTCCGACACGGCGTCCGACACGGGATCGAACCCTGCGAGATTCCCCAGCAGGAACCGGAAGGTGTTGCGCAGCTTGCGGTAATTGTCTGCCAGGCGCTGCATGATGGCTTCGCTCGAAACCACGTCTTCGCGAAAGTCGACGCTGGCGACCCACAGGCGGACAATCTCCGCGCCCAGGCGGTCGGCGATGTCGACCGGATCGACGCCATTGCCGAGGGACTTCGACATGGCGCGGCCCTGCTCGTCGAGCGTCCAGCCCGCCGTCCCCACCATGCGAAAGGGCGCCTCGTGCTTTTGTCCGACACCGACCGATGTGAGCAGCGAAGTGTGGAACCACCCGCGATACTGGTCGCCTCCCTCGAAGTAGAGGTCCGCCGGCGGAGCCAGGCCCGGTTCGGTTTCGAGCACGGCGTGCCAGCTGGAGCCGGAGTCGAACCAGACGTCCAGGATGTCCGTTTCGCGACGAAATGTCGATTTGCCGCAGTGAACGCAGACCGTCCCTGGCGGCAACAACCCATCGGCAGCCTCTTTGTGCCACGCCTCGAGCCCTTCCTTCTGAAACAACTCGACGATCCGCCGATTCAGCGCGGAATCCATCAACGGCCGCTGGCAGCCCTCGCACAAAAAGACCGCGATGGGCACACCCCAAACACGCTGGCGCGAAATGCACCAGTCCGGACGCGTCGCGATCATGTTGGCGATACGCTCCTCGCCCCACGCCGGGTCCCATCGCACGCTGTTTTTGATCTCGTCCAGCGAGCGCTGCCGGAAAGTCGTCTCCGACCCATCCGGATTCGTCATCGGCGTATCGATGTTGATGAACCACTGCTCCGTCGCACGGAAGATGACCGGATGATGGCAGCGCCAGCAATGCGGATAGCTGTGGAAGATATCCGACCGCCCCATCAGCGCGCCGCGGCTCGCGACCAGATCGATGATCGGCTGGTTCGCCTGAAAGACGGTCTTGCCGTCGTACTCCGGCAGACCGTCGCGGATGCGCCCGGCATTGTCAACATGAGACGTCTGGTCGAGCCCGTAGCGAGTGCCGGTCTGGAAGTCGTCGGCGCCATGAGCGGGCGCGGTGTGGACGGCCCCCGTTCCCTGGTCGGCGGTGACGTATTCGGCCAGCACGCCCAGCACGGACCGGTCCAGAAAAGGATGCTGGAACGTCACGCGCTCCATGCGCGATCCCTTAAAGCTCGCGATGGGAACGGCCGCCTCAAGATTGCACGCCTCCCGCACCGCTGCGGCCAGCGCCTGCGCCACGATGTAAACCTGGCCATCCTGCTCCAGCGCCACATAGTCGAAATCCGGATGAAACGCTACAGCGAGCGACGCAGGCAGCGTCCAGGGGGTCGTGGTCCAGATGATTGTGGCGACCTTCTTGCCGGCAAGCGCGGGATGGATCGCCGCCGGATCGCTGGTCAGGTCGTAGCGCACATAAATGCTGGGGCTGGAGTGCTGCTCGTACTCGATCTCGGCATCGGCCAGGGCTGTCCGGTCGTGGATACACCAATAGACCGGTCTGAGCCCGCGATAAACAAAGCCGTCTTCGAGGAACCCGTAGAAAGTCTCCAGGATTTTCGCCTCATATCCGCGCGACATGGTCGAATAGGGATCGTCCCAGCGGCCAAAAACCCCCAGCCGGACAAACTGAGTCGTCTGCAGATCGACAAATTTCTGCGCATACTCGCGGCAATGGCGCAGGAACTCCACCGCCGGCATATCCAGCTTCTTGCGCCCCAGCTTCTCGTCCACCTTGATCTCGATGGGAAGGCCGTGGCAGTCGAAGCCCGGCACGTATGGGGAATCGAACCCCGCCATCGTTTTGCACTTGACAATGAAGTCCTTGAGGCACTTATTTAGCGCATGGCCTAAATGCAGGGGTCCGTTGGCGTACGGCGGACCGTCATGCAGAATCCAGCGCGGGGCGCCACGGCGGGTGTCGCGAATCTGGTCATAAAGGCGGGATTCTCCCCATGCCCGCAGCCGGGCTGGCTCACTCTGCGGCAGATTGGCCTTCATGGGGAAGTCCGTACGAGGCAGGGAAAGTGTATCCTTCAAGGCAACAGGCTTTGGGTCGCCGGATGGCGGCGCAGCAGACATCGGGTCTCCAGCTCGGTCAGGTAAAACTTCATTGTATCCGCCGGAACGGCAGTAACTTCCTGCTGGATCAAGCGTCTATCGATGAAGGGAGGCGTGCAGGCGATTTTTGGGGCTCGGCCCGCATCTCAGCAAGTGCAGCAAAGCCCCGGACGCGACAGAGAGGGCCGCTGTCATTCATAATCAGGAGAAGCTGGGCGGCAACGCCCGGCCAGGAAACATGGGGAATACGGTTTTGACGTCTCCGAACCTTGTACCGGACTCAAATCGGGGTAGAGAACCACAGCCGCCGGCTTTGCACTTCGCCGGGCTGGATTCGATTGTCGAAGAGCCGATCTGGAAGACGCTGTTCGCCAGCGTCGTCGACGTGCTGTTCCCAAAGAAACTGCCGCCGCTCAAATTGAGCTCAGTGCCCATCGCGGTGCGCGACCCCATGGCGGTCAAGCGCAACCCGGCATCGAGCGCCGTTTCGTTCGTCACGCATGCGGTCATCATCGGGCTCATCCTGCTCTTCACGCTCCAGCAATGGCGCGAGCGCGCTGTTACGAAGAAGGCCGTGGTCACACCCATCGATGTCACTCCGTTTATTCCCGCGGCGCCGGCCAAAGACGTGATGGGCGGCGGTGGCGGCGGCGGCAATCACGAGCTGGTCGAGGCCTCCAAAGGCAAGCTCCCGAAGATGGAGAAGGCCCCGCTTGCGCCTCCGCAGATTCTCAAGATCGATCATCCGAAGCTGGCGGTCGAGCCGGCCGTCCTGATGCCGCAGCAGATCAAGCTGCCGGATAACCCGAACATGCCGAACATCGGCGTGCCGCAGTCGACGCAGATCGCGCTGGCGTCGCAGGGCGGCGGTTCCGGTTCAGGCTTTGGCAGCGGTTCTGGCGGCGGCATCGGTTCCGGCAACGGCAACGGCATTGGGCCAGGCACCGGAGGGGGATACGGCGGCGGCCTCTATCATCCGGGCGGCGGCGTTTCGAACCCGGTTCTGGTTTACGCGCCCGATCCGGAGTTCTCCGACGAAGCGCGGCGCGCCAAGTATCAGGGCGTTTGCGTCGTCGGTTTGATCGTCGACGCGCAGGGCAATCCGCAGCGCGTGCGCATCGTGAGGCCTCTGGGGATGGGCCTCGACGAGAAGGCTCTGGAAGCGGTGCGCCAGTACAAGTTCAAGCCGGCTATTTTCAACGGGAAACCGGTTCCGGTGGAAATCAACATCGAGGTTAACTTCCGGATCTACTAATCCGTTGGTCCGGAAACGTAAAAGGCCTTCGCTGCAATACTCGGCGCGAAGGCTTTTTTTGCGCTCCAATGAAGAATTGAAGGGCCAAATCGGTCGGGAACCTACCTGGTCCAATCCCGCGTATAACACCTTTGAAGGAGAATCACGCATGACCCCCCAGGAAGCGCAGATGCTGCAGGACCTCGTCCGCAAGGTCGAGGGAACCCAGCTCACCGAGAAAGATCCCGATGCTGAGGCGCTGCTCAACGACGGGCTGGCACGCGACCCCGATGCCCTCTACAAGCTGGCGCAAACCGTGCTCATCCAGAACATCGCGCTCGAGCAGGCGCGCGCGCAGATGCAGCGCCTGCAACAGCAACTCGCTCCGCCGCAGGCTACCAGCTTTTTGGGCGGGGCCGTGCGTCCGAATCAGCCGCAGTACGCTCCGCCGCCGCCTCCGCAATACCAGGCCGCGCCGCCGCAGTACACTCCTCCTCCTGAATACGCTTATCAGCCGGCTCCCAGCGGAGGCGGTGGCTTCCTGCGCTCCGCAGCCAGCACGGCGGCGGGAGTCGCCGGCGGAATCCTGGCGTTCGAAGGGGTGGAGGCGTTGCTGCACCACGGTGGGGGTGGCGGGTGGGGTGGATTCGGCGAAGCTCCCCAGGAGACCGTCATCAACAATTACTATGACGACCCCTCCAGGGGCGGAGCATATATATCCGGGCCGGACGAACAGCCGCAGGGACCCTACGATGCATCGGCCGACCCTGGCGGGCCCGACGAGCAACCACAGGGACCCTACGACGCCGGATCCGATGCAGGCGATACGCAGGGTTATCTCGACGACTCTGGCGGTGGAGACTTTGGCGCCGATCCAGGGGGCGATCCCGGCGGTGGCGACTTCGGCGGAGGCGGTGACTTCGGCGGGAACTAGCCGTTTGGTGGGACGGCGCTGCGGCCTCATTGCGAGTGACCGGACCTGAGATAGTTGTTAGCGCAACGCCTCGACCACCGCGTCGTGAAACAGGGGCCGAACGCGCCGGATCGCATCGTTCGACCGATCCGGCCACGTGCGATTCGTCAGCAGCACGACCGCGAGTTCCTGATCCGGATCGATCCACAGCGAGCATCCCGAGTAGCCGAGGTGCCCGATCGTCCGCGGTCCGAAATAGCGTCCTGACGATGAGCCCTCGGTCGGAACATCCCACCCCAGCGCGCGGAATTTTCCATCCGGCGTGCTTTGCCGCGTCGTGAAGTGCTCAACGGTAGAAGCCTGAAACAGCGCTCGGCCATCGCGCGTTCGTCCCTGCGCGAGGATGCACTGCGCAAATCCCAGCACATCTCCCACGTTGGCAAAGAGGCCCGCGTGTCCCGCGACTCCGCCGAGGACGAAACAGTTCTCGTCCTGTACTTCTCCCTGAATCACGCGGCGGCGGAAGGTGAGGTCATCCTCCGTCGGAGGAATCGAAGGCCAGCTCTCCTGCGGCGGACGAAAGCGGGTGGTCCCGAGGCCGAGGGGCCCGAAGATTTCGCGCGCGCAGAAAACGTCGAGCGGTTGCCCCGACAAAACTTCGATGGCTTTGCCCAGCAGGATATAGCCAAAGTCCGAATATTCCGTCCGCATCCCCGGCTTCGCTTCCAGAGAAAGCTGCAGCGTGGCCCGCACCAGTGCATCGGGCGTTGTGTGCGTGCGAAACAGTGGAGCGTAAGCGGGAAGACCCGACGTGTGCGCCAGCAGCATGCGAAGCGTCACGCGTTCCTTGCCGCTGCCTGGCTCCATGCCAATCACGAATCCCGGCAGAAGGTCGCCAACTGGCGTCTCGAGATCGAGCACCCCGCGATCCACAAGCACCATGGCTGCGGCCGTTGTGGCCAGCACCTTGCTCACGCTCGCGAGGTCGAAGACCGTCTCCTCCGCGACCGCGGGTGCGTCCGTGTCATAAGTGAAGCGGCCCACAGGACCCAGCGCAACCACAGCGCCGCGATGCAGCACCCCATACGCGGCTCCGGGGAAGGCCCGATCCGCGACGCCGTTCTCCAGAACCTTCCGCGCTGCTGCAAGACCACTTCCCAAGCCCATTTTTGACCCCGCAACCACCTCCAATGGCATGGCAACAGAGTACCGCGAGGATCGCCGGGCCGATGTATCGGTGGTCACGAAAACTGTTTTTCCGCGCTGCGGCCTGCCCCGTCCGGCAATGGGACATTCACAATCGACCGTACCGTCCGCACGATTCTTCAATCTTCCAGGCAGGCCAGCCGATATCTTCATCAGAACCCGAAGGGAGCCCTATGGCATCAGGGGAAGAAGATCGCAGACAGCATCCTCGGTTCCTGTGCGCCGGTGAGGCGGAGATTCGCAGCTTACCTTCCGGCTACAACCGCCGTGGAAAGATCTCGAATTTGAGTCTCAGTGGATGTCTGCTCGATCTGGGCAAGGGGCACAGCTTCATCCGGGCCGAAGCCGTCGAAATGACATTTACCGTGCGCCAACTTCCTCTCCGTGTCCAGGGCGCCATCGGCGCACATCACGGCGAGACCGCCGTTGGCGTTGAGTTCACCCTGCTCACCGAGCGCGGGAAACTCCAGCTCCTGCAGCTGATTCAGGAACTGGCCGAGATCATAAAGAACAGGTAGACGGCCTCGCCAATCCAGAACCCGGTGCTGGCCTACCCTCCTCCGCGCCGGAGTGGCCGCCCCGTGCACTAACTTCAAGGCCTGCCACTCGCCCTCGACCTTCCTCGCATCGATACGGCGCCATGCCTCCGGGCGTAGGATGGGTAATTCAGATTCCCGGCCCGGAGTGCGTCCATGATCCGCTCCCGCTTCGTGTTCCTCTTTTGCTGTGCCTCACTTGCCGTGCTGCCTGCGTGCCTGCCGCTGGCGCAGACCGGCACTGCCGTTGCGGCGCAAAGTCCGGATGAACAGCCCGCCATCTTCAGGACCAACGCGAACCTCGTCCTCGTCGACGTGGTCGTCACCGACAAGGGCAGCCCCGTTCAGGGTCTGAAGTCAACGGATTTTCGCATCTCCGAAGATGGCCACGAGCAGCCGATCACCACCTTCGAAGAACATCGTGCGACCGACGCAATAGAATCCGCCACGGTTGCGAATCTGCCGCCACACACGTGGAGCAACGCCCCGCGCTACGCCATCACCAGCGCCGCGAATGTGCTGCTCCTCGATGCGCTCAACACGCCGCTCTCCGATCAGGTATATGTCCGACGCCGCATGCTGCAGTACCTCCGCACCATTCCGCCCGGCACCCGCATCGCTGTTTTCACCCTGTCGTCACGCCTCCGCATGGTAGAAGGTTTCAGCACAGATTCGAGCACCATCGAAAAAGCCCTGAAGGAAGGACGCGGCCATCCGGAGCAGTCGCCGATCCTGGACCCGCTCTACGACCAGCAGATGCAGTTCATGGGCTTTCTCGCCGACAGTGGCGGAGCGTCGGTCGAGGCGGTCGAGGCCATGAATCAGTTCGCGGCTGAGCAGTCCGCCTTCGAGCTCAACCTGCGCCTGGACATCACGATCGACGCCATGGAACAACTCGCGCGCTACCTCAGCACCATCCCGGGAAGAAAAAACCTGATCTGGTACACCGGCTCGGTCCCGATCAATGTAGGTCCGGATCCGACCCAGGAAGATCCCGGCGCATCGCAGCGCGATTTTGGTTCGCGCGTGGCTAAGCTCGCGGAGCTGATGGCGCTGGCGCGGGTCGCCGTCTATCCCGTGGACGCGCGCGGCCTGCTCAATACGCCCACCCAGGAAGCCTCAGCCACGCCGCTGAATCCCTCCATCCTGACCGAAACGCCGAACTCGAGGCCGTTGAGCGTGAACCTGCCGACGACTTCGCAGATCGTCGAGCAGAGCAACCTGCAGTTCCTGCAGTCCAACTTTGCCGAGCATTCGACCATGGACCAGATTGCGAATGAGACTGGCGGGAAGGCCTTCTATAACACCAACGCGGTCGGCCAGGCCGTGGTCCAGTCCATCGCGAACGGCGCCAATTACTACACCATCGGCTACGCGCCCGCGAACAAAAACTACAACGGCGCCTACCGCAAAATCGGGATTCAGATGCCCGAGGGTCACGCGGACCTCGAATACCGCCACGGATACTATGCCGATGATCCCGCGCAGACAGCAAAGCTGATGCCGGGCCGGCTCACTCCGCTCATTGCCGCCATGCAGCATGGGGTTCTGCCCCAATCCCAGGTGCTCTTCCAGGTCCGCGTCGTGTCCGCGGGCGATCCCGCGGTGCGGGGCGAGAAAATCTCCCCTGATCCGGCGGGCGCCCTGGTCAAATCCCTCAAGCCGCCGCTGCAACGCTACGTCGTCGACTACACCATCGATCCGCGTGGCTTCGACTCCAAAACGCTGCCTGATGGCCGCATCCACCGCGAACTGGGGCTCACCCAGGTCGCGTACGATCCGGAGGGCATCCGCCTCAACTACACCGACGGCGGATTCTCCATCGACACGCCGCCCGCGCAGGAGCAACGCGAGGGCCTGCGCATGCACCAGGAGATCGATTTGCCGTCAGGGCAGATCTTTCTCCGCCTCGGCGTGCACGACCTCATCAGCGGGCGCGTCGGCACGATTGAGATTCCGCTGCAGGTGGCGAAAGAACCAGCCGGGCCTCGGTAGAGCAGTTTTCTTTCGCCTCGATTACAAATTAGACCTGCTCCTTTTTCGCGGCTCGCCACATCTATATTGCAAGCTGTTCCTCAGGCGGGCCCCACGCATGCCGATCGCGCTCGATTTTTTCATCAGATACGGGTACTGGCTGGTGTTTGTCTGGGTGCTCGCGGAGCAGCTGGGCGTGCCCATCCCGAGCGCACCGCTTCTGCTCACCGCGGGCACGCTGACCGCCACGCACCAGCTGAGTTTGCCGTTCGTTCTTTTGACGGCACTTTCCGCCAGTCTCATTGCGGACAGCACCTGGTATATCTTCGGCAAAAGATACGGCTCCGCGGTCGTGCGCCTCATGTGCCGGCTCAGCTTCGAAAGCTCCGCATGCGTCCGCAAAACAGAAGGCGTCTTCACCAAACGTGGATCCGCCGCGCTGCTGGTCGCGAAATTCGTTCCCGGCCTGGGTTCGGTCGCCGCCCCCATCGCCGGACAAATCGGGATGCCTTATGGCAGGTTCCTGCTCTGCGATGCCGGCGGCATTCTGCTTTGGATCCTCACCCTCACCCTAGGCGGCCGCTTCTTCGGCGACGTTCTCAAGCGTCATCCCGAGGCCCTCTCTGAAGCCGCACACTTCTTCGGCGCAATTTTCGCCCTGCTCGTCATCGGCTTTGTGGTGTGGCGCATGCTGCAGCGCCGCGCCTTCCTGCGCTCAGTGCGCATGGCGCGTATCGAGCCGAGTGAGCTGAAAGAACTGGTCGACGCCGGCCAGCCCGTCTTCATCGTCGACCTGCGCCATCCTTTGGACTATCTCCCCGACCCACGCACCCTGCCCGGCGCACTCAGCATGACCCCGGACAGGCTGGTCGAACTAAGCGACCGCATCCCGCGCGATCAGGAAATCGTCCTCTTCTGCACCTGTCCCAGCGAAGCCACCGCGGCGCGCATGGCCCTGCGACTGCGCGCCATGGGCATCAATCGCGTGCGTCCGCTGCGTGGCGGCTACGATGAATGGAAAAAGCTGGGCTATCCGCTGGTCGATATCGCAACTTCCGCCGCAGCCTGACTTGTCAAAGCGTTCGCAGCATCGCGCAGGCGCGCGCCAGATCCTCGTCGCGCTTGGCAAAGCAGAACCGGATCAGGTTTTCGCCGCGTCCTGCCGCAAAGAACGCCGTTCCCGCAACCGCCGCCACACCCGTATTGTGTAACAGTGCGCGCGCTTTCTCCCGCGCCGTGGCTCCTGGAAGTTTTGTAACATCGGCGAGCACATAATAGGCCCCCTGCGGAATCGACGGTGTCAGTCCCACATCGCTCAAAGCCGTGCACAACATGTCGCGCTTCGCCTGGTACTCGCCGGACAAGCCGGAATAAAACGAATCGGGAAGCTGCAACAGTCCCGCGGCAGAGGCGTGCTGGAACGGCGCAGGAGCGCAGACGTAAACCAGGTCGTGGAAATAATTGATCGCCCCCATCCAGCGCTTGTCTGCAACCAAATAGCCGATGCGCCATCCCGTGATGCTGAAGGTCTTCGACAATCCTGAGACCGAAATGGTGCGCTCGGCCATCCCCGGCAGCGTTGCCAGGCTGATGTGCTGTGCTCCGTCGAATACGAAGTATTCGTAAATCTCATCCGTGATGACAAACAGATCGTGTTCGATCGCCAGCGCCGCGACCGCTTCGAGTTCCGCGCGTGAGAATACTTTCCCGCACGGATTCGACGGCGAATTCACGACGATGCCGCGAGTGCGAGGCGTAATCGCGGCGCGCAGCGCGTCGAGGTCGAGCGCCCAATCCGGCTCGATCAGCGGTACCGATGTCGCGTTCACACGCAGAGCGCGCAGCGTGTTCAGGTGATAGCCATAGAACGGCTCGAACAGGATGACTTCGTCGCCCGGATCGAACAGCGCCATGCACGCGGCCTGGAATCCCGCGGTCGCGCCCGACGTCACGAGGATCTCCCCATCGGGGTCGGCCTTCACACCGTTATGCCGGGCCAGCTTTTCGGCAATCGCCCTGCGCAGAACCTCGATTCCGTCCATGCGCGTGTAGATGTTGAGTCCCTGCCCGATGGCTTCGATCGCGCGTGCGGCTACCGGCGCCGGGACTTCGGTGTCGCACACGCCCTGGGCCAGGTTCACGCCTCCCGCCAGGTCGCACGCGACGGTCATGGCGCGAATCTCCGACTGAACCAGCCCCGGCGCAATCTCACTCAGGTGCAGCTTTTCGGCAACAGCTCGCATTTGTCACGTTTACCACAACAGGTTCGAGAATCGCACTTGCGCTTCGATCCGAGGCCGAAGGGGCCCCCCTCCCCTGGGGCATGGGATCCCGGCAAGTTATTGGCCTTGCTGGCTTTCCGGGAGGGCACTTTTTGACTTCGGCATGTTGATGAAAATGAGCCACCTTACCTGGGCCTTTTGGCGCCTGGTGCGGGGGACGATGGGGAGGGCGGGGCGCGTGGCGCGGCGGTTGCGCGGGCTGTGGGTGAAGCAGTAGTTCTGGCCAAGCAGGGTGGTGGAACGACAGGGCTGACCCTTGCGGTTGAAATACTCGCACCGGCGGGAGACGTGGGGTTGTGGGCGGTGGACATAGCAGAAGCGCTGGCCCGGAGTGGCGCGGGCGGGGCATGGCTGACCTTCGTGGAGCGCGGTGCAGAAGCGTGGCATGGATTTCCTCCGAGAAACAAGCAATAGAAAAGCCTCGCGCGAGCGAGGCTTTTGCGGAATTCCGATTCCGGACTTACAGGGGGGGAGAATATTTTTTTACCCCCCTATTATTAGAATACCAAGTCCAGCTATAAAAGCTGCCAAATATCTTCGGGTATTTTGGCGTGTAAGTCGTTGTAAGTCAAAAGTCGTTACTTTTGGCTTTGGGCTTGCCTCTTGACAGTTTTGTGGAAATCCCGGGATCCAAGGAATCAGCAGGAAGCAGAAGCAGGAAGCTGTTTTTTAACTGGGAGTGGCTGTGGCTGAGCCCCGGAGGCCTTTGGTACTCGGGGGCTAAAGCCCGCCTGATATTGCGGCCTTAACGGCATGACTAAAAGTCATGCCCCTTCACTTTTCTGTGGCGGAGGCGAGTGCACCGGCCGGGATGGGAATGACGCGGCTTCGGTGGTCACCAGGAAGCTGGACGGGGGGCGAAAGAAGGGGGGTAAGCCCCCAGCAAGCTGTTGATTCGAGGGGACGCTGGTGGGGAGAAGCCGTGCATGTTAACTACTCGGTTAATGGGGTGCGCGGACTCGCGAAAGACCCTTTGATCAGGTGGCGTTTTTGACTGCCCTTAGGTTGTATCGTGTGACCTGCATTTAGTGGGCGGATCCATCTAAGGGGGAGAAGAGCA
>CAZHTJ010000019.1:0-62647 GCA_964535525.1 uncultured Acidobacterium sp. | reverse complement strand
CCCTCGTCGGCGTCGTCCTCCGCTCCCAGTCGCTGAACCTCCGCCACATCGTCGATGTCCAGGCCACGCACGGACTCCTCTCCTGGAACTTCTTCGGCGGATTTCAGTTCGTCGCCTTCTTCATCTATCTCATGGCCGCCTACGCCGAAACCAACCGCTCCCCCTTCGACCTCCCTGAAGCCGAGTCCGAGCTCACCGCCGGCTATCACACCGAATACAGCTCCATGAAATTCGCCATGTTCTTCATGGCCGAGTACGGCAACATGATCACCGTCGGCTGCGTCGCCACCCTCCTCTTCTTCGGCGGATGGACCAGCCCCTTCGGCAATCTCTTCCACTTCGCCACCGGCCCCATCGCCACGGCGCTGCTTTCCATCTTCTGGTTCGTCATCAAAGTTTTCGGCTTCCTCTTTCTCTATATCTGGGTGCGCGGGACGCTGCCGCGCCTCCGTTACGATCAGCTCATGGGCCTGGGATGGAAATTCCTGGTGCCCGTGGCCGTCGCCAACATCGTTGTCACCAGCTTCTGCATCGGATTGCGGCTGCCGACGCAGTAATACAATTTCTGTTTCAGGCAATTGGGTTTCACAACCTGCTTTGAAAGGTCACGGCTTCACTCCTTGCGGAGAAAATGGTCCGCATCAAGGTGCCGCGAAAGCGGCACGACGGTAAAAGCACCGGCCTTCAGGCCGGTGAAAAGGGACGCTCCACCAGGAGGCCTTTAGGCCCGGCAAGCTTTGAAGGGGCACGGCTTCACTCGTGCCGAACAAGAACTGAGGTATGCAGAGCACTGCTTTTGTATCAGGGCACGACTTGAGTCGTGCCGAACAGGGTTAGTTCAGAATGGGGCTTTAGCCCCCGGAGCTTTGAAGGGGCACGGCTTCACTCGTGCCGAACAAGAACTGAGGTATGCAGAGCACTGCTTTTGTATCAGGGCACGACTTGAGTCGTGCCGAACAGGGTTAATTCAGGATGGGGCTTTAGCCCCTGGAGCTTTGAAGGGGCACGGCTTCAGCCGTGCCGTAAGAATTCGCAAAATGTTTCGGCTTTAGCCGCTGAGGGAAGGTTTCTTCATAGTTTTTTGAACGCAAGTTAGTCGAAAAACCATGCATCTGGCTCTCTTCATCATTTTCGCGGGGCTGTGCGTAGCGGGCGCGCTCAATCTCCTCCTCCAGCGCCATCCCATCAACAGCGCCCTCTCGCTCATCGTGGTCATGAGCTCGCTCGCCGTCCTCTACCTGCTCCTCGGAGCCGAATTCCTCGCCGCCGCCCAGGTCATCGTCTACTCCGGCGCCATCATGGTTCTCTTCACCTTCGTCATCATGCTCCTCAACGCCGGCAAAGAAGAGCGCACCCACGGCAGCAAGCTCGCCTACATCGCAGGATTCCCCGGAGCCGCCGCCCTCCTCGGCCTCCTCGCCTTCATCTTCATCTCGCGCCGCGGCGAATTCGGCGAGGCCCGCCTCGGCGAATATCTCGCCACCACCAGCGACCTCAGCCGCGTTCTCTTCAAAGACCTGCTGCTGCCTTTCGAAGTCACCTCCGTCCTCATCCTCATCGCCATCCTCGGCGCAGTCGCGCTCGCGAGAAAGGAGCACTGAGCCCGTGGTCCCCATCGCTTACTACCTCGTCCTCAGCGCTGTCCTGTTCTCCATCGGTGTCGCCGCATTCCTGATCAAGCGCAACATCATCACCGTCTTCATGTCCATTGAGCTCATGCTCAACGCCGTCAACCTCGCCTTCATTGCCTTCTCGCGTCAATGGAGCCAGACCACCGGACACCTGCAGGTCAACGGCCAAATCTTCGTCTTCTTCGTGATGGTCGTCGCCGCCGCCGAAGCCGCCGTCGGCCTCGCCATCATCATCGCCGTCTTCCGCGCCCGCAACACCCTCAACGTCGACTCCATCGACCTGATGAAACTATGAACCCCAACCTTCACCTCTGGCTCATCCCGCTCGTCCCCTTCGCCGGATTTCTGGTGAACGGTCTGCTCGGCCGCAAAGCGCCGAAGGCGCTCGTCACCACCGTTGCCCTCGTCGCGTCGCTGGTCCCCGCCATACAAGTCGCAGTCATTGTTACACAATTCAGTTCCCTCACCCTTCCCTGCAGCGAAAACCTCGGAGCCTGGATCCGCTCCGGCGCATTCCACGCCGACTTCTCCTTCCAGCTCGATCAGCTCACCCTGATCATGCTGTGCGTCGTCACCGGCGTCGGCTTCCTCATCCACGTCTACTCCATCGGATACATGGCCCAGGACTCCAGCTACTGGCGTTTCTTCGCCTACATGAACCTCTTCCTCTTCTTCATGCTCACCCTCGTGCTCGCCGAGAACTTCCTGCTCATGTTCGTCGGCTGGGAAGGCGTCGGCCTCGCTTCCTATCTGCTCATCGGATTCTGGTTCACACGCGATTCCGCCGCGAAAGCCGGAATGAAAGCCTTCATCGTCAACCGCATCGGCGACTTCGGCTTCCTCATCGCGATGTTCCTCCTCATCGCCCACTTCGGCTCGCTCAGCTTCGGCGAAATCTTCCCCCGCATCAGTGCCGCGCCCGCGCTTCAGGGCGGATTCCTCACCGCCATCGCCCTCTTCCTCCTCCTCGGCGCAACCGGCAAGTCCGCGCAGATTCCACTCTACGTCTGGCTTCCCGACGCCATGGAAGGCCCCACCCCGGTCTCCGCGCTCATCCACGCCGCCACCATGGTCACCGCGGGCGTCTACATGATCGCGCGCACCCACGTCATCTTCGATCGCTCGCCCCTCGCGCTCTCGACCGTCGCCATCATCGGCGTCGCCACCGCATTCTTTGCGGCCACCATCGGAATCGTCCAGACCGACATCAAGCGCGTCCTCGCCTACTCCACCATCTCGCAGCTCGGCTACATGTTCCTCGCCTGCGGTGTCGCCGCGTACTCGGCAGGCATCTTCCACCTTGTCACCCACGCCTTCTTCAAAGCCCTGCTCTTCCTCGCCGCCGGCTCTGTCATCCACGCGCTCTCCGACCAGCAGGACATGCGCTTCATGGGCGGCCTCCGCACCAAAATCCCCATCACCTTCTGGACCATGACCGCCGCCGTCCTCGCCATCTCCGGCGCGCCGCCGCTGGCTGGTTTCGTTAGCAAGGACGAAATCCTCTACCAGGCCTTTATCTCTCCCAATGGCGGAAAAATCCTCTGGGCCGTCGGCCTCCTCACCGCCGGGCTCACCTCCTTCTATATGTTCCGGCTCTGGTACCTCACCTTCTTCGGCGAGTCCCGCACCGCCGCCGCGCACCACGAAGAAGACCTCGCCCCGGTCCACGCGCGTTCCGATACAAAGCTCACACTCGAAGCAGAACCCCCTCACGCCGTCCGCGAAAGCCCGTGGGTCATGCTCGCCCCCCTCATCATCCTCGCCATCCTCTCGGTGATCGGCGGCTTCATGGGATGGCCTGAAGCCCTCGGCGGCAGCAACTGGTTCTCGCACTTCCTCGATCCCGCCGTGAAATCGGTTCACATGAGCTACGAGCAAACCGCTGTAGCCCTCGCCACCAGCGCGCCCGCTACACCAATTCCCGCGCCCGCTGGCGATAACCACCTCGAACGCATCCTGGCGCTCGTCTCAACCCTCGTAGCTTTCACCGGCTGGCTCACCGCCCACATCCTCTACTACGCGAAGCCTGAACTCCCCGCGCGTCTCGCCGCTCAGCTCCATGCCCTTTACGCCCTCCTCAAAAACAAATACTGGGTCGACGAAATCTACTCGGCCCTCATCGTCGCGCCCGTCCTCTTCATCGCCCGCTGGATCCTCGGCGTCCTCATCGACCGCGGCGTGATCGACGGCGGCGGGCTCATCACCGGCTACACCGCGCAGGGCTTTGGCGCCCTCGTCGCCCGCATTCAATCCGGCAATATTCGCTCTTACGCAGGATGGCTCGCCCTCTTCGCCGCCCTCCTCCTCGCCATCTCCTGGTTCGGGTGGACCGCCCACTTCACGCTCCGATGAAACCCACCATGAAACTCGCACCAAAATCTTCGCCGAACGAAAGACCCGAGACCAAACCGTGCTGACCGACCACATCCTCACGCTGATCACCTTCGTCCCCACCGCCGGGGCGATCGTCGTCGCGTTCCTGCCCCGCCGTGGCCGCGCCATCCAGTGGTTTACGCTCCTCGTCGTTCTCGCCACCTTCGTCTTATCTCTCCATCTGCCCGCGCACTTCAACGCGAGACAAAACGGCTTCCAGTTCGAAGAGAATTCCCCCTGGATCACCTCGCCCGCCATCCGCTATCACCTCGGCGTCGATGGCCTCTCCCTCTGGCTCGTCCTCCTCGCCACCTTCCTTGGGCCCATCGGCGTCCTCGTCTCCTGGCGCGCCATCCACGAACGCACCAAAGAGTTCTACTTCCTCTTCCTCCTCCAGCAGACCGCGATGATCGGCGTCTTCGTCGCGCTCGATCTCTTCCTCTATTACGGTTTCTGGGAACTCTCCCTCGTCCCCATGGCGATCCTCATCGCCCTCTTCGGCCCCAATCGCGGCCGCCAGACTGCCATCAAATTTTTCCTCTACACCTTTATCCCTTCCGCGCTCTTTCTCGTCGCCATCCTCTATCTCTACGCCAAAGCCGGCACCTTCGACTTCGTCCGGCTCCAGAGCGCCCTCGCCGCTGGCTCGCTCGGCATTACGCCCCAGGCTCTCTCCTGGCTCTCGCTCGCCTTCCTCGTTGCCTTCGCCGTCAAAGTCCCCATCTTCCCGCTGCACGGCTGGCTCTCGGACGTCATCCAGGAAGCGCCCACCGCCATGGCCATGGTCGTCGCAGGCAAACTCGGCCTCTACTCCATCTTCCGTTTCAACCTCGGCCTCTTTCCCGAACAAGCCCGTGCCATCGCGCCCCTCATGATCGTTCTCGCTGTCATCGGCATTCTCTATGGTGCGTTGATCGCACTCGCGCAGACTGACATGAAGCGCCTCATCGCGTATTCGATCCTCGGCAACCTCAGCTTCTGCATCCTCGGCATCTTCTGCTTCGCCCTCGCCGGCTTAAACGGCGCCGTTTTCCAAACCCTCAACGAAGGACTCACCGGCAGCGCGCTCCTCGTCCTCGTCACCCTCCTCTACGAGCGCTATCACACCTGCGACATGACCCTCTACGGCGGACTCGCCGCCCGTCTCCCCTGGCTCGCGACCCTCTTCGTCATCACGTCGCTCGCTCTCATCGGCCTGCCTCTGTTCAACGGCTTCATCGGCGAGTTCCTCGTCCTCAGCGGCTCCTTCGCCTCGCATCCTCGCTGGGTCGCCGCCGCCACTCTTGGCGTCATCCTCAGCGCCTCCTACATGCTGTGGATGGTGCAGCGCATCTTCTACGGCCGCGAGTCCTCGCTCAGCCTCAACCACCCCGCGCCCGATCTTAATTTCCGCGAGCACATCACCCTTTGGCCGATGGCCATTCTCATGCTCGCCATGGGCGTCCTCTCCCCGTACTGGATCAGAGGCATCCAGAGCGGCGTCCTGCAATTTCCCGCCATCGCTGAACGTCAGGCCCACGGCGCCAATTACGTCCTGATGCACGCCACGCCCGCGCCCCCCGACCCAGCCCACGTAACCGGCGGAGGCCCGCGATGAACGCCCTCCGCATCCTCCCCGAAATCGTCTTCACCCTCGGCGGCATCCTCGTCATGCTCGCCGACGCGCTGCTGCCCAAATCCCGGCCCCGCAAGCCCCTCGGCTGGCTCGCCGTTCTCTGTGCCCTCGCCGCCCTCGCCGCCAGCTTCTGGCAGGCGCAGCTCCCGCCCGGCACCGCGTACTACGGCGTCGTCCAGACCGACGCCTTCAGTGTCTTCTTCCATGTCCTCATCGCCGGCATCGTTCTCGCCTCGCTGCTCATCACCCTTGACGCTGTCAGCCCCGAAACCGAAGGCCTCGGCGAGCTCTTCGCCCTCATGCAGTTCGGCGCCGTCGGCATGATGCTCATGTCTTCCGCCGTCGAGCTCCTCCTCGTCTTCGTCGCCCTCGAAATCTCCTCCATCTCCACCTACATCATGGCGGGCTACCGCCGCAAATCCGCGAAGAGCCCCGAGTCCGCCCTCAAGTATTTCCTCCTCGGCTCCTTCGCCACTTCCTTCTTCCTCTACGGCATCGCGCTGATCTTCGGAGCCACCGGCACCACGCGCATCGACGCCATCGCCGCCTCCATCGCCCAGGCCGTCGCCGGAGCGCGCATCGATCCGCTCCTCTACATCGGCCTCGCCATGATCATCATCGGCCTCGGCTTCAAAGTCTCCGCCGCGCCCTTCCATGTCTGGACCCCCGACGTCTACGAAGGTGCGCCCTCGCCTGTCGTCGCGCTCATGTCCACCGGCCCCAAAGCCGCAGCCTTCGCCGTCCTTCTCCGCATCGCCTACGGAGCGCTCCCGCAACTCCACGACCACTGGGTCCCCATCCTCTGGTGGCTCGCCGTTATTTCCATGACCATCGGCAACCTCGGAGCCCTCCGCCAGCGCAACGTCAAGCGCATGCTCGCCTATTCCTCCATCGCGCATGCCGGCTACATCCTCGTCGCCTTCACCGCGCTCTCTCCCGACGGCATCGCCGCAGCCAGTTTCTACGCCGTCTCCTACGCCGCCATGAACGTCGGCATCTTCGCCATCGTCAGCCACACCGGCGGCTACGACGATCACCTCACCCTCATCGACGACTACCGCGGCCTCGCTTACGCTTCCCCGCTGCTCGCCGCTGTCATGGCCTTCTTCCTCATCTCCCTCATCGGGATCCCCTTCACCGGCGGCTTCTTCGGCAAGTTCTACGTCTTCTCCGCCGCCCTCCACAGCGGAATGGTCTGGCTCACCATCATCGGCCTCATCAACAGCGGCATCGCGGCGTTCTACTATCTCCGCGTCGTCGCCGCCCTCTACTCCGAACCCACCGGCGCATCGCCCATCATGGCCGTCGAACGCCCCTCCTTCCCCCTGCTGCTCGCCATCTTCCTCACCGCTGCCGCCACTCTGATCCTCGGCATCGTCCCCGGCAACGTCCTCCACGCCGCCCAGGCAGCCGCCCAAACCTACTCCTCCGTTAGCACCCCCTCCCGCTAGCGATAAACCAAGGCTGGCCCGGGTCTCGATTCTGAGACCCGGGATAGCGCAAAGCGCCCGCTTTGCTCTTTGACTTCGCATTGTCATCCTGAGCGCAGCGTTTAGCTTGCCCTGAGCTTGTCGAAGTGAACTCGCGTTTCATCGCCTGCATCACCGAGTCGCGGCTTGCGGAAAAACACGCCTTTGTATCAGGACACGAGTTCACTGCACGCAGAAAAGTGCGCCTTTGTATCAGGGCACGAGTTCACTCGTGCCGAAACAGCCAGGGGACGACCGGGCTTCAGCCCCGGTGGGATGTCTGCTTTGAAACCGTTTGGCTTCACAGCTGAGCGCAGCGTTTAGCTTGCCCTGAGCTTGTCGAAGTGAACTCGCGTTTCATCGCCTGCATCACCGAGTCGCGGCTTGCGGAAAAACACGCCTTTGTATCAGGACACGAGTTCACTGCACGCAGAAAAGTGCGCCTTTGTATCAGGGCACGAGTTCACTCGTGCCGAAACAGCCAGGGGACGACCGGGCTTCAGCCCCGGTGGGATGTCTGCTTTGAAACCGTTTGGCTTCACAGCTTGCAGAAAAAACTCAGTTGTTTTGAAGGGGCCCGGCTTCAGCCGGGCCGAGAGACTCCAGAATCAATCCGGCTTCAGCCGCTGAGGGATGATTTTGTTCTCATCAGGACTCTATTCCGCAAGCTGTCTGGCCCGGCCGTAAACGGCGCAAGATCCAGTGGGCTTCAGCTCCGAGGCTTGCTATCCGGTCGGAATCCAATCCTGCGTCGCGTTACTGGCGGCAGCGCCTTCATTCCCTTGACCTCGCCGGCAAGGCGCTCAATATCCGAAGCGAGAATCTCGATCACGGACGCCGCCCGTCTATGCCCTCGTTCGAGCTTCTCGACGCGAGTGGCGATGTCACGATTGCTTGCGACGATTTCCCGCAGGCGCACAAAAGCGCGCATGATCACAATGTTCATCTGCACGGCACGTTCGCTTTTCAGCACAGAAGCGAGCATAGCCACACCCAGTTCGGTGAATGCGAAGGGTGGAGTGCGCCGTCCGCCTCTCCCCTCCTTTGCCCTTGCACTTTGCAAGACCAAACCACCCGCCTCATCCACTGAAAGCGCGAACATGAAATCCGGCGGGAAACGGCTCTCATTGCGCCGAACGGCGAGGTTCAGATTTCCTGTCGTAACCCGATACAGCGCCGCCAGATCGCTGTCGAGCATCACCTTCCGGCCCCGAACCACATGGATAAGGCTTTCCACGGGACGAAGCGTGGCGAGAGCTGTGCCTCGACCCCTGCTTCCTTTTGTCATGCTGACAAATTGACGGATTATGGCTCGGCGGTCAACTTAAACCCGCGATTCTCGAAGTACTTGCGTACCGTCCGCCAGTCCTCAGGAAAGGAACTCGTCCCGCTGCATCCCCCACGGCAAATCCCGAGCCCCCAGCCGAGCCAGCGTCGGCGACTCCCGCCGAGCCGGCCGCGATGCCGAAGCCGGCGCGTCCATCACTTCCTTCCACGCCGTCTGAAACTTCTCCATCTCGCTCCGCGTTCCCACCGTGATGCGAACGTAGTTCGGCCAAACCGGCCAAACCCGCCCGATGAAGACGTTCTTCTGGATCATCGCCTCGATAACTTCTTTGCCCGGCCGCCCCGCATCCAGCATAAAGCAGTTCGTCTGCGAAGGAATGAACTTGTAGTTGTTCGCCGTCAGCCACGAGAACGTGGCGTTGCGAATGTCGGTGTTGATCTTCCGCCGCTCCGGCACCAGATCCGCAACCTGCAGACTGCTCGTCGCCGCCGCCACCGCCAGAATCGGCATTGAGTTCATGCCATAAGTCTGAATCTTCGCCAGCAGGTCGGGCCGCCCGATGGCGAATCCGCAGCGCAGTCCCGCCATCCCGTAGATCTTCGAAAACGTCCGCAGCACGATCAGGTCCTTGTCCGCCTTCACCAGATCGATCGACGGCGTCGCATCGGAAAAGTGAATGTATGCCTCATCCACCAGCAGGATCGAACCCTTCGGCTTGTTCGCCAGTCCGTACTCGATTTCGGAGCGGCTCGTGATCGTCCCCGTCGGATTGTTCGGATTGCAAATGTAAAACACACCGGCGTTGGGATCGGCAGCAATCATCGCCCTCACGTCGTGCGAATAATCCTTCGCCAGCGGAACCTTCACGATGTTCGCTCCGCTCATTTTCGCCGCGTACATGCCCGCCTCGTACCCAGGATCGGCCGTCACATAACTGCGCTCTTTCGACGTGAACGCCAGCACCGCATAGTGCAGCGGCTCGCTCGATCCGGCATACGGCAGCACGTACCCGGACTTCAGCCCCTCCGCTGCGCTGAAAGTGTCGACCAGCTTCTGCGTCAGATCGAAATCGTATCGCCCGCCCTCCGGCAGCAGGCTGCTCATCACCGCGCACGCGCCGCTACACGGCCCCAGCGGGTTCTCGTTGGCGTCGATGCGCACCGCCCCAGGAGCGTAATCGCGGGCCACTCGCCGGCGTTGTGCAAGCGCGAGCTGGGGCTCGGTCAGAATCGGCACAGCGGCCGCGGCGGTTGCAGCGGCAGCCAGGCCAAAGAAACTGCGGCGTGAGAGATTCGTACTCATATGTGCCTCCTGAGTTTGAAATCCGGAGCCCTTTACTTGCCCAAATGAGCGCGTGTCTGAACAGGATGACCGCTGACCGCTGTAACTTCGATCTCCACCAGCGCGCCGGGAAGAGCAAGCGCCGCCACCTGCATAGCGCTGCGCGCCGGTTTGTTCGGTTGATCCTTTGTACCAAAATATTGTGTGTAGCCCTTCATAAATCCGGCAAAATCCATCTTGCCGCCCTGCGCCGGATCGCCCGCCAGGTAAACGTGCATCAGCACCACGTCCCCCATCGAAAGGTGCTGTTCCTCCAGCGCCTTCTTGATCGCATCCAGCGTGTGAACGGTCTGCGTTTCGGTATCGCCGGGCGTGCTCTTTGCCACCGACGAGTCGAGCATCCCGCTCATATACAAAGTATCGCCAACCCAAACCCCTTCGGAGATAGGAAAGTTCGAATTCGGCAAAGGAATGCGCGTAACGGTATTCTGCGCCGTTGCTGCTGCGCCGGCGCCGCTCATGAATGCAGCCAGCATTGCCATCGCCATTCGCTTACGAAGCTGCTTACGAAGCAAGGTTGCCTCCATTCTCAATCCGCGCCCCCATCTGATTGATGACTCGATACGCCGAAAGCGCTGCACCTTCCTGCCAGCCCACCAGGTGGCTGGTGTGATCGCCCGCAAAGTACACGCGACGGTCCGGACTCAGCAGAACATCGAGCGAACCCGGACCGGCGTGGCCGAATCCGCTGATCCAGGAGCCGAGGTTATACGGGATCTGGCCCCAGGAGATGTAGACAGGTTTGGAAAGATCCTTCCCGTGACCCGGATGCAGTAACTCAATCGCCTGGCGCGAGGCCGCGAGTTTCGCTTCGGTCGTCGGCAGTTTGCCAAAGGCGGTGCCGTTTTCAATGGAATAACCACTAACCACGACGCCGCGCTCGGAAAACAATCGCGCACTCGGATACCAAACCACGTTCACGGTCTGTTGCAGATAGGAGAGCCCGCCGTAGATGCCGTTTTCGGTTTCCCAGAAACGCGGCGCTTCCCACGCCACTTTGTAAGCCGAATCGTAACTCGTTCCGTCGATCACTTGCCTTACAGCAGGACTGAAATCCGCGTCCAGTGTGCGGACAATCGTCAGCGGCATCGCGCAGATGCAGTAGTCGGCCTCGATCGTCTGATCCGTTCCGCTGGCGCGATCGTGATAAACCACCGTGACTCCGGATGCCGACTGTCGAATGCTCCGAACCACCGCTCCCGGCCGAACCACGCTGCCGAGCTTCTTCTCAAACGCGGCGGGAATGCGATCCATGCCGCCGATGGGCTGGAACATCGTCGGCTGCCAGTCGATCACTTCCTCGGCCAGCATGCCCTGCCACAAATCGGCATCCAGCAGCGCATGCATCGGCAGCGGATCGATAGCTTCGGGCATTTCCTTGCCGGCCCCAGGAGGCACTTTATAGCCCGACCGCTCGGTGCCCTTGAAGGACAAGTCGTCCTTCAGATCGCCATACTGCTTCAGAAAGTCAATCATGCGCTCGCGATCTTCGGCCGTAATCTCCTCGTCAAGAGCGCCTTTGCGAATGCATTTGGCGAGCAGTTCGGAAACGTGTCCGCGCGTATCGTTGACAGCGCGCCGCTCCGTCACCGCAGCGCCGTCATTCAGCTTGTTGCTTTGCATCAGAGCGCCGCGCGATGAATTGACTTCCACCTCGAGCGGCACGCCCAGCTCGTGGCAATAGCCCAGCATGGTGCGGTGAACCGAGGGAAGGCGCGCCGGTCCGGCGTTGAAATAGTTGCCTTCATCGAATGTGCAGGATTGGCGGACGCCGGAGGTAAACTCGACAGCGGAACCGCCGCGAAGGGTCCAGTTGCGGCCACCGCATCGTTCGCGGGCTTCGAGCAGGGTACATCGATAACCAGCTTTCCCGAGCTCGTACGCCGCAACCAGGCCCGCGATGCCGGCGCCCAAAATGACGACCCGGGTTCCGTTCCCGTTCACGAGCCGGAGCTTGTTCGCTTCTGCCTCAGCTTCCGGTATCGCCAGCAGACCAAGGGACTGCATCATCGTGAAGGCGGCACGATATCCACCCGCCTGGCCCACGCGCATCAGAAACTGGCGTCTGGTGAGACCCATACTTTGAAATTTTTCCTTTATTCCGGGGAACGCGATCATTGTGACACAGCTTCTTGATTCGGCCTCAAAAAAAGGGCCCGTGGCCGGAGACAAGAACCACGGGCTTCAGGGAGGCTAAAACAAAATTTTGAGCGCCAGCTGCGTGTTGTACGGCTCGCCCGCGCCGATGCCCGGTGCTCCGTAGTTGGCTCCAATCGTGGCGGCGATGGCGCAGGTGCTCGAATTGGTGCAGTACCCGTCGCCAGGCGCCGCGAGATTGAGGTGGTTAAAGAGGTTGAACATTTCCACGCGGAACTGGGCGGTCACCCGCTCCGTGATTTTGGTGTTCTTGAAAACGGATAGGTCGAGATCTTCGAACCCCGGCCCGGGGAGGACGTTACGCGGCGTGTCGCCAAACTGGCCCGGCACTGACGAAGTGAAGGCGTTCGGGTTCAGCCAGTTGACCGAGTAATTCTGGACGCTGTGGGAGACGCCAGCATACGGACTGACGCCGGGCACGAAGTTGGCGCGATCCGCGAATTCGCCGCTGCCGCTGCCGCCTTGACCGGCGACAGGAGTGTCAGTGGAGAAAACGGTGAAGGGCTGGCCGCTGTGGAGGTTCACCAGGCTGTTGAGCTGCCATCCGTTGGTCAGCCGCTTCATGGAGCCGCCACCAGGGACGTCATAGGTAAAGTAGGCGGTGAACGTATTACGGACGTCGAAGTCGCTGTTGCCGTATTCACATTTGAAGCAATAGCTGTTCTGAGGATTGTAGAGGTAGATTTGACTGCTTTCGTCGAAGGAGTGTCCCCACGTGTAGGAAAGCTGGGACGTCAGGCGGTGCCAACTGGCGAAGCGCAGCAGGGCCTGAAGCGAGTTGTAATTGGAGGTTGCCTCGGACTGAACCTGGTTGATCACGCCGTAGTTGGGATACTGGGTCGCGTACGGGCGCAGACCAGTAGCAATGTCGATCTGGTTGATGTCCACCAGGTTGCGCAGGTGACGGCCCTGGCTCCCGACATAGCCGACCTGGGCGATGGCCCCTGCACCGAGGCTCTGCTGGAGGTTGAAGTTGAAGTTCTCCACGTATCCGGGGCGCAGATGCTGGCTGACGGAGAACAGATTGACCGAGGGGCAGGTGCTGGCATTAGGAGCGAGGATGCAGGGATTGGTCGGGCTGCTCTCATTGAGGAAGATCGGTGAGCCGTACGCCGCGCCGGTCGGAATGGTGCCGGCCACCGGCCCGGATTGTTCGACCGGGGTTGCGCCCGCGGGATTATCCTGCACCCCAAAAGGTCCCCCATTGCTCGAGAAACGCGAGTTGAGCATGTTGACGACATTGGGGCTGTCGAAGCCGAGTCCGAAGCTTCCGCGAATAACAGTCTTTCCGTCGCTCATGGGTTGCCAGGAGAAACCAGCGCGCGGGCTCACGCCACCATACCACTGCGGATAGAGGGTCGGAATGGTTTCGCCGGCGATAGCGATGCCGTTGGTGGCGCCTGGCAGAAACGTGCTCAGGTCCTTAGTCCCATCGTGCATGGGGCCGATGTATTCGTAGCGGAGGCCATAGTTGACATTGAAGCGCGGGGAAATCTGCCAGGCATCCTGCGCGAACAATGCCCATGAGTTGACAAAGACCTGGCGCTTCGGGTCGCCCTGGACAATGCTGGTCGCGCTGGAATCGAAGCAACCGGCAAGGAAGTCGGCCAGAGCATAGACGTGGGTGGGATCGGAAGTGGACGGGGCCGTCGTCGGATTCGGGATGGTAGCCAGCGCGTCACAAGGCGTTGAACCGGCCGCGCTGGACCACGGCCCCTGGGTTCCGTCGAAGACAAAGGTGCCGCGCTCGCCGCTTTGATAGAAGTCGTCGATCTGGGCCTGTCGGAATTCGCCGCCGAAGCGGAATTCATGTTTGCCGACCGTCCAGGAGAGGGCTTCGTCCAGATGACCCGTAATGTCGTTGCGTCCGGAATTCACGGTCGCACCGACATAGTCAAAGCCGTCCGCAGAAGAACCAAGACCGCTGCTGGCCGAAGGCGACGCTATCTCAATGCGGGGAGAACCGGCGAGGGCGGGATCGGTAACCCCGGTGTTCAGGCCAAGGGCGGCCGGGTCATAGTGCGTGCTCTGATCGGAGAATGACTGGTTGTAGTAGTTCACCCCGGCGAAGAGCTGATTGGTCATGTGGGTTGACAGAACAGAGTTCCACGTCAGCGAATAGTTCTGCACGTGCATCGGCCCCACTTCGAAATAAGGCGTCAGCAGCGAGACGGTGGGCGCGATCTGCGGTCCCTGTCCCACATACCATTTGGCTGAAATCTTGTTATTGGTGTTCAGGTTGTAGTCGAGTTTGATGAGCCCGTTGTGGCTCCAGCCGATTTCGTTGGCAGGGTTGTCATAGTTGAACGGCGTAGCGGACCCGGTAAGCGCGGCCGCAGGCCACAGGCCGGCGTAACTTCCCGTGCCCTTGAGAAGATTGATGGCGGTTTGGTTTTCGGGGATACCGTAAGCCGCAAGCTGCTGGAGAGCCACTGCCTGATAGGCCGCGGATGGTTCTGTGGAAGGTTGATTCACGCCGATCACAAATTTCTGCTCTTCGTACGTCACGAAGAAAAAGAATTTGTCGCGCCAGATGGGACCGCCGGTGGAGAATCCGTACTGCTGGTTGCGCAGCTCAGGCTTGGTCGGCGAGAGAGCGGATTGCGCGGCGAGGGCTTCGTTGCGGTTGTAGTAGTAGGCGCTGCCGTGCAGCTGGTTGGTGCCCGATTTGATGACCAGGTTGACGGTGGCTCCAGGATTGCGCCCCGTTTCCGGGCTCGCCTCGGTCAGCGTCGAGAACTGTTCGATGGCGTCGATCGGCAGAGTGACACCGGCGATCCCGGAGATGCCGCCCTGATTCGCGGCCGGAATGTTCCACCAGGCGTCGTTATTGTCCGCGCCCTCGATCTGCCAGTTGACCATGTCGGGGCGCGTGCCGTTCACCGAGCCGTAGCCGCCGCCGGAGTAGCCCGCGTACCCCGGAATCACCGCGATCATCTGCGTGAAGTCGCGCCCGTTCATCGGCACGTCCTGCACCGTCTCGCTGGGAATGTCCGTCGTCTGCACCGTCGATGTCGTGTCCAGCGCCAGCGCGTTTGCCGAAACCTCGACCGTCTGCGCAGTCGATGTAATGCTCAGCTTCACCGGCAGTGTATAGATGGTTCCGGCAGAAACCGGTACGCCCTCGATCTTTTCCGTCTTAAAGCCCGCAGCGGTCACCGTCACCACAAACTTGCCGATGGGAAGGTCCTGGAACTCATATTCGCCGCCGCTCGAGGTGACCGCTTTGTAAGTCACCCCTGTGCCGGAGTTGACCAACTCCACCGTGGCGCCGGGCACCACTGCGCCCGAAGGATCCGTTACCGTGCCGTTGATGCCGCCGCGAAAATTCTGCGCGCGCAGGGATACGGCGGTTAACAGCACTACCACCAGAACCAGATAGACACTGCGGCTGAAAGCACTCCTCATAAAACCTCCGAAAAAGTAATGGCCCCTCACCGGCAGACCATGGTGAGGCACTGCGAAGGCGCGCAGCTTAGGCGCGTCATCTTTTGCGAATTTCCTGGGGTCTTCGACAGGGAAGGTCTGCCGCGAGAGGTTTGCGCTTCTGACTAGGAAGGCGAACTTCCGGCTCTTCATCTCGTCGCGAAATGAAGGTGGTCCTTCATTCTTCGCACAGCCGGCGGGAAATTTCAAGTGGCATTCACGATTCCTTCACAACCAAAGGTGGAAAACGACGTCGCCCATCCTCCTCCAATCAGCCGCTCGGCGATTCCCGAAACTGTCCATTTTCAACACAATTCCCCGCCCATCATGACACTTTTTTGTTACCCCAATGCCATGGACTGTGCCCGAGATCACATACAGCCGTTCCCGCGAAAGTGCAGCATTAGTACTCGGAAAGGAGGGTATTATGCCGAATCGAATCCACGTCGCATTCGTGGCGGGGCTTCTTGCCACCGCCGCTTTCGGGATAGCCCAAACAACACCAGTCATCAAAGAAGTTCCCATGAAGTCCACCTCGCCCGCATCCGGCAAGCAGATGTACTCCACTTACTGCGCCGTTTGCCACGGAGTGGACGGCAAAGGAGGCGGGCCAGCCGCAGCAGCCCTGAAAGAACCTCCGACAAACCTGGCGCAGCTTGCCAGGGACAATGGCGGAAAGTTCCCCGACGCTCACATCTATTCCGTTCTGCAGTTCGGGATGGAAACAACTGCTCATGGCACGAAGGACATGCCGATATGGGGTCCTGCGCTTCGGTCGCTCGACCGGGGCAGCCCGGCGCCTGAGATGGAAGAGCACCAGAGGCTCGCCAATCTGACCAACTACCTCAAGACTCTCCAGCAACAGTAGAGAGCTACAGTAGAGTTTGTTCGATCCAAACCAAAACTCCCTGCCGCCAATCGCAGCAGGGAGTTTTCGCTTTCTGCCTCGAAACTACTTCACCTTGAGCAGGATGATCACGAAGGTGAACAGAGCGAGCGATTCAATGAACGCGAGGCCGAAGATCAGGAACAGCTGGATCGCAGCCCGTGCTCCTGGATTCCGGGCTACCGCCTCGGCCGCGGATCCGGCGGCGCGGCCCTGTCCCAGGCCGCACAGGCCAGAGGCGATAGCCATGCCGATGCCGGCCCCGATCGGTACCCAGCTATTGGTTGCGCTGCCCGTGCCGGCGGCCTGGGCGAACGCCGGGGTCGCCATGAACAGCGCGGCCAGCGCCATGAATGCATATTGCAGTTTCCGCATTTTGTTTCTCCTGCTTCCCTAAAATTGCCGCCAGTGGGTGGTTGAGGCTCACCGTGCTGGCCCCCTCACGCTGAACGGCTTTCCCAACCGGAGTGGAAGCGGCCCTCCGGCAGAAATCTTTAGAATTCCTCGACGTGCTCGGTCGCCAGTCCCAGATAAATCATGGCGAGCAGCATGAAAATATACGCCTGAATCACCGCGACAAACAGGTGCAGCCCCAGACCGGCGATGGGCAGAACCAGTGGGATCATCGAGAAGAAGATGATCGTGATCATGTCGCTGGCCACCATATTGGCGAAAAGACGAACCGTGAGCGACAGGACACGCGCAAAGTGCGAAATAATCTCGATCGGGAACATCAGCGGTGCGAGCCACCAGACCGGTCCCATGAAGTGCTTAATGTAGCCCACAGGACCCTGGGCGCGGACGCCGTTCCAGTTGTAATAAACGAAAGTGAACAGTGCCAGTCCCAGCGGAACCACCGGATTCGCGGTCGGCGTATCGATCCCCGGTAACAGTCCGAAGCAGTTGCAGCACAGGATGAACAAAAGCAGACACGTCACCACCGGCAGGAACCGCTCGTATCCATGCCCCATCACCTGCTCCGCCTGGCCGGTCACAAATTCGTGGAGCATCTCCGCAAGATGCTGCGCATTGCCGGGCTTCTCCACGCTCAGCCGGACCCGAACCACAATGAAGAAAACGACGAGTCCGACAAAAACAATCAGCTCCAGAGTCAGAGTGTTGTTGATCGGTTGACCGGGAGACGCCGGGTGAATGCCCAGCTTCTCAAGCAGCGCACTGAGCGGAGCGCCGAACCACTCGTTCAGCAGACGGGTAATGAAATTGATCCAGGCAAGCATGCTGTCTCTTTAATGGCGAAGGAGGCGAATCCCCTCGATGGAAAGGGCAACTACCGCTAATCCGATGCCCGCCAATAACGCGTAAACACTACCGTTCAAACATTTTAGACTAGCATATAGAATCGCTCCGGCCATGCCGAGACGGAGAAAAAACATAACCAAAGTGCGGCTCGCCGGATTGCCCGCGGGTCGACCGTCGAGGGTCGCCGAAACAGCCCGCGACAGGCTGCGCCACTCGTAGATTCCCGTCCAGGAAATGACCGCTCCGGCCACCTCCAGCAGCCCGGACTGCCAGCCCATGGTGAACGTGAACACCAGAAACAGCAGCACCCCGAGAATGAGAACGGTGCGTTGCGCGCGCCGCAGCAGGTTGCGCACATCCTCGTCGGTGATGCCACCGGCGAGATGCGGAGCCGGCTCGCTTTCGGTTCTCATCCGCTCCGGTCCTCCTTTTCGACTTGTTTCGAGTAGCTCACTGCCGACCGGAGGACCTCAACGAAGCCAGCAACAAAGCCCAGGATGATGCCGGCGATGTAAATCCAGTGCTGATGCAGCCACTTGTCGAGCCCGTAGCCGATCACCCAGCCGACAGCGAGCGATGCGGGCATGATAAAGGCGATCTGCATGAGCCGCTCATAGCGCGCGACGCTGTCGGTGAGGGCGGAACGCTTCCGTGGATTGGGCGGGGCCTGCCCCGTTTCAGTCACGCTGCGCCCGCTTGTTCTGGTCGTTCATCATTCCATGACCAGAATACTCCTTTCGTAACATCGACAAATGATGCGTGATGCGTTACGCTTTACGCGTGATCGGGAGCTTCCGCCACGCCGGAGTCGAGAAGTTCTTCCGCACCGGCAGCAAGGCGGGCATTCAGCCGAAGCACGCGGGCCGGCTGGCCCTGCAGCTCTTCGCGCTCAATCGCGCCAGGTCCGCACGGGATATGGACGCTCCAGCATGGTTCCTGCATGCCCTGAAAGGCGAGTTGAGCGGGCACTGGTCCATTCGGGTAAGCGGGAATTGGCGTTTGACGTTTGCGTTTGAGGATCAGAATGCGATCCTGATCGATTACTCGGACGACCACTGAACTGGAGTATGCGATGGCGATGATGCACAATCCTCCTCACCCAGGCCGGGCTTTGCGCGAGTATCTCGGCGCAATGGAAGTTTCCGAGGCGGCCGTGCGCCTGAATGTCTCGCGCACAACTCTCTCGCGGGTTGTGAATGGAAAGTCGGGTATCTCAGCGGACATGTCGCTGCGGCTCTCCGACGCCCTCGGCACCCATCCGGCCTTCTGGTCCGGGCTGCAGATGGACTACGACCTCTGGCACGCGAGCCGCAAGCGGAGGCCCAGGATCGAGCGATTTCGCAAAGCTGCCTGAGCACCCCTCACGAGTTGTCATCCTGACGGCGAGCCTCGCGAGACGGAAGGATCTGCGGTTGCTCTGCCTGTCACGAAGCGCACGGAGCTACCTCCGCTTACCGGCAACTCGCCATTTCAGTTTCGTGCGACGAGCACCGTTATCGCGACCACTATGCCGGCTTTGAAAGGGCACAGCTTCAGCTCTGCCGTAACAGCTACAAAGCGAGTCCGGCTTTAGCCGGAAGCGGAGGCCCAGGATCGAGCGATTTCGCAAAGCTGCCTGAGCACCCCTCACGAGTTGTCATCCTGACGGCGAGCCTCGCGAGACGGAAGGATCTGCGGTTGCTCTGCCTGTCACGAAGCGCACGGAGCTACCTCCGCTTACCGGCAACTCGCCATTTCAGTTTCGTGCGACGAGCACCGTTATCGCGACCACTATGCCGGCTTTGAAAGGGTCCGGCTTCAGCCGGACCGTAAAGTCGAGGGAATAAAATCGGCTTTAGCCGCCGAGGGATGATTTTCCAGTTCTTCAGCGCTTCCTCGAGGCAAGTTGCGTAGTGCCCGAAAGTTATACTCGAACCAGACGCATGAGCTACGACCAGTTCGAATCCGAATTTGAGCGCAGCCTCTATGCGCTTCGCCAGGAAAAACTGAAAGCCATTGAGGCGCTGGGCCAAAAGACCTATCCCAACACGTTCGCCCCGCCCGCCGACCATCCGCTGCGGACGATTCCGGAGATTCGTGCCACCTACGACACCTGGATCGGGGAACAGTTCGACGCTACCAGGGTGCCGGTTGCCATTGCAGGCCGGCTCATGGCGATCCGCCAACAGGGCAAAGCCGGTTTTGCCACCCTCCAACAGAACGGAATGCGCCTCCAGATTTATGTGCGCAAAGATGCAGTCGGCGATGCGGCTTTCGAGCTGTACAAACTGCTCGACCTGGGCGATCACATCGGCGTGACGGGCTACCTGTTCCGCACGCGGACCAACGAGCTGACGATTCATGTTGAGACCATAACTTTCCTGAGCAAAGCGCTGCTCGCGCTGCCGGAGAAGTTCCACGGTTTGGCCGACGTCGAGCTCCGCTACCGCCAGCGCTATGTCGACCTGTTCATGAACGGAGTCCTCAACGAACCGAGTGAAGCGCAGGAAGTCGAGAGCCCGGAGCCCGGAGCCCGGGGCTCGGAGCCCAGGATTCATGTACGCGACGTTTTCGTCAAGCGGGCGCAGATCCTCAAGGCGATTCGGAAGTTCTTCGATGCGCGCGGTTACATCGAAGTAGAGACGCCGATGATGCAGTCGATCGCCGGCGGCGCGATGGCTCGGCCGTTCGTCACGCATCACAACGCACTCGACATCGATTTGTTTCTCCGCATTGCTCCGGAGCTTTATCTGAAGCGGCTCGTTGTCGGCGGATTCGATCGCGTCTACGAGATCAACCGCAATTTCCGCAACGAGGGCATCTCGACGCACCACAATCCTGAGTTCACGATGCTCGAGTTCTACCAGGCCTATGCGAACTACAAAGACCTGATCGTGTTGACGCAGGAACTGATCCAGTTTGTCGCCAAAGAAGTGAACGGGACGACCATTTGTCACTTCGGCGGTCACGAAATCGATCTCGCGAAGTGGCGAACGTTTACGATGCGCGAGGCGATTGTCGAATTCTGGCCGGACGTTTGCGGTAACGCTCCGGATCCTGAGCTGTTCGAGGCGCGGGAAGGCTTTGGGGCTCTCTTATCCAACGCGCTGCAACATTTGGAGAGAATTGTAGACTTAGATACTACGGATGAAGTATCTCCCGAACCGGCTTCCGATGATGCGATTGAGCCAGAGTTTGAACCCGCGGGACCTTCATATTGGGAGATCGGTCCTCACCAAGGGTTGAAGGCGCTTTTCGCCGCCCTCGGCTTTCGACTTACAAACGGCGAGCCTCTCGGTAAGCTAATTGCAGACCTATTCGAAAGCCTCGCCGAGAAACATCTGATTCAGCCGACGATTATTTATGAGTTTCCTTTGGCGGTTTCTCCTTTGTCGAAGCAAAAGCCGGACGAACCCGACTGGGTCGAGCGCTTCGAGTTCTACATCGGAGGATTCGAACTCGGCAACGCCTTCAGCGAGCTGAACGATCCCGAAGAACAATTCCGCCGCTTCAAAGAACAGTTCGAACAGCATGACCGGGGCGACGAAGAAGCCCATCAGATGGACGTCGATTACGTCCGCGCTCTCGCCTACGGGCTTCCTCCGACGGCCGGCGAAGGAATCGGCATCGACCGGCTGACCATGATCCTGACCGGCGCGAAATCGATTCGCGACGTCATCCTGTTTCCGCTGCTGAAACCCCTGGAACAGGGACCAGGGGATAGGGAATAGAGAAGGCCCAACGCGCGATCCCGGCCCCTGGTTTTCACCCTCAGGGACCTCTGACTGCGCTGCCGGTTGAAGGGGCACGGCTTCAGCAGCTTGCGGAGAAATGCCGAACAAACGCTTTCGTATCAGGGCACGACCTTGGCCTGCCCTGAGCGCAGCGCCACAGGCGCGAAGCCGAATGAGTGCCGTAACTGCCGCAAATGAGGTGGCTCTCTCCAGCCCCTGAGGGATGGTTCTGAAGCCTTAATCAGAGCCTCACTGTTTTTTTCGCTTTGGTGAAGCTCTGACTAACGCCGCCGTTTTGAAGGGGCACGGCTTCAGCCGTGCCGTAAAGACCAGTGAAAAATGGGCTTCAGCCCCTGAGGGATGGATTTGAAGCCCTAATCAGAGCTTCCTTAGTCTTCAGGCCACCCCTCTTCTCTCTCGACCATTCGCCCCCAACTCGAGTTATCCACATTCTTGTCAAGCCTTTGTGCAAAAAACCAAAGTAATGACGCTTGACCTACAATGACTTACACGCCGCCAAACCCAAAGATATTTGGCAGTTTTATTCTCTCGGCTTGGTATTCTATACATATAGGATAAAAGTTGAAAAAAGGCTCGCCGCCAGCGAGCCTTTTCTCTTTGCCGGAAAGGAGGACCCGTGCCGCTCACCACGCTGCCACCACCCCACTGCCTCGCTCGCTGTTGTAAGCTTCCCGCCTCCATTTTCCCGCTTCCCGCTGCCTCTGCCAGGTACTCGGGAAAAAGAGTTACTACGGAATGTGCACAAAACAAATCACCTCGCAGACCTACCCCCCAGGGGGCATCAGGCGCGGGCCCGGTTGCAGCGCTTACCCTCCCCAAAAACATTGCAAAACGCCGAGCCATGCCCTCAGCTTGTATCGACCCGCGTCGTGAACTATGCTGGTTTTCCTCTATGCCTCATGGGTTCGAGACTTATCGAGTGTTTATTTCGGCGCCCGGCGATCTGGAGCGGGATCGCGAGGCTTGCCATGACGCCATCGCAGAGGCAAACCAGACAACGGCCATGCCGGCGAACGTGCTGTTGGTTGAAGTTGGCTTACGGGATAACGAGCAGATGAGCGGCCATCGCGCCATCGTCTCGGATAATGTCCGCTGGAGCACTTACTTTATTCAGCTCTACGAGGACGATTGGGGACCACGCGATCTGTTTCGCAAACTATTTCTGCTGGCCACAGAATGCCGCGACGATCCGGCGATGCCGATGCGCGATATAGCGATCTGTATGAAAGACGCGCCGGGCGAAACGAATCCGGAGATAATCGCGTTTCGCAGGGAGCTCGAAGAATTTCCGAATATTCGGATTTTCCATTACAGCGCGCCGGATGCCCTGAAAGAGCATCTGAGAACCATTTGCGAGGGATGGAGTCGAGATGCGATTGAGCTGGCCAGGACTGCGCTGGCTAACTCAGTATCGCCCGCGGCCGGATAGCAGGGTCGCTGTGCCAGGATCAGGCGAGCTTCTGCTTTTCGACCTCGGCGACGAGCTCGAGATCGGCGCCGCGGACCAGCTTTTCTTCGCTGCGGGACGCGTCCTTGAAGAGGACAACATAGACATCGTCAAGGGAGGTGAGCTTTTTCTCGACCGTCCCGACGAGCTTTTTGTCCCGGAGGCGGACCTGCTGTCCGTGTTTAAAGTTCATAAGAAAAGGCTAGGCTGGGAAGTGGACTATCCACTATCCCAAGAACGGGTTAAGGAGGGGTGCAGGACAGTAACCAAAGGCCGTGCACCGAGGTGCCCGAAGAAGGGCGGAAGCGCGTTATTGGCGGGTGTTACGAGGGGTCGAGAAAAGTGGGCGCTGTGGAGGATTTTCGCCTTTTGTTCTCCTATACTGGCAGTTGAGGTGACGGCATTGTTCGATCCCGACGCGCATCTGCCGAGGATCAACCGGGGGATGGTTTATCTGGGGGCGTGTTTGATTGCCGGGATACGTTTGGCTCGGGAGAAGCAGGTGAATACGCAGGTGGTCCCGACGCGGCATGCCATTGAGGAGTCGGTGGACCTGGCGTACGAGATTTTTTGCCGGGTGTTTCGGAGGGTGCCGGAGGAGGTGAAGGGGAAGGGGTGAAGGCAGGGGACATTCTCGATTGAAAGCTGACCCGGGCATGGAGTGGTAAATGGGATTGCGGGCGGACGAAGTCTCGATGAATTCGCGCTTCGCTTCCGCGCCGGCACACGATGAGAGGGCTCCAAGATTGCGAGCCGAGGGGAACTGGATCAGGGAAGAACACGAATAAAGGATGCGGGCTGATATGCTGGCTGCGTTCCTTGTTTTCTGCCTTTGCCGATCCTCTCCGGAGCGCCTTCATACGCATGGAAACCCTGGTCGAGCTGGACCACGTCTCGAAATCCTACGAAGAAAAAGCCGCCGTTCACGATTTGAGTTTGAAAATCGAAGCAGGCACCATGTTTGGCCTGCTGGGGCCGAACGGCGCGGGCAAAACGTCGACGATCCGGATGATGATCGGGATCACGATGCCGGATGCGGGGAAGGTTTCCCTGTTCGGCAAACCGTTCGGCAACGACGCGCTCAAACGCGTGGGGTATTTGCCGGAGGAGCGCGGACTCTACAAGAAGATGAAGGTGATCGACCAGCTGGTGTTTCTGGCGGAGCTGCGCGGGCTGGGAGCGCTGGAAGCGAAGCGGCGGGCGAAGCTGTGGTGCGAGAAGCTGCAGATTGCGGACTCGATCGATAAGAAGACCGAGGAGCTGTCGAAGGGGATGCAGCAAAAGATTCAGTTCATCTCGACGCTGCTGCACGATCCGGAGCTGATCATCATGGACGAGCCGTTTTCCGGGCTCGACCCGGTCAATGCGGTGCTGCTGCAGGACACGCTGCTGGAGCTGAAGAAGCACGGGAATGCCGTGCTGTTCTCCACGCACCGGATGGATCAGGTGGAGAAGCTGTGCGATTCGATTTGCCTGATCGACAAAGGCAAGGCGGTGCTGGCCGGGGGAATGCGGGAGATCAAGTCGCGGTACGAGCGCAATCAGGTGATCGTGCAGTTCGAGGGCAGCGATGCATTTCTGCAGCATCCGGCGATCGCAGAGTCAAAGAGCTATCCGGGTCATGCGGAGATCAAGCTGAAGCCGCATGCGGACGCGCAGGATTTGCTGCGAACCGCGGCGGCGACGGCGACGATTACGAAGTTCGAGCTTGTGGAACCGTCGCTGGAGGAGATTTTTATCGAGACAGTAGGAGGACGCGCCGATGCTTAACAACCTGCTGCGCAACACGCTGCTGATAGCAAAGCGCGAATACCTGGAGCGGATACGGAGCCGGGTGTTCCGGATTACTACGCTGCTGGTGCCGATCGGGTTCACTGGAATGGCGTTCCTTGGGGCGATGAGCGGACGGAAGCTGGAAGGCGTGCAGAATCTGGCAATCCTGTCGAACAATCCAGCGCTGGCGCAGCAGGTGAAGGTGGCGCTCAATGACGGAGCGATGCCACCGAAGCTGGTGGAGGTATATGCGCCGGCCACGGATGCGGATCTGGCGCAGGTGAAGGAGCAGGTGGCGTCGCATCAGATTGGCGGCTATCTGACGGTGGAAACCACGCCTGGAGTGGCGGAGCCGGATGCAACGTGGATCTCGGGCAGCTCGATCAACCTGGTAGGCAAGGCGCAGATGGAATCGGCGGTGCGGTCGGCGCTGATCCGGGAGCAGCTGGCAGCGAAGGGCGTGCCGCAGGAACAGGTGAGCGGGCTGATGAAGGAAGTGAAGCTGGAGACGAAGCAACTGAAGGGCAGCGCGGTGGTTTCATCGGATTCGGAGCGGAGCTTTTTCGGGGCGTACGGGCTGATCATCGTGCTGTATGCGTCGGTGCTGATTTACGGGATCAACATTGCGCGGTCGGTGGTGGAGGAGAAGACATCGCGGATTTTTGAGGTGCTGCTGTCGACGGCGTCGTCCGACTCGCTGATGCTGGGCAAACTGCTGGGCGTGGGCGCGGTGGGGCTGACGCAGATGGCGATCTGGGGAGCGCTGCTGGTGTTCTACGCGGGGTCGGCGTTTGCAGCGACGCAGGGCATTCACGGGCTGGGATCGCTGGGGATCACGCGTGCGGAGCTGGGGTTCTTCGTGATTTTCTTTTTGGGCGGATTCTATTTGTACAGCGCACTGGCGGCGGCGCTGGGTTCGACGGTGAGCGGGGAGCAGGAGGTGCAGCAGTTCAGCTTCATTCTGATTTCGCCGCTGGTGGTAAGTGTAGTGCTGCTTCCGTACGTACTGGGGAATCCGAACTCGACCGGGGCCGTGGTGCTGTCGCTGCTGCCGCCGTTTACGCCCATCATTATGTACATGCGGATTTGCGCGCAGATGCCGCCGCTGTGGCAGGTGTGGCTGTCGGTGGTGCTGCTGGCGGCGTCGGTGTGGGGGATGGTGTGGCTCTCGGCTCGGATTTACCGGATCGGCGTGCTGATGTACGGGAAGCGGGCGACGCTGCCGGAGATGATTCGGTGGCTGCGGTATTCGTAGGTTGGTTACGGTTTACACGTTACGGATTGCGGGTTGCAGGTTACAGCCCTCAGGGCACGGCATCGAGGGTGCCTTGCGGGACGGTGCGCTGGCAGGAGCGGAGGCGGTGATAGCTGAGGGCTAGTCCTTTGGCGATGCCGTATTTCTGCACGGCCTGGACGGCGTAATGCGAACAGGTGGGCTGGTAGCGGCAGTGGATGAAGCGTCTTGTGACGGGGTGCAGGTAGTGGTGGTACCCGTCGACTGCGGCGGCGAAGAGGCGGACGCTCACCTGGCGTGAGGGCGGCCGCAGCGCGTCCGCGACAAACAGCGAAAACACAAGCAGAAGCAGGGCGAGCCAGGTTTGCGGCTTGCGAAGTACGGCGTTCAGCCCTTCGACGGGCTCAGGGCAGGCTGTCCCGCGTTCAGCGTTCAGCAAGCCGACTGCCGGCGACGGCATCACGCTCCGCAATGTGGGCACCGAACGGCCGCCTGGAGGCGTTTGTTATGGCAATTGGGGCACTCGATGAGATTGCCCTGGGGACGCGCGAGGAGGTAGATGATAAGCCCGACGAAGCTGGTGAAGAAGACGAGGAGCATCCAGAGAATACCGTTGTCGAGGCCGCGGGCCTTGGCGTCACGGGCGACCCAGACGAGCAGCAGGATGTCGAGGACGACGATGACGATGGGGATGAAGAGGAAGGTGCCGCAGAGGCCGCAGGCGGCGACGGACGAAGCAGTATCGGAGGCGTTTTGGGCGAGGGCGGTGGCGGCGCTCAGGGCAACTCCGGAGTAAAGGACTGCGAGGGCGGACTTCCTCATTGGGAATCTCTCGGTGCTCGTTGATCGGGGAGGGATTAATTAGAGACCAAGAAGGAGGGAATAGGCAATAGGGAATAGATGGGAGCCCGGAGCTGGGAGCGGGAAGCCCGCAGCGGTAGCCGGCAGCGACTGCGGAGGGATGAGCCGTGAAAGGAGAGAGTTGCAGGAGTGCCGGTACAGCTGGGGCGAGTCAGGCGCCTCGCATATTGCGACGTGGGAAGCGCTCGATGAAGGACAGGTTGCTGGCGCCAGTTGAGGAAACGGGCGAATCCGGCTTGGGGAAAGGGACTGGGCCGCCGGATGTTGGGGTATCGCCATCGGGCCCCAGTCGGGGCAGGTCGACCGCGCGTGGGCGCAGGTTCGTGGGAAGGAAGATGCTGAAGACGGTGCCGTGGCGATCGGGCAAGACCGAGGAACGGAGTTGAATCTCGCCGCCGTAGCGCTGGATGATGGAGCGCGTGACCCAGAGGCCGAGGCCGGTACCGCGCTGACCTTTGGTGGTGAAGAAGGGCTCACCGAGGCGGCGCCGAACTTCGAGCGGAATGCCGCTGCCATTGTCGCCAACGGAGACGCGAATGCCGCGGACGCCGGGATCGGTCCAGCTTCGCGTGCAGCGGACGCGCAGGCGGAGGCGGCCGTGGATGGTGGAGGCTTCAATCGCGTTTGTGACCAGGTTGGAGAGGACCTGGCGCATCTCGCCGGGATAAACGAGGGACGCTTCGTCGCAGCCATACTGGCGCTCGACGCGGATGTCCTTCTCGGCGATACGGCGGGCGTACAGGGAGAGCACTTCTTCGAGGAGTTCGTCGATGTGGGCGTGCACGGGTCCCGTCGTTTCGCGGGAAAACTTGAGAGTTTGTCGGCTGATCTGTGCGACGCGTTCGAGCTCGCGCTGGGCGAGGGAGAGGTAGTTGATGACAGAGGGTGAGAGGCCCTTCTCTTCGCCAAGAAGATAGAGGAGATTGGTGATGGACTCGAGCGGGTTATTGATCTCGTGCGCTATGGAGGCAGCGAGGCGCCCGATGGTGATGAGCTTTTGGTTTTCGCGCAGCACGACCGCGGAGCGGTCGAGTTCATGCTCGGCGTGAGTTTGGAGGACGGCAGAGTGGCGGACTTTGAGCGCGCGGGCGATGGCGGAGGGGAGGCGCGCCATTTCGCCCGATTGCAGAACCTCGGTGGCTCCATCGCGGAGAATGCGGATGGCTTCCGGTTCCCCCAGGCGGCCCGCGGCCAGCAGAACGGGAATGGGCGGATTCGCGGAGCGGGCGCGCTCAAAGACTTCGCGGATATCGATGCCGGGAAGGCCTTCGGCACCGGCGATCACGAGATCGACAGAACTGCGGCGGAGATCGTCGAGGAATTCGCGGCGATTCTCGGCGAACTCGATATTCAGCGCGAGCCCGGCGTGGCGCGCCGCCTCGCGTACGGCATGACGCGACAGGGCGGAACACCGCAGCATCAGCACAGCCGGGATGGAGTGCTCAGTCATGGCGACGACTCGGGATAGCCGAGGACAAAAAGCGACCCCGGCGCCTTCCTTGCCTTTCGGGCCGGAAGCTCTTCAGCCTCCGGCAATGCCATACGAGCCTCCTGGGTCGTACTGCTTCCGCAACGTACCGACCTGGCCAGTCAACCCCTGGCTCCAAGGGCTGTGGAAAGATGGGCAGGCGGAAGATGGCGTTTACGGAGCCCGCAGTAACTCTCTCAAAAAATTCGATGTGATGCGGGTACTGTGTGTTGCTTATCGAGGCGGGTACGAGGGGGGCAATCTGTGGAATTCGGAGTCTGAGGGCGGTTTTCCCTGAATCCGGGACGGGCGACGGGCTGTTCGTCGCAGGGCCGATTTGCCGTGACGAGTGAGGAAAACGGCGGCGAAAGAGAGATTTTTGGCAACGCGGAGCGGGTATTCTGATCTAAACAAAGGAATTCCGAGGAATCGGGGACGATGAAGAAGCTGGCCGCGAGCCTTATTCTGAGCGTAACTGTGAACGCTGGTGCGCTGTTGCTGAGTGCGTCGGCGCGGGCGCAAAGCAATCCGCAAAACTCGGCGGCGAATCCTTACGCGGGCAGCGTGCAGGCGGTGAAGTATTCGCCGGAGCCGAAGGCGCTGTCGCTGGACGACGCGATCAAGCTGGGAATCGAGAACAACCTGGCCCTGACGCTGGCGCGCGAGCAGCAGAAGGCAGCGGATGCCGAGAAGCTCCAACTGGTGAATGTGCTTCTTCCAGATCTGACGCTGCATGGCGAAACGGGCGTGCACCAGTTCAATCTGGAGGCGCAGGGTTTTCACCCTTCGATTGAGCCGCTGTTTGCGAAGTTGTTTCCACCGGGGACGAGCCTTTCGTCGTTCCACCTGATCACGAAGGTGGACACAACGATCGGGCGGGTGAACTTTTCGCAGGCGCTGTTTAACTGGGCGGGTTATGACGTGTGGCGTGCGTCGCAGGCCTTCACGCGGGCGGCGTACTACAACGCACAATCGTCGCGGGGGCTGGTGGTGCTGAACGTGGGGAACACTTATCTGCAGGCACTGGCGGCGAAGGCGCAGCTGGACTACGCGCAGGCTCTCGAGAAGACGGACGAGACGGCGTTCAACCAGGCGCACGAGGAGCATCTGGCGGGAACGGTGGCGAACCTGGAGGAGCTGCGGGCGAAGGTGCAATTGCAGAGCCAGCAGCAAACGGTGATCGCGGCGGAGAACGATTTTGAGAAGGCGAAGATCGCGCTGAACCGGGAGATCGGGCTGCCGCCGGAGCAGCCGATCACGCTGACGGACTCGGCTCCGTATGCGGAGTTGCACCCGATGGATTTGCCCGATGCGCGCAATGAGGCGTATGCGAATCGGCAGGACTACCTGGGGCTGAAGCAGGAGTTGATTGTCGCGGTGCGGGAGCGGAGGGCGACGACGCATGAGCGGTATCCGACGCTGACGTTTGGCGGGAACTGGGGCGTGACGGGGATTTCAGGCGGGGTGTATCACGAGACGTTTGCGGCGGTGGGGACGCTGAGTTTTCCGATTTTCAAGGAAGCTGCATTTCGCGGGGATCGCGACGTGGCGGAGGCGCAGCTGGATGAGATTCGTTCGCGGCTGGAGGATCTGAAACAGAAGATCGATCAGCAGCTTCGGGACAGCTTCCTGGATCTGGAGACGGCGACCGAGACGGTGAAGGTAGCGAAGAGCAATGTGGATCTGGCGACGACGGCGCTGGATCAGACCGAGGATCGGTTTCGCGCGGGGATCAGCGACAACCTGCCGGTGGCCGAGGCGCAGTCGACGCTGGTCGCGGCGGAGAGCCAGTACGTGAACAGCGTGTATCAGCTGAATGAGGCCCGGCTGGGTCTGGCGCGGAACCTGGGGATCGTCGATACGCAGTACCGGCAGTATCTGCAGGGCGGAAATCCGCCGGAGGTGAAGAGTGATAAGGCGGTGGGGGAGCCGAAGAAGGAATAGCTGGAAGCTGGAAGCTGGAAGCTGGAAGCTGGAAGCTGGAAGCTGGAAGCTGGAAGCTGGAATTGGATCGCGGCGCTCGGGCGCAGGGTTGGCTGAAGTTTGATTGGCGCTCGGCGTGACGTGCGATTCTGGTACGTGGAATCGGTTGAGGTGGTTTATCGCCGGCTGCTGGCCAAGAGCCAGTCGCGCATGGAGCGCGAGCGTGGGCGGCATTTCTGGCTTGGGTATGCGAAGCTGGCGGATTTTCTTACGGGAGTGATTGCTGCGGGCGTGCTGATGCACACGCGCGGCCCTCACAGTCTGGTTCTGATTCCTGTTGCAATGTTTCTAGTGCTGGTAGTGGCGCATGACCGGGTGCTCCGGCGGCTGGCAAAATTTGTGCGCGTGACTGAGTTTTATTCGCGGGGGTTGGCGCGGATCGAGGACCGGTGGGCGGGCACTGGGGAGAGCGGGGAGCGGTTCTTTGACGCGGCGCATCCATACGCGCGGGATCTCGATTTGTTCGGGAAGGGATCGCTGTTTGAGCTCCTGTGCACGGCGCGCACCCGGTCGGGAGAGGAGACGCTGGCGCGCTGGCTGCTGAGCGCTGCGGATCCGGATGAGGTGCGGGCGCGGCAGGCGGCGAGTGTGGAAATGCGGGAGCGGTTGGCGCTGCGGGAGCGGCTGTTTGCGGCGGGCGAAGATGTGCGGGCAGGCGTGCATCCGGAGGCGCTGGCGACGTGGGGTGAGGGCAGGGCGGCGTTGCAGTCGCGGTGGTTGCCGTGGGCATTGATGGTCCTGGCGGCGATGTGGGTGGCGTCGCTCGTGGTTTGGGCGGTGACGCGGAACTGGGACGTGGCGCTGCTGATGTCGCTGATCAACTATGCGGTGAGCTTCCGGATGTACGGACGGGTGAATGGGTCAGCCGATGGCGTGGAGAAGGCAGCACAGGATTTGAAGGTGCTGGCCGAAGTGCTGGAGATCATGGAGGGTGAGACGTTCGCGGCTGAGCGGCTGCGTGGGTTGCGGGCGGCTCTCGATGCGGAAATCAAAACGCGGCAGGTTTCGGCATCGGCGGCGGTGAAGAAGCTGGAGCGCGTTTACGACTGGCTGGAGGATCGGCGCAACGGGTTTGTGACGATGTTCAATGCATTTGTGTTCTACACGCCACAGCTGACGATGGCGGCGGAGCGATGGCGGGGGAAGTTTGGGCCGGCGATTCGCGGATGGCTCGTTGCTGTGGGCGAGTTTGAGGCGCTGGCGGCGCTGGCTGGGTATGGGTATGAGCATCCCAGGGACGTGATGGCAGAGTTCGTTGAGGAACCTAACGCGGAAGCTCGCGGACTGCGGGGCGCGGGCATGTTTGAGGCGGAGGGGCTGGCGCATCCGCTGCTGCCGTTGGCGAAGGCGGTGGAGAATGATTTGCTGCTGGGGGGCGGGACAGCGCAGCTGATTGTGATCAGCGGGCCGAATATGGCGGGCAAGAGCACTTTTTTGCGCGGCGTGGGGTTAAATGCGGTGCTGGCGCAGGCGGGCGCGCCGGTGCGGGCGAAGCGGCTGCAGATGTCACCGCTGACGGTGGGCGCTTCGATTTGCGTGCTGGATTCGCTGGCTGGCGGGGTTTCGCGGTTCTATGCGGAGATTCAGCGGCTGAAGGTTTTGTCGGACCTGGCGGCGGGGCCGGCGCCACTGCTGTTTTTGCTGGATGAATTATTGTCGGGGACGAATTCGCATGACCGCTTCGAGGGGACTCGATTTGTGGTGCGGGATCTAGTGCGGCAGGGGGCGATTGGGCTGGTGACTACGCACGATCTGGCGCTGACGGCGATTCCGGAGACGATGGATGGCGTGGCAGAGAATTGCCACTTCGAAGACACCATCGAGGACGGAAAGCTGAAGTTCGACTATCGGCTGCGGCTGGGGATTGTCCAGACCAGCAACGCGCTCAAGCTGATGCAGGCTGTGGGCCTGCGTGTAGCGGATAGCAGATAGCGGACAGCATTCAGAAAAGACGAGCGAAACGCGAGGGAAACGCGAGCTTAACCGAGGGAAAAGCGAGGGAACTGCGAGCTCGACCCGAGCTTCGTCGGAACACTTTAAGTTTCCTCCGACAACAATTTTACAAGAGTCTTAGGGTGCTTCTGGCTGCGCTTGGTTTCGCGCGAGGTGTTGGGGAGAACGCGCTCTGGCTTGGGCTGGCCGACGCGTTCGCGGGCGTTGGCCTTGACGGCTTTGACGGTGGAGAAGATTCGTTTTTTAGCGCGTTTCTTTGGCATTTGTGGTGCACGATCGCGGCGACCGTGGATTTGTGCGTGTTACAGATACAAATAGGGCTGCGTTTTTCTTCTACCGATGGCACGTGGATGCCGTCCGATTGTCCTACAAAATAGCATCCCTCGGGCCCTCGATGTGAAATACTTCCTATGAATTCTTTTGCCGGAGTTGGGCCGATGGAAGAACGCGAATTTTTTGACGAGAAGTCAGAGCTACGGAAGCACACCCTCACGTGTCCGCATTGCGGGCAGGCGGGCGAGTACCAGGTGCGGTGGCTGGTGCGGACGCGGAAGGCGCAGGTACCCAGGAACGCGGACGAGCGGGATCGGGCGCGTTTTGCGAAGGCGCAGTCGTACATGGTGCGGCAGGACGATCTGGTGGCCTGCACGAATATCCGGTGCCGGAAGCGGTTCGAGGTGACGAGCCTGCAGTCGGTGGCGTTCTTGCAGTCGGCGTAGGAACCAGCTGGGAGCCGGGAGCTCGGAGCCGGGAGCCAAGAGCAAACGTGTATGAGCCACGAAGGGATTCGTCTGGTCAGCGCGGAGGAGGCGCGGCGCGGGGATGCGCCGGAACTGCCGCGCGATGCGGTAACACCGGCAAAGGTGCGGGTGCTGCAGTCGACGGGCGAGGGCATCGAGATTGAGTGGAAGGATGGGCATCGCAGCCGGTGGGGTTTTGTTTGGCTGCGGAATGCTTGTCCGTGCGCGACATGCCACGAGGAGCGCGAGGCCGAGGGGCGGCAGCCGGGCGAGGGCAAGCGTAAGGCGGCGAATCTGCTGCCGATGTATGAGGCTCCGGCGCGGCCTGAGTCGGCGAGCCCGGTGGGCAATTACGCGATCAGCTTCAAGTGGAATGACGGCCACGCCAGCGGGATTTATTCCTGGGATTATTTGAGACGGCATTGTGGGTGCGCCGAGTGCCGCTAAAAGCGGCCCGTAGCCTGTAGCCTGTAGCTGGGAAAAGGCGAGCGAAAGGCGAGTAAACCCCGAGCGCAGTTTTGCGGGCAGTTCCCTGCCCTACTTTTGCTTCGCTTCGAGGGCGGCTGAGACCTTTGCGTAGAAGGCGGCGAGGTCTTCGGAGGGGCCGATGGTGAGGCGGCGGAAGATTTTCAGCAGGGGATAGATGTGGGAGCCGGCGACATCGAGGGCGGGCATGGCCAGTTCGGTACCTGTATCGGCGCGTCCGGAGTTGAGCTGGCCGGGATAGACGGCCATGATCCAGTCGGCTGGAAATTTGCGGCGGAAGATTTCGCCATAGTAGGCGCCCCAGATGCGGGTGGCTTCCTCATGCTCCTCCTGCGGGATGGGCGTGCGCGCGGAGAGGACGGTCTCAAGGAGCGGGATGGAGTCGGGGGTGTAGTCGAGGGTCATGCCGTGATCGGCTGCGGCGAGGCGCACGGCTTCTTCGGCGCAGGCTTTCATCATGGCGTCGAGCGAGTCAAAGGATTGTTGCGAGACGGGGCGGGCGGTGGACACACTGAAGAGATTACAGGAGCCGCGCGGCTGAGGCGGAGGGAGCCGAAAGGGGGACAGAAGGCGGGTCGTCCATGTATCTTTGAAGTTTGCGAAACAGTTTGCGGGATGGACTGCGAAACGCGCAGGGATTTGCCGGAGGAATTGCCGTTTGAAGAGTGCGTGGAGTGTTCGCGTGGGAGTGGCGGCCGCGGCCGCTTTGTTGTGCCTGATGGGAATGAAGGCGGAGGGGCAGGTGGTGAGTCCGCCGCCGAATCCGCAGTTGCCGGCGCCGGCGCCGCTGGCGGGAGTTCGCTACGACTATCCGTGGGAGATCTACGGCGGGTTCGCGTATTCGCATTTCGACGCGGGACCGAATGTGCTGCAGGGCTCGAACCTGGGTGGGTTTGACGCGCGGGCGGTGCGCGAATTTGGCAAGCGCTGGGGCGTGGGCGCGAATGTACGCGGATACTACGGGACCAGCGGGACGGTTCCCAACTGCGGGAGTTGCACGGGGAGCGGGCCGAATGCGGGGCCGATCACGGGACCGTTTGTGAGCGAGCACATATTCGCAGGGGGGCCGGAGTACCGGCTGAAGGCCAATGAACATGCGGCCATGATGCTGCATGCGTTTGTGGGCGGAGCCTATGGGAACTTCACGCAGGGGCTGAACGGAGTGCCGCCACAGAATGTTGGGTTCTTCAAGAATCAGTTCACGGTGGCGGGCGTGTTTGGCGGGTCGATCGATCTGAACCGGTCGCCGCGGCTGGTGTTCCGGATCGCGCCGGATGCGACGATGACGGACTTCGGGCACAACGGGTTCGCGGAGCAGTTTGCGATCTCGGTGGGGGTTGTGTACCGGATGGGGCGGCAGTTCAAGCGCTAGCGTTCAGCGGATAGCGTTCAGCGTTCAGAAAAGCAGATGCGGGAGAGGATGGGCTCTCCCGCATTTTTATTTTGGCGGCTTGAGCTTGTTTATGCGCCAAGGGAGGACATGTCGATGACGAAGCGGTATTTCACGTCGGCTTTGACGACGCGGTCGAAGGCTTCGTTGATTTGCTGGATCTTGATCACTTCGACGTCGGCGGTGATTCCCTTCTCGGCGCAATAGTCGAGCATCTCCTGAGTTTCGGCCATGCCTCCGATGATGGAGCCGGACCAGCTGCGGCGTTTAAAGAGGAGATGGCCAGGGAAGATGACGGGGGGCTTGTCGGGTAAGCCAACCTGGGCATAGGTGGAGTCGCGCTTGAGCGCTTCGAGGTAAGGGTTGATGTCGTGGGGCGCAGAGACGGTGTCGAGGATGAAGTCGAAGGAGTTAGCTTCTTTCTTCATGGCGGCGGCGTCTTTGGAGATCACGACCTCGTCGGCGCCGAGGCGCTTCGCGTCGGCGATTTTCGATTCAGACGTCGTGAACTGGACGACCTGTGCGCCGAAGGCGCGCGCGAACTTAAGGGCCATGTGGCCGAGGCCGCCGAGTCCAACGACGCCGACCTTCTTATAGGGTCCGACCTTCCAGTGGCGGAGAGGTGAGTACGTCGTGATGCCGGCGCACAGCAGGGGGGCTACTCCGGCCGGATTCAGCCTGGGCGAGACACGGTGGACGAAGTGCTCGTCGGTGACGATGTTGTTGGAGTAGCCGCCCTGGGTGAGGTCGCCGTATTTATCCTTCTGACCGTAGGTGAGGGTGATGCCGCCTTCGCAGTACTGTTCTTCTCCGGCCTTGCAGCTGGGGCAGGTACGGTCGGAATCGACGATGACACCGACGCCGACGAGATCGCCGGGCTTGAATTTTTTCACAGCGGAGCCGATGGCCTTAACGGTACCGACGATCTCGTGGCCGGGCACCATGGGGTAGATGGCGTTGCCCCATTCATTGCGGGCGGAGTGGATGTCGGAGTGGCAAACGCCGCACCACTGGATGTCGACGTGGACGTCGTGGTCGTGGAGTTCGCGGCGGACGAATTTGAATGGGGCGAGGGGCGTGGTTGAGCTTTGAGCGGCGTAGCCGTGGGATGGTGGCATGAATGATGGCTCCTCCAGAGATAAATATGCAGCGGTTGCTGAGTGGGATTCAGGAACGGTTCGCTATGCGGGACGCGCCTGCGAATCAAAACGCGAGGAGGATGTGTTGCAGCAGGGCGAGGGCGGGGCTGATGAGGAAGCCGACGACGCGTCCACCCCAGATGAAGATGATGAAGAGGCTGAGGATGCCAAGGGAGTCGTAGATGCGGAGCGCCTTATAGGGGAGCAGGTGGCGGAAGACATGGGAGCCGTCGAGCGGGGGTAGCGGGAGAAGATTGAAGGCGGCGAGGATGAGGTTGAGGAATATGCCGAGATAGAAGATGAGGACAAGTGGAACAAGCGTGGGGCTGGAGGCCAGGAGCTTATCACTGATACGACCTGTGGCGGCGATCTCGTGGACGATTGCGCTGCCGGTAGGGCTGATGCGTGAGAGGAGGAGCAGGACAAGGGTTGCGCCGATGGCCGCGAGGATGTTGCTGCCTGGACCGGCGATGGTGGTGAGGATGTCGTCGCGGGTGAGGTTTTTGAAGTTGGAGGTTGTGACAGGCGTAGGCTTTGCCCATCCAAAGAGGAAGCCCGGACTGATGATGAGCATGATGGCGGGCAGGATGATGGTACCGAGGGGGTCGATGTGTTTGATGGGGTTGAGGGTGACGCGGCCGAGCATGCGGGCAGTGGGATCGCCGAGGCGCGAGGCCATCCAGGCGTGCGCGGCTTCGTGCAGGCTGAGGGAGAACAGGAGCACCGCGAACTCAAAGATCGCAATGATGAGGCGGGTTGGATCCATTAGAGGACGAGACGATGGTATCAGGAAGCGAGCCTGTAGCCGGTAGCCGGCAGCGAAGAAGCGGTTAGCGGTGAGGCTAATCGTTCGGGGGTAGTTCCTCGCAGGGGCCGTCGCCTTCTTTTTCGCCGAGGCGGTGGGCCTGGTTCTTGGCCTTGATTTTGCGGCCTGGGACGCCGCCGACGATAGAGTGCGGTTCCAGGTCGTGGGTGGCAACGGCTTGGGCGCCGAGCATGGAATCTTCACCGACGCGAACGCCGGGCATGACGAGGGAGCGGTAGGTGACGCGGGCGGCCGGGCCGACTTCGGTGCGCCGGTGCTCGATGATGCAGGCCTCGACGGGATCATGCGCGTGCGAGAAGACGGCGGCGTGTTCGGAGATGGAGGAGCCTTTGCGGATAATGAGTTCGCCGCGATCGTCGAGGAGGACGTGGTTATGGATGATGACGTCGTCTTCAAGGGTGAGGTTGTAGCCGAAGGTGAACTCGACGCCGTGGTAGATCTTCACGTTGGTGCCGATGCGTTTGAAGATGTGCTTGCCGAGCATGGCGCGGAGGCGGAAGCCGAGCCAGTGATTGAGCGCGACGGGGGAGCGGTCGAACATGCGCCAGAACCAGACGAGAGGCTTGATGATGGCGTAGCGGTCGGCATCGATATCGCCGTAGTACTCGGGCTCGAGGGTGATGTTGGCGGGGTCAAGGGAGAGCTCGAGGACGTTGAAGGGCAGCTCGGTGGCGAGAGTGAAGTTGAGGCGCCCGCCGTGGGGACGGCCGAGAAGGAGCTGGTGGAGATTGTCGCGCACGATTTCGCCGCGAAGGACAACGTTGGTGTGGCGGGAGAATTCGTCGTCGAGGTAGTCGACCCAGCGGTTGAAGACTTCTTTGGCTTCGCGGGTGGGCTCAATCTCGCGGTATTGATAGCGGGGCATACGTCATAGAATATCCGGCGCGGCGCGGGGTTGCAGGAAGAGAAGCGGGGTAGCCGTGGCCGGAACCTCGCACGTCGAACGCAAAAACGGATCACTTCGCCAACAGTGCAAGAGGCTAACCAGACTGAGGTACGCATTCTCAAAGAAGGAAGAGAACCTGAGAGCAGCACTTGCATTACACTTCTGGTTCTATGGTTTTGTTAGGGTCCACGGAAGCCTAAGAGTTACGCCGGCGATGGAAGGCGGCATCACGGATCATGTTTCGCAACTCTCGGAGCTTCTGATGGCCTGAAAAGGAACCTCAAGTGATGGACGCTTCCGACAAAGAGAAGGCGATCTACGATCAGAACTGCCAATGGTACAGGTACCAAGATGCGTTGGCTTGGGGACGGTTTCAGACAATAGCTGCCGTCGAGGGCGGTATGCTTTATGGCCTTTACCAGACCAGAATTCCCTCTCTTGAAAGGCATGGACTAGTCGTCCTCGGCCTCCTTCTAATCGCGATCATTAGCCGCATTGCCTTGATCGATGGTCACTATGCCTCCGAGCACTTGAAGAAAATCAAGGAATTTGAGGGCTACTCGTTGAAAAGACCAAAAGGCCCGCGTGGCGGCATCTTAATGCTATCGGCGTTGTCTTTGATAAACATATTGAATCTGGCGCTTGTCGCCAGAGTCTTTATATTCCCCGCGTGACCCCGCTACTTTCGGGGAGCCGTTTGCCATTTGCGGGGCAGGCGATCCTGAGATACAGTTCGCACAAGTGCTTGCGGGAAAGGACGAAGAGGTAAATATGGACGAATCACCTGAAGTGCCGGTGCAGAGGAGCTACTCGGGTTTGTTTATTGGCGTGCTGGCGGTCGCCGTGCTGTGCGCGATCGCGGGACTGGTGTGGAGCTACCGGCTGGCCGGACGGCTGACCACTGCGGAGGCGCAGGTGGCTTCGGCCCAGCAGCAGAATCAGAAACTGGCGGCGGCGCTGGACCAGACCAATGCACGGCTGAAGGTGACGACCGACACGCTGGGGCAGTCGCTGGGCATGACGCAGAAGCAGCTGGAACAAAAAGCCCAGGACCTGCTGGAGCGGCAACAGGCGGACGCGAAACGGCTGGCCCAGACGCAAAGCCAGATCGCCTCCGTTTCGAACGATGTTTCCGGCGTGAAGACCGATGTTGGCGGCGTGAAGACCGACCTGACCGCGACGAAGACGCAGCTACAAACGGACGAAGCGGCAATGACGGCGATGAAAGGCGATCTGGGCCTGCAGAGCGGACTGATTGCAACAAACGCCAAAGAGCTGGACGTCCTGAAGCACATGGGTGACCGCAACTATTACGAATTCACGCTGGACAGGAATCAGAAGAAGGCCGTGGCGACGGTGGCGCTGGAGCTGAAGAAGACCGACCCGAAGCACAGCAAGTTCACGCTGGTGGTGTATGCGGATGACAAGGAGATCCAGAAGAAGGACCGGAACCTGGATGAGCCGATCCAGTTCTACACGGGCAAGGATCATCTGCTGTACGAGCTGGTGGTGAACAACATCGACAAGAATCAGATCAAGGGATATATTGCTACGCCGAAGGGCGCGCCGATACCGGTGACGACTTCGGGCGAGTAGGAAGAATGCGTCAGTCTCTCCGGATCGTCCTATCAGATGGGATTGGATGGTCTTCCCAGGATCCCATCTGGGGAGCCAGATTCTGATCGATCTCGCTGGTCCCGCGCTCATCGTTTTGCTTTGTCGAGTGGGGCGCTTCCACACGGACGATCGGATCGCCGAACCGACAGCAGTGGAGAAGGGAGCGTGGTGGTGTGTTGCCGCCGGCCTCTACCTGTTGTTTTTCTCAGCCACGATTTGGCACTATTTCCCGAGTCGAACTCATTAACGGCGAATTCCCTCGGTCAATCGAGATCCTGACTGGTTGTTGGTCGAAAGACTGAAGGGGCGCCGCCCGCGCGAGTGCGGCTAGGCGACGGCGCAGAGAGCGCAGGCAGCAAGCAACAGCAGGGTGATGACCAGGCGTTTCATCGATTACGGTCCGATGCGGGATTTGACCCCGTACCATCATTTTCGGCCGATGATGCGGGGGTTGCTGTAGCACGATGGTGGGAGCGCGGGGGACCTCCGTGGCCGTGCGGAGATTACGACGGTGGGAGGCGCGACACGACGAGGGTAATCTCGGGTATTACTGTTGTAGGGCTGCGGGCCGGCGCGGGCGCTGTGGCTACAATCGGAAGCGTGATCGAGAACGCTGACGGCGGGTTCAGCTTTGGGCGGCGCGTGGCGCTGTGGGTGGTTCCAAAGCTGACGGCGCTGCTGCTGGCGATAGTGGGCTCAACGCTGCGGTTTGAGGTGATTGCCGAAGAGGGAGTGACGCCCGCTACGCCACCGGCGCGCGGGATTTTCTGTTTCTGGCATCGGTGTACGCTGCCCGCGGGATGGTACTTCAGGAAATTTCGGTGCTCGATCTTGATCAGCCAGAGCTTTGATGGGGAGCTGATCGCCCGGACGCTGGGGCTGCTGGGATACAACAGCGTGCGCGGGTCGAGTTCGCGGGGCGGCGCGGCGGGGCTGATAGCGATGCGCGAGGAGCTGGCGCGAGGCGAGCCGGTGGTGTTCACCGCGGACGGGCCGCGCGGGCCGATCTACCAGACAAAGGTTGGGGCGGTGAAGCTGGCCGCCATGACGGGCGTGGAAATGGGCTGCTTTTATTTGTTGCCGGCGCGGGCGTGGGCGATGCGGTCGTGGGATCGGTTTCTGATACCGCTGCCGTTTTCCCGCGTGGTGGTGAGCTGGTCTCGGGCCGTGACGGCGCCGGCGGTGGATGCGGATGCGGCAACACTGGAGGCGAAGCGCGTGGAGCTAAACGATTCGCTGGAGCGGGCTCGGGCGCGGGCTGAAGAGCATTTGGGGCTGCGGAATTAGAATCGGCTTCGGATGCAGGTTTCGGATTTCGGTTTCGATCTTCCCGAAGAACTCATTGCGCAGGAGCCTGCTGCGGATCGCTCGGGATCTCGGATGCTGGCGCTGAGCCGGACGACGGGTGCGTGGGAGGATCGGGCTTTTCGCGATTTGCCGGCATTGCTGCGGCCGGGCGATTTGCTGGTGCTGAACGATAGCCGGGTGATTCCGGCGCGGCTGTTTGCGCACCGCGCGGGATTGCATACGCAGGCCGACAGACACGGGAATCGGGAGACGACGGGGCGCGTGCAGGTGCTGCTGGCGGAACAGCTTGGGGAGTGGGAGTGGAAGGCTCTGGTTCGGCCTGGCCGCAAAGTATTGACGGGCGAGGTGCTCTCCTTTGGCGAGGAGTTGCGGGCGGAGGTGATCGCACATGGAGAGTTCGGGGAGCGGACTCTGCGGTTCGAGCCGGTGGCCGATTTCTTCGGAGTTGTGGAGCGTTTGGGGCACATGCCGCTGCCGCCGTACATTCATCGTGAGGATCGGGCGGTCGATCGGGACAGATATCAGACGGTGTATGCGCGGGAACGCGGGTCGGTCGCAGCACCGACGGCCGGACTGCACTTCACGCCAGAGATTCTCAATGAGATTCGGGCGCGGAGTGTGGAGATTGCGTATGTGACGCTGCACGTCGGGCTGGGGACATTTCAGCCGTTGCGGGTGGAGCACGTCGAGGATGTGAAGCTGCACACGGAGCGGTATGCGATTTCACCGGAGACGGCGGCGGCACTGAATGCGGCGCGTCGCGAGGGGCGGCGGGTGGTCGCAGCAGGGACGACGACGGTGCGGACGTTAGAACATTGCGCGCTAGCTGGTGAAGGTTTGGCCCCGCACTCCGGGTTGACGAGCATTTTCATCTCGCCGGAATTTAAGTTCCGCGTAGTGGGGGCGCTGCTGACGAATTTTCATTTGCCACAGTCGTCGTTGCTGATGTTGGTGAGCGCGTTTGCGGGGCGGGAGATGACACTGACTGCGTATCGTCACGCGGTGGAGGCAGGGTACCGGTTTTTTTCTTATGGCGATTGCATGTTTATTGAATGAACGCGCTGCCAGGGCTCAGAATCGACCCGCAGAAACCTGGCGAAGTGCGCGTTACCAGATTTTGCAGACTTTCGCGCTGACCATGGGCTGGCCTGCTTTGCAGTTGAAGGCCTGAGCGAACTGCGGCAAGTCGACCATGATGCCATTCACCCGATACTTGCCCGGCGAGTGTGGGTTGGTGATGGCGCTGACGCGGAGGTTTTCCGGACGCTCATTCTCGCAGGCCCATTGCGCATAGCCGATGAAGAAGCGCTGGTCGGGGGTGAAGCCGTCCTTCGACTCGAGATGCATGTCCGCGGTCTGCTTTTTCCAGGCGAGGTAGGCGAGCAGCGTGCCACCCAGGTCGGCGGTATCTTCGCCACTAGTGAGTCTTGAGTTGATGTGGATGTCGTCGACGATGACGTAGCCGGCGAACTGATCGCGCAGGCAGTCGATGTGGTCTTCGAAGCCTTTGGCGTCGTCTGCAGTCCACCAGTCTTTGAGATTGCCCTGGCCGTCGTACTGGCGGCCCTCGTCGTCGAAGCCGTGGGTGAGCTCGTGGCCAATGGTGCCGCCGGTGTCGCCGTAATTGGGCGCGTCGTCCTCTTTGGGATCGTAGAGCGGTGGCTGCAGCACGCCAGCGGGGAAGTTGATGTCGTTCATCTGCGGGTCGTAGTATGCGTTGACGGTGGGTGGAGACATGAACCACTCGGTCTTGTCGACGGGCTTGCCGACCTTGGCCCAGTCGCGCTTTTCTTCGAAGGCGCGAGCGCGGAGGACGTTGCCGTAGTAGTCGTTGCGCTCGATGGTGAGCGTGGAGTAGTCGCGCCATTTATTCGGGTAGCCGATCTTGTTATCGACCTGATGGAGCTTGGCGATGGCGGCCTGTTTGGTGGCGGGGCTCATCCAGTCGAGATTCTGGATTTCCTGCTGCATGGCCTGCTCGATCTGTTCGGTCATAGCGACAACCTTTTGCTTCGTCTGCGGCGCGAAGGTGCGGGCGACGAATTCCCGGCCAAGGGCTTCGCCGAGGGAGCGATCAACCTGGCCTTCGCAGCGCTTCCAGCGCGCGGGCATCTGCGGAACGCCGCGCAGGAACTTCGAATAGAAATCGAAGCGCGCATCTTCAAAGTTGCTGGAAAGGCTGGGAGCGGCGGCGTTGAGGGCGTGGACGCGGAGGTAGGCCTTGATGCTATCGAACGGCTCGGTGGCAAGCTCGGTCTGGAGCGCGGCGAGGAACTTCGGCTGCGCGACGTCGACGTTCGAGAGCACAGATTCCGGAATGTGCTGCTGGTTGAGGTAGGCGCTAATTCCGAGAGCGGGAATAAGCGCGTCGACGGCGTCAATTTTCATCGGGTGGTATGTGTTGTAGGGATCGCGGCGCTCGACGCGGGTGAGCGACGCAGTCGCCAGCGCGGTTTCCATCTTCATGGTGGCAGCCGCTTCCTGGTCGGCCTGGGCCTGCGGCTCGCCCGCAAGAACGAGCAGACGCGCCATGTAGGTGACGAAGTGCTGGCGGATGTCCTGGCTACGGGCGTCGGTCTTCGTATAGTAGTCGCGATCGGGCAGGCCGAGACCTCCCGCTTCGATGCCCACGATCATCATACCGGCGTTCTTCGGATCGGGTTCGGAGCCGGCGCCGAGGAAGTAGAGGCCGCGCTGGTCGGCTCCTTCGCGCAGAAAGGCAGCGAGCTGTTTACGGTCCTGCAGGGCGGCGATGCGGTCGAGCTCGGGCCGGAGGGGCGCGATGCCCCGGGCGTTGATGGCGTCGGTGTTCATACAGGCGGCGTAGTAGTCACCGATTTTCTGCTGTGCGGGCGTACGGCGCGTGAGCCTGGCGTCTTCTTCGAGAATGCCCCACAGGAACTGGCGGTTATTCTCGCCGAGCTTCGCGTACACGCTCCACGAGGCCTGATCGGGAGGGATGGGATTGTTCTTCATCCAGCCGCCGCAGACGTACTGGTAGAAGTCGACGCAGGGGTCGGCAGTGCGGTCCATGTCCGCGAGGTCGAGGCTGGGCGAATAAGGGATCGCGGTGAGGGGCTGCTCGGCGGGCGCGAATGCGGACTGGGCGAGACAGGCGGGAAGCAGCGCCGCGGCGAAGGCCAGCGGCAGAACAGGGTGCGTCATGGATGATTCTCCGTGCGGGCATTATAGCGGCCGATGTTGTGGCGGGGTTTGCGGGTGGCGTTCGACACGATGCAGTGGAGTTGCGGGCGGTAAACTCGATTTCGTGACGGCGAATTCCAGCAAGCCAGCGATTTTTCTGCTCGACGCGATGTCGTTCATCTTTCGCGCGTATCACGCGATGCAGCGGTCGCGTCCGATGTCGACGCGTACAGGCGTGCCGACGGCAGCGACGTATGTCTTCATCAACATGCTGAACAAGCTGCGGGCGGATTTTTCTCCGGAATATTTCGGCGCGGTGTTCGACGTGAGCGGGCCGGTGTTTCGTGACGAGCGGGCGCGCGGGATGACGGTGAGGAAGTTCAGCGCGGAGACGCAGAAATTCGAGACAGTGGAGACGGGCGGGTATAAGGCGAAGCGCGAGGCGATGCCGCCAGATTTGGCGCAGCAATTGCCGTACGTGCGTCGGGCGCTGGAGGCGTTTCGGATTCCGATTCTCGAGGCGGAGGGTTTTGAGGCAGATGACGTGATTGGCACGCTGGCGTCGAAGGCCGCGCAGGCCGGGCATCCGGTGTTTGTCGTGTCGAACGACAAGGACATGATGCAGCTGGTGAACGAACAGGTGAAAATCCTGAACCCCGTGAAGGACAACCTGGTGCTCGATCGCGAGAAGGTGGTGGAGACGCTGGGCGTGCCACCGGAGAAGGTGATCGATGTAATGGCGCTGCGGGGCGACTCGATCGATAACATTCCAGGCGCGCCGGGAATTGGCGATAAGGGATCGGTGGAGCTGATCCAGCAATTCGGGACGGTGGAGGCGGCGCTCGATCGGGCGGAGGAGATCAAGCGGAAAACGTATCGAGAATCGTTACAAAATAACCGCGAGGCAGTGCTGCTGAGCAAGGAGCTGGTGACGATACACCGCGAGGTGCCGCTCGTATTTGATCCGGAGGGGATGCGGACGCAGGAGCCGGACACCGCAGCATGCCGGACGCTTTTTACGGAGCTGGAATTCACGACGCTGCTGCGGGAGCTGGCTCCGGCTGTGCCGACGACGGCGGTGGAGTATGTGCTGGAGCCCACGGCGGAGCAGATTGCGGCGTTCGCGAAACAGGCGCAGAAGGAGGGTTTCGCGCTGGCGCTGCCTGCATCGGAGCTGGAGGCGATGGCGGAGCAGGTGAGCGAGCAGGAGTCGGAGGCGATCGAGGAGCGCGAGCCAGAGCTGATGACGATGTCTCTGCTGGATCTGGTGGAGCAGGCGGATGCGGCGTGCGCAATGGCTCCTGCCGCGGCGGTGTGCCGTGTGGGCGTTGCGGCCGGGACGGAGGGGGCACTGCTGGTGGAGTTGGATGCGGTGAGAGCGTTGCTGGAGGACTCCCGAGTCGCAAAGAGCGTGCACGATCTGAAGGCGGCGCTGCGAGTTTGCGAGTCGCATGGCGTGATGGTACGCGGCGTGACGGACGATGTGATGCTCTACTCCTACCTGATTAACCCGACGCATGCGACGCATCGGCTGGGCGATGTGGCGGCGCGGTTCGGGGGTGGGCCTCCGCGGGAGAGTGGGCATCGCGCTGTGACGGAGGCGGCATTCCTGACGCATGCGCTGACGAACACGATGCGCGAAGAGGTGGACGCGCTCCGGGAACGGCGCGTGTATGAGGACATCGATTTGCCGCTGGTCCCGGTGCTGTTGGGGATGGAGAAGGTTGGGGTGCGGATTGACTCTGGCGTGCTGGGGAAGATGGCGGACCGGCTGGCGTCGGAGATGCAGCGCGTCGGGGAAGAGATTTTTTCGCTCTCGGGGCAGCGGTTCAACATTAATTCGCCGAAGCAGCTGGGCGATGTTCTGTTCAACAAGATGGGGCTGCCGCGTCCGCTGAGGTACGGCAAGGGCAAGGTGATTTCGACGGCACAGGATGTGCTGGAGGAGTTGGCGGCGCACGACGATGTGCCGCGACTGGTGCTCGAATATCGGCAATTGGCGAAGCTGAAGTCGAACTACGCCGATTCCCTTCCCCTGCTGGCGGATGGCGAGGGGCGCGTGCACACGACGTTCAATCAGGTGGGCACGGCGACGGGGCGGTTGTCGTCGACGAATCCGAATTTGCAGAACATTCCGATTCGAACCGAGTTGGGGCGGGAGATTCGCGCGGCGTTCATTGCTGCGCCGGGATGCGTGTTGTTATCGGCGGATTATTCGCAGATTGAGCTGCGACTGCTGGCGCATTTCTCGGAGGATCCATTGCTGGTGAATGCGTACCAGACCGGGCAGGACATTCACACGCTGACGGCGGCGGAGGTGTTTGGGGTTGCGGTGGATACGATGACCAAGGAGACGCGGAATCGGGCGAAGGCTGTGAACTTCGGTATTGTGTACGGGATTTCGCCGTTCGGGCTGGCGGCGCAGCTGGGGATCGAACAGAACGAGGCGCGGCTGTATATCGAGACATACTTCGAGCGGTACGCGGGGGTGCGCGCCTACATCGATCGCATGCTGGAGGAAACGCGGCACGAACAGAAGGTGCGCACGATGTTCGGACGCGTGCGGCCGATTCCGGATATTCAGAGCCGGAACGCGAACCAGCGCGGATTTGCGGAGCGGACGGCGATCAACACACCGCTGCAAGGTACAGCGGCGGATTTAATTAAGCTGGCGATGATCCGAATCGATAGGCAGCTGGCGAAGGAGAAGCTGAAGTCGCGGATGACGTTGCAGGTGCACGACGAGCTGGTGTTCGATGTGCCGGAGGATGAAGTTGAGGCGATGAGCGCGATGGTTCGGCACGAGATGGAGCACGTCGTGGAGCTGAGCGTACCGCTGGTTGCAGATGTGGGGGTGGGCGCGAACTGGAGAGATCTGAAGTAGACGGGAAACACGAATCGCCATCACATTCGCTTATTGACCTGGGAGCTCCGTGATGGCGATCCTTGTGGTCTTCGTGCTGCTGAAGTAGCACCAGTGTAACTCCGGACCAGCGAGAACCAGTATTGCTATAGACGGCCGGCGCGCAATCTGTCTAGTTTTCGGACAAACGTTGACTAAGCGCCCAGTTCGGCGCGGATGGCTGCGGCTATGCGATCGGCGTGGCGATGCATCGCTTCTTCGGATTCGGCTTCGATCATGACACGGGCGAGGGCTTCAGTCCCGGAGTAACGGACCACGACGCGGCCGCTCTCGGCCAGTTCGGTTTCGGCGTTGCGAATTGTATCCGTGACGGTGGCAATTTGGTCCAAAGGTTTCTTTTCGCGGACACGGACGTTGAGGATGACCTGGGGGAAGACCTTGAGGTCGGCGACCAATTCGTGCAGGGCGCGGCCGGAGCGGTGGATAACATCAAGGACAACGAGAGCGGTGAGCAAGCCGTCACCAGTAGTGGCCAAATGGGGGAAAAGGATGTGGCCCGATTGTTCGCCGCCGAGCGAGGCTTGCTCCTGCTGCATGCGCTCGAGGACATATTTGTCGCCGACGGGAGCGCGGAGCATACGGATGGCGTCGCGGCGAAGCGCGGCTTCGAGACCCATGTTGGACATGGTAGTAGCGACGACGGTGTCGTTACGGAGCAGCCCCCGCGCTCTCATGTCGCGCGCAGCGAGCAGCATGACTGCGTCGCCATTGACCACGTTGCCGTGTGCGTCGGCGAACATGGCGCGGTCGGCGTCTCCGTCGAAGGTGATGCCGAGGCTGGCCTTGAGTTTCTTCGTTTCAGCAGCGACAACATCGGGATGCAGCGCGCCGCAATTCGCGTTGATATTGCGGCCGTCGGGAGCGGCATGCGTTAGTTCGAAATTCCCGCCGAGATGAGCGAATAGCTCCGGGGCGATGGCAGAGGAGGCACCATTGGCGCAGTCGAGGACGACATGCAGGCCGTTGAGGTTCAGGTCTGGGAAAGCCACACGAAGGAACTGCTCGTAGTCCCTGTGATATTTCTGGTTGATCGCAGGAGGCGTATCCGCGGGGACCGCTTCGAGATTCTCGAGGCGGCGGAAGATCTCGGCTTCGATGCGCAGCTCGGTTTCGTCGGGCAATTTGTAACCGTCACTGCCAAAAACCTTGATGCCGTTGTCCTGCCAGGGATTGTGGGAGGCGGAGATGACGACGCCTGCTGAGAATCCGTGCTTACGGGCCAGAAAAGCGATGGCGGGAGTGGTGACGACGCCCGCGTTCTCGACGTGCGCTCCGCCTTCGGTCAAGCCGGCGGCAATGGTTGCAGCGATCCAGTTGCTAGACTCGCGCGTATCCATGCCGAGGAGCACGCGTGGGGGCTGCTCGGAGCCGTTGAGCTGATGCGCTAGGGCGAGGCCCACGGCGTGAATCGTCTTCGCATCGAGCGGGGCTTCTCCCGCAACCGCTCGAATGCCATCGGTGCCAAACAGCTTCCTCATGGACGGTGCGCTTCCTCCTCGACCTGACTGACCCGGCTATGGAAGCGACCGCGAGCGAGGCGGGTGACGATCGACTGGCCTTGTGTGATGTTCTCTGTATCTTTTATCAGCACTCCGGTGTCGTCGTACACCAGAGCGTAACCGCGGCTGAGCACGGCAAGGGGCGAGAGGGCGGTCACGTGCCGAGAAAGACCGGCCTCGCGATCGCGAAGGGCCCGCAGATAATCGCGCTGTGCGCGGACAATGCGCACATGGAGGGAGGCGAGAAGTTCGCCAGAGGCCCGTTGGCGATCACGGCAGGCGCGGACCAGGCGCGCCTCGAGCGAGGCGAGACGCTCGCGGGCAATGCCGGTGCGGGCGACGACGTCCTGGCGCAGGAGCCGGGCGGAGAGATGATGAAGCTTCTCGGCGAGACGGCGCTGGCGGCTGCGCCATTGCGATTCCATGCGGACGGCGAGGTCGTCCACACGCTGTTGCCTGCGGTGGATCTGATCGCGCTCGCGAATGAGGATGGAGTCGACACCAACGCCGGCAAAGGCGTGGGACGCATGCATCAGGCGATAGCGGGCAGCACGGTAAACACGCTGGTCGAGCGTGTGAATGCGATCAGTGATATTGTGCAGGGCGGAGGTGACGAGCTCGGCGGCCACGGAGGGCGTTGGAGCGCGGAGGTCGGCGACGAAGTCTGCAATAGTGAAATCGGTTTCGTGGCCAATGGCGGAAATGATGGGAAGCTCGGATTTGAAAATGGATTCGGCGAGGAACTCGGAGTTGAAGGGGGCGAGGTCTTCGAGCGAACCACCGCCGCGGGCAATGACGATGACGTCGACGGTGCGGGAGCGGTTGAAGTAGGCGATGCCGGCGGCGACTTCGGCGGCAGCGGCCTCACCCTGAACGAGTGCCGGGTAGAGCGTAACGTGCAGGCCGGCGTGCCTGCGATTGACGATGTTGACGAAGTCGCGGATGACGGCGCCAGCCGGCGATGTGATGACGCCGACACAGCGCGGGAAGGCGGGCAGGGGTTTCTTGTGCGCGGGATCGAAGAAGCCGCGGGCGTCAAGACGCTGGCGGAGCTGCTCGAAGGCGATTTGCAAAGAGCCTGCACCGACCGGCTCGAGGAGTTCGGCAACGAGCTGCATTTGGCCGCGCTGCTCGTAGATGGAAATTTTGCCGCGGAGCAAGACGTGAAGGCCATCCGCGGGACGAAAGCGCAGCAGCGATGCCTGCTTGCGGAAGAGGACGGCGGGGAGCTGGGCGTCACCGTCCTTCAGCGTGAAGTAGACGTGGCCGGAGGGCGCGGAGCGGAGGTTGGAGATTTCACCTTCGACCCAGAGGTCACCGTACTCACGCTCGACGTGAACGCGAACTTCGCTGACAAGGTCGCCGACCGTCCAAATGCGACGTGATAAAGCAAGGGGCACAGATTCGAAGGAGAAGCCGAGTTGGTGTTCAGGCTTCTGCGGGTTGGGCGACGTGCTCACCACTGCCGAGTATAGAACCGCGAATTTGAAATCGCAGGAGTTCGCCGGGATAATGGGCGGAATCTCTTTTGATGAGGCGATAGATGATCCGACGCATTGTGGTGGCTGTGTGGATTGGTCTGGTTGCGCTCGGCGCTGGGGCGCAGAGCTTCACGCTGGAACAGGTGCTGAGCGCGCCGTTCAGCTCGGCGTTGCAAGCCGCGTCGAAGGGCGGGCGATTCTTGTGGATCGCGAACCAGCAGGGCAAGCGGAATATATGGGTCGCCGAGGTAAGCGGGGCCGACTATACGGCGCATCGCGTGACGAGCGACGATGCCGACGATGGAGTGGACATCGGCGACGTGGTGTGGACGCCGGATGGAGAGCACATCCTTTATGTGCGTGGGGGAGATTTTGAGTTTCCGGAGAAACCGGCGGCCAATCCGGCAATGCTGCGGGCTGGCCTCGAGGAGGAGATCTGGATCGTCGGGGTGCGCGGCGGCGATGCGCGGAAGCTGGCCGCGGGAAGTGCGCCCGCGGTGTCGCCGGATGGGGCGACCGTGGCGTATCTGGACAAGGATCAGATTTGGACTCTGGATTTGCGCGACACGGCGGCAAAGCCGGTGCAGCTGTTTCATGGGCGCGGTGGGCTGGGGTCGCTGAAGTGGTCGCCGGATGGGAAGTGGCTGGCATTCACGAGCGGACGCGGGGATCACGGATTTGTTGGCGTCTTTTCGTTTGCGGATCAGTCGCTGAAGTATCTCGATCCTTCGACGGAGATCGATCGCGAGCCGGTGTGGTCGCCGGACAGCGAGAGCATTGCGTTTGTCCGGATTCCACCAGACACGTCGGGGATCGACTTCAAGCCGCGGCGGAGTGCGCAGCCGTGGTCATTGCGCGTGGCCGATGTGAGTGCAGGCAAGGGCTATGAAGTTTGGCGCGCACGTGAGGGGGCGGGCAGCGTTTTTCACGGGACGGAGTCGGAGCAGCAGCTGTTCTGGACGGCGGGTGGGCGGATTCTGTTTCCGTGGGAGGGGAACGGCTGGACGCATCTTTATTCCGTCCCGGCTGGTGGTGGCGGGGCGACGGAACTGACGCCCGGCGAATTTGAAGTGGACTATGTGGCATTCAGCAAAGACCGCAAGACGCTGGTGTACTCGTCGAACCAGGATGATGTAGACCGCCGGCATTTGTGGGAGGTTAGCGCGGATGGTGGATCCACACCCCAGGATGCCAACAGCGGGCATCGTGGCGGCCCCGTATCGCCGCGTGCGCTGACGCATGGGGATGGTCTGGAGATGATTCCGGCGATTGCGCCGGATGGGACCGTCGCGGTGCTGCGGTCGGATGTGCGGGTGCCGATTCGGCCGGCGGTGGTGGGGGTGGGCGGGGAGTTAAAGGATCTGGCGCCGCAGCTGGTTCCGGCGGATTTTCCGGCAGCAAAGCTGGTGACGCCGCAGCAGGTGATCTTTTCGGCGGCTGACGGGATGAAGATTCACGGGCAGCTGTTTTTGCCGGTGTCGGCGGCAGTTGGCAAGAAGCATCCGGCGCTGGTGTTTTTCCATGGCGGGTCGCGGCGGCAGATGCTGCTGGGCTGGCATTACATGGACTACTACTCGAATGCGTATGGGATGAATCAGTACCTGGCGAGTTTGGGCTACATTGTCCTGTCGGTGAACTATCGGAGCGGGATTGGGTACGGTTTGAATTTTCGCGAGGCGCTGAATTACGGCGCGGCAGGAGCGAGCGAGTTCAATGATGTGCTGGGCGCGGGCTTGTATCTGCGCGGCCGGCCGGATGTGGATGGCGCGAAGATCGGCGTGTGGGGTGGGAGTTATGGTGGATATCTGACCGCGCTGGCGCTGTCGCGGGCGTCGGATTTGTTCGCCGCTGGCGTTGATTTTCACGGCGTGCACGACTGGAATCTGGAGTTGGGAATCTGGCAGCCGACCTATAACCCCGAGTCCGATCCACAGGCGGCGCGGCTCGCATGGGAGTCGTCACCGCTTTCAACGGTGAAGGAGTGGCGGTCGCCGGTGTTGCTGATTCAGGGCGATGATGATCGCAACGTGCAGTTCTCGCAGACTGTGCGATTGGCGGCGGCTCTGCGGGCGCAGGGGACTCCGTTTGAGGAGCATGTCTTTCCGGATGAGATTCACGGCTTCTTACTCGAGCGAAGCTGGATCACCGCGTACTCGCTGACCGCTGACTTCTTCAACCGGAAGCTGAAGGGTCAGTAGCGGCGCGGGCTAGTCGAGTTTGCGGCCGCCGATTTCGTACGCGGCGCGAATCTCATCGACGCGATGGCGAGTGACGAAGATCATGCACTTGTTGACGACGATAGGCTGGATCGATCCGCCCTGGAACTGCTGGCCGGCGGCGGCGCATTGAAGGTCGCGGTATTTGGTCCACTCAGCCTGCGTGGCTTTGAGGTCGGCGAGGGCGGTGGCGTCGTTGTTGACCCCGGTTGCGTCGGAGCGCTTGTGGTCGTCAGCGATGTCCTGCTGGAAGGCGAGGAGGGCGGCGCGGTAGAGGCGGCTCAGGTCCTGGTCGGTCATGCGGAGCTGCTCGGCGTAGCAGGTGTCGAAGTCGACCTTCGTGGCGTTCAGCTCGCAGGGGTCGGGGTAGGAGGAGGCGGGGATCTGCTCGAGCGCCGGGTTGGACGGCGGTGCGAGTTGCGGCTTCGGCGCTTGCGTCGGTGGAGGCGGCTTTGGGCCGGTGAATTGCGCGCGCGCGGCGAGGGGCGAGCAGCACAGCAGCAGAAGTGCAGGCAGGATGTGGGTTCGGGCGGGCATGCGTTTGATCCAATCCAGTTGTAGCACCGAGCTCTGGTTATGGGGCGCGGGCGATAATAGCGTTGATGGAGATTACAGGGCGGGATGCGCTTGTTGTTGTGGATGTGCAGAACGATTTTTGTCCGGGCGGGGCGCTGGCCGTGCCCGATGGGGATGCGGTGATTCCGGTCATTCGTCGGATCGCTGGGCGATTCAAACATGTTTTGTTGACTCAGGACTGGCATCCGCCGGGGCATTGCTCGTTCGCTTCCAGCTATGCGGGGAAAAAGCCGTTTGAGGTGGTCGAGTTGGCCGGGCGGGAGCAGCGGCTTTGGCCGGATCACTGCGTGCAGGGAACGCGGGGGGCGGAGTTGCATCCGGCGTTGCGGCCGGATCGGGCGGAGTTGATTTTGCGGAAGGGGTTTCGGAAGGAGATCGATTCTTATTCGGCGTTTTTTGAGAATGACCACTCGACTCCGACGGGTTTGGCCGGGTATTGCCGGGAGCGAGGGCTGGAGAGGATGTTTTTTGCGGGGCTCGCTTATGACTTTTGCGTTGGTTTCTCGGCGCTCGATGCTCGGCGGGCTGGGTTTGAGGCGGTGGTGATTCGGGATGCTTGCCGGGCTATTGATGTTGATGGATCGGTGGCGCGGATGGCGGCGGAGTTTGCGCGGGACGGGGTTTGGGTGGTTGGGAGCGGGGAGTTAGGTTAGGTCAAGCGATGGGCTCGCTGTTGGCGGGGGCGACGCAGAGGCGCAGGCCGAGGGCTTGGACGACGCGGAGAACGGTGGCGAATTCCGGGTTGCCGTCGATTATAAGAGAACTTGTGAGTATGCGGGCGCGCGTCCCCATGAGGTCTCAACTTCGAGCGGAGCGAGCTGCCCTTTTCCATTTGAGTTGAGATTTCAGATGGGCGAACCAAGACGCTTCGCGGAGTTTGTGGATTTTGCCTCGTGAATCAATTACTTGCCAATAATCTACGGAAGGCAGATCGGCATCGTTCTGATTGAGGATGCTCACAATGTATTCACCTTCCTTTATTTCGCGTGCGAGAGCAGGTTGGTTATCCGTGAGCATGAACGGATTGGTTGGGTACAGGCATTTGGCTCCAGTGTGCGTTATGGTGATCGGTCGATGTCCCACGTTGATGACCTTTAGGATGACCAGCGTCATTCCCGAATAACGAGGGTCGCCCGAAAGAAGCATATCCCGGTCTACTCTTAATTTCAGTCTCACGCGACCGGCGATGATTTGGCGCACCATTGTGATCGAAGACAGGACTGCACCATATCCGGCAATGATCAGCGTGATTGCCTCGGCTCTGGACACCGTTCGTATCACCCCTCTGCCCAGAGCATAGCGGATGATTGCCAGCCTAGGGGCGTTTCAATGCGTTAACAAGTTCACGGTGCCCGGGAGCCTTCAACGTGCCCCAGCGCTACAGCGAGGTCCCGACTCGGGGTAAGCGAGTGGGCGTTCATTTCCGAATGAGTAAGGACCAGATCCATTCCCAGAAGATGAACGCGAGAATTCCGATTGTCACCCATAGGAGTGGGCTGGGAATGATATCCGTGATTTGCGCAAAGAACCTGGAGGGACGGCCTTGAAACGGCCCTACGCCGATCGCTAGTTCTTCCAGGTCCACATGGTTCAGCTTGGTTTCGTTTTCGAGCTTCCATGTTGCGCGGGAGCCGTCAGGTTCCCACCCATATTCAAGGATCCCTTCCTTCTCGATTTCAAGTTCAAGCCATGTTGCTTTCTCGCCGTGTTGTAATGCGCTTACTAGTCCGTCGAAAAGTTCGTTGCTGACCCAAACGTCTGCCTGTAGTGCAGCAGGTTGCCGAGACCAAAATCGGCTTTTTTCCCCGGGCGGGACAAACACCAGTTCACCAATTTTGGAATCGGACAATCCCAGTTTGCCGATCTGTTCAGGAGTAAGCGTGCTCTTTCGATGCACGAGGACCGAAAGGTCACATAACTTGCGTTTACCGAGGATCGGCCGGCTCGCTCTGTTTGCGAAAACATGCCTATTGCCGATTTCCAATACCCTCCGGGTTGAAAGGCCGGGCGCGCAGTCGATCCACAGGTCAGACCGATTTTCATCCCCATTGGCGTTAAAGCGCAGATTAATTCTCTTGGGTCTGGCTATTAGCGTCACCACCATGAGTACCTCGCTGTCTCCGGGTTTCGCGAACAGCATACATCGATGACGCCGAATTTCGACTTCGCGCCGAGAAACTTCGTTCATGGAAGGAGCCGAAGCGGCGCTCCGCTCAGAATGATATCGGTGCTTGGCCGCGCTGAAACAGCGCGCGGTTAGTGGAAGTCGTGGGAGTGGATTTGTACGGCGTTGTCGCTGAGTGCTGTGAGGCGGGCGGCTTTTACGTGGACTACGTTGTCCTGGTTTTGGAGCGGGCCTTCTACTAACAGGAAGCGGGCGCGGGTTACGGTGACCTGGTTCTGTTCGTACATCTGCGGCGTGACGATGATGTTGGCGATGCCGGTCTCGTCTTCCATGGAGAGGAAGACGAAGCCCTTTGCTGTGCCCGGGCGCTGGCGGGCGATGATGCAGCCGGCGGCTCGGACCCATTCGCCGTCGCGGCGGGTGCGGAGTTCTTCGGCGGTGAGAACCTTCTGCGTACGGAGCTCGGCGCGGCGGTAGGACATGGGATGGCGGCCGGTGGTGAGGCCGGTGCCGGAGTAGTCGGCGACGAGGCGCTCTTCGGGGGTCATCTGTGCGAGGGGCGAAGGGTCGGGCCCGTCTTTAAGGAGAGCGCCAGTACGGGTAAGGAGCGGGCCTTCGGGTTTGCCTGCGCGTTCGACTTGCCAGAGGGCGTCGCGGCGATGACCGATGCCGGCGACGTTGTTGAGGGCTCCTATGTTGGCGAGCAGGGTGATTTCTTTTTTGTTGAGGGTGGGGACGCGGAGGGCTAGATCATCGACGGACTTGAAGGGGCCGTGGTTTTTTCGCGCGGCGACGATGGCCTTTCCTGTGTCTTCTCGCAATCCGCGCGCATAACCGAGTCCCAGACGAAGAGAATGGCTGGGGGAGCCCGGGGCTAAAGCCCTGGTTTCATCGGAAGGCTGATTCCCCGGCCTGAAGGCCGGGGCTTCTACCGTCGTCCCGCTGGCGCGGGACACGCTGCGCGCGCGCTCTGTGCAGGCGCAGGGCGATATTCCCGGATTGGATGAAAACCATCCCTCAGCGGCTAAAGCCGAATTGTCCTTGTCACTGTTACAGCACGGCTGAAGCCGTGCCCCTTCAAAGCTGCAGGGGCTAAAGCCCGAATCTTTCTTTGGGTCTGTTTCGGCACGACTAAAGTCATGCCCTGATACAAAAGCGGCCGCAGCCGAGTTTTTCTGCAAATCGTGAAGCCCATCAACGACAACCGCAGATCCCTCCTCACCACTTCGCTCCCGTTCCGGTCGCTCAGGGTTCGTTCGGGATGACAGCTCCTTGTTATTGGTAACTTCTGTTGTGACAGATGCGGTGTCTGGCTCGCTCCAGGCTCCCGACTCGCTCCGGGCTCCACGCTCCCGGCTCCCAGCTTCGTCGTGTTCTACGGTGCAGGGCCAGTCGCAGATTTGGATGTCGATGGGGCGGACTTTTAGGCCGTGGCGTTGTGCGTCTTTCACTAATACCGCTGGCGCGTAGAAGCCCATGGGCTGGTTGTTGAGGATGGCGGCGGTGAAGGCGGCGAGATATTTCACCTTGAAATACGCCGATGCGTAGGCAAGGAGCGCGAAGCTGGCGGCGTGGGACTCGGGGAATCCGTAGAGTGCGAAGGAGCTGATAGCCTGGACGATTTCGTCCTGCGTGGCGGGGGCGATGTTGTTGGCGGTCATGCCGGCGCGGAGTTTGACTTCGAGGTCCTTCATGCGCTGCCAGGAGCGGCGCATGCCGACGGCGCGGCGCAGCTCTTCGGCTTCGGCTCCGGAGAAGTTGGCGACGGTCATAGCAATGCGGAGAAGTTGTTCCTGAAACAGCGGCACGCCAAGGGTGCGCCTGAGGACGGGCTCGAGCGAGGGGTGCGGGTAAGTGACCGCTTCCCTGCCCTGGCGGCGGCGCATATAAGGATGCATCATTTTTCCGACGATCGGTCCCGGTCGGATGATGGCGACCTGGACGACGAGGTCGTAGAAGTGATCCGGACAGTTGCGCGGGAGCGAGGCCATCTGCGCGCGGCTCTCGATCTGGAACATGCCGACGGTGTCGGCGCGCTGCAGGACTTTGTAGACTTCGGGATCTTCGGGGAGGTGGGCGAGGTCGATGGGGTCACCGTAGTGCTGTGGGATGAGGGTGAGGCAATCTTTGATGACGGCCATCATGCCGAGGCCGAGGAGGTCGACTTTGACGATGCCGAGGTCGGCGCAATCTTCCTTGTCCCACTGGATGACGGTGCGGCCGGGCATGGAGGCGCGCTCGAGGGGGACGACGCGGTTGAGCTGGCCCTGGCAGATGACCATGCCGCCGGAGTGCTGGCCGAGGTGGCGCGGAAGGTCCTGGAGTCGGACGCAGAGCTCGAGGTATTTGGCGATGCGGGGATGCTCGACATCGAAGCCGGCGTGGTGGAAGGAGTTGGCCATGGTATCGGTTTCGCCACGCCACTCCCATTGGGAGACGAGTGAGGTGAGGCGGCCGAGGGATTCCTGATCGAAGCCGAGAGCCTTGCCGACTTCGCGGGCGGCGGACTTGCCGCGGTAGGTGATGACGTTGGCGGTCATGGCGGCGCCGAGTTCGCCGTAGCGCTGATAGACGTACTGGATGGCCTGCTCGCGTTTTTCTTCGGAGGGGAGGTCGAGGTCGATGTCGGGCCACTCGCCGCGGTTTTCGTTGAGGAAGCGCTCGAAGAGGAGTTCCATGCCGACGGGGTCGATGGCGGTGATTTCGAGGGCATAGCAAACAGCGGAGTTGGCGGCCGAGCCGCGGCCCTGGATGAGGATGTCGTGCTTTTTGCAGTACTGGACAATGTCCCACACGATGAGGAAGTAGCCGGCGAAGCCGAGTTTGGCGATGAGGGCAAGTTCGTGGTCGATTTGTTTGCGGGCTCGGGCGAGGAGAGCTTCATTGTTTTTCGTGCAGTAGCGGAGATGAACACCTTCGTCGACGCGCTTGCCCAAAAAGCTATCCATCGATTCGCCGTCGGGGACGGGGTAGCGCGGGAATTCGTAGCCGAGGTCAGTGAGCTGAAAGTTGAGGCGCTGGGAAATTTCATTCGTGTTGAAGAGAGCTTCGGGGAGGTCGCGGAAGAGGGCTTCCATTTCTGCGGCAGAGCGGAGGTAGCGGTGGTTGTTGGAGGCGAGCAAGCGGCCGGCGTGGTCGAGGTCGACATGATGGCGGATGGAGGTGAAGAGGTCGAGGATTTCGCGGTCGTAGGGTTTGGCGTAACGGACCCCGTTGGTGGCGACGATGGGAAGACGGAGTGAACGGGCGAGGCGGAGCGCGGCCTGGTTGCGGACTTCCTGATCACGGAGTTGGTGACGCTGAAGCTCGACATAAATATTGTTGCGACCGTAGAGGGCGATAAGCTGCTCGAGGAGCGTGCGGGCTGCGGGTTCGCCTCCGTTGGCAAGCGCGGAGGCGAGTGGGCCTTCGTCGCCCCCAGTGAGGCAAATGAGGCCTTCGGAATATTGCGCAAGGTCGTCGAAGGTGGCGGCGCCTTCGGCTTTGATGGCCTCGCGCATTTTGAATTGCGTGATGAGCTGGCACAGATTTTGATAGCCGGTGCGCGAGGCACAGAGGAGGGGCAGTTGGGCTGTAGCCAAATCATTTTCTAAAAGCTGCGGACGAGGAACCCAGGCGGGTGGTGTGAGGCGCGGGCCAAAAGCTGACGTCGAAATTTCCGCTCCGGCATGAGCGCGGATGTTGTTGCGCTCGCTGCACGTGTGCATACGCGCGGAGCCGTAGAAGCCGTTGCGGTCGAGCAGGGCGACGGCGGGGATTTCAAGTTCAGTGGCGCGCTCGATGAGGTCTTCCGGCTGCGAGGCTCCTTCGAGGAAGCTGAAAGCGCTGGCGGCGTGGAGCTCGACGTAGCGTGGCTCAGTCATAAAGTTCCTCGAGACGCCAGTCGTTGAGGGCCGCAGGACGAAGTGGGTTGCGGGCAATGGCGCAGCTGATGGCGCCTGAGTCGGAGCGGGCGACGAGGTCCCACTTCTCAATGGACCAGCACTCGATGCCCCACCAGTTTCCGGAGAAAAACCACGGCCCCCAGGCGCGCTCCACGGTGTAGCGCTCGTTGCGGAAGACGAAGCTTGTGGGGCGGCGTTGGTGCAGCGTGACGGCGATGGCTTCAGCCGGGCGCAGTCGGCGGCGCGCGGCCTGGGCCTGGTTCTGGATTTGAGCCTGCGGGACCTGGAGGGTGGCAGTTGTGGTTGGGATAGTGAAAGACTCCATCCGGAACGCGTCGGGCCGGTGCGTGTCTTCGAGCGCTGCGCGTCCGACACGGTTTTCTCCAACGATAGCGCGGATGCGCGCAAGAGTGACGTCGAGTCGGTCGGGCTCGGGGAGCTGCGGGGTGAAGAGGCCCATCTGGACTTTGCTTGTTGTTCCAGGATCGGCGGCGACAGCAACAGAGAGGATGGCGGCGGAGGGCGGGTGCGATTGCAGGTCGAGATGGAGGAGACGGAGCCAGAGGCGGCGGTCGTTGGTGGGGAGTGCGGGGCGGACGGTGCGTGTGTGGGTACTGTCGCCTTCTAGGGCGAGGGTGACGGTGACGGAGGCGAGGGCGAGGATTTGCGCGGTGGCGCGGGCGATGAGGTGGTTGAGGAGGACGCCGAGGACGAAGAGGAGGGAGTCGAGGAGCTCGACTGGGGCGTCGAGTTCGATGCGCTCTTCGAGGATGAAGGGCGGCGGAGTAGGGACAAGGAGGTGTGGGGCCTGGCCTCGTGCGAGTTGGCGGAGGTGGCGGCCTTGCTGGCCGAGGCGGACGATGAGTTCTTTTTCGGGCAGCGCGGCGAGGGCGCCGAGGGAAGTGATGCCCCAGTGGGCGAAGGTTTCCGCGTGTTCGGGCGTGATGGGGAGGACGGCGAGCGGAAGAGGGGCGAGGGCGGTGGCTTCTTGGCCTGTGGGGATGATGGCTGTGGACCAACCTGACAGCGGGGAGGTGGTGGCGCGGGGGCTTAGGCTGCGGGCGAGGCAGAGGGCTGCGTCGATGTTGGCGCTGACGACGATGGAGGCCTCGAAGCCGAGGACTCGGACGGCGGCGAGGAGTTTTTGGGCAAGTTTTTCGGGAGGGCCGAGGAGTTTTTCGGTTCCGGCTATGTCGAGGACGGCGCTGAAATGCGTGTCGGATATTGGAAAAAGCAGGTCGCCGTTCGACTCGCAGGCTCGCTCGGGCCAGGCTCTCCGCTCCGCCTTCGCTCGCTCGCGCTCGCTCAGGCTCTGGTCGGGATGACAAATTGTTTTGTCAGACGTGGAGCCGTTGAAATTCGGCGTCAGACATTCAATGCGCGGGGAAAACTGTCCGGCGCACTGGAGGAGGGCGGTGCGGGCACTGGATTCTTCGGAGAAGGAGCGCGGGAGGGGTGTGACACCGTGGAAGACGTCCAGTTCGGCGCGGGTGGCGCCGGCGGTTATACCGAGGGCGGTTGCGCGGGCGTTGAGGGAGCAGACCCACTGGCGGGGCGGGGTTCCTTCGAAGATGACGACGGGAGTGGCTTTGAGCTGGGGGCGAAGGCGGAGCATGGCCTGGGCGGGAAATTCGCGGAGGCAGAGGCAGGCGTAGAGGGCGAGGGTGGTCATCGGCGGCCTTATTTCGTGGGTGGGACTGGGTGGGCGGTGGCCCAGGGAGTGCGTGTTTGCCAGAGGACTGGGGTCCCCGACACGCCCGGCCTGGTGGCGGTGGGGTGAAGGATGCTGTAGTCGCTTTGGGGTGGTTTGCGGCGGTCGAAGTCGACGATTTTGGCGAAACGCTCGCGGGTGATTTCGACCTGGTGTTCGGCTCCGGTGAAGACGGTGGTGGAACTGGGGTCAATTTGACTGGGCTGGCAGTGGAGGACGAGACCTGCACTTGATTTGGTGCAGGCGCGCTGGGTGAGCAAGAGGACGCTCGCGTGGGTGCGGTCGGCAGCGGCTCGGTAGCGGAACCAGGTGGCGAGGGGGATGCGGAGGGCGAATTCGGGGGCGACCGAGCCCATGTCGAGGACGATGGCGCTGAATCCGCCGGCCTGGAGGAGGAGGTCTGTGGCGCGGAGGGCCTGATCGAGGCGGGAGTACGGCTTGCGAGGGTACGGGGTACAGTGTGCAGGGTACAGGGGAGCTGAGTTTCGAGTTTGGAGTTTAGAGTTTGGCGGGTCAGGGTTCCTGTCCGACGCGTGTCCGACAGGCGGTGCCAAATTGACAACTTCCCGGCTGTGCCGTCGGACTTTTGGCACAGACTCGGCACAGCGCGATTCGATGCGGACCGCTTGCGGTCGCTTATTGGCAGTCGAAGCAGGTTTTGTGACAACGGGTGGTTGTTTTGCTTCGTGCTCGGTGGCGCGATTTTGCTGGGGATTTTCGCGGTCAACGCCCGGCAGGGTGAGTTGTTGCGGTTCGGCGCCACAACGAATCCACAAAAGCCGATTTAAGTCCACGCCGATGGCGGCGGCGGATTCGGGGTGGAGCGCGTCCGAGACGTCAACCCAGGCGCAGACGCGGGAGGCCTGGGTGAGACTGGCGACAAAGGAGAGAGCCAGGGAGGTGCGGCCTGAGCACTCGGGTCCGGCGAGTTCGGTGATCGCCCCAATGGGGAGTCCGCCGCTGAGGGCGTCGTCGAGGGCGGGGATGCCGGTGGGCGTGGTGGGGTGGATGACGCGCGGTGCGGGGGTAAGCGCGGAGGGGATCCGGCCGGCAAGGGCTGTTTCAATCTGGTGGCGGAGGATGTGGGCAGAAGCCATGAGAACACGTCTTCGCCTTATATTCGCCTATCGGGTGAGATGGAGGCAAGGGGGGAAATCCACAAGCCGCGGTCATCCCACCGTCGCCCCATCAAAGAGCTATCCGGCACCTGCCTTTGGCTGCCGTGCTAACCTCAGCGCAGCAGGAGTTCGCGCATGACGAATCAGACATCAATCACCGTCGATGAGTACGCGGCCCTGGATGAACCGGAGGGCTCGCACTACGAACTCAGCAAGGGAGAGCTGATCGTGACACCCTCGTCCAGTCCCCGCCATAATAAGATTCGCGATCGCCTTTGTGCGCGGCTTCTCACCTTTCCAGGTATCGAGCTGCTGGGTGACGTTTACACCGAAACGGACGTGACTCTGGCCAGCGACGTCGTCCGTCGACCGGATGTGGCCTTCATTCGTGCGGATCGGATCGAGGGGATCGACCTCGATCAGGTCCCCATGTCCATAGCCCCCGACCTCGTCATTGAGATTGTCTCCCGGAACGACCGCGCGGACGACCTCATGGTGAAGGTCTCGCAGTACCTCGAAGCGGGCGCTACGGCTGTGTGGGTGATGTACCCGATGACCGGCCTCGCCTACCGCTACGTTCCGGGCAAACTGGAGCCGCAGGTGCGCTCCTCCCTGGCCGGAGATGTGTTCGACGAACCCGCTCTGCTTCCTGGCTTCTCCCTGTCTCTCAGGGAAATCCTCGGCTGACGGATTGTGTCCGCAGTTTCCCGACACCCCGTAAATACAGCCCATCGCCAGCACTACCGCTGCCGATGCCGCCGTGCGCCACGCTAAAAAGCGGTTAGCGGAGAAGCGGTTAGAAGATGGAACCCAAAGGTGCCGGCCCAAGAATGGATTTCCGGGTCCAATGCCGAGCAATCGACTAGCCGGTAATTCGTCCAGGCTTTGCCGGTTCATCGGTCAAAGCGGGCCCAACCGGCCTCCCGATGCGCTCCAGACACCGCTATCCGTTGTGGCTTCATAAAGGGTTGAATGCATTTTGCTCTCGCACTGGTTCAGAGCAGATGCTTTAGAGGATCGCTTGCAGTGCTCACCGCCAGCCATCACGCAACTATGCGTGAATGAGGGCGTAGATAAGTAACGTCAACAGTCCAGCCGAGACGAGAACAGCCACATTCCCCAAAAAACGCCACCCATAATGGTGGTCATTTTGATGCTTCTCAGTGGTGCTCCAGCCTCTGGAATTGAAACGGAAGTTGCAACGGAAGCGTCCGACTGTTTTGCGCAGTCCTCATGAACATCTCGCAATACTCCAGCCCATTTACCGCATATTCTACATTTCGCCACGACTCATCCTCCCATATCGGACTGTGCTGTCATCGGAATCCCACGCCCCCGCGATGCTATAGCATCGCTTGCAGTGCTGACGCTTGAAACTCCGGTTCAGTTTGTGAAGGGCATTGGGCCCGCGATTGCAAAAATGCTGGCGGAAAAGGAGGTCCTGACGGTTGAGGATCTGCTGCTGCATCTGCCGTTTCGGTATGAGGACCGGCTGAATCCGCGGGCGCTGAACGAGCTAAAGGCCGGCGAGACGGCCAGCGTGATCGGTGAGGTGCGTGGCGCGGCGCTGCTGCGCACGAAGAAAATGCCCATCTTCGAAATGACCGTGGGGCAAGGCGTGCAGTCGATGAAGTGCATGTGGTTCCACGGAAAGTATCTCGAAGGCCGGTTTCACGCGG
>CAZHTJ010000018.1:0-62719 GCA_964535525.1 uncultured Acidobacterium sp. | reverse complement strand
CGCAGCCGGGAGAGATTGTGCTGCTGGCGCCGGCGTGTTCGAGCTTCGATCAGTTCGAGAACTACGAGCATCGGGGCAGAGTTTTCAAGGAAACGGTTTTGGCGCGGCGGGGGCTGACAGCGCTCACGATTCCGTGAGCAGAGAAATGAGTTTATGGCGATAAAAGTAGGCTTCGACAAGTGGCTCTATTTTGCCGCGTTGGTGCTGGTGGTGATCGGCCTGACGATGGTCTTCAGCGCGTCGGCGGTGATGGCCGGCGAGCGCTTCGGCTCGCCCTACTATTTCGTTATTCGCCAGTCGGTGTGGGCGGTGCTGGGACTGCTGGTCATGACGCTGCTGATGCGGGTGAACGTCAGCCAGTACAACCGACCGACGGTGGTGTTTCCGGTGGTGGGCGTCACGATCATCTGTCTGCTGGCTGCGTTCCTGATGCGCGACTCACACAACACACATCGCTGGATCCGCTTCGGCATTCTTTCGTTCCAGCCATCGGAGATCGCGAAACCCGCGCTGGTGTTGTTCCTGGCGTGGTTCCTGCAAAACCGCATGCACCTGATGGAAGACTGGCGGGCGACGCTGATCCCCGCGGCGTTGCCGAGTTTGATTTTCATCGCACTGATCCTGAAGGAGCCGGACCTCGGCACAGCGCTGGTGTGCGCGGGCGTGACGGCGCTGATGCTTTGGCTCGCCGGCATGAACTCGAAGTACCTCGGCTACGCGGCTCTCGGCGCCGCGCCGGTGCTTTACTTTATGCTGTTCTTCGTGAAATGGCGGCGGGACCGGATGCTGGCGTTCCTGAATCCTGAATCGGATCCGCTGGGCAAAGGCTTCCACATCATTCAGTCGCTCATTGCTGTGGGATCGGGCGGGTTTCGCGGCGTCGGCTATATGGATGGGCGGCAGAAGCTGTTTTATCTGCCGGAGCCGCACACGGATTACATTTTCGCGAACATCTCGGAGGAACTGGGGCTGATCGGCGCGCTGATTGTCGTCGGGCTGTTCGTCTTTATCGGATGGCGCGGGATGCGGGCGGCGATTCTGTCGAAGGATCCGTTTGCGCGGTTCCTGGCGTTCGGGATCACGGCGACGATTCTGATCCAGGCCTTCTTCAACATCAGTGTGGTGCTGGCCCTGGTGCCCACCAAGGGCATCACGCTGCCGTTTGTCTCTTACGGCGGAACCTCGCTGTTCATCATGCTGGCGCTGCTGGGCGTGCTGCTGAATATCACCAGGGAAGTGGACTGACGACGGGGTGCAGGGTGGAGGGCACAGGGCGCCGACCTCCCTACCAAATGCGGCGGACGCCGTAAGCATCGAAGACGCGCTCGTTACTGACGATGGCGAGGTTTTCAGCCTGGGATTGGGCGATCAGCATGCGATCAAACGGGTCCTTGTGGGGCCCAGGCAATTGCCCGGCGCGGAGAGCATGGTCCAGGGTCACGGCCAGTGGGGTAAATCCGAGCATTTCAATACGCCTGGGCATTTCCGCCGAAAATGCTGCTGCCTGGGGAAGCTTGCCGATACGGACCTTCGTTGCGATTTCCCAGGCAGAGGCGGCGCTGACGAATACATCGGTGGAGAACGCTTCGAGCAGCGTACGGGCCTTCGCGGACAGCCTCTGCGGCTCGATATCAGCCCAGAGCAGAACGTGCGTATCGATCAGGGCGCGCAATCACTGCTCCCATGCATCCAGTTCTTCAGGGGGTAACGGCTCGAAAAACTCAGGGCCGACCGTGAACTCGCCGCGATGCAGCCCGAGTTTCCTTTTCTTGCCGGGCTTTTTGATTGGGGTCAGGCGCACGACCGGCTGTTTGCCGCGGGCAATCAGGATTTCCTCGCCCCGCTCGGCGCGTTCGATCAAGCGCGACAGATTGGTTTTTGCTTCATGGATCGTGCTGATCGGCATCACGTTTCCCTTAGCTAAGTACAGGTTAGCTAATCAACACGAAGATGTCCAGCACGAGATCGGGAGACGGCATCGGGGCCATAAAATGACCCAGTGAGCCAATCCACGACACGCGTTCTCATTGCCGGAGGCGGCACGGGTGGCCACATCATCCCGGCGCTGGCGATCGCCGATGAGCTAAAGGCGCGACATGGGGCAGAGATTCTGTTCGTCGGGACGGCGCGCGGGCTGGAGTCGCGGCTGGTGCCGCAGGCCGGTTATCGGCTGGAGCTGATTCGCGTGGGCCAGCTCAATCGCGTCTCGCTGGCCACGCGGCTGCGGACGCTGATCGACCTGCCCCTGGGACTGTTCCAGTGCATCCGGCTGCTGCGGACGTTTCGTCCCGATGTCGTGATTGGCGTCGGAGGATATGCTTCGGGGCCGGCGATGGGTACGGCCATCCTGCTGAGCATTCCGACGCTGGCCTTCGAGCCGAATGCGGTGCCCGGCCTGGCGAATCGGCTGGTGGGGAGCAGGGTGAAGGCGGCCGCCGTGAATTTTGAGCCGGCGGCGCGTTATTTTCGCAACGCGAGGATCACGGGAATTCCGGTGCGCGCGGAGTTTTTTCATCTGGCATCGCGTCCGGCGGGTGCGCCTCCGCATTTGCTGGTCTTCGGCGGCAGCCAGGGGGCGCGGGTGTTGAACGCGGCGATGCCAAAGATCGCGGCGGCCTTGCTGGAACAGGATCCGGGGCTGACTATTTTGCATCAGGCGGGAGCGCGCCATGCCGACTCGACACTGGCGGCGTATCAAGCCAGTGGTGCGCCGGCGGATCGCTGGCAGGTGGCGGCGTTCCTCGACGACATGCCGCGCCGGTTTGAAGCCGCGGATCTGGTCCTGGCGCGCAGCGGAGCGTCAACTGTGGCTGAGCTCGCGGCCGCCGGCAAGCCCGCCGTACTGGTCCCCTTTGCCCAGGCTGCAGACGATCATCAGCGCAGTAATGCCGAGGTGATGGCGAGGGCCGACGCCGCGCGCGTCTTGTTGGAAGCCGACCTGACGCCGGCGCAGTTGCAGGGAACGCTGATCGATCTGCTGACGGACCCGGCAAGGCTCCTTGCTATGGCTGAGAATGCGCGATCCCTGGCGCATCCGGATGCGGCTGAGCAGATTGCAAACATGGCGATGGCACTGGCAAGGCGCGATTTTCGCAAAGAGGCTTTCTAGCGCCGGACAAACGAACTGCGCTCAAAAAACACAAAGGCCCGCTCCGAAGAGCAGGCCTTGTCGTGTTGGGTTGCCGAGGATTACCGGTGTCCGCCACCGCCGTGGGAGCCACCGCCTCCGCCACCATGAAATCCGCCAGCCGCTCCACCGCGGAACCCGCCGCCAGCCGCTGCTCCGCCGTGGTATCCACCGGAGTAGCCGCCGCGATATCCGCCAGCGTAGCCGTGGTAACCGCCAACGCCAACCCCGCCGCGGAATCCTGTATACGGGCCGTGATAGACGCCGCCGCCGTAGCCGCCGCGATATCCGTAGACACCCCGGCCCCAGCCGCCGTAATAGCCGATGTGGCCGTACCCGTAGCCCCAACCACGCCCGTACCAGCCGCGATACCAGGGTCCGGCGCCGATGAAGACGCCACCGTAGAACCAGTCAGGACCCCAATAGCCATAAGGCGCACAGGCGTAGGGGTAGTAAGAGTAGTAGCCCCACTCACAGACCGGCGGGCCGCCAATGTCGTAGTAGCCTGGATAACCGACCTCCGGGCCGATACCGATACCCACCGCGACCTGGGCCTGCGCCGGTTTCGCCAGGGCGAACGGCATAGCCAGCAAACTGAGGAACAAAACGTAGCGCAGAATGCGCATGATCACAACCTCCCTGTCAGACCGCCCTCTGATTTGATTTCTCGCGTCTGACGCGGCTTCCGATTTCCTCTGTGGGTGGGTCGAAAGCCCGCTACCACTACTAACGTTAGACGCCGCAAAAAGTCGCGCGACTCTTAAGCCTCAAAAGGGAGGATAAGCGATGGGAAGGTAGAGGAAAGGGCCATCTGAGGCAACCGCGCGGCTAATACCAGCGCCGAGGCGGAGGGGGGTAATACCATGCCGGATGGTAGTAGCAGGGGCTGGAGCAGATGGCCAGCAGAAGTGCGATGATCCAGCCGATGCCGGTCCAGCCCAGGAAAAGATTGAGCATGAAGATGCCGGTAGCGTTGTGGGTGTGGCGGGCGGCGGCGATGAGGGACGGCGCAAAGTAAACGGCAATCCCGATGAGTGCGGCCATAAATGCCTCCGGGAGGTCTCCGAAAGAGCATACGCAGAAGGCGGGAACCTGGTTCCCGTCCAGACTATAGCCCAAAAACGGCGATGGCGATTGGGAGACAGGATTTTTGGGCCTGGAGAGGGCAACGCACCCGGAAGCGGGGAGCTTCGACGGGTGCGCATGGGCCGGTTTTTGGGGACCGGCCCTCATCTCTGTGGATTACCGGCGACCGCGGAAACCGTCGTGATCGTAGCGGAAGTCGCGATGATAATCGCGATGGAAGTCACGGACTACGACGCGGTCGCGATCGAATCCGCGATAGATCCAGCGGCCGGGAATCCAAACCGGTCCGTTGTAGTAGCCAGCCGACCAGATATAGCCGTCACCGGGGCAAGCTGGAATGGCGGCCACGATGGGGGCGCGAACGCCGATGAAGACTCTGGTTTGGGCCTGTGCGCCGGCGGCGCCGAGACTCAGAACGCCGGTGAGTGCGAGTGCGCGAAGAACGCTTTTCATAAGAGACCTCCTCGGGTTCGGCTTCGAACTGCTCTCGAAGTTTTTCGAACCTCTCATCCGGTCCTCTTTCACCGGATCGTCTCTGCATGAAGTGAACGCGAATGCGTGCGAATTGTTGCGGCGACCACGCACAGCCTGTGGAAGTTGTCAAGGTGACTGAATCGGTATGTCATAGTCGACGGACGGCTCTGGTGGGAGAATAGAGGTATATGGAAATGCTTGGCCTGTATCTTTCCGTTCCGTTCTGCCGTTCGAAATGCACGTACTGCAATTTCGCCTCAAACGTTTTTCCTGCCGCTTTGCACGATTCCTATGTTTCTCGAATCGAAGACGATCTCAGCAGCATCCGCGGGCGCATGAAGCCATGGGGCGCGAAACTGCCTCAGGCGGTGGACAGTATTTATTTCGGCGGAGGAACGCCGTCGCTGCTTTCTCCGGCGATGTTTCGGCGACTCTTCACAACGATCCGTCGCGAATTCGCCGTGCTGCCGACGTCGGAAGTGACTGTCGAGTGCGCTCCAGGGCAAATTGAACCCGCGGTGCTGGACGCACTGGTCGAGTGCGGCGTTACGCGCGTCAGCTTCGGTGTGCAGTCGTTTGTCGACAGCGAAGCGAAGGCCATTGGCCGGCTGCACAATCGCGCCGTTGCGCTTGAAGATATTCGTCGCGTGCAGGCCGCGGGCATTGGCGATGTCAGCGTCGATCTGATTGCCGGACTGCCTGGCCAGACACTGGACTCCTGGTACGAATCGCTCGGCGTTTTGGCGGAATCCGGTGTGGATCACGCCAGCATCTACATGCTCGAAGTCGACGACGAGTCGCGCCTGGGCCGCGAGATGTTGGTGAACGGCGGCGGCTATCGCGCGAAGGAAGTTCCGGATGATGACCGCATTGCTGAGTTCTATACCGAGGCTGTTGCCTATCTTGCCGGTCACGGGCTCGCGCAGTATGAAATCTCAAACTTCGCGCGCACCGATTGCGAGTCGCGCCACAACCTGAAGTACTGGCGGCGCCAGCCGTATCTGGGATTCGGGCTCGACGCGCACTCGATGGTGCGCACCAACTCGGGTGCAGGGCTGCGGTTCAGCACGACGGATGATCTGGACGCTTATCTCCGGGATCCCGGCTGGATCGATCCGCGCCCTCTGGACCGCGAAGAGGAAATGGAAGAGGCGTGGTTCCTCGGGCTGCGGCTCAATGAAGGCGTAAGCCTGGGTGCTTTGCGGCAGGAATTTTCGGCCTCCGCGGTACGCGATTTTCTTTCGACCATCGCAGAACTGGAGGACGAAGGTCTCGCGACATTCTTTGACGGCGACCGGGTTATGCTGACGCCTCGAGGGCGGTTGCTTTCAAACGAAGTCTTCGGGCGCTTCCTGGCCGAGCCGGCCGTCGCGTAGTTCACAATCGAATCCAGGCTTGAGTGGAGCGGGAATTCATGTCTTCCGATACGGCTGTTCTGGCTGGCCGCGAACCGGCCGCCTCTGCGCCGGCTGCGTTCATCGATCTGCGCAGCGATACCGTGACCAAACCCACGCCGGCGATGCGTGCTGCCATGGCCGCTGCCGAAGTCGGCGACGATGTTTATGGCGAGGATCCGACCATCAACCGCCTGGAGGCGCGTGCCGCCGAAATCTTCGGACGTGAAGCTGGGCTGTTTGTGCCCAGCGGCACCATGGGCAATCAGATCGCGATTCGCCTGAACACACAGCACGGCCAGGAAGCGATCTGCGAAGCGCGCTCGCACATTGTGGAGTGGGAGCTGGCGATGGCCTCGTCATTTTCAGGGTGCCAGCTCCGCACGATTGCGGCAGAGCGCGGCATCCTGACGTGGGATGCAATTGAACCGCACATCACCGGCAAGCACTACCCTCGCGCGCCGACGGGTCTGATCTGCATCGAAAACACGCACAACATGGCGGGCGGCACCGTGACGCCGCTCGAGGGGTTGCAGGAAATCCTGGCCGGAGCGAAGGAGCGCGGCCTGCCGGTTCATCTCGACGGCGCGCGGGTCTTCAACGCGGCACTGGCGCTCGGAGTCGGCGTGCGGGAGCTGACCCGCGGCTTCTCCACCGTGATGTTCTGCCTCTCGAAGGGGCTGGGTGCGCCGGTGGGCTCGATGCTCGTCGGTACGCATGAGCAGATGGATCGCGCGCGCCACATCCGCAAATCGCTCGGCGGAGGCATGCGCCAGGCCGGAATCCTTGCGGCTGCGGGTCTGCTCGCTCTCGAGGATGGTCCAAAGCATCTCCACGAGGATCACGCCAACGCACGAATGATGGCGGAGAGAATTGCCGACGCGCCGGTGGAGATCGACCTCGCCACGGTGCGGACCAACATTGTGATCTTTACCTTGCCGAACAAGGGCGACGCAGAAGCCTTCGAAGCAAAGCTGAAGCAGCGCGGAATCCTGGCCGGCACCGTGTATCGGCACAGCATCCGCTTCGTGACTCACCGGGATGTGGATCGTGCGGCGTGCGAGGAGGCGGCGCGGGTCACGGTGGAATTGTTGAAGCAATAATCGAGCCGTAACAATCCCGCGACCGATCGCGGATCTGCCGCGTCTAAAGTTTATAATTGAGATAGATGCCTAAGTATTCCATCGTCGTTCCGTTTCATAACGAAGAAGAAAACGTCACTGCGCTCTACGACCGGCTGAAGGAGGTCATGGAGCACGTTGGCGAGCCCTTCGAGCTGGTGTTTGTCGACGACGGCTCCAATGACCGCACCTGCAGGCTACTCGAAGAGATTGCCGCGGTGGACAGCCGCGTTTTGGTGGTGAAGTTGCGCCGGAATTTCGGGCAGACCTCCGCGCTGGCGGCGGGCTTCGATCATGCCGAGGGGGAGTTCATCCTGGCCATGGATGGCGATCTGCAGCACGATCCCGGCGAGATTCCCGTATTCCTTGAAAAGCTGGAAGAAGGCTACGACGTGGTCAGCGGATGGCGCAGAGAGCGCATCGACAATTTTGTGATGCGCCGCATCCCGTCTCGCTGCGCGAACTGGCTCATGGCGAAGCTTTCGGGCGTGGACATTCACGATTTCGGCACGACCTTCAAGGCGTACCGCCGCGAGGTAATCCACAATATCCCGCTCTACGGCGAGATGCATCGCTTCATTCCGGCGCTTGCCTCCTGGTATGGGGCCAGCATCTGCGAAGTCCCGATCACCAATGTGAACAGGATCGGCGGCAAATCGCATTACGGCATCAGCCGCACCTTCCGGGTCTTTTTCGACCTGATGACCATCCGCTTCCTGCTGAAATACATGACGCGGCCGCTGCACTTTTTTGGGCTGCTGGGCGCGATGGGCATTCTGGGCGGTGGGGGGCTGTCGGTATTCCTGCTGGTGCTGAAGCTGATCACCCATCAGCACGTGATGGACCAGCATGGGCCGCTGTTTGTCATTGCAGGGGTCATGATTCTGGCCGGGACGCAACTGCTGGCGCTCGGACTGCTGGGCGAGCTACAGGTTCGCCACTACCACGCCTCCACGCAGCGGGCTCCCTATACTATCGATCGTCTGGTGCGGCTGCGCACCTCGGAAGAGTCCAATATTCTGCCGGACAACTGAGCTGCGCGAGGGGTAGCCTTCCTCGGCAACCTCTCCATGCGGCATTCAATCACATAAGCGGCCATTGAGTTTTGTCTTCGTATAATTGCGTAACCGGCACGCGCTTGAGAGCGTGCGGCTGGGCGCTATGCAAAACGGCCCTGCCGGAGAGCCGATCGTACCCATGCAGAAACCCGCGGATGGACGGAAGCGCGTCGTGATCGAGAGCATCGAGCCGGAGATCGACGCCGGGCGTTATCCCATTAAACGCATCGTCGGCGATTCGGTTGAGGTGGAAGCCAGTGTTTTTGCCGACGGTCACGATCATGTCGCGGCGCGCCTGCTTTTTCGCTTCGCGGAAACTACCACGTGGACGATCATTCCGATGCGGCCTCTGGCCAACGACCGCTGGCGTGGCGAGTTCCCGGTGGCGCAGGTTGGCGAATATCTCTACACCATTGCCGGATGGATCGATCATTTCGATACCTGGCGCAGCGACCTGGAGAAGAGGATCGCAGCGGGGCAGGATATCGGAGTCGATCTGCTGAACGGAGCGCAGCTGGTCGAGCAGGCGGCGGAAGGGGCCGGTGGCGACGATGCGTTTGCGCTTCGGCGATGGGCGGCTCTGCTGCGGACCACCGATGATCTGGCGCAGGCTCAGGCGGCCGCCTTCGATCCCGCGCTGGCCTCGATGATGGCGTTGTATTTCGACCCGGCGCTGGAAACCAGATACGACCGCGAACTGCGCGTGACGGTGGACCGCGAGAAGGCGCGCTACTCGGCGTGGTATGAGATGTTCCCGCGTTCGACTGCCGCTGAACCAGGACGGCACGGCACGTTTCGCGACTGCGAGGCGCGTCTGGACTACATCGAGCGGCTCGGATTCGACGTGCTGTACCTGCCGCCGATCCATCCCATCGGGTCCGGCTTTCGCAAAGGCAAGAACAACTCGACGACTGCGGAGCCTGGCGAACCTGGCAGCCCGTGGGCCATCGGCTCGAAAGAGGGCGGGCACACGGCGATCCATGCAGAGTTGGGCACGCTCGAGGATTTTCGTCATCTCGTAGCTGCTGCCGCGGACAAGGGAATCGAACTGGCGCTTGACATTGCCTTCCAGTGCTCGCCGGACCATCCCTGGGTGGTCGAACATCCGGAGTGGTTCAAGCATCGCGCTGACGGAACGATTCAGTACGCCGAGAACCCACCGAAGAAATACCAGGATATTTATCCGCTCGACTTTGAGAGCAGCGACTGGCAGGGACTGTGGGATGGATTGCGTGATGTGTTCCGTTTTTGGCTGGAGCAGGGAGTACGTATCTTTCGCGTCGACAATCCACACACCAAGGAGTTTTCGTTCTGGGAGTGGTGCATCGCGGAATTGAAACACGATTATCCTGACGCGCTGTTTCTGGCCGAGGCGTTTACTCGTCCGCGTGTCATGCAGCGGCTGGCCAAGCTGGGATTCTCGCAGTCCTATACCTATTTCGCCTGGCGCAATACGAAACAAGAGCTGACTGAGTACTTCACCGAGCTAACCCAAACGCAGGTTCGCGAATATATGCGGCCGAACCTGTGGCCGAACACGCCGGACATTCTCCATGAGACGCTGCAGATTGGCGGGAGGCCCGCATTTATGAGCCGTATCGTGCTGGCTGCGACGCTGGGGCCGAACTACGGCATCTATGGCCCTGCGTTTGAACTGGGGGAGAACCAACCGCTGCGCCCAGGAAGCGAGGAGTATCTCAACTCGGAAAAGTACGAGATTCGCCACTGGGATCTCAATGCGCCCCACAGCATTGCGGGTATCATCGCGACCATCAATCGCGCACGGCGTGAGAATCCGGCGCTGCATGCAAACTACGATTTGTTTTTCCACCCCACGGATAATCCATATCTCATCGCATACAGCAAATCGAGTCCGGATGGGAGCAATTTGGTCCTCACGGTCGTGAACCTTGATTCGTTCCATACGCAGCCCGGCTGGGTAACTCTCGATCTGGATCGGCTTAAGCTGCGCGGCGATGAGAGCTTTCAGGTGTTCGATCAGCTGACCGGGAGTCGCTATCTCTGGCAGGGTGCGCGTAACTACATTGAGTTATCGCCCAGCAGGATTCCGGCTCATATCTTCCGCGTACTGCGCAAAGTGCGATCCGAAAAAGATTTCGACTACTACCAATGATGCCGGAAACGAAGACCATCATTCGCAAATCGGGTAGTGTCGCCGACCCGCTCTGGTACAAGGACGCGGTCATCTACGAGGTTCATGTCAAGGCCTTCAGCGACAGCAACAATGATGGGATCGGCGATTTTCCGGGCCTGATGTCGAAGCTGGATTACCTGCAGGACCTGGGCGTGACCTGCCTGTGGGTGCTGCCGTTTTTTCCCTCGCCCCTGCGCGACGACGGCTACGATATTGGCGATTACACGAGCGTCCATCCCAGTTATGGGACGCTGGAAGACTTTCAGAATTTCCTGCACGCGGCGCACGATCGCGGCCTGCAGGTGATGATCGAATTGGTCATCAACCACACCTCCGATCAGCATCCGTGGTTCCAGCGCGCGCGTCACGCGCCGGCCGGGTCGAACGAGCGGAATTTCTATGTATGGAGCGACACAGACCAGAAGTACAAAGACGCGCGCATTATCTTTACGGACACAGAAAAATCGAACTGGACCTGGGATCCGGTGGCACAGGCTTACTACTGGCATCGTTTCTTTTCCCACCAGCCCGATCTGAACTACGACAACCCTGAAGTCCTCGAAGAAGTGTTGCGCATCATGCGCTTCTGGCTCGACATGGGTGTGGATGCGCTGCGCATCGACGCCATTCCGTATCTCGTCGAGCGCGATGGAACCAACTGCGAGAACCTACCCGAGACGCACGCCGTGATCAAAGCCATGCGGGCCGCCATTGATGCGGGCTACGCGGGCCGTATGGTGCTGGCGGAGGCGAATCAGTGGCCAACCGATGTACGGCCATACTTCGGTGATGGCGATGAATGCCACATGGCGTTTCACTTTCCATTGATGCCGCGCATCTACATGGCCCTGCGGCAGGAGGATCGACTACCGATCACCGACATCATGGCGCAAACGCCTGCGATTCCGGATAACTGCCAGTGGGGATTGTTCCTGCGCAATCACGACGAGCTGACGCTGGAGATGGTCAGCGACGATGAGCGCGACTATATGTATCTGGCCTACAGCGCCGATCCGCGCATGCGCATCAACATCGGCATCCGGCGCAGGCTGGCTCCGCTGCTCGATAACAACCGGCGCCGCATCGAGTTGCTCAACAGCATCCTGTTTTCATTTCCCGGAACGCCCATCCTCTATTACGGCGACGAGATCGGGATGGGCGACAACATTTATCTCGGCGATCGAAATGGCGTGCGCACGCCGATGCAGTGGAGTCCGGATCGCAACGCCGGTTTCTCGCGCGCGAATCCCGCGAAGCTGTACAGCCCGGTCATCATGGATCCGGTATGGGGCTACGAGGCGATCAACGTGGAGGCGCAGCAGAACGATGCTTCCTCCCTGCTGAACTGGATGCGGAACATGATCGCCCTGCGCAAGCTTTTCCAGGTCTTCGGGCGCGGTTCTCTGCGCTTTCTTGAGTCATCGAATCGCAAGATCCTGGCCTACATCCGCGAGTACCAGGATGAGACGGTTCTCTGCGTGGCGAATCTCTCGCGCTTTGCGCAGCCGGTGCAACTCGATCTGGCCGGGATGGAGGGCATGACGCCGGTGGAGATGCTGGGCTACGTCGAGTTTCCCGCCATCACGAAAGCTCCCTATGCGCTGACCCTCGGGCCCTACGGCTTCCTCTGGCTTGAAATTCAGCCGTCGATGGAGGCGGCTGAGAGGGTTGCTGACTTCGACGGCGATCAGGCCTTCTATGTCGAGAACGAGCATGACTGGCAGAGCATCCTTTCCGGGGAGGGGGTTCGCCGTCTCGAGGGCCTGCTGCCCGCATATCTGCAAAGGCAGCGATGGTTCGGGAGCAAGTCGAAGAATATCGTGCGCGCCAGGATCGCTGACTCGATGCTGTTCGACGAGAATCGATCTGTGCTGATCTGGGTCGGCGTCGATTATGTCGAAGGCGATTCGGACAGCTGGCTGCTGTGTCTGGCCATGAGTTTCGGCGAATCGGCCGGCGCACTGCGCGAATCGACGCCGAACCAGATTCTCGCCACCGTAGGATCGGCAACCCGGTCCGGCGTTCTGCACGAAGGCCTGCAAGGCAGTGCGCCCGGCGCGCTGCTGGAGATTTTGACCGGCGGCCAGAAACAGCACACGCGCGGCGGAGCGCTGATCGGCCTGCCGAGTTCGGTGGTCGGCTGCCTCCGTGGATCGCAGCCGCTGGCTGCGCGGGTAAGCAGCGCAGAGCAGAGCAACACCTCCGCCATCTTCGGCGACCGGCTCATCATGAAGCTGTTCCGCCGTCAGCAGCCCGGCGAGAATCCCGATGTGGAGATTGGGCGGTTCCTGACCGAGACAACCAACTTCTCCAACGTTCCGCCGTTTGGGGGATCGATCGAGGTGCGGCGCGGTGAAGAGGCGCCAGCCACTGTGGTGCTGCTGCAGGGACTGGTCCAGAACGAAGGCGACGGATGGCAGTGGACGCTGGAGGAACTGGATCGCTATTACGAGAGCACCGCTTCAGTGAAGTCCCCTGTTGTTTCCGCCGACCCATCCGAACGTGACGGGCCGCATCCCGAGGCGCGCGAGCACGCAGCCATCTATTTGGATGCAGCCGCGATGCTGGGAAGGCGTACCGCGGAGATGCATCGCGCGCTGGCCTCCGGCCATGACGCCGCCTTCGGGCCCTGCAATCCCGGGCCGAGCGATCTGGCGACGTTGCGCGATCAGCTGGCGGGTCACGCCGCGCATGCCTTCGATCTGCTGAAGACGAATCTTTCGCGATTGCCGGAGGACATTGTCGAATCGGCGGGGCTTGCTTTGAGCCGCCGTGGCGTTCTGCTGACGAAGCTGCGCACGCTCCCAGGACTGAAGAATCCTGGGCAGTGGACGCGCATCCATGGCGATTACCATCTGGGGCAGGTGCTGCGCTCGAAGGGCGACTTTGTGATTCTCGATTTTGAGGGCGAACCGGCGAGGCCGCTCGCGGAACGACGCGAGAAGCATTCTCCGCTCAAGGACGTTGCAGGGATGCTGCGCTCCTTTAGTTATGCGGCGTTTGTCGCGCTGACGCAATACACGACGCGACGGCCGGAGGACTTTACACAGCTCGAATCGTGGGCGCGGTTGTGGGAGGTTTCCGTTTCGGGCGAATTTCTGCGAGCCTACCGCGAGGCGATCACGGACTCGCCCATCGTTCCGGTGGATCGCGCTGACTTCGATGCGCTGCTGGAAATCTATATGCTCGATAAAGTGCTGTATGAGCTGGTGTATGAGCTGAATAATCGCCCGGCGTGGATTCGCATCCCGCTGCACGGAATATTGTCACTGCCGTTGTGACATAAGGATTGAGCCGCTGAAATGGCAGCCGTCGAAATCACGGAGGAAACGAAGCAACAGGTCGAACGGATCGGCTCCGCCGACGTGGTGGTGGGCGTTGCCGGCGCCGTTTCGCCCGAAGAATTGCGCACCCGCGTCGGCCGCATCATGCAGGAACTGGGTTCCGGTGTTTCCTCGCAGCGTTTTGTTTTTGCCTGGCCGGCAGCGCCCGAACCGCCGGCCGAAGGCGTGCCAACTGCGGAAGACCCCACCTTCGCCTTGCTGCCCTTTTCTCCGCCCGCTCTCGGAGCGGCAGAATTCTGGGCGGGAATCTCAGCCAATCAGCGCGCCGTCCTCAATCTCGCCGCTTCGCTGAATGCCCGAGTTTGCATTGTTCTCGGGCAGGATCTGGCCGCGCTGGACCCGCATACGATCCAGCTCTTTACCTATGCCATCCTGGAGAGGCAGTGTGGAGTTGTTATGTCCGTCTATCCCGCTGCGAAATACGATGGCCTCATCAACACCGGGATTCTCTCTCCACTGAGCCGGGCTCTCTATGGCAGACGGGTTCGCAATCCATTGGCTTTCGATTTTGCCGCCTCGGGCCCCCTCTGTGCGAGTCTGGCGCGTGTGTCGACGGCTGCGGAATCTTCGGGAGCCGCGTTGCTGTGGCCGGTCACGGTTGCGGCAACGCAGTTCCCGCAGGTTCCGGTTGGCCAGGTGCATATCGACGTGCAGCACAAAGTGGCCACCGAAGGACTGGAACTGAGCGCGGTCCTGGGGGAACTCGCGGGTTCGTTATTCCAGGAGATGGATGCGTGCGCTTCACACTGGCAGCGCATTCGCGGGTCGCAAGTGGCGCCGATGTGGGGGAACAGCAGCCTGGATTCGCCCGATGGGCAGCCTATCGATACGCAGCCCCTGCTGGATTCGTTCCTGCTCGGATCGAAGAGCCTTGACGAAGTCTGGCGTTTGCTATTGCCGCCGAACACGCTGCTGGAACTAAAGCGGCTGACGCGCGTTGGGCCCGAACAGTTCCGCATGCCTGATGAATTGTGGGCGAGCATCGTGTACGACTTTGCGCTGGCCTACCGTCTGCGCACCATCAGCCGCGTGCATGTGCTCGGCGCGCTCACGCCGCTGTACCTCGGCTGGGTCGCGTCGTGGGTTCACGAGGTTTCCAATCTGGGCGGCGCTGGCACCGAGCAGCGCCTGGAGCAATTCGCGCGCGCCTGGGAAGAGAAGAAGCCATATCTGCTTTCACGGTGGAGATGGCCGGATCGCTTCAATCCATAGAGCGATCGAAAGGAGAACTATGTGGCAGCAGGTAGAGCAATCGCTCCACTCATCGATGGGCCTGGTGGTCAACAAGATCGCTACGTTGCTCCCGGGCATTCTGGCGTTTATCGTCGCCTTTCTTTTTTTCCTTCTCGTGGGGTGGCTGCTCTCCCTGCTGGTTAGTCGGATACTCTCCGCCCTTCGTTTCGATGAACGCATGGGCCGCGGCGCCCACGCCATGGCGGAATGGAGCCCGCGCGCCACCCCCTCGCTGCTGGTGGGGCGCGTCGTCTTCTGGTGTTTCGTCATCTCAGGTGTGGTGGTCGGGGGTTCAGCGCTCGGAACGTCCGAGCACATCGTCTCCGGCTGGATGCTCGGCTATGTTCCGCGCGTGGTTGGCGCGGCGATCCTGCTGCTCGCCGGCAACATGTTGGCGCGATTTGTCTCGCGGAGTGTGCTCATTACCGGCGTGAATCTCAATCTGAGCTACGCGCGGCTGCTCAGCATGGGCGTGCGCTGGATGATCCTGGTATTGACCGGAGCCATGGTGCTCGATCACCTGGCGCTGGGCGGAGCCATCGTCGAACTGGGTTTTGGGATTCTCTTCGGTGGAATCGTCTTTGCTCTTTCCCTGGCGGTTGGGTTGGGGTCTCGCGATCTGGTCAGCCGCTCGCTGGAGCGTGAAGCGGCTCGTCCGGTTGAAGTCGCGCAGCCGGAGAAGATTCATCACTTTTAGCAGGAAGCTTGAAGCAGGAAGCAAGAGTCTGGAAGACTGGAGCAGGCCGGCCGGCGCGTGAGACTGTCACGCGGGGCGATCTTAGTCTTTGAAAGTCAGTGTGATGCTGCGTGAGTCGCCGCCCGTCGCTCGCATCTCGATCTCGCCCTGGCTGCGCTTGACCACGCTGGGGAATTTCTCTCCCCACTCCACCAGAACAACGCTGGCCGGCCCCACTAGTTCGTCGAGGCCGAGGGAATCGAGTTGTCGCTCATTCTGGATCCGGTAAAGATCCAGGTGATAGAGCATCACCGGCTCTTTGTGCCCGTCCACGGTGCGCGTGCCTTCGTATTCGTGAATCAGCGTAAACGTGGGGCTGGTGACTTCGTCGGGATCGGCGGCGTCCAGGGCTTCGGCGATGCCTTTCACCAGCGTCGTCTTGCCGGCGCCCAGGTCGCCGCGGAGGATGATGAACTTCGGCGGCGCCAGCAGCTCGGCAATGCGGTGGCCCACCGCGATCGTCTCCTTGCCGCTGTGGCTCTCGAACTTCTGCATCTTCAGGTCTGCAGTCTGCGTCATCTGGACCTCGCCGACGAGGAAGGAATTCCCTCTACCCAAACATATCCCGCTTCGTCCCATGAGCGAAAGTGAAAAGCGCGAAAAAGATGACCTATGGTGTCGGTGGCGAGCAGGGTGTGCTCGTCCTGCTCGCGCAGCGCGAAGTCCGCGGCGAGCCCGTGGAGATAGACGGCAGCCTCCACTGCCTGCTCCGGCTGGTCCGGGAACTGCGCCAGCAGCGCCGCGACGATGCCCGTCAGGATGTCACCGCTGCCGCCTTTAGCCATCCCAGGATTGCCGGTGGTGTTGATTGCGATGCGGCCCCCGCGATGCGCGATGAGGGTGCGCCAACCTTTTAACACAACTGTCACACTGTGCTTTGCCGCAAAATCGCGCGCGAGGGTTTCGCGGTTGGCCTGGACTTCCATCGTGCTGATGCCGGCGAGCCGTCCCATCTCCCCGGGGTGCGGGGTAAGCACGACTGTCCGGCCGCGACCATCGATCTTCTCCGGGTGCTTCGCGAGGATGTTGAGCGCGTCCGCGTCGAGGACCAGCGGCAGTTCTGTTTTTTCGATCACGCCGAGAACGAAGGCTTCGGGTTCCGGCCCCATGCCTGGACCCATAGCGATGACGGTCGCGCCCTCGGTGAGACGACGAAGCTGTTCTGGCTCAAGATTCGATTTGTCGATTTCGCCGCTGGGGCCTTCGCGAAGCGGCAGCGTCATCAACTCGGGTGCGATGGCAGCGACGGAGGCGAGAATCGACTCCGGTACCGCCGCTGTGACCAGGCCCGCTCCGGAACGCAGAGCGGCGAGTGAGGCCATGGCCGCAGCGCCGGATTTGCCCCGTCCGCCAGCCGCGATCAGAACGTGTCCATACAGACCCTTGTTGGAATCGGCCGCGCGCGACTGCTCCGTTAGCTTCTTTGACGAACCAGCCCAGGTGAGATTCGTTGCGGAGGCAATCGCTTCGTCCGGCGAGCCTATGGGCGCAACGACGATGGGGCCTGCTGCGCTATTGGTCAGATTGCCGCTCACGTGAGCCAGCTTCGGCGCGGTGAAGGTGACGACTGCGTTCGCGCGAAAAGCGCCTTCCGCGGTCATCGCGCGCGAGTCGGCGTCCCAGCCGGAAGGTAGATCCACGGCGACGACCGTTACGGAGAGCGCATTCACGCGGTCCCGGAGTGCCGCAGCCACCCCGCGCAGGGGAGGCTTGAATCCCGTCCCGACAATCGCGTCGACCAGCAGATCGGCCCAGCCCAGCGCCCCCTGGACCTCGGCCGAGTCCAGTGCAGCTCCGTCCGGCGCCAGTACCGGAGCCAGCGTCATCTCTTCGAACGCGGTTTTCGCGTCGTCCTTCAGATCGGCCGGATAGCCCAGCAGCAGCACCCGAACTTTGCGCCCGGCGGCATCCAGTTCGCGCGCGGCCACAAATCCATCGCCGCCATTGTTGCCTTTGCCGCAGAGAACGCAAATGTGCCGCGCGTCCGGAAACTCGTGCAGAACAAACTGCGCAACCGCGCGCCCCGCGTTGTGCATCAGGTCGAGCGACGCAACACCGGACCGCTCGGTCGTCACGCGATCGACAGTGCGCATCTCGTCAGCGGTAAGAATCTTCATGAAAACAGCCAGGAAGCGGTCAGCGCTGAAATCCGGTCAGCGATAAAACTGTTAGCCCAGGAGCTCTAAAATCGGTTAGCAAAAATGTTTCGGCAGTCTGTGTGCAGGCCGCTCTCAGAGGCCGTCTCGCGAACCGGTTCATTGCTGACGGGATTTTAGCTGACCGGTTCGTCGCTGACTGCTTTTTCCGCTAGCCCATATACATGCCGCCGTTAACATCGAGCACGTGGCCGGTGATGTAAGCAGCCTCATCGGAGGCGAGAAAACGGACCACGTTCGCGATGTCGGCATCAGTTCCAGCGCGCCCCAGCGGGATGGCGGCCAGCATCGACGCGCGCTGCTTTTCATCCAGTACAGCTGTCATAGCAGTTTCGATGTAGCCAGGAGCGATCGCGTTGGCAGTGATGTTGCGCGAAGCCAGTTCGCGCGCCAGCGATTTGGTCAGGCCGATGAGCCCTGCTTTGCTGGCGGCGTAGTTCGCCTGCCCGGCCTGTCCCGTTTCGCCCACCACGCTCGAGATGTTGATGATCCTTCCCCAGCGAGCCTTCAACATGGGGCTCAGCATCGCCTGGGTCATCAAAAACGTTCCGGTCAGGTTGGTGTGGATCACATCGTCCCAGTCCGCGCGTTTCATGCGCAGCAGCAACGTGTCGCGCGTGATGCCGGCATTATTGACGAGAATTTCGATGCTTCCGAAATGAGCAATGGCCGCTTTGGCGCAGCTTTTGATGGACTCTTCGCTGGCAATGTCCAGCGCGAACACTGCAGCAGCGCCGCCGGACGAGGCAATCTCGGCGGCCACTTCGTTCAGCTTTGCTTCGTTGCGCGCGGCCACCGCGACCTTCGCTCCGGCTGCGGCGAGCGCCAGCGCACACGCGCGGCCAATCCCCTGTGAGGCTCCGGTGACAAGAGCCGCCTTTCCCTGAAGTGAAGACATGGCTATAGCCTATCGCAGCGATTGGCGGCAGCTGAACTCCGGATCGAGACAAGGGTCCGCTAAACTCCAAACTCCAAACTCCAAACTCTAAACTCCGAAACTCCGAAACTCTAAACTCTGTTTTACGGACCCGCGGGAACCGGCGCTGTTGCTCGGCGGGTTGCCGGCGATCCCAGGTCCTCCAAAGCCCAGATGTAGACCGTCAGCTCGCGGCTGTATTGCAACAGCGGCTTGGTGTCCGGCAGGCGGATGCCATGCGCCTGGGGCAGATCGTTCATCTCGAACTCAGCCTCGGCCAGTTCCAGGGGCCAGGGCAAATGATGGATGTTGACGCGCGCCGTGTTGCCGCGGCGTCCGCTGGTGAAGAGCGCGTAGCGATCGGTCAGGAAGCTCTCGATGCCGCCTTTCACGCAGGGCTTGCCCAGGCTGCGATAGTGCGCGCGAAACTGCGCAGGATTGTGGCTCAGCAAGCGGCGGCTGTCGTAGTGGAGCATCTGAGTCTCATCCGTTTTGATTTTCATGCGCGCCCAGAAGTACGGCAGCCGGAAGAACAGGCGCGCGGCCGAAACAGCGAAGGGGTTGGCTGCATCGAGAGAGAAAAAATAAACGCCCGGCTGGTTGGTATGCCGCTCCCGCACGTAGGTCCGCAGGTTGAGTTCCGGAAAGCGGCTGGCGCCGGGAATCCGCGGCAGCCCCCGCATCCGAATCTGGTCCATCCAGAAGGGGACCACCCCCACCCACGCAGAGCCGTCGAACGTGTCCACCGTGAGTGCCTCGGGCAGCAGGGCCGTCAGATCGCTGGCCGGGAGCGGCCAGTGCGCGAACAGGAGATCGTTCCAGCGTTGGGTCATCACCCACGGGGATTTTGGCAGGGGCCACGGACGATGCTCGGTCGTCGAGAGGATTTTGTTCATGAACAATGGCCGTACCGGAGCGAAAATTGTCGGGATGGGTCCGCCAAAACACTCCCATAGTACCCGTTCTTCGTTTGCAGGCACATAACGATAGCTCGTCGGGCGGGTGACTTCCGAGATGCGGGCGGGCTTTTCCGCAAGTCCGGGGTTTAGCATTCCTGCATGCCTTCCATGACGGAAACTCCTCCAGCCACGACCGGCGCAGCGGTGGCCCCTGAGAGCCGCAACAACCAGACCGAAGTTTTCGCCGTGCATGGAGCCGATCCTGAAGTCCTGGCCTACGCGATGGCGAAATATTCGCGGTCCTCGTTGTCGATGAAGGAGTCGCTGCGCGAAATCAGCAGCCAGAGGGCGGAGCAGTTCCTCAACACTTTCTATTTCCAGTACGGCCATCGCTCCATCGCCGATCTGGCGCATGTCGCCTTCGCCGTCGAGAGGCTGTCGTTGCTGGCGGCCATCGTGCTGGTCGACGAGCAGCGCTGGGATGGGCAGGAACGCTCGACCCGCTACCAGAATTTCCGCAAGAGCGGCTGGTACATGCCGGATTTCGGCTCTGACAGCGCTTCAGCGAATCGGTATCGCGAGACGATCGACCAGCTCTTTGCCGGCTACCACAGCGTCTTCGAAGCAGTCTTTGCTTCGTTGCAGGGGCAGGTGCCGAAGCCCGCAGACATGAAGCAGGAGACCTGGGAGCGCACGCTCAAGGCGCGCGCCTTCGACGTGGCGCGCTACCTGCTGCCCTTGGCGACCAACACTTCCCTTGGACAAATCGTCAACGCGCGAACACTGGAGACGCAGATTTCACGCCTGCTCACAAGCCCATTCGCCGAAGTCCGCCAGCTGGGCGTGCGCCTCCAGGCTGCCGCAACCGGCCCGGCCTGGAATGTCTATGCCGAAGACTTCGCGGCGTTGCAGCGCGACATCGCCGCTCTCGATCCGGCGCTCGGGGAACGTGCCGCGGCGCTCCTGACGCGCGATGTGAAGACCGCGCCCACGCTGGTCAAATACGCAGCGGTCAATGAATATCTGGCGCAAACGCGCGAAGAGCTGCGACACGCCGCGGCCGAGCTCCTGAAGGGCGAGGCCATCGAAGCTGCGCCGCTGGTGGACCTGATCGACAGCGCGGACTCTCTCGAGACCGACCTGGCCACCACGCTGCTCTACGGCCAGTGCCATTATCCGTACCGGCAGATTCGCCACCACGTCGGCGCTCTCAGCGAGGCCCGTCGCAACGAGATTATCGACCTCGGCGTGCGCCATCGCGGCCGTCACGATGAGCTGCTGCGCGAATTCTCCGCCGGTCAGGCGCTGCGCTTTGACATCCTCATGGACATCGGCGGTTTTCGCGACATGCACCGCCATCGGCGCTGCGTGCAGGTCCTCCAGGGATTCACCGCGGCGCACGGCTATGCCATTCCCGAAGGTGTTCCCGAGGCTGGCGTCCAGCTGCTCTACGAGGAAACGGTGCGGGCTGCGCACGCGGCCTGTGCGGCGCTCGCTGCTGGCTCCGCACCCGAAACCGCAGAGTCCGCGCAGTACGTTCTGCCCCTTGGCACGAAGAACCGCGCGCTGTTCAAGATGGACTTTGCCGAAGCCCTGTACATCTCCGAGCTGCGCTCCGCTCCGCAGGGCCATTTTTCCTATCGCCGCGTGGCATGGGAAATGTACCGCGCCGTAGAGCGCAAGCATCCGGCCCTCGCCAGGTATTTCCGCGCGACCAACGCCGACGAGCCTGTGGACTTGTTGAGGCGCTGACGACCGTTGCCAGAAAGTGTCGGCCACCTCGCTGGAGCGATACAATGCAGCTTCGCGTTGAGGACAATCCATTGATCCGCAAGATCCTGTTTCTTGTCGCGTGCACTGCGACCGCTCTCACCATGACCGACACATTGCTCACCGCACAGACCGCGGCCTTCGGGCCACAGAATCCCTTCTACTCGCCGAGCGCGGTGGCTTTCCACGCTCCGCCGTTTGACCGCATCGAAGATTCCGATTATCAGCCCGCAATTGAAGCCGGCATGGCGGAACAGGAAAAGGAAATGGTGGCGATCGCCAACAATTCCGCAGCGCCGACGTTTCAGAACACCTACGTCGCGATGGAGAAGACTGGCCGCCTTTTGTATCGCGCGCAAGCGGCTTTTAACGCCGTCACGGGCGCCAACACCAATCCGTATCTCCAGAACGTGCAGAAGGAGCTCGCGCCGAAGCTCGCCGCGCATCAGGATTCGATTTACCTGAACCCGAAATTGTTTGCGCGCGTCCGGACCGTCTATCAAACCCGTGCGCAACTCAATCTCGATCCCGAAAGCCAGCGGCTGGTCGAGATCGTCTACGACCAGTTCGTCCATGCGGGAGCGGCGCTCAGCGATGCCGACAAGGAGAAGCTGAAGAAGCTGAACGAGGAAGGGTCGAAGCTGGAGGACGAGTTCAGCCGCGGGTTGCTGGAGGCCGCGAAGAAAGCAGCTTACACCACCACGGACAAGTCCGCTTTGGCTGGACTCACCGACGCGCAGATTGCCGCGGCGGCGCAGTTAGCCAAGTCGCGCAAGGTCGAGGGCTACGTCATTCCATTGCAGAACACGACGCAGCAGCCGGACCTCACCGAGCTAACCAACCGGTTCACGCGCCAGGCGATTTTTGACAGGAGCTGGACACGGGCCGAGCAGTCCGCCAACGACCTTCGTCCCGTCGTTGCGCGGCTGGCGCAACTGCGCGCGGAGAAGGCGAAACTGCTCGGGTTTGACACTTACGCAGCGTGGAAGCTCGAAGACCAGATGGCGAAGACCCCCGATGCCGTGCTGCATTTTCTGAACGAGCTGATTCCGGCTGCGACCGCGAAGGCTCAGGTGGAGGGCAAGGACATTCAGGCCGTCATCGACGCGCAACATGGCGGCTTCCAGCTTGCGCCGTGGGACTGGAATTTCTACGCGGAACAGGTCCGCAAAGCGAAGTATGACCTCGACGAGTCACAGGTCAAACCTTATTTCGAGATCAACAACGTCCTCGAGAACGGCGTTTTCTACGCTGCTCACCAGCTCTACGGCCTCAGCTTCACGGAGCGCAAAGACATTCCCGTCTGGCAAACCGATGTGCGCGTCTTTGAAGTCCGCGACGCCAACGATAAGCCGCTCGCCCTCTTCTATTGCGACTACTTCAGGCGCGACAACAAGAACGGCGGCGCCTGGATGTCGAGCTTCGTCGATCAGAGTCGGCTGTTGGGAGATCTGCCGGTCGTCTACAACGTCGCCAACCTGCCCAAGCCTGCGCCTGGAGAACCGGCCCTGATCGGCGCCGACGACGTGCGCACGATGTTCCACGAATTCGGACATGCGCTGCACGGCATGCTCAGCGATGTTGAATACCCGACCCTCTCCGGAACCTCAGTCCCGCGCGACTTCGTCGAGTTTCCGTCGCAATTCAACGAGCACTGGGCCTCGTATCCAGAGGTCTTCCAGCATTACGCGAAGCATTACAAGACGGGCGAGCCGATGCCGGTGGAATTGGGCGAGAAGATTCGCAAGGCTCGCGACTTCAACCAGGGATATTCGCTCACTGAATTACTGGCTGCATCGATGCTCGACATGCAGTGGCACACGCTGCAGGCGGGCGCGCCGCTCGAGAACGTCGACGACTTCGAGAAACAGGCTCTGGAGAAGTCGCATGTGGCGCTCTCCACGTTTCCACCGCGCTATCGCTCGACGTACTTCCTGCACATTTGGTCTAACGGCTACGCCGCCGGCTACTACGCCTATCAGTGGACGGAGATGCTGGACGACGATGCGTATCAGTGGTTCGAGGAGAACGGCGGGCTGACGCGCGCCAACGGCGATCGCTTCCGGAAGATGGTGCTCTCCCGCGGCAACACGGAGAATCTGGCCACCATGTACGCGAACTGGCGCGGGCGCGCTCCGGAGATCGGAGCCATGCTGAAGGATCGCGGCCTCACGGAGAAATGAGCCCTGCCCACCCAGCTAAGAAGAAAAGGCTGCCCAGCGGCAGCCTTTTTCCATCACTTGCCGATGATCAGGCGTGCGCGTACGACGCGATGGCGCTGGCCTCGTCGTCCTTCACGTCGAAGACCGTGTAGAGTTTGGTGATCTGCAGCAGGTCGTGCACCTTGCGTGTCAGATTCAGCAGCTTCAGCTCGCCGCCCTGATTGCGGACGGTAGTGTAGGCGCTGACCAGCTCGCCGATGCCCGAGCTGTCGATGTAATTCACGTCGCCGAGGTTCAGCAGAATCTTCTTGTGCCCTTTGGCGAGCAGGTCACGGACCGAATCACGCAACTGCACGCTGCCCTCGCCGAGGGTGATCCGGCCGCCGAGATCGAGAATCGTTATCCCGTCTACCTGACGAGTGCTGATTTTCATGCTCACGAGAAATTCCTCCTTGGAAAAACTTGAATCGCGGGGAAGTTAGGCGCCGGTTGGAGCGGTTCCGAGATGCTTGATCAGTGTCAGCTCGGTCCCGGGATGCAGTTGTTTGAAGTGTACCTCATCCATAAACGACCGAATAAGGAAGATGCCCCGCCCGGAGCCACGCAGCAGGTTCTCCGGCGCCAGGGGATCGGGCAGAGTGGCCGGGTCCAGCCCCTTGCCTTGATCGGTAATCCGAATCACCAGCGACGAACCCGTGTTTTCGAACGACGCCGTCATGCGTTTTTCCGGATCGTAAGCATTCCCATGCAAAACTGCGTTCACCGCCGCTTCGCGCACCGCCATCGAAATTCTGAAAATCTCGTCCTCGTCCACGCCCGCCTTGCGAGCCATTTGCTCGGCGGTTTGCTCGACTTTGTTCACGCTGTCCAGCGAGGAGTCCAGAGTATAGGTCACGCGCTTTTCCGGCTGTCCTGTCAAATGCCCTTCCTCGCTTTGCGAATCGCGGCTCTTTCCGGGGGACTTTTTCCCGTAGGCGAAGTTTGCTTGCTGGAACGAAAGATGTCAAGCAGAACAGGATAAAGACGCCCTCGGGCGCTGCCCAGGTTGCCTGCGACTCACACAGCTGTGATGGGTGGATTCGCCAGGACTACGGAAGTCTCTTCCTGTCGATCCGGAATCGTCCAGTACCTTCGCAGCAATCGGGTCTTGACCTCGGGGGAAAGCATCTCGAAGCCATGCCGCTCATAAAAGCGAATTGCCCCTACGGCGGCAGCCCATGTACCGACCAGGATCTGGCGCTTGCTGCGGCTGCGCAGATGCGTGAGCAGCGCGCTGCCTACACCGCGCCCCTGCTGGCCCGGCAAAACATAGGCATGCCGAATCAAATCGACATCGCCGACCGGCTGGAACCCCATGACTCCAGTCAGAACGCCATCGCCCTCGTAGCCCCAGAACACCACGCCGGCTGCGATCTCGGCCTCCAGTTCTTCCAGCGGCATGTACGGCTCATGCCAGCAATCCGGCGGGATGGTGTCGCGATAGGCCTCGGCGGCCTGGTTGATAATGGCGAACATCGCACTGTGCTCGTCTTCGCGGCACGGACGGATCCGAAAATCAAGTTCACGCACGGGCAAATCCTCAACGCCGGTCATAAATTCCTGAGACGCAACGGGGGCTTCCCGCAGCCAGGACCAGTCTGTCGCTCTGACGGGCTTTGCCTTCGGCATGTTGGGCCTCCCTCTGCGATGCATCGTGCAGTCGTGGTTGCCGGCCCCTGAATCTCAGGTTCACCTTCAGAGTACAGCCCCGCTCCCGGTAAGATGAAAGAAGAGCGATCATGTCCAGCTCGGAGCCCCAGTCATCCAGGGACGACGCCCAGGGGGCGAAGTCCGCGCCGAAGCCGGCGGCCAAATCCGCTTCACAGCAGGACGACGACGTCGTCGGCAAAGCCTACGACAGCCGTCTCATGCGGCGGCTGATCACCTACCTCTATCCCTACAAGTGGACCTGCATCGCCTCCATCGTTGCGATTCTGCTGAAAGCCGCCGCGGACGTGCTCGGACCCTACCTGACCACAGTCGCCGTCGATCTGTATCTCAAGCCTGCGGCGGACAAAACCTCCCAGGCTGCGGCAGCCGATGCTCTGCGCGGGGCCGCGGCGCATCCCTGGCTCGCGCACTGGCTCAGCCCGTGGGCGGCGGGTGGCGCGTGGAAGGGCGTCACGGAGCTGGCCGGAGTCTGGTTGGCGGCGCTCGTGTTCAGCTATGCGCTCGAGGCGCTTCAGACCTGGCTAATGCAGTGGACCGGTCAGAAGGTCATGTTCGATATGCGCAGCCAGATCTTCCGGCACATGCAGCAAATGCATATCGGCTTCTTCGACCGCAACCCGGTTGGCCGCCTGGTCACCCGGCTCACCACCGACGTCGATGCCATCAACGAGATGTTTACCTCAGGCGTCTTTGCGATTTTCGAAGATGTCTTCGTGCTCGCGGCCATCGTGTTCGTCATGCTGCGCATGAAGTGGTGGCTGGCCCTGCTGGCCTTCTCCGTCCTGCCGCTGATCCTGCTGGTCACCCGCATCTTCCGCAAATATGTTCGCGAATCCTACCGCCGCATCCGCGCCGCCATCGCCCGCATCAACGCCTACACCCAGGAATACGTCTCCGGCATGTCGCTGGTGCAGCTCTTCAACCGCCAGCAGCGTGCCTTCAGCGATTTTTCCGCCATCAACCGCATCCACATGGAGGCATTCAAGGACAACATCCTGTGCTATGCACTCTACTACCCCGCGGTCGAGTTGCTGAGCTCCTTCGCCATCGCGCTCATCATCTGGGTCGGCGGCGGCGGTGTGCTGCGCGGAACGGTTCTGCTGGGAACGCTCGTAGGCTTCATGCAGTACGCGCAGCGTTTCTTCCGGCCCATCCAGGACCTGAGCGAGAAATACAACATCCTGCAGGCGGCCATGGCGGCCAGCGAGCGCGTCTTCAAGCTCCTCGATACGGCTCCGGAGATCGTCTCGCCGCCGAATCCGAAGCAGGGCGATGGTTCCGGGCGCATTGAACTGCGCGATGTCTGGTTCACCTATCAGCGCCTCGACGCCGCGACCCAGGCCAGCATCGCCCGCGCCAGCTCGGCAGAACTGCAGGCGATGACTGACATCGAATGGGTCATGCGCGGCGTTTCGTTCACCGTCGAGCCCAGCCAGACCGCGGCCATCGTGGGGCACACCGGGGCAGGGAAGACCACCATCACCAGCCTGATGATGCGCTTCTACGACGTACAGCACGGTCAGGTTCTGGTCGACGGTGTCGATGTGCGGGAGCAGGACCTGACGCGCCTGCGCCAGCGCTTTGGCGTTGTGCTGCAGGATCCGTTCCTCTTCAGCGGCACGGTAGGCGACAACATCCGGCTGGGCACGGAGAGCATCACGAACGAGCAAATGCGCCTGGCAGCGGAACAGGTCAATGTCGCCGATTTTATTCAGTCCCTGCCCGCAGGCTATGCGGAACCCTTGCGCGAGCGAGGCGCCGGACTTTCGACAGGACAAAAGCAGCTCATCAACTTTGCCCGGGCGCTGGCGCACCGGCCCGGCATCCTGATCCTCGACGAGGCGACTTCCAGCGTCGACACGGATACGGAGTTTCTGGTCCGCGCTGCGCTCGAACGCATGGTCGAAGGCCGCACCTCCGTGGTCATTGCGCATCGGCTTTCAACGGTGCAGCGCGCCGACACCATCCTCGTCATGCATCGCGGCCAGCTGCGCGAGATGGGTACCCACCAGGAGCTGCTGGCGCTCCATGGCATCTACTGGAAGCTCTACCAGCTCCAGTACAAGGACCAGGAACTGGGCGAGCAGCCGGCAAGCGGGCTTACGCCGTCTTTGGCGTTAGGAACGGATTGAGCCGAACTCACACCCGGTCTCGATGCGGTGTTATTTCCGGAATGGCGGTTAACCGTCCCACTCGACAGAATAGACCGCGAATATGCGGTACGGGCCGGGTTCGCAGTCGTTGAATGATCCGTCGTCCACGCTTTTCCACGCCTGCTCAAAGGAGTCAAACAGACAGTGGCTATTCGTGCCCAACTCCTCTGCCAATCTGGTGCACGCGAGCGTTGAACATTCCGGCCCAGTTCGAGCGGTGAAGTTGACCACGTCAAATCCCTCAAGTTGCTTGGTCGATGGCAGGGAGACTGCTGTCTTGAACGACGGATCGCAAGCCCACAGACGCCAATGCTCGCCGTCGAACTCCATTTCGTGCGCTTCGTAAAAGAACAGGGACGTATCGCGAAGATCGATGCCGTTCTGTGCCGCCACGTGCTTAATGATTTCGGGTGAATCGAACAGCCAATAGCCATTGTGTTTCCAGAACTTAACGTAGTCAGCAAAGTTCTTTGAAACGCAGTCGCACACTGAGTAGATTTCGTTGACTGTTGAGTCCTTGACCCAGTCTGGCTTCTTTTGCAACCGTCGTTTCGCCATGTAGCCGACCGGTACCATGCTGGTGTCAGTTTAGCGGTGAGTCGTCGGTTCGTGGCTGGATCGTCGGCCATCCGGCAATTTCGAGCGACTTCGTTGCCAGCCAGAACCGAGGACGACCCCATCACGATAAGCGAGTAATCCCCGGCACACCGTCGAATCCGCGATCGAAAGTTAGGATTTTTCTGACGCCGTGGATCTGCATAACCGCGACATGCACCGCATCGCGAGCCGAAAGCGCCTTGTGCCCGAGCACGATCTGTTTGGCTTGTTCGACGGCCGCCTGATCCACAGAAAAGACCTCATCGACGACTCCCAACAAAGCGTTGAACGCCGGCTGAATTGCAGCCGGACGGTCGATCGAAACATAACGGTGCAGGATCTCCTGCAGAACCTCCGCGTCGGTCACCAGCCGCTCGCGGCCGCTCACCAGTTCCTCCAGCCAACGCCTGGCATCGCTTTTATGCGGGTGATGAGCGCCCACCAGATACATGGGGATGTTCGAGTCGACAAAAATCACGCCTGCATATCCGATCCGTAACCCTGTTCGATCTCTTCAAGCATGCGATCGATGTCGGCGGTGGGGAAGTCCATCCGTACCGCCGCTCGAATGACGTCCAGTTTCGCTGCGACCTCACGGCTGGGCTCGCTCTTGCGGGCCTGAACCAGCGCCTGCCGCACCCATTCGGCAATCGACATACGCCGCAAACGAGCCGCCCGCTGGATGTCGCGATATTCGGGGTCCTGAACAATGACCTGCAAGCGTTTAGCCATGCTAGTAGTTTATTTAACTCATCAAAATGAGTCAATTCTCGTCCATCTGGATCCCACACCCAACCCGGATCAACAATTACCATCAGACCAGCACCCGCATGACCGTCGCCCCAAAAATCTTTCTTTCTGCAGGAGAAGCCAGCGGCGAATACTACGGCGCCGAACTTGTCGCCGCGCTGCAGAAGTGCGCGCCGCAGGCCGACTTCTTCGGCCTCGGCGGCCGTCGCATGGAGGCCCTCGGCTTCCGACCCATCGTCCGCTCCGAAGATGTGGCCGTCATGGGCATCACAGAAGTCGTCCGCGACATGCCCCGCATCTACCGGGAATATCGCCGCCTGCGCGCCTCCATCACCAACGAAAAAGCGGACATCGCCATCCTGATCGACTTCCCCGACGTCAATCTCTCCCTGGCCCGCCGCCTGAAGCGCCAGGGCGTGCCCGTGATCTACTTTGTCAGCCCGCAGCTATGGGCATGGAAGAGATACCGCATCCGCACCGTGCAGCGCTACGTGGATCGCATGCTGACCATCTTCCCCTTCGAAGAGCGCTTCTACCACGACCACGGCGTCGACGCGGAGTTCGTCGGTCATCCCCTGGCCGAACGCGAACCGCCCACGATCACCCGGGAGGAATTCGCTCACCAGGCCGGCGCCGATCCGACCAGTCTCGACCCGTCCAGAACCTGGATTGGGCTGCTGCCCGGCAGCCGCGGCAAGGAAATCCGGCTCAACCTCCCTGAGATGGTCCGTGCCGCCGCCATGCTTAGCCAGAACCTAGAGTTTCTGCTGCCGCTAGCCGCCACGCTCACCGGCCCGCAGCGCGACCACATCCGGGCGCTCCTGGCGGAGTTACTGGCCGCCGAACCCAGCCCGCCCCGCATCGTTGTCGTCGACGATGCCCGCGCCGTCCTCCATCACGCTCGTGCCAGCATTGTGGCCAGCGGCACCGCTACGGTGGAAGCCGCGCTCATCGGCAATCCATTTATCGTGGTATACCGGATTTCACCGCTCAGCTATGCGGCGGCGAAGAGGGTGGTGGACGTGCCGCACGTGGCCATGGTGAACCTGATCGCGGGAAAACGCATCGTACCGGAACTGATCCAGGGTGACTTTACCGCCCCGGAAGTAGTCTCACAACTCAGACCGCTGCTGGACAACGAACAGGCGCGGGTCCGGATGCGGGCGAATCTGCGGCGCGTGGGAGAAATGCTGCGCAGCGAGCAGAGCGCCGTCGGCCGCGTCGCCCAGATTGTTTGCGAGATGCTGCGACCAACACCAACGCCGGAAGAAAGACAGAGCCAGGTTTCATGAACAACTACCCATCTGACCGCGCGGATCGGTACCGCCTCCCGCGCATTGCCGCCCCATCTTGTTCAGTCACGCTTGCAGTCACGATCGCGGCTTTCCTGCTGCCCGCCCGGCCGTCCGCGGCGCAGAACGCCGCCCCCAGGCCAACGCTGAACATCACCGCCTACAACATCAGCCTGGAGCTCAAGCCCGCCGATCACTCCCTCGACGCGACTGCGCAGGTCACCTTCACGCCCATGGCGGACCTGCCTACCGCGATCTTCGACCTGCACGGCGCGCTGCTCGTGGATAAAGTGACCGACGCAAAGGGTGCACCCCTGAATGGTGCGCGCGGACCGGGCGCGACCCTGATCGTCACCCCCTCCACGCCCCTGGCCAAGGGGCAATCGATCACCTGGACCTTCCACTATTCCGGCAAGCTCGAAACCGACGCCGGCGGACCCGTCGAGGGCCTCAAGCTCGCCTACGTCGGCGAGCCCATCAGCTATCTCTTCTATGCAGGCCGCTGGTTCCCCATGACCGGCTACCTCACCGACCGCTTCACTGCGGAGATTCACGTCAAAGCCCCGGCCGGATACCGCGTTATTGGCAGCGGCAGCACCGGCAAGCCGAAGGAATCGGCGGGCGGAGCCCAGCTATGGGACTTTAAATGGGACAAGCCCGGCTTCCCCGGCACCATCATCGCCGGCAAATTTGATCCTCCCGTTTCCGGTGGCGCTCCGAATATACGCGTCTACACCACGGCCGCCCACAAGGCAGCCGCTGCGGACTACGCCGCGACCACTCTGCGCGAATTCGCCTACTTCACCAGCACCTTCGGCTTTCCCGAGTCGCACGAGCTGAACGTGGTGGAACTGCCCGACGACACGGTTCCGGTCGCCTGGGCTCCCGAGATAGCCGCAGTCGCAGGCGCTCATATCGGCGGCAAGAACGACTTCCGGCTGCTGGCCAATACCATCGCGCACCAGTGGTGGGGCAGCGAGGTCAGTCCCGCAACGCTGAACGACGGCTGGATCATCAACGGTATGGCGCGCTACGCCGAGCTCATGTACCTCGAAGACGATGCTGGTCACTCGGCGCTCGAGACCGCTCTGCCCGACATCGCTGCCAGCGCCCTGGCCTACGACACCATCCCGCTCTCCAGCGCCGGGTCGTCGGCCGGTGCTGGCGATGTTTCTGTGGCCTATTCGCCGCAGTTCCAGTCCATGACACTCGACAAGGGCGCGCTGATCTTCCACATGCTGCGCTGGGAGGTCGGCGACGACAGCTTCGAGAAGATTCTGCGCGCGGCCCTGGCCCAGTTCAAGGACAAGGGCATTCGCACCGGGGAATTTGAACGTGTTGCCGAAGAGCAGTCGCAGCAGCAGCTCACCCCCTTCTTCAGCGAATGGCTCGACGGCACCGGAGCGCCCGAGTTCACCGACAAATACGCGGTCTACCGCCTGGGCAACAACAAAGGATTCCGCACGATTGGCGAAATCCAGGGGGACATGGATCTCTTCAACATGCCCGTCGATCTGCGCGTGGACACGGAGGGCAAGACCGTCGATAAGCGCGTCGACGTGGTCGGCACCGATTCGCAGTACGTCATCGACACCTTCGGCCGCCCGCGACGCGTGGTCATCGACCCGCAGGGATGGGTCCTCAAGAACACACCCGATCTCGAAGTGCGCGTGGCCATCCTGCGTGGCCAGCAGCTTGCCGCGCAGGGTGACAACGGAGGCGCTCTGGCCGAATATCAGAAGGCTCTGAAGGCCAACCCGCAAAGCTCACTGGCCAGCTACCGCATTGGCGAGCTGCTGTTCAGCATGCGCAACTATCAGGCCGCGGTCAATGCCTACCGCGATGCGCTGAATGGCGACAACGACCCGAGATGGACCGAGGTCTGGAGCCACATCGCCGTCGGCAAAATCTTCGACCTCACCGGGCAGCGGGACCGCGCCATTTCCGAATACCGTCAGGCGCTGCAGACCAACGACAACACCGCCGGCGCGATGAACGAGGCGCGCCACTGGATCCAGACGGCCTACAAACGGCCGGATACGGAGTAGTAGACTAGAAGCTCGGAGTGTCGAATGCGGCTTGCACGTTTTCGGGAGATAGCTCGGATCTGGAAGCGGAAACGAGCGCTATCACGCCTGCGGAAGCTTCGTCGCCCGCTACCTCAGGGTTTTCTCTTTAACCGCGAAGAAGCGAATTCCCGCCAGGGTGAGTAAGGCCCCGTTACAGCCCCTTGTAACTTCCCCCATCCACCAAAATCGTCTGGCCAGTAATGCTCGCGGCGGATTCCGAAGCCAGCCACACAATCGTCGCCGCAACCTCCTCCGGCGTCGCCATCCGGCCGATAGGAATCTCGCGCTCCAGATCGCCCAGAACCTGTTCGTACGAGACATTGCGGTTCTTCGCGCGCCCCTCCAGCAGGCTGCGCGAGCGATCCGTCGACGTGAATCCCGGCCCAACGTTGTTCACCGTGATGCCGTCCCGCCCGAACTGCCCGGCCAGCGAACGCACCAGCCCCATCACCCCGGCGCGGATCGTGTTCGAGAGAACCAGCTCCGGCACCGGCTGCTTCACCGTGTACGAAGTCAGCGTGATGATGCGTCCCCAGTGTTGCTTCTGCATGTGCGGCAGCACCGCCTGCGAAAAAATAATCGCGCTGCGCAGATTCAGATGCCAGGTGCGCTCCCAGTCCTCCAGCGTCGTCTCCAGAAACGGCTTGGCCGGAGGCCCGCCCGCATTCGGCACGCAAACATCCACCCGCCCGAACTTCACCTGGGCCGAGGTGATAAAAGCAAAAACCGCCGCAGGATCGCCCACATCGAACGCCTGGGTCAGCGTCTCCACGCCGAAGCGGTTATGGGCCTCCGCCGCGACCTGATCCAGCTCCGCCTGGCGCCGCGCACACAGCGCGAGATTCGCGCCCTCCGCAGCAAGGGCCAGTGCCGTCGCTTTGCCGATTCCAGAGCTTGAGCCCGCCACAAGGGCGAGTCTCCCTTTCAGTCCCGTGTCCATGCGCCCTATGATAGTCGAGACAATTGCAGTTCACTGGAATCGAATCATCCCCGGAGAAATCGAATTGGCGGATTTAAAAGACCTTCAGTACACGGGCTTCGACACTATTCCCGTCGAACCCCTGAACCCACTTATCGATCGCCAGTTTGTCTATGGCGAGCGGGCGATGCTCGCGCGTCTCGTGCTGAAGAAAGGCGCGGCCGTGCCCAAGCATAGTCACGAAAACGAGCAGATCACCTATGTGCTGGAGGGCGCGCTGCGGTTCACCCTGGGCGATGGCCGCGTCATCACGGTGGGCGCGGGCCAGGTGCTGGTTATTCCCTCCAACATGCCGCATCAAGCTGAGGCCCTGGAGGATACCCTCGACCTCGACGTTTTCACTCCGCCCCGCGCCGACTGGATCGCCGGCACCGATGCCTATCTGAGGAAGTAGGCCAAATGGACAGCAAAAAAGCTAGCTCCCGGAAGCGTCCTCCGGAGGCACTGCCAGCCTGCATCGGTTGCGTCCGGCGGCTTTGGCGGCGTAGAGCGCCACGTCCACCTCGCGCAGCACGTCTTCCCGCCGCGGATACTCCCACTCGCGCGCCGGAAGCACACCGATGCTGATGGTGAGAGAAATAGGCCCGCACACCGTGGAAATGGGCGAATCGCTAATGCTCGACCGCAGATGGTCGGCGCGTGCCATCGCCTCCTGCGCGCCGCACCCCCCCAGGATCACGAGGAATTCCTCACCGCCCAGCCGCCCGACCAGGTCGTAAGCACGGACCGACCGCAGGAAGCGCCTCGCCGTCTCGCGCAGCACCTCGTCGCCAATCGGATGTCCGTACTGGTCGTTGACTTCCTTGAAATGGTCCAGATCCGCCAGCAACACCGCCGTCGATCCGTGCTCTCGGGAGCTGCGGGCGATCTCCCGCCCCAGCATCTCCAGGATCGCTTCGCGGTTCAGCAGCTTCGTCAGCGAATCGTGCGTGGCCTTGAAATGCAGGTTCTCCCGCGCGCGCTTCAGCTCCGTCTCGGTTTCCTTCAGGGCCGTAATGTTTCGACCGATACCGATGGTCCCGATCGTCTCCCCTTCGGCATTGCGGAACGGGATCCTCGTGGTCAGCAGCCAGCGAACCCGCCCGTCGTTTTCCCGGATGTGCTCTTCCTGGCTCACCAAAGCCACGCCGGAGCGCATGACCTTCTGCTCATCCTGATAAAAGCCCGCAGCCAGCTGGGTGGGATAGTAGTCGAAATCCGACTTACCCCGGAGCTCGTCGCCCGAGGCCGCGCCCATCACATCCGCCGTCTCCTGATTGGCGAACAGGAAGCGGCTCTCCCTGTCTTTGACGAAGATCAGGTCAGGAACGCTGGCCATCACGGCGCGCAGCGTGGTCAGTTCACCGGAGAACTTTTCCCCCGGGCCGCGCAGGCGGATCCGGATCAACCGCCACGTCAGGACGCACGCGCCCAGCAAAATGATCACCAGAGCGCCGACCAGCACCCATCCCGTCAGCCTGTCCGGATAAAACGGCCTGGCAACCGAATGCAGCAGTTCGCCGGCCGGACCCAGTCGCATTGCGAAAGTCGGTAGGATCGCAGGTTTCATCGCAGTCCAGGTCTGCGGGGCCGGCTCCAGCCACCACGAGACCCTGGGACCAACAAGTCATAACCCGGCCACGGGAACTTCGAACCGAGTCTTCTGGCTTGGTTCCAGTCGTCTCCAGGTCACCAACAGGGTCTCAAGTATATCGGCCTGCCGTTTCCTGGACAATACTCTGCCCTACCCCTTTCGCCGCAGTATTTGCGACCCAAAGGAGTACCTGCGCGCCAATTTTGGCAATACCGGCGGCCAGTACGCGCTGTCGTTCGTGCGGTGGCCGACAACTAAGCCGGCCTCGCGCGAACTATGCGCCAACCTGCGACCACCTCGTCTCGCAAGCTACTTCTTAGCGTTCTGGGCTGCTTTCTGCTTGGCCCAGCGCCGCCTTTGGGCTGCGGCAATGCGCGCACGCGCATCGGCGCTCAGAACCCGCTTCTTCCGCGGACGGTTACCGAAGGAGGTCGTAGAGATCCGGGAGCCTCCTGTGCTCGCGAGCAGAGCACGGACTTTCTCGAGGCGGCTGATTTCCTCATCGACTGCAGCAACTAGTTCTTCACGTGTCATTTTTCTCTCTCGTTTTCGTAGACCAGTTATCCAGGGAACGGATGCAACATCGCCTACCATAGCAAATTGAGTGGGTTGTTACAAAAAATTCTTCTGTCCGCACATCCGGCCTGGATCATCCTGCGATAGATGTACTGAAACGATACATTAACTCAGAATTTGTCTGTTTTTCTCTTCTCTGTAAGCTCCTGTTCTCTTCTCACCAGCAAGATGACCGTGTGTTAACCTCTAAACGCGTGTCGGTGCCGCGCAGCCTGGCATCCGGCGTGGTCAGTCCTGTCGAGGTTCAGGCCGGGGTAAGGGCCCCTGCTCCGGATGGTTTTGTCGCCCAAACACCCCTTGTTTCCCTCCAGTTAGGAAAATATGAAATTCGGTTGGCCGAAACGCTGGCCGAACGCGATGCCGCCTGCAGGCTGCGCTTTAAGGTATTCAATATCGAACTCGGCGAAGGCCTGGATTCCTCCTACGAGACTGGCCTCGACCAGGACCATTTTGACCTATTTTGCCACCACCTGATTGTGGAGGACCGCTCCAGGCGGGAGGTCGTCGGTACCTATCGCATGCAGTCAGGTATCACCGCCAAACAGAACTTGGGTTACTACAGCGAGCAGGAATTCGACTTTTCTCCGTATGAGCCGATTCGCAGCGAAGTTCTGGAGCTCGGCCGCGCCTCCATCGACCGCGAGCACCGCACCAGCGAAGTACTCACCCTTCTTTGGCGTGGCATCGCGCAATACGCCCGGTTCTACAAGCTGCGCTACCTCATCGGCTGCTCGTCGCTGAACTCCCGCGACCCTCGTGAGGGCTGGATGATGTACCGGGAACTTACACCCTTCCTGGCCCCGGAGACCCTGCGCACGCGCCCTACTCAAAGCTTTGATCTGCCTGCGGCGCCTGCGGATAGTCAGGGCCAGGTCAAGGTTCCCAGGTTGCTGAAGACGTATATTGCAGTGGGAGCCAGAATCTGCGGCGCACCGGCATGGGATCGCGAATTCGGAACCATCGACTTTCTGACTCTGCTCGATCTGGTGCAGCTCTCGCCGGCAGCGAGGAACCGATTCCTTCCGGACTTCGAACCAGCGCAAGCTTCTTCCGGGCCAGTCTGCGCCTGCTGATTCTGCTGGCCAGCCTCGCTGACGTTGGCCTTCGCTTTTTCTTTCTTTGGCTCATACACGGAGCGCGCCTCGAGCTTTGGCAAAGGGCTCAATGGCTGCATCGTGCCTGCGCCATCATCCTGCGCCGCCTCGGCATGCGCCTGGAGTGCCGTGGCATGCGCCCAACCCGGGGGCTGATCTGCTCCAACCACCTTAGCTATCTCGACATCCTGGTCTACGCCGCCGCCACGCCGTGCGTCTTCGTATCCAAGCGCGAGGTCCGGCGCTGGCCTGCGTTTGGGTTACTCGCCCGTTGTGGAGGAACCATCTTCGTCAACCGCCAAAGCCGAACGAATACCGCAGAGGCGACGCGGGAAATCGGCGCTGTGCTCGAAACCGGCGTGCCCGTTCTGTTGTTTCCCGAAGGAACCAGCACCGACGGCACCGAGGTCGAGCGCTTTCATCCCACTCTTCTCGAGCCGGCCGTCGAACGCGTTGCGGAGATGACAGCCGCCGCCATCGGCTATCGTGCTCATGCCGTCGAAGAGTGCGACCTCTGCTGGTTTGGAGACGCTCCCTTCCTCTCGCATCTGCTGCTCACGCTGGGCTGCGAAAATGTTCTCGCCGAGGTGGAGTTCTTCCCCGATCGCAACGTCTACTCCGACCGCAAATCCGCCGCCCTGGAACTTCGCGAACAGGTCGCCGCAATGCGGCAGCGGATGAAAAGAGAAGCAATGGCTTGACGAAGTAGGGCAGCCGTTATCATTCGCCAGCTCCCAGCTCCCAGCTCCCAGCTCCCAGCTCCCAGCTCCCAGCTCCCAGCTACGGGCTACAGGCTACCGGCTGCCCCCCTCCTCCCGCTCCGCCAGTTCCTCCAGTTGTTTCCGCCAGTCGAGCGACTCGATGAAGACACGCGAATCGCGCCAGTGCTCGCGAACCAGGACGTGCAGTTCGAGGTACACCCGCGTCCTCAGCAGCGCCTCAATCTCCCGCCGGGCGCCGGCGCCGATCTCCTTCAGCTTGCTGCCGCCTTTGCCGATCAGGATCGCCTTCTGCCCATTGCGTTCGCAGTAAATCGCCGCGGAGATACGCGTCACCGGAGGCAGCGTCCCCGGGCGCGGCTTGCCTGTCGGAGGCGCAGGCTCCTCGAAGCGCTCCACGATTACCGCCGACGCATACGGCACCTCTTCGCCGGTCTCCATCAGGATGCGCTCGCGGATCAACTCCGCCACCAGAAAGCGCTCCGGCTGATCCGTGAACTGTTCCTTCGGGAACCAGCGCTGCCCCTCCGGCAGATACTCGGCGATCTTGTGCAGCAGCACCCTCAGCCCATCGCCCTTCTTCGCCGAAACCGGGACCACCTCCGCAAACGAATGCAGCGCGCTCAGCCCTTCGATCAGCGGCAGCAGAGCCTCCTTCGGCGCCAGGTCGATCTTCGTGATCACCAGAAAGACCGGGCAATCGAGCTGGCGGATCATCTCGAAGGCCATCGCTTCTTCGCTCGCCCGGTCGAATTTCACCGGCCCCCCCTCCTCCGCCCGCGGCTGTTTCCGCACCGCATCCACCAGCAGCAGCACGACGTCCCGCGTCATCAGCGCCTCATGGATCTCCTGCATCATCGCGCGGTCCAGCTGCGACGCCGGTTTGTGAATCCCCGGCGTGTCCACAAAAACAATCTGCGTGACGGGATGTTTTCCCTTCCGCTCCGGCACATCCACCATGCCGCGAATCCGCGTTCGCGTGGTCTGTGGTTTGGCCGTAACAATGGCGACCTTCTCGCCGATCAGCGCATTCAGCAGCGTCGACTTGCCCGCGTTGGGACGCCCAATAATCGAAACAAACCCGGACCGCATTTTCATCTCTGCATCCTTGTTGATGTTTCCTAACTTCCTTTAGAGATTGTCATCCCGACCGGACCCTGAGCTCGCGCGAGCGAGTGAAGGGGTAGCGGAGGGACCTGCTTTTGAAATCCCGTTTTCGGCAAGAGACTTCGGAAACGCGACACTAGCTGGCTTCCGCCAGCCGCGATACTCGCAGGCGATTCACCTTGCGGTCGGTGGAGGCCAGAATCTCAAACCGCAGCCCATAGCCCTCCACCACCTCGCCTGACTGCGGAATGCGCCCCGCCGTCTCGCTTACAAGGCCGCCCACGCTCGTGGCCTCCAGGTCCTCCGGCAGTTCCACGCCGCCAAGAATCTCCTCTACGCGCCCGATCTCGAGGTTCCCCGGAACCACCCACGTTCCGCCCGGCTCCCGGATCACGGCCGCATTGTCTTCATCCTCGTGCTCGTCGCGAATCGCGCCCACCAGCTCCTCGAGCAGATCCTCGATGGTCACCAGCCCCGCGACCCCGCCATACTCATCGATCACGATGCGCATGTGCTGCTTCTCGCGCTGCATCTCGCGCAGCAGCTCGTTCACCTTCTTCGTCTCCGGCACAAACGCCGCGGGCCGCTGGATCGACCCGACCGTCGTCGATCGCGCCTCAGCATCGGAAATCTGCAGCAAATCATGCGCGAACGCGATCCCGGTGACGTTGTCGAGCGTCTCCTTGTAGACCGGTACGCGCGAAAACGGCTGTGCCCGAATCAGCTCCAGAAACTGCTCCAGGGTGATCGTGCCCGGAACCGCGAACATCGCCGGCCGCGGCGTCATCACTTCGCGGACCACCTTGTCGCCGAACTCCACCGCCGACCGCACCAGCTCCCGGTCGCTTTCCTCGATGATGCCTTCCTCTTCGCCCGCCTCGATCAGTGCCTCCACCGCCTCGGCCGCCGTAGTGTCTCCGTGCTCGCTCGGCGACTCTTCTGCCAGCGCCGCAATCGAAAGCAGAAACTGCACGAACAGCGTAATGGGCAGAACCAGCCACAGCAGCAGCTGCAAAAACCACCGCCAGCGCACGATCCAGGCGCCCTGTGTGCGCGCGAAGAAGGCATAAGGCAGCAGCCGGTTGAAAACGATGATCACCAGCACGATGCCCAGCACCACCTGCGCGATCTCCGGCATCGTGGCCCGGTCGCCGGCCCGCGCGCGCTCGAACAGCAACATGCCGAAAACCAGCGTCAGAAACGCCAGCGAAAGATGCATCAGGATTGCCGCCGACAGCGCAATCCGGTCGCGGTTCATACCCAGCCGCGGCTCCACCCGCTGCTCCCACAGGTCGATGTTCTCCTGGAATTCCCGCGCCAAAAATTTCCCCATCTCCGAATAGAGCCGGTCCACATAAGACACCAGCGTCAGCACCACCAGCAGCAGCACGATCAGCACAGCAGCAACGATGCTCATGGCTTACTCCGCCTGCCCGTGCTCACGCGCTTCGATCCCGCTGCAGTGCCGCGCTCAATTAGCCCCCATTCCAAACCAAATCGCTTGCGCAGAGCCGTCTCCTTGCGCGCCATCTCGCCCTCATCCGCCTCGTGATCGTAGCCACCCAGGTGCAGCAGCCCGTGCAGAACCAGAATCTGCACCTCCGTCGCCAGCGGATGCCCGAAATCCGTCGCCTGGCGCATAGCGGTTTCCACTGAGACCGCCAAATCCCCGGCCACCGGCGCGTGCCCGTTCACCGGATCAGCCGCCGGGAACGACAAAACGTCGGTGGCCTTGTTCTTCCCGCGATAGACCCGATTCAGCCTGCGAATATGCTCGTCGCCGGTCAGCAGGACCGACACCTCACCCGCCAGCCCCACCGCCTGCGCCGCCTCTTTCAGAAACACGGCGAGGGTCCTTTGCCGCAGTGCGCGGCCGAAACTGGCTTGTATCGTGGGTTCGATCAGGATCATGATCCGGTGCAACCTGGCCTCTGGAGTGGCCGATGCACAAAACAACGGTGGGAGGGCAGCTGCACCCTCCCACTTCGATGGTAACTCTTAATCCATTTTGCCGCGCCCGACAGGCCACCGCTACTGGGGCTGTGAAAACCGAACCTCCGGCTCGCCGTCAATCTCCAGAGGCAGCTCCTGCTGCCGTCCAAAACCCTCGTAGGCGCGGATAATCCGCTGCACCAGGTGGTGGCGCACCACATCGCCATCCTCGAAGCGAATGAACCGGATTCCGTCCACGCCCTGGAGGATGTTCATCGCCTCCACCAGCCCCGATTTCCGCGGGTTGGGCAGGTCGATCTGCGTAATGTCCCCCGTGATCACCGCCTTTGCGTTGTTGCCCATGCGCGTCAGGAACATCTTCATCTGCTCGCTGGTGGTGTTCTGCGCCTCGTCCATGATGATGAACGCGTCATTCAGCGTGCGCCCGCGCATAAACGCCAGCGGAGCCACCTCGATTACGTTGCGCTCCAGCATCTTGTCCACGCGCTCCGGCTCCAGCAGGTCGTAGAGCGCGTCGTAGAGCGGCCGCAAATAAGGATCTACCTTCTCCTGCAGCGTACCCGGCAGGAACCCCAGCCGTTCGCCCGCTTCCACCGCCGGCCGCACCAGCACAATGCGGCTGACCTTCTTCGCCAGCAGTGCCGCCGCCCCCATCGCCACCGCCAGGTAGGTCTTGCCCGTCCCTGCCGGCCCGATGCCGAACACCATGTCGTTCTGCTCGATGGCCTCGACGTACAGCCGCTGGTTGATCGAGCGCGGCTGCACCATCCGCTTAATGCCGGCGGACCGCTGCTTCCCCGCCTCACCCAGACTGCGCAGCGATACCGTGGGATCCGTCGTCACCAGCCGCAGCATCCCGTTCAGCTCGCCGTTCTGCAGCAAAATCCCCTGCCGCCGCAGCGCCTCGTAATCCTGAAAAATCCGTTCCACGCGCGCAATGGCGTCCTCCGAACCCTCCACCAGCACCGCATCGGATACCAGATCGATGCGCGCGCAGAGAGCGTCCTCCATCAGTCTCAGGTTTTCGTCGCGGGTCCCGAACAGGGGCTCAAGATTGGGAGTGATCTCGAGATGTTTTCTCATCAGGCGAGGAGACGACCTCCGGACATGGCGGTCCTTGCGCCATGCGGCTGCAGTTGGGTTGTGAGTTGGATTGCCGGGGTTTGCAACCAGCGTTGCTCCACACTGATTGGATGCGTCAGGCAGGGCGGACGAACCGGGTTGGCAGTCGGCAACAAATGAGTCGAAGTTGCCGTCAGAGTAGCCCGGGATTACCCCACAGTCAATAGCCCTGATTGAATATTTCCGGAATTTTGAGCCGAACCGATATAGACCTGATCCCATCCCCGGTTCTGCTCAATCTGCGGTATTTACCGGGCTGCAACAGCCGGTTCTGCCCTCGCTCCGATGGGCTCATCCAGCACGGCCGGGAATTTCCAGCCACGCCGGTCGTACCGGATGCGAAATAGTCTTCCCGTTGCTGTGGAACTAGTTCCCGGCAAATCGCGTATCGTTTTCTCCAGGTTGAAGGGGGATGAATGAGGCTCGCCTTGCTGTGGCCCTGGCTCATGTACGGCTGGGGCGCCGGAGAAATCCTCCTGGCGCTGTTCGTCCGGGCCCGTCGCAGCCAACGCGCCATTCAGGATCGCGGAACCCAGTTCATCCTCTGGGGCGTCATCTTCGGCTCCATCTTCGCCCTCGACTGGGTTGGGACCCACTGTCCCTGGGGCATCCCAGCCGGGCAGTGGCTCCGCTCTTTCGCTGTCGTTCTCATGATCTGCGGCCTCGCCGTGCGCATCACCGCCATCCTCACCCTCGGCCGCTCGTTCACCGTCAACGTGGCCACGCACGCTTCGCAGACGATCCAGCGCTCCGGCCTGTACGGGGTCGTGCGCCATCCCTCTTACCTGGGTATGGAAATCTGCTTTCTCGCCGTCGGCCTGCACACCCGCAACTGGGCCTGCCTCGGCCTGATGGTCATCGCTCCCACGCTCGCCGTCCTCTACCGCATTCACGTCGAAGAGCAGGCCCTGCTCCTGGCTTTCGGTGCCGAATACGCCGACTACAGCCGCACCACGAAGCGCCTCATCCCCGGCGTCTACTAAACGGCACACCTGGTCACATCGGTGGACCAACGGCCGCGCCCAGGCACTATAATCTGCACTTCCGCTGAGGTCTGTTTCAATTCCCATTTCCCGAGGAGCCATGAATGAGGACGTCCCTTCGCACCCTGGCGGTATTGGTCGCCGCCGCTGTTACATTTTCCCCTGTCTTCGCACGCGCCGCCGCTGACGACAAACCCGCCGACAAGTCCGCAGAGAAACCTGCCGAAAAGCCCGCGCAGGACGTCACCACCCAGGGCACAGTCGATGCCGGCGGCCAGCACGTTCAGTACAATGCCATCGCCGGCACCATCACCGTCGGCGCCAGCAACGGTGAGGACTCCCAGCTCGGCCCGGATGGCAAGCCCCTGCCCGACACCGACCTCGCCGCCCAGGTCGCCGCTGCCAAAGATGCAACCCAGGCTCCGCCTCTCGCACGCATATTCTACGTCGCCTACTTCAAGCGTGACGCGAATGCCGATCAGCGCCCCATCACCTTCCTCTACAACGGCGGCCCTGGCAGCTCCACCGTCTGGCTGCACATGGGCTCCTTTGGCCCGAAGCATGTTGTCACCGAAATGGACACCCATCTGCCGGGCGCGCCCTACAAGCTGACGGATAATGCAAATTCCCTGCTCGACGTCAGCGATCTGGTCTTCATCGACATGCCCAGCACGGGTTTCGGCCGCCTCACCGGCAAAGACGCGGGCAAGGCCTTTTGGGGCATCGACGAAGACGGGCACGCCTTCGGCCGCTTCATCAAGCGCTTCCTCTCCAAATACAACCGCTGGAACTCGCCCAAGTACATCTTCGGCGAAAGCTATGGCACCACTCGCTCGGCCGTCCTTTCCAACATCCTCGAAAACGAGGAGAGCATCGACCTGAACGGCGTCATCCTGCTCTCGCAGATATTCAACTTCACCACCGACATCGATGGCGCCCACCAGAACCCCGGCATCGATCTCACCTACGAGCTGGCGCTGCCCACCTACGCCGCAACCGCGCGCTACCACAAGAAGCTTCCTCAGGACCATCCCGACCTTGAAGCCTTCATGAAAGAAGTGGAAGAATTCGCGATGGGCGAATACGCCCAGGCCCTCGCGAAGGGGACTGACCTGAGCGCGACGGACAAGCAGGCCATCGCCGAAAAGCTCCACAACTACACCGGACTTCCCGTCGCCTATCTGATGAAGGGCGACCTGCGCATCTCTGGCGGCCAGTTCGAGAAGAACCTGCAGGACGACACGGGCGACACCACCGGCCGTCTCGATACACGCTTCAGCGGCCCGTCCGTCAACCCGCTGAGCGAGCAGGCCGATTACGATCCGCAGAGCAGCTCCATCTCCTCAGCCTACGTCTCGCTCTTCAACCAGTACGTCCGCCAGACACTGAAGTACGGCGAAGGCCAGACCTATCTGCCCCAGGCGGACTTCGGCGGCGGCTTCATGTGGGATTTCAAGCGTCAGGGATTCCCTCTGCTGAATGTCAGCAACGACCTAGCCACCGCCATGACCACCAATCCAAAGCTGAAAGTCATGGTCAACGGCGGCTACTACGACCTCGCAACCCCCTTCTTCGGCGCGTTCTATGAGGACAAGCATCTGCCCATCCCGTCGAAGCTCGCCGGCAACATCGAATACGACTGGTACGAATCCGGGCACATGGTCTACGTGAAGGAAGAATGCCTCAAGCAGCTCCATGACCGCGTAGCCGCTTTCATCAAGAGCACGGAGGCCGGCTACGAGTAAGGCCCGGTTCTGCATGCTGGCCGTTCGCTTCCGGGCGGGCGGCCAGTTTCATTTAGACTCGGAGCCAATGTCGCAGTTCCTCCTCTTTCACGGTGTCGCCATCGTCATCCTGATTCTGGCGAATGGCTTCTTTGTGGCGGCGGAGTTCGCGCTGGTCAGCGTCCGCGAGACCCGCATCGAGCAGCTCATCGCCGAGCGCAATCCCGGCGCCCGCATCGTGCGCCGCCTGCAGGAGAACCTCGGCGACTTTCTTCCCGCAGTCCAGCTCGGCGTCACCCTGTGCAGCCTTGCGCTGGGCTGGATCGGCGAGCCCGCCGTGGCCGGTGTATTCGAGCAAGCTCTCGGCCCACTGCCTCACGCGCGCCTCTATGCGCATCTGGCCGCCGTGCCCCTGGCCTTCGCCTTCATCACCTACTTCCACGTCCTGCTCGGCGAACTCGTTCCCAAAGCGCTCGCCCTGCGCCGCGCCGACCAGATCGCCGTCGCCATCGCCGGGCCCATGGACGTCTTCATCCGCCTCGCCCGTCCCATCGTGCGCCTGATGAACCGCTCCGCTGCGCTCGTGCTGCGCCTCTTCCGTGCGCCGTTGACGAATGAGGGCGCAGTCCACTCCCCGGAAGAACTGAAGCTGATGGCCACCGCCGCCCGGCGCATGGGCATGCTGCCCGCGTTTCAGGAATCCCTCATCCATCGCGCCGTCGAGGTCAATGAAGTCGTCACGCGCGAGATCATGACCCCGCGCCAGCGCATCTTCTCCCTGCCCTCCGACATGCTGGTCGAAGACGCCAGCGCCCGCATCGTCGAGGAGCAGCACTCGCGGGTCCCCGTCTACGATCCCGCGCGCGGCCCGGAGTACATCGTCGGTGTCGTCTACTCCAAGGACATAAGCCGCATCATGCATTTTCGCGCTACCGCCTCCACGCGCTTCTCCACCGCGCCACTCTCCGAGCTGTTCCTGAAGCAGGTGATGCGCGAAGTCCTGGTGGTTCCGGAAACCAAGCCGGTCCTCGACCTGCTCCACGAATTTCAGCAGCGCCGCCGCCACATCGCCATCGTGGTCGACGAGTTCGGTTCCACCGTCGGCCTGGTCACTGTTGAAGATGCTATCGAACAGCTCATCGGCGAAGTAGAGGACGAGTTCGATGTGGGGCCGCGCGCGCTTCTGACCACAGCAACGGGCGCCATGGTCCTCGACGGCAGCGTCAGCCTCCGCGACATTGAGACCCAGATGAACTGGCACCTCCCGCGCGAGGGCGGCGTTGAAACCCTGGCCGGATTTCTGCTCACCAGGCTCGGCAAAATCCCGCAGGGTGGCGAGTCCATCGACTACGAAGGCCGCCGCCTCACTGTTCTCGAAATGAGCGGCCGCCGCATCGGCAAAGTCCGCGTCGAGCAACTCAAGCCCGTTCCCGACAAAACTCCGGACACCGCGGAGAAAGCCCGCGCATGAGAAGGCTCCTGCGCTCCCTCCTCACCCGCCTCGGCTACACGCTGCCCGTGCTCTGGCTCGTCGTCTCCATCGTTTTCCTGCTCATCCATATCGTGCCCGGCGACCCCATTCAGCAGATGCTCGGCGATGGCGCGCGCCCCGCCGACATCGTCGCCCTGCGCCACGCCTACGGTCTCGATCTGCCCCTGGCCACGCAGTACGCGCACTACTGGCGCGGTGTTTTCCATGGCGACCTCGGCCGCTCCATCCGCCTCAACGACTCCGTTAGCCACCTCGTCGTCGCGCGCTATCCCTTTACCGTCGAACTCACTACCGCCGCGCTGTTCCTGGCCTTGCTCCTTGCTATCCCCGCGGGCATCAGCGCCGCTCTGCACCGCGGCCGCGCGCGCGATCATGTCCTCAGCGTCGTCAGCCTCTTCGGATTATCGTTCCCCTCCTTCGCCCTCGGCCCCATCCTCATCCTGCTGGTCTCCATCAAACTTGGGTGGCTCCCCGTCTCCGGCGCCGGCGATCTCGCTCACCTCATTCTGCCGGCCGCCACCATGGGCGGCGCACTGGCCGCGATCCTCACCCGCATGGTCCGCACCTCGATGCTCGAAGAGCTGAGCCAGGATTACATCCGCACCGCCCGCGCTAAAGGTCTGCCCGAGCGCACCGTGGTCTACAAACACGCTTTGCGCAATGCTATGATCCCCGTCCTCACCCTCATCGGCCTGCAGTTCGGCGCGCTGCTCGCCGGCGCCATCGTCACCGAAACCATCTTCAGCTGGCCTGGCATCGGCCGCCTCACCGTGTCCGCCATCTCCAATCGCGACTATCCGCTCCTCCAGGGCTGCATCTTAGCCGTGGGGCTCACCTATGTTCTGGTGAATCTCGCCACCGACGTCCTCTACGTCGTCGTCAATCCCAGAATCCGGTCCTGACCTGGATGATTCGCGCGAAACTCCTCGCCGCATGCACGTTGCTGTCGGCCGCTGCCGGTGCCGCTCAGCGCTCCTGGCCGGGCTTCGACAAAAACGCGTATCCCGGCGACGATCTTCTGCCCGCCCTGCATCGCACCTTCGCCTTCACCGGTTACTGGCTCAACAATCCGCCCGGCATGACCAGCAATCCGTGGGCAGGGAAGCGCAGCGTGGTGCGCGCCTCAGGCCTCGGCTTCCTGATTCTCTTCAACGGCCGCCTCGATGCCCAACTCAAAGGTCAGGACGCCGTGAAACTCGGCCGCGAAGATGCGGCCGCCGCGATCGCCGCCGCCCACGCCGAGGGGTTTCCCTCCGGAGGCATCGTCTTTCTCGATCAGGAAGAAGGGGGAACTTTGTTGCCCGAGGCGGCGGCCTACATCGGCGCCTGGATCACGACCGTCGAGCATTCGGCCTTCAAAACAGGCGTCTATTGCTCCGGAATCCCCGTCCCGTCCGGACCAAAAATGATCTCGACGGCCGAGGACATAGCATCACGCTTTCCCGGAACGAGCCTCTGGATATGGAACGACCAGTGTCCGCTGTCTCCAGGCTGCCTGGTTCCCGACAAACCGCTCGACATGGATCGAAGCGGCTTCCGACCCGCGCTGGTCTGGCAGTATGCGCGGTCTCCGCGGGAGCCGGAAGGAACCGCCGCCTGCAAGCAAACCTACGCCGCAGACAATAGATGCTATGCGCCAGGCCTGCCGAATTCGCCGCAGACCTTGATCGACCTCGACCAGAGCCGCTCCCCCGACCCCTCGCGCGGCCGCTGATCGCGCGAAGCGAGCAATCGATCCGCATCCGCCACAGCTAAAATAAGGTTACGATGCCCCCGTTCGCCCCCGCTCCAACCAGGTCTGACTCCGTCGACAAACTGCTCCGCAAGGGCGAACTCGCGAGGGCTCCTCGCTCGCCGCGCGGAAGGCAGCGCCCCGCGACGCCCCCGCCTCCCGCCGAAATCTCCCTGCAAATTCCCAGGCGCGTCGCAAAATCCCGCATCGAAATTATCCGCGCCGCCGGATTCGACTCCGTCCAGGCCCCCGCATTCGATTCCATTCCCTGGCTGGTCCACGGCTTCAGCACCCGCGCCGGCGGCGTCTCCACCGCATATCGGACAAATCAGAGTTCCGGGCAGCGCGCCGGCGAACTCAACCTCGGGTTCACCAGCTCCGATTCCCGCGAGAATGTCCTCGAAAATCGCCGCCGCTTTCTAAAAGCGCTCGGCGTGCCAACCTCGATGAAGCTCGTCACGCTGAAGCAGATCCATTCCTCGAGCGTGCTCAGCGTTGGCGAGAACAACGCCACAGACGCCGAACCCTGCCAGGGCGACGGCCTGATCACCAGCCAGCCCGGCATCCTGCTCGCCATTCAAACCGCGGACTGCATCCCCGTCCTCCTCGCCGACGTGAAAAAGAAAGCCGTCGCCGCCTTCCACGCCGGATGGCGCGGGACCGTCAAGCGCATCGTCGAAAGTGGCGTGGGCAAGATGAGAGTCGCCTTCCGCAGCCGCCCTGAAGACCTGATCGCCGCCATCGGTCCCGGCATCGCCGCTTGTTGCTATGCCGTGGGGGAAGAGGTCCTCGCCGAATTCACCTCGCAGTTCGCCTACGCGCGCGAGCTGTTCCACGAAGTCTCCGACTCCGACCCCATCCGCCGGAAATATCCCATGCTGTTTCTCAGCGCGCGCCCGCCCGGGCACAGCAGCCTCGGCCCATCGCTGCATCTCGACCTGATGGAAGCCAACCGCCGCCAGCTCCTCGATGCCGGCCTGCGTCCCGGCGCAATCACGATGATCGGCGACTGCACCCGATGCCACAACAACCGCTATTTCTCGTATCGCGCCGAGCAGGGATTCACTGGGCGCATGCTTTCGGTGATCGGAATCCGCGCCTGAATTCTCTGCTTCTCAGCCTCGCGAACAGCCAGCCCCGGCCCGCAGCTGACTGATTAAACGCTGGCCCCCGCCGAGTGCCGTACGCTCAGCACCGGCGACTTCGCCTCCGCAATGATGCTGTACACCGTGTCATCGCCGCGAATCGGCCAGAAGGAAACATCGGCATTCACGCCCAGTACGATCAGGTCCGCATTGATCTCCGCCGCAACGTTCAGAGTCTCCTCAACCACATCCCCGATCTCCACCTGAACCGTGATCTGCGTCCACAGCGGCGCCTCTTCCGGGATGATTCGGCGCATCTCCGACTTCGTCCATTCCAGCACGCGATCGGCATCCGGATCGCTGTGCACGCTCCGCGACAGCACGTGCAGCAGCGTGATGTCCGCCCGGTAGAACTGCGCCATTTCGATCGCCATCCGCGCGCTCTCCCCGAAGCCCGCGCACAGCGAAACCGGGTGCAGGATGATGCGCGGCGCGCCAAACGACGACGCCTCGTGCGCGTGCGGCCCAATCGTGCACACCGGCACCTCTGCCGAACGAAGAATTTCGTGCGCAACCGAGCCGAGAAGTAATTTCTTCAAATGCTTCCGCCCGTGGGTTCCGGCAATCACACGTCCGGCTCCCACATCGTGCGCCAGGGTGGTGATCCGTTCGCGCGGGTTGCCCTCCGCCACGACGACCTCGCAGGGAATCCCACTGGCCTCCGCCTGCGCGGCCATCCGCTTCAGAGTCTCTTCCGCCTCTTTCTTCATTTCGGCAACATCCAGGTACGGGATCGCGCTGGCGTCGAGCGGCATCGCCTGCCCGGGTGGAATAATGTGCGCCAAAGTCAGCGAGCTGCCGCAGGCCCGTGCCTGAGCCACCGCATGCGGGATCAGATAGTCGGTGTCGGCGAGATCCGTCGCTACCAGAATCTTGTCAGGCACCACAAAGGTGCGCTTGCCGGAAACAAACTGGTCGAGGGTTTTCATGGCGAAAACCTCCCTGCCCGAGAGTGTCCCCCCACCTTGCCTAAGTGGCTGTGACTGCAGGCACAAACGCCTGTGACGGCCATCACCAGCGAATCCCCGCCCCCTGTTGCTTAATGTCTGAGGCGCCGGGGGTGACGGAGCATATCACCTGCGGTGATGGCAATCACATACAAGGGTTTTTCCCCATAGTTACGGTCTGTCTGCATTCTCCAGGTCCCAAAAAAAAACGTGCAGGCAGGAGGGCCGGATGGCCACAGAAGAATCAGTTCTTGAGACATGTCGAGGGCGCGGTATCTCGCGCAGGCGCTTCATGGAGTTCTGCGGCACTATGGCCGCGACCCTGGCGCTGCCGACCGGATACGCCCAGACCATAGCGAACGCGCTCGGCCAAAAGCGCAAGCCCGTACTGGTATGGCTGGAGTTTCAGGATTGCGCAGGCAACACAGAAGCCATGTTGCGCACCACGCATCCCACCGTCGAAGAAATCGTCCTTGAGACCCTCTCCTGGGAGTACCACGAGACCATCATGGCAGGCTACGGCAAGCACGCCGAGGCCGCTCTGAAGCGCGTCGTGGATGAGGAAAAGGGCAAATACCTCGTCGTCGTGGAGGGCTCGATTCCCACCGCCGACGACGGCGTCTACTGCACCATCGGCGGGCGCACAGCACTCGATATCGCGCGCGAAGTCTGCGGCAGCGCCGCAGCCTGCATCGCCATCGGCTCCTGTGCCTGGGACGGTGGAATCCCCAAGGCCGGTCCGAATCCTACCGGCGCTCTCGGCCTCCATGAAGCCGTTCCCGGAATCAAGGTCATCAATCTGCCCGGGTGCCCCCACAATCCCACCAACACCGCCGCCGTCCTCGTGCACTACCTCACCTTCGGCGAAATGCCGGCCCTCGACGGATACGACCGCCCGCTGTTCGCCTACGGCCAGCTCATCCACGACCAGTGCGAGCGCCGCGCCCACTACGACGCCGGCCGCTACGTGCAGGCCTGGGGCGACGAAGGCCATCGCAAAGGCTGGTGCCTCTTCAAAATGGGGTGCAAAGGCCCCGAGGCCAACTACAACTGCCCCACGGTTCGCTACAACGACTCAACCAGCTGGCCGGTGAAGTCCGGCCACGGCTGCATCGCCTGCGCCTCTCCGCGCTTCTGGGATACGAAATCGCCCTTCTACGAACGGCTCCCCCGCCCCGCGGGCTTCGGAGTGGATGTCACCGCCGCCGAAATCGGCTGGACGGTGGTCGCCGGAGTTGCGGCAGCCACCGCGGCCCACGCTGTCGGACACGTAGTCCGCGATCACTTCCACCCCAACGGCGCCGGCGCCGCCACAGAAGAACCTGCAGAAAAAACTACGACGGAGGTGCACTGAAATGGCACGCGTCGTCATTGATCCCGTAACCCGCATCGAAGGCCACCTCCGCATTGAGACCGAAGTCAACGGAGGCCGCGTCACCGACGCCTGGAGCTCCGGCACCATGTTCCGCGGCATCGAGATCATCCTCCGCGGCCGCGATCCGCGCGAAGCCTGGATCTGGGCGCAGCGCATTTGCGGAGTCTGCACCACCGTCCACGCCCTCGCCTCCGTCCGCGCCGTCGAAAACGCGCTCGGCATCGAAATTCCTGACAACGCCCGCCTGGTCCGCAACATCATCGCGGCCGCGCAGAACGTCCAGGATCACGTCGTTCACTTCTACCACCTGCATGCGCTCGACTGGGTCGATGTGACCCTCGCCTTGAAGGCCGATCCCGCGAAGACTTCGCAACTCGCGCAGTCCATCTCGGAATGGCCTAAGTCGAGCACTACATATTTCAAGGGAGTCCAGGACCGCGTCAAGGCGCTGGTCGCCAGCCGGCAGTTGAGCCTCTTTAGCAGCGGTGACTGGGGACACCCTGCTTACCAACTGCCGCCGGAAGCGAACCTGCTCGCTGTCGCGCATTACATCGAAGCGCTTGATATGCAGCGGGATTTTATTCGCATCCACGCGGTCCTGGGCGGTAAAAATCCACACCTCCAGTCCTATCTGGTCGGTGGGATGTCTACCGCAATCGATGGCAACGAGCCGGAAGCCGTCATTAATCCGGAGCGCATCACGCTCTTTAATGAGCTTGCGGCTCGCGCCAAAACCTTCGTTCAGCAGGTCTACGTCCCCGACGTTCTCGCCGTCGCCGGCTTCTACAAGGAGTGGTTCGGCATCGGCGAAGGCCTCGGCAACTTCATGGCCTACGGCGACTTCCCCTCCGGCAGCATCAACGACCCCGCCGGATTCTTCTTCCCCCGCGGTGTCCTCCTCGGCCGCGACCTCTCCAAAGTGAATCCGGTCGATCCCAACAAAGTCGCCGAATACGTCACGCACTCCTGGTACGACTACTCAGTCGGCGATCAGGTCAGCCGTCATCCCGCCGAGGGCGAGACCAATCCAAAGTATTCCGGCCCGAACCCGCCGTACCTGCAACTCGACACGGACGCCAAATATTCCTGGCTGAAGTCGCCGCGTTACGACGACAAGCCTATGGAAGTGGGTCCGCTGGCACGCACCCTCATCGCCTATGCCTCCGGGGACGCACAGGTGCAGAAAATCGTGAATGCGGTGCTGGCGAAGTTCAACGCTCCGCCCACCGCTCTCTACTCCACCCTCGGTCGCATCGCCGCCCGCGCTATCGAAGCCGACATCGTCGTCCAGAAGCTGCCCGAATATATCGCTCAGCTCGACGACAACATGGCGCACGGCAATATCGCTATCCACAACGGCGACAAATGGGATCCCGAAAGCTGGCCGAAATCCTGCGCCGGCTTCGGCCTCGAAGAAGCTCCCCGCGGCTCCCTCGGCCACTGGGTCGAGATCGAGAACAAGAAAATCGTCAACTACCAGTGCATCGTTCCGTCCACCTGGAACGCCGGACCGCGCGATGCGCACGGCCAGCGCGGCGCTTATGAAGCCGCCCTGCTCAACACGCCCATCGCCGATCCGGAGCGCCCGCTCGAAGTTCTCCGCACTGTTCATTCCTTTGACCCCTGCCTGGCCTGCGCCGTGCACGTGGTCGATGGAAAGGGCCGCAGCTACGGCCGTGATATTGTGGCTGTGCCGGAACCGGAGGGATCCACGTCGCTTCCTCCCGTTCCAGCGCCTCAGCTCGTGGCAGCCGGAGGCCGGTGATGGCAACCCTCGTCCGTCCCGCTCCGAAAAAACACGCAGCGGCTGGAGAAGAGCACCTCGTTCCCGTCTACGTTTGGGAGCTGCCCGTTCGCCTGGCCCACTGGGGCATCGTCGCCGCAGTCACCGTCCTCACCTGGACCGGCCTCTACATGAATCACCCTTTCCTCATCTTTCCAGGACCACGCTCCTGGACCATGGGAACGGTGCGCTTCATTCACGAACTGGCCGGTTTTGAGCTGATCGGCGCGCTGATCGTACGCTTTTATTGGTTTTTTTCAGGGAATCACTGGGCCCGCTGGCGCCAGTTTCTTCCTCTCACCCAGCGCCAACGGCGCAGCCTCAGAGCGATGTTCCGCTACTACACCTTCCAGCAGCGCAAGCCCTTCGAGCAGATTGGGCACAACACCCTGGCCGGCCTCACCTACATCGTTGTCTATTCTTTGATCGCCTGCGAATGCATCACCGGCCTGGTTCTTTTCGCCACGGTGGAAGGCTCGCCCACCCTCCGCTTTTTCGTTGGATGGATTCCCCACATCATCGACATCCAGTGGATCCGTTTCATTCACTTCTCCTTCCTCTTCCTTCTCATGGCATTCTTCATCCACCACGTGTACAGCGCCGTTCTGGTGGCCATGACCGAGCGCAACGGGGAGATGGAAAGCATCTTCAGCGGTTACAAATTTGTGGATGACCAGACCATCGATGAGGAAATGGAGATCGCCAGCCTGGAGCCTCGGGAACTCTTCAGCAAGCGCAAAATCCATCGCAATCGGGAATGGGATCGATGACCTCGCCGCGTATCGCCGTGCTCGGACTCGGGAATCTGATGCGTACCGACGATGCCGTGGGTATGCTCGCCCTCCAGCGCCTTCCCGCCGATCCGCGCTTCCCGCAGTCCGTTGCGCTGATTGAGGGTGGCACGCTGGGCCTCGACCTCATCTATCCACTGGAAGGCGTCACCCACCTGCTGGCGCTCGACGCGATTGATGCCGGAGCCGAGCCCGGCACGCTGCTGCGCTATGTAGGCGAAGAAATCTCCGATCTGCCCATCTCGAAGAGCGTGCATTTGCTCGGTTTCTCCGATCTCATGGGGGCCCTGCGTCTGATCGAATCCGAGCCTCGGGAAATCGTGGTTCTCGGCGTTCAGCCCGAAACCATCGGTTGGGGAACGGAGCTGACCGCGAAGATCAACGCGGCCCTTGTTACGCTGGTGGAGTGTGCGATCGGCCAGGTCGCGCGCTGGCAGGCGGAGATTGCGGCAGAATCGGGTGGTCACCTGCAGTCTGAGATAGCCGGTCTCGAAATGGCGGCCGCCGAAGAAAGCTGGTATTGGTAGCACGCAAGCCAGTTTTGTTACGTCGCGTTCCACACCGATCGATGACTCACTCACTTAACCCAATGCAGACATTGCCGGGGTGCGCCTGATGCATGAAGTCGGCATCGCCAGCTCGATTCTTGACGCCGCTCACCGGGAAACCGCGTTGCGTCCCGGAGCCAAACTCATCAGCATCGGGGTCCGCATCGGCGTCCTCTCCGGCGTCGACATCGATGCCCTGCGTTTTGCTTTCGAGTGCATAACCGCCGAAACTGAAGACGAGAAGGTTGTGCTGACTACCGAAAAATGCCCGCGCGTGAATCGCTGCGAGGACTGCGGCGACGAATTCTCGTCTCCGCAGTTGTCGCCCTTTACCGATGCCCCGTGTCCCCGTTGCCATTGCGAACGCACCAAATTCGTCAGCGGCGATCAACTCGATATTGCCTTTGTTGAAGTGGAGGAGCCATGACCGTCGTTCGCGTAGAACAAAAAGTCCTCAACGAGAATCAGCGCCTTGCTTTGGAGCTGCGCCGCCGTTTTGAAGAGAACGCCATCCTCTGCCTCAACTTCATCAGCTCTCCCGGCTCCGGCAAAACCACGCTGCTCGAAAGCACCCTCGCCGCCTTTCGCCCCGAAGAAAAAGTCGCCGTCCTCACTGGCGATCTGCAAACCGAGAACGATGCCCGCCGCATCGCTCGCTACGGCTTTCCCGTCCAGCAAATTGTCACCGGCGGTGTCTGCCATCTCGACGGCAAAATGATCCAGCGCGCCCTCGAACCCTGGCCTCTCGAAAACATCGACGTCCTCTTCATCGAGAACGTCGGCAACCTCGTTTGCCCCTCCAGCTACGACCTCGGCGAAGAAGCCAAGATCGTCCTGCTCAGCGTCACAGAGGGCGAAGACAAGCCGCTCAAGTATCCCTCCATCTTCCACAAGGCCGCGCTCCTCATCCTCACCAAGGTCGACCTTCTTCCCTACGTCCCCTTCGACATCGAAGCCGCGAAAGCCAACGCCCGCCAGGTGAATCCAGACATCGAAATCCTCGAAGTCTCCTGCGCCACGGGCCAGGGGATGGACCAATGGCGCGCTTGGCTCGACCAGCGCCGCGGCAATCGGGCCCCTGTTGCCGGTGCGATCAACACCGTTGCCGGGTCGGACAAGCAACGCTGAGTCAACCTGCATCACTTTCCACCGCTCCATCGCGAACCAAAGTAATTACCGCGTTTCCGCCGCTCCGGCCCCGGACCTGACACCGCTCCCTCCACGCGAAGCCCGCCATTCCACAGGGCTTACGGCTCCTGGATCGCCCGCCACGGCGAATTTGTGCCGGCTGCTGACACTTTTTCCGCCACCCACAGCTAAGTGATACATATCACTGCAACAAAGTAATCCCGCCCTGTGATTTACATCACTGTGTCCCGTTCCGGCACACCGTTATCCTCCACGAGAACATGAGCTGTAATTTCAGCGAGCCAGAGGTCGTGCGATTCAACAAAAACCTTCCGCTTGCTGTGCGAGGTGAAATACGCATGCGTCGATTTCTTACCAGCATGGCGTTTCTTCTGCTTCTGACCGGGTTCGAAGGAACCAGGCTGGCGCTCGCTGCCCCCAGCGGCCAGCAGCCAGCGTCCACTTCCCAACCGAAGGCGGCAGACGACTCGGCGAACTTCGTCGGTCAGGAGACTTGCGCCACTTGTCACGCCGATGTGGTCAAAAAATTTACCGATACCAGCAATCCCCACACCCGCCTCGCCCTCGAACATGCCGGTAAAGGCGTGACCTGCGAAAGCTGTCACGGACCCGGCAAAGCTCACGTCGATGGCGGAGGCGATGTCACCAAGATCCGCCGCTTCGACAAACTCAGCGCCAAAGATGCCAGTGCCACCTGCCTGAGCTGCCACGCCGGCGCCCATCCGAATTTCGAGCGTTCCGCGCATGCCAAATCCGGCGTCAGCTGCCTCGGCTGCCACAGCGTCCACCATTCCGAAGCTCCGGAGCGCTTGCTCAAGGCCGAACAGCCCAAGCTCTGCTTCCAGTGCCATAGCGATCAGAAGGCGGCATTCGATATGCCGTTCCACCATCCGGTGAACGAAGGCGCGGTTAGCTGCAGCGATTGCCACGATCCACACGGCACCTTCCAGGCGAACAACCTCAAAGCCACCGCCGATCAGAATGCCGTCTGCACAAAGTGCCACGCCGAAACGCGCGGGCCGTTTGTGTATGAGCATGCTGCCGTCAAGGCCGAGGGCTGCGTCGGCTGCCACTCGCCCCACGGATCGCAGAATGCTCGCTTGCTGAACATGCCGGCGATCAACACGCTCTGCAACCAGTGCCATAGTCGCGTGGCCAACCACACGATCAATGGGATGGGCGCGGGGTCGGATGAGTTGGTGCCCTGCACCAGCTGCCATACCTATATTCACGGCTCCAACATCAACCAGGCGTTCCTCCGGTAGGAGCGATGGCCGGGCTGCGCGTACACAGAGGCGCGGCCCGGATGCTGTACCAGGTTTTTGCACGTTTACGGATTCGAGGGTTCGACGTTCTTAAGTGAGGCTTCTTATGATGAAGACAGTCTGGTTTTCGCGGCTCTCCAATCGACAGTCCTCCGCCGCAAGGTTCATGCGCATCGCCGGGGGCTTTGGAGTCGCCATTCTACTCATGACGGCGGTTGCCGCTGGGGCCCAGGCTCCGGCCGCGGAGCCTCAACCGGGCACCACCCCGAAGGGTTACACCGTCCATCAAACCGTCGACGTCGGTGGACGCATCGTCAACGTCAACGGCAGCGGCGCCATGTACGACACCCTGGTGAATGAACAGTCCGGGCCCCGCGTCTTTGGCGAGACCTTCGAAATGCGTGCCCTTCCGGACGCGAAGAACACCCTCTTCGATACTCTCACCGCTACGGGCAGCGGTTTTGGCGGCGATCCTTACGACTTCGCCAAAATGGACTTCTACAAGGGCAAGCTCTACGAGTTCTCCGGACTCTTCCGCCGCGACCGTCAGTACTTCGACTACGATCTGCTGGGCAATCCGAATATTCCGTCCGGTCTTTCCACTCCCATCGGTCCCGCTGCCGCGCCCACCGGCTCGCTTCCGTACTCCCAGGTTCTGCAATCTCCCTTTCTGAATAACAGCGTTCGCCGCATGACCGACACCAGTCTTACCCTGCTTCCGCTGGATAAGGTGACGTATCGATTTGGATACTCGCACAACACCTTCGAAGGTCCCAGCCTCACTCCCAGCGGTTATCAATTCGCCAGCTCCTACGATGTCCTGCTTCAGGAGCTTCAGCGCAACGGCGCCGACGATTTCCTCGCTGGTGTCGACTTCAAGCCCGTCCGCGACACACGCATCACCCTTGAAGAACAGATCGACCACTACAAGGCCGACTCGTACTTCACCATGGATCCCGCATACTTCAACGTGCAGGAGCCGGACGGAACCAAAGTTGCCCTTCTCGCGAACTATGACAGTCTCACGCCCTATGCCGCCAGCGCCTGCAATGCAAACAGCGCAGGCACCACGCCCGTGCTCTCGGCGGCGCCCACCGCCGGCGGCCTGCCCGTGATCAACCCGGCATGCGCCGTCATCTCCAGCTATCTGCGCACGCAGCCGACCCGCTTCATCTATCCCACTGAAATCCTCCGCTTCCAGAGTTCCACCATCCGCAACCTCTCGATGAACGGCGATTTTCGCTACACCTACGCGAAGATGAGCCTGCCCAGCTACTACGACAACTTCCAGGGGCTGGCCAAAACCACCCGCTCGCTCACCTACACCGCCACCGCTGCCGCGAAGCGTGAAGTCACCGCCGCGGATTACGGCGTGGTCTGGCAGGCTTCCCCGAAATTCAGCGTCTCCGATCAGGTGAGCTTCAACAACGTGCAGCAACCCGGGACCACCACCATGACCGCTGTGACCACGGTTTCGACGCCAGCCACTGCCGGCAACGAAACCATCAACACAACCACGCTGACCTCGGCCAACGCGGCCGCGGGTGCCGGCACCTTTGAAGGCAGCGGTTCGGTCGGCGTGCCCAACCCCGACTTCTTCGGCCAGCGGTGGATCAGCAACGATCTGACCGGGACCTGGGATGGCTGGTCGCTCGGCACGATTTCGCTCACCTATCGCCACCGCAATCACGTTATCTCCGAGGGCCTCCCGCACAATGTTCCGATAGCCTCGTGCACCGCTGAGAATCCTCCCGGCGTCACCTGCGGAACTGTCACCATCAACGAAGACGGCGGCATTCTGAATATCTCGCTGCGGCCCACCAGCAACTGGGATGTCAGTGGCAGCGCCGAGATGATCTTCGACGACAACGCATTCACTCCTGTGGGTCCGAGAGAAGTGGAGCATTTCAGAGTGCACACCCTCTACAAGGCCAAATCGTGGGCGACCCTGTCCGGTGCCTTTAACGACCTCGAACGGAGTAACAACACCAACAACACCGGCACAGTGCCTCTCGACGGCCCGCTCCATCATGCCGATCACAGCCGCGTAGCCAGCATCGGTGCGCAGTTGTCGCCCAATGAGCACTATGGCTTCGACCTGAATTACTCCTTCAGCGATGTCTATGCGACGACGAGTATCTGCTATCTCGCCGGCGCCACCGCCACCCTGCCCGGCGCCTCAACAGCGAGCGGTACGGCCTGCCCGTCTCCTACCGCCAACCGCGGAGGCGGCTACGACATGGGCCCAACCAGGGACTTCATGGATGCTCCAACCCAGTACGGCTCGGCGGCGATCAGGGTCGCTACCTCCGATTCCGTCAAGTGGGCCTTCGGTTATCACATCAGCTCCGTGGACGGTAGCCGTTTCTACAATGACGCGCGTGACGTCGCCGGCTCGCTGGTCTCCACCTACCAGTCGCCCTTCGTGAAGGTCGCATGGACCGTCAAACCCGGCTGGATCTGGAAAATGCAATACGACTACGTCGGCTACGGCGAGGGCGGACCTTCCGGCGCGCCTTACTGCGCCACCGCCAATCCCTCGCCCACGACTCCGTCGACCGTGGTTGCCTGCAACTCATCGAGTCTCGCTGGTCTGCAAACCGGCCTCACCCTGACCAACGCCGGCGAAACCGCGCCGCGGACCTTCCGCGCGAACAACCTGACACTCGGAATGCACTACGAATTCTGAACAGCGAAAAAATGGCCGGCGTTCGCCCCGGCCATTGCAGTAAGGAGAGCAGACGTGAAACCGAATTTCCGTATTGCGTGCCTGACTCTGCTGAGTGTTTCTCTTGCTGTTCCTGCCATCGCCCAGCAGACAGGCGAGGCTACCTACAAAGCAAAATGCGCGATGTGCCACGGCGCCGACGGCACAGGCAACACTCCCATCGGCAAAAATCTGAAGCTGCGCTCCCTCAAGTCTCCTGAAGACGTGAAAGCCACAGACGCCGACCTCTTCAGGCAGACCAAAGAGGGCGTGGGCAAGATGCAGGGGTACGCGGGCAAGCTGACGGACGCTCAGATCAACGACGTCGTCGCTTACATCCGCACCCTGCAGAAGTAAGCGCACGCCGCAAATCGGCGCGAGCACACAGAACAGAGCAGTGGCCGGCTCCTGTCTCGCCGGACCACGCCACGAACGATGACCGGGTCTGAGTGCGGGCGCGTACCCAGGCACGCAGATTCCACCGGGAGCCCCCAGCCACTCCCAGCAGGAATCGGGAAGCAGAAGCATGGGCGCCAACGCGGAAGAACTGCCCGCGGAATCTTTTTCCGCCCGCAGCCGGGCTCACCAATACCACCTCAGAGAGGTCGTTCTTCTCTTAGTTTTCCTCGTAGCCTTCTTTTTTAGCGCCAGAGCCCGCGCCCAGCAGGCCTCCGACTGCCTGCTTTGCCACCGTCCCTCTACGGGACTGAAGAACTCCAGGGGCCAGGACATCACCGTCGGCCCCTCCCACATGAAAGGCCCGCACGGCCCCCTTGGCTGCACGGATTGCCACGCCGGAGCCTCCGCGCCAACCCACAACGCGAAGACTGCCTCCGCTTCCTGCGTCACCTGCCACGCCGACGCCGCCAAAGCGATGACCTCCGGCGCGCATGCGGCCCTCGGCAATCCAAACGATCCGCAAACCTGCATTGCCTGCCACGGCAACAACAACGTCGTGAAGGCCGTCTACGGACCGCAGTTTTGCGCCACCTGCCACGCCGCTGAAGTGGAGCAGTATCGCAACAGCATCCACGGCCGCGCCCGCGACCACGGCAACGCCGACGTGCCCACCTGCCAGAGTTGCCATGGCTCAGCGCACGCAGCGCTTCCTTCCAGCGATCCGCAATCGCCCGTCGGCAAGCAGCATCTGCCTGACACCTGCGGCTCCTGCCACTCCGATCCCAAGCTCGCCGCGAAATATATGTTCACCGAGGTGCGGCCCGTCGAAGCCTATAAGCAGAGCGTCCACGGGCGAGCCATCCTGCACGGCAACGAAAGCGCCGCCTCCTGCAATGACTGCCACGGCACCCACGACATTCTCCCCGTCTCCGATCCTCACTCAAAGATCTGGAAGCAGAACGTCGCCTCCACCTGCGGCCAATGCCACACCGCCGTCTTCAACACCTACGCCCAGAGCATTCATGGACAGGCCGTTGCAAAGGGCGTCCTCCAGGCCGCCACCTGCACCGACTGCCACAGCGAACACAAAATCCTTGCCCCCGGCGATCCTGGCTCACCGGTCTACATGGCCAACGTCTCGCAGGAAGCGTGCTCCCATTGCCACGGTGATACGCAATTGATGGCAGGCTTTGCCATGCCGCAGGATCGGGTCCCCACCTATCAGGACAGCTACCACGGGCTTGCCGCCCGAGAAGGCCGCCAGACCGTCGCCAACTGCGCCAGCTGCCACGGCGTCCACAACATCTACCCCTCCAGCGACCCGCGCTCCACCGTCAACCACGCCAACCTCAGCAAGACCTGCGGCCAGTGCCACAACGATGCCGGTCAGCGCTTTGCTATAGGGCCGGTCCACGTCATGTCGAATACCACCCCCGGCGGTCGCGTCCTCGACTACGTGAAGCTCTTCTACTTCATCGTGATCCCCCTCACTCTCGGCGCCATGCTGCTGCACAACCTCATCGACCTCCGCCGCAAAGCCCACGTCATCCTGGCAGGCTATCGCCGGCAGCCGGGCCAAATTCGCCTCACCCTCAGCGAGCGCTGGCAACACCTGCTTCTGGTCATCAGCTTCGTCGTCCTGGTTATCACCGGCTTCGCTCTCAAATTCCCGCATTCCTTCTGGGCGGCCCCCCTCGTCCACTGGGAACACGGCTTCCCGATCCGCGGCTGGGTCCATCGCGTCGCCGGCGTCGTTCTCATGGGCGCTTCGGCTTACCACATCGTTTATCTCTCCTTCAAGAAGTCCGGCCGCCGCTGGTTCAAAGACATGCTCCCCGATCTGCGCGACGCGAAGGAAGCCATTCAGACCGTAGAGTTCAACCTCGGCCGCCGCGAGCAGCTCCCGCGCTACCGCCGCTTCAACTACGCCGAGAAGGCCGAGTACTGGGCTCTGGTCTGGGGCACCATCGTCATGGCCATCACCGGCGTGTTGCTGTGGCTCAATGACTGGATCCTCGCCCACCTCCCGCATCCAGCCTCGATCCTCACCATCAGCACCGCGGTCCACTTCTATGAAGCGATCCTGGCCACCGCGGCCATCGTCATCTGGCACTTCTACGCCGTCATCTTCGATCCCGACGTTTACCCCGTCAAATGGACCTTCCTCACCGGCCGCGCTCCGGAACACGAAGTGAGGGAAATGTCCGGCGAATCGGCTCCCGGCCAGGAGCCCCCGCCCAATCCCAAAACGGAGGGCGACGACTGAGACCCGTTGCGCAGAGTTTGCAGCTTAAGATGGACCCCGCCCGTGTCTGTGGCAAATATCACAGACCACGCATTCTCCCGCGATGTATTAACGGGAAGGGCGGGGACCCAACGAACGAACCCCAAAGGAGCATCATCGATGAATTGCATCCGAACCGCGGCTATGATCCTGCTCGCCGCCTCCATTGCGGCGCCTGCCTTTGCGCAGAGCGCCGGTGCCGACACCTATAAATCCAAGTGCGCCATGTGCCACGGCCCCGACGGCACAGCCTCCACCCCCGCTGGCAAGGCCATGAAGACTCCGTCCTTCAAGGATCCCGCCGAGATCAAAGCCTCCGACGCGGACCTGATTGCGACCACCAAAACCGGCAAAGGCAAAATGCCCGCCTACACCGGCAAGCTGACCGATGCCCAGATTAAGGACGTCATCGCCTACATCCGCACGCTGCAGAAGTAGCGGACAGGTAGCAGACGTGGGACCCGCCGTACCGGTGCGGTGAATGCAGGGAAGAGGCAGCGATGCTTTCTGCCTCTTCCGCCTCCGCACACCGACGGTAAGCAGTACGGGAGCTGCAATGAAGACCCTTTCCTCTTTCGGCCTGACTCTTTTTTGGTCAGCGCTTCTGTTGATCGTCCCCGCGCGGCCTCTGCACGCGGATGCCGATTGCCTCTCCTGCCACAGCGACACCACCATGCAGGACGCTAGCGGCAAAAGCGTCGGCGTCGATGCCAACAAGTTTCACTCCAGCATCCACGGCAGTCTCAAATGCAGCGACTGCCACAAGGACATTCACGACTATCCGCATCCCGATCACCCTGCAGCGGTCCAGTGCGAAACCTGCCACGCCGATGAAGCCACCGCCATCGCCGGCAGCATCCACGCCAAAGCCAGCACCTCGGTCCCCGGCGCCACCGGCTGGAAAACGCATCCCTGCACCGGCTGCCATGGCAACGCCCACGAAACTGTCACAAAGGCAGATCCAAATTCCACCGTCTACCCGCTGAACATTCCAAAAACCTGCGGCGGCTGCCATGGCGATCCCGCCATGGCGAAGAAATTCCACCTCCCCAACGTCTACGCGCTCTACA
>CAZHTJ010000017.1:29327-66287 GCA_964535525.1 uncultured Acidobacterium sp. | reverse complement strand
CGGCGGCTGGGGCAGGTGGGCCGGCAGAAGACGCCGGTGGTGGTGACGGCGTAGACCATCTCCGCGTCGGCTGCGGGATTGCGGGCCAGAACCGCGGCCCAGGCCTGGTCTTCAGAAAGCATGGCGGCTGTGTTCATCGTACTCTCGGGCTCCTCTAAGGATGAGGATCGCAGGGAGGGGGATACGGGGCACTCCGGGGATTGCTCGCAGAGTCAACGTTCAGGAGCGGGTGGAATTTTCTTGATCCGCCGAATTCCGACGCCGTCCTGCCATGCTGGAAAGCGGCCCTTGCGCATTTGGCTGAGATCGCCCTCCCATTCGACGGTTCCGAAGAGTTCGCGAATCGATTCCTGGGCCTTGAGGCGCTTGCGCAATTCCGGAGACATGGGTGGTTCTGTTGGACCCGCTGGTGATTTCTTGTTCGCCATCGCAGTGCCGCTCTGACTTCAAGACTACCAGCGCCACCAGCCGGGCGGAAAAAGGTTGTGCCAGTCGGCGTGCAGTAGGGTGAACACAAGGATGCCGAGAGCCAGCAGCAGGATTCCAATCACCTGCCGGCGCCGGAGAGGGTCAGGACCAACCATGCTGCCCTGACGTTACGTCCACGGCTACTCCTCGCCGGGGCGAATGTTGTAGAGGAAGTAGAAACGCAGCTCCAAAAACGGCCCCTTGAAGGTCCTGGGGATGGGCGGGAACGGAGCCGCGCCCGTGATCCCGGCCCACGCCGCCCGGTCCAGCGCCACATCGCCCGACGGCCCTTCGAGAATCATGTCCTTCACGCTGCCGTCCGGAAAAATCTTGAAGCGGATCATCACCTTGCCCTGCTTGTCGAGCGGCGGCCGCGCCGACTCGGGGATGATGGGCCACCAGGCATGCTCGGTGTCCCACACCACGCGCTGCACATACGGGCCGTAGTCCCAGCCCATGGTGTCGCTGAGGACGTCGACTCCGCCGTTCATGCCGGAATGCTGCGAGGGCAGACCCGCGCCATTATCGCCGCCGTTCTGGCCTCGGCCCTGCATCGCCTGGCGCATCGCCTGCTGCAGCTGATCGTTGGGATTGGTCGCGCCGGAGCGGAAGTTCGGCTGCGGCGCCATCGGAGGCGCCTCCAGCTTCGCCTGGTTGTTCGACGGCAGCGGCTGCGCGGGCGGAGTGGGCTCATGCTGCTCGCCCTGCGGCTGAGGCGGTGCCTGCGCGGCTGGCGCGGCGGACTGCTGGCTCGGCTGGGGCGCAGGAGCAGGCGGCTCGGCGCGGCGCATGGCTTCCAGCTCCTCCAGCGTTTTCTTATCGAGGACCGGCTTCGGCGTCTCGGCCACACGGCTCTTGTCGGAGAGCGGCGCGGGCGTCTTTGGTTTGATTTCTTTCAGCGCGTCGGGCGGCAGGTCCAGGAAGGTCAGGTCCTTCTGACGCTGCTTCATGATCACCGACGGATCGACGACGCGCACGTGATAGATGTACTTCGGCCCGTACAGCAGATACCAGGCGACGAGCATGTGGATGATGAGCGCGATCCACAGCTTCTCGCGAAGACTGACCCAGGAGCGGTTGTCCTCGATCTCCTCGATGATGTGGAGGAGGTCGGTGTGGTCGAGGCCTTCATAGCGGTTGCGGCGGTACGTTGGCGGTGTGCCGGAGCCGTTGGACGAGGGCGACCGCCGGGGGACGAGATCGGACGATTCCGGCGACGCTTCCGGAAGAGGCGCCTCGGCGCTCAGGCCCAGCGGGCCGTTGGAATGGCTCGGCTCGGCCTTCGGCTCTTCGGCCGGCGCATCGGTTAGGTTCAGGCGAATCGGCATTCCTGGTTTACTTCAGTTCTGCGGCTCCAACCGGGGCCCCGCTGGGGTGAAGCCGGAAACGCCACGGTGTCCAGGGTCTATTTTCTCATCAAATCGAGGGACTTACCGCTGTTTGTACAATCGAAAAGGTGACTAGTTTGCCCCAAAAGTCTTTGCGCAGGAGTGCGGCCGTGATCACGGTGAGCGACGCCTGCTCCCAGGGGTTGCGCGAGGACCTTTCCGGCCCCGCGGTATCCCGAACGTTGGACGAAAATGGCTTTGAGACGGTACTTCGCGTTACGGTTCCAGACGAACAGAAGGTCATCGAAGACGCAATCCGGGGCGCGGCCAGCATGGCCCGTCTGGTGGTTACCACCGGGGGGACCGGCATCGCCGCGCGCGATGTGACCCCGGAGGCAACCCGCGCAGTCTGCGAGCGGCTGCTCGAAGGTGTGGCGGAGTTGATGCGGGCCGAAGGGCGGCGCGAAACCCCGCTGGCGGTTTTGAGCCGCGGAGTGTGCGGGACGATTCGCGGAAACCAGGGCACGTCTCTGGTGCTGAATGTGCCGGGAAGCCCGGCGGGCGCGGTCAGTTCCCTGCGCTCTGCTTTGCCTGTGTTGCCGCACGCTCTCGATCTGCTCGACGGCAAGACACAGCATGGCGCGGAATTCGGGGGCGCGGAATTCGGGGGCGACGCCGGGGCGGGCGCTGTGGAACGCGGGAAGCATCGGGGCGGACAGCATCGAGGCCAGGGAAAGGCGGATCGCCTCTGAAATCCCTGCTCGCGAAGATCACCGCCCTCACGCAGCATTTCCTCATCCCGTTAGGACCGTGGGGCGTGCTGCTGGGCTCGTTCATCGACTCGGCCTCGATCCCTATCCCCATCGACGTGCTGATGGGTATGTGGGCATGGAACGACAAGCCGCACTTCTATCTTTACGCTCTGCTGGCGGCGCTGGGATCCACGCTGGGCGGCCTGGTTCCCTTCTTTGTGGGACGAGCCGGCGGCGAATTGTTCCTGCTGAAGCGGGTGGACCGCGCACGGTTCGAATCGATGCAGAAGCAGTTTGAGAAGCAGGAATTCCTGGCGGTGATGATTCCGTCGCTGATGCCGCCGCCGACGCCGTGGAAGCTGTTTGTGTTCGGGGCAGGCGTCTTTGAGATGAGCACACTGAATTTCATGCTGGCGGTGTTCGTGGGCAGAACGCTGCGGTTCGGGATCGAGACGGCGCTGGTGGTGAAGTATGGGCCGCAGATCGTCAACGTCATCGCAGATATGGCGAAGAAGCATCTGCTGCTGACGCTGGTGGCGCTGGTGGTGATTTTTGGCCTGCTGGGGTGGTGGATCTGGGGGAAGCTGCGTGCGAAACGGCTGGATGACGCCAGCGAGGCGCTGTAGAGATCAGCGATACACTGCTTTCTGGGGAAACGAGATTCATGGCTCAGATCGCGGTACCAAGGGCTAAGATCGAGGATTTCTGCCGGCGGAACCACATCCGCCGGCTTAGCCTCTTTGGCTCGGTGTTGCGCAGCGACTTCAAGCCGGAGAGCGACGTGGACGTGCTGGTTGAATTCGAACCCGGCTATGTTCCCGGCCTGGCGTTCTTCGGGATGGAGGAAGAGCTTTCGCAGATTCTGGGCCGCAAAGTCGATCTGAATACGCCGAATTTTCTGAGCCCTTATTTTCGGAGCGAGGCGCTGAACGCGGCCGAGGACCAGTATGTCGCACCGTGACTCGGTGCGGCTTCGGCACATGCTCGATCTGCCGCGACTTATCTCAGATCTGGAGCAATGTCCCGGAGCCCCGTAATCATTATGGTGGGCAAGGAAAGCCGCAGGGGCTAGAGCCGAGTTCATTTTCGGCTGCGTAACAGCCTTCCCATCAGCGAGTAGCAGGCCGAAGAAAGAAATTTGTGCGGACGCCTAATCCCCAGGATCGTCTTCCCCTGCGATTGAAACTTCCGTATCGCCGGTCATACGTTCATCCAAGCTGGCTCGGGATCACGCACTTGCGAGGAACGGCAATCCCGGTTGCGCTTGGCTGCGATGCGTGCCACTATGAGTTCGCATGGTCGCCCGCAAGTCGCCGAGCTATGCCGCAATCCTCGTTGCTGCAGCCCTCCTGGCCTGCACCCGCCCGGCCACGCCGCAGACCTTCGACATCGAGAGCGACCGTGTACAAATGGCGGAGCTGAAGGGCCTCTGGCGCTTCCGCACCGGTGACGATCCTCGCTGGGCTAACCCGTCCTTTGACGACTCCTCCTGGCCGCTGCTCCGCTCCGATAGCGACTGGGGTTCGCAGGGATTCAAAGGCTACGCTGGCAGCGCCTGGTATCGGTTTAAGGTAATCGTTCCTGCGAATCATCCGCCCTTGGCGATCTTCGTTCCACCGCTTGTGTCCAGCTACCAGATATTCGTGAATGCCCGCATGATCGGTCATTTCGGCGGGATGCCACCTAATCCAGTTGCGCTTCAGCCGGAGACGCCGGGTGCGATTTTTTCCGTTCCCGACGAACTCGTTTCGGCCGGTCAGCCTCTGTGCGTTGCGATCAGAGTATGGTCCTGGCGCTACTACGCTCTCTTCGGTGAAGGGGGCCCTTACGCGCCGCTCCGCGTCGGCGATGCCACCGTTCTTACGGAGTGGAACTCCCTGCAGCACCGGGAATTTTACTGGCTTTCCTCTTCGGTGAATTTCCTGCTCTTTCTCGAAGCCCTCGCCGCTCTTGCCAGCTTTGGCCTTTTTTCGCTGCGCCCCGCCGAACGGGAATACCTCTGGTTCGGCGTCTTCGAGCTTTTCAGCGCCCTTACTCTGGGCGTGGGTTTCCTTCCCATCTCAATCTCGTTTTCATACCAGTTACAGGTGCTGTTTTCAGCTGTCGATAACATTGCGTTTCTTCTGTTTGTCATGGAGGTGCTTCGCGAACGGAGAGGCTGGCTCTTTTGGATTGGGGTGGGCTCCAATGTTTTTTGTGTTTTTGTCGCAACTGTTGGTATGGGGTGGGAGTGGATCGGGCTCGCGACCTTGATTGCCGCGCTGGGAGCGGCATTCCTGCCCTACGCGGCAAGCATTCTCGCTCTGCTTATGCGAGGCGCGAGACGAGGTAACCTTGATGCGCATCTGCTGCTCTATCCAGCTGGGATCGACTACACGGTTAATGTCTTTGCCCTCGCTTCGATGGCTATGTATTTCTCCGGCGCCGTTCGCCATGATTGGTATTACCACCTGTCCTCCGAACTGATCCGCCGGCCTTTTCCGATTTCCCTTCAGAACCTCGGCGACTTCCTCCAGCAGCTCGGCATTTTCGCCATTGTCGTGCTGCGTTTCGCCCGCAGCCGCCACGACGAGCAGCGCATGGCCGGTGAACTGGAGTCCGCCCGCGCCGTCCAGCACGTTCTGATTCCCCAGCAGATTCCGAGGGTCCCCGGCTTCCTGGTCGAGTGCGCGTACAAGCCCGCCGGCGAAGTAGGAGGCGATTTCTTCCAGATCATCCCCCTTAGCCGTGATGGTGCTCTGATCGCGATCGGCGACGTGAGCGGCAAAGGCATGCCAGCGGCGATGACGGTTTCTCTGCTCGTGGGCACGCTGCGCACCCTGGCCCATTACACGCAGAGGCCCGGGGAAATCCTTGCAAGCATGAATCAGCGCATGATTGGCCGCGCCGACGGCGGTTTCACAACATGCCTCGTTTTGCGCATCGGCCCCGACGGCGGCGGCGTGCTAGCCAACGCAGGGCACCTTGCTCCCTACATCGACGGAAAGGAAATCGCCTTGAGCAGCGGCCTGCCCCTCGGCCTCGACGCCAGTTCCATCTATCCCGAGGTTTCCTTCCAGCTGACCGCGAAAAGCCAGCTCACGCTTCTTACGGATGGCGTTGCGGAGGCCCGCAACCGAAGCGGAGAACTCTTCGGATTCGACCGTACCGCATCCATCGCCAGCAGCTCCGCCGAATCCATCGCTCTTGCCGCGCAGCAATTCGGGCAGAATGATGACATCACTGTTCTCACCGTGACCAGCGAGCCCGATGCGGAGGCCACTGCCGCGTTTGCGGCTGCTCGCACATCCTTACCTGCCTGAAAGCTCCAAGGGGAAAGACTCCACTCTCTCCGCTGGAGCTTGTCGTCTGGAATCGCAGCGTGCAGTGTCACCGTCCGTGAGGTCGGCAAGACGGAAGTTTGGCTCGCTTCTGCGAGTTCCCGAGACCCTGTTAACCAGGTGGTTATCAGTTCAGGGTTGGCCAAGCATCCATTCCAATGGAATCAATACTATGCGAGGGGCTAGACCCCCTCCGCTCGGGGTCGATCAATAAGGCTGGTTCTTCCAGATCAGCGGAACGAAGTCTTCGGCCAGAAACCACGACACGACGAAGACCACCGCCATCAGTCCGGCGCCCCAGAAGAAAAGCCGGACGGGCAGCGTCTGGGTGAGGTGAGGCGAGGGTTCGGGATCGAATTTGCGATCCGGAATTTCGAAGATCATTCCGCTCGCAAAACAAATGCTTCCGGCAAGACCCAGCATCGCCAGCCCATCGAGCAGACGATCTTCCCACGGACTGCCGGGCACGAAGAAAGCATGACTCGCCAGGGCGCAAAGCGAGAGGATGCTGACGACGAGTGCCAGGAATTTAGCGATCTGCAGCATGATGACGGACCGTAGCGTACGCTGGCTTCGCCGTCTACCCGTGAATGCCTTTCAACGCCGGATAAACACGCCGGTAGCCCGTATACCCCTCAGCATACCGCTGGACCAGGTCGCGCTGCGGCTGGATGGTTTCGGCGACGGTGATACCGGCGGCACAGGCAGCTTCGAGATCTGCCCAGTGTCGCGCGCCTACGCCCGCCATCAGCGCCGCGCCGAACGCCCCGCCCTCTTCTGCGGTGAGGCGTTCACAGGCAATGTCGTACACGTTGGCCTGAATCTCGCGCCACAGCGGACCGCGCGCGCCGCCTCCGCCCAGGCGTACGCCCTTGACTGGAATGCCGAGTTCAGAAAACAGCGTGAAGGTGTCCTTCAGCGAATACGCCACACCTTCGAGCACCGCGCGTGTGAAGTGAGGCCGGGTCGTGGTCGAGGTGATGCCAACAAAGGCTGCGGTTGCGGTGGGATCGAGATGCGGCGTGCGCTCGCCGAAGAGATATGGGGTCCAGAGCAGGCCATCGCTCCCGGCGGGAATCTTCGCGGCCGCTGCGGTCAGGTCGTCGTAGGTTTGGTCGGGCGCCAGCGTCTCCTTCAGCCAGCGCAGCGAGAGCCCCGCCGCCTGTGTCACGCCCATCACGTGCCAGCGGCCGGGCACTGCATGACAAAAGGTGTGCAGCCGGCCCAGGGGATCCATGGTCGGCGCAGCCGTCGCTGCGAAGACCACGCCTGAAGTCCCGATGGTCGCCGAGACCGATCCAGGCTCGAGAATCCCCATGCCCACTGCGCCCGCGCCCTGATCGCCCGCACCGGCAGCGACCAGCGTTCCTGCTTTCAAACCGGTGCGCTGCGCACCCTCATCGCTAATCTTCGCGCAAATCTCCGGCGACTCGAAGAGCTGCGGTAACCAGCTCTCGGGAATCCCTGCGACCCGCGCCACTTCCTTCGACCAGGTGCGATGTGCGACGTCCAGCAGGAGTGTGCCGGACGCCTCCTGGACATCCATAGCGTAAGTACCAGTCAGCCGATAGCGGACATAATCCTTGGGGCAGAGGATATGCGCGATCTTCGCGAAAATTTCAGGCTGGTGTTTCTTCACCCACAGCAATTTGGTCAGCGTGAAGTTTGGCAGCGCGGGGTTGGCGGTCAGCTCGATCAGCTTCCTGCGGCCTGCCTCGCCCCCGCCGAACTGATTGTGCAGCCACTCGCACTGCGGTCCAGTGCGGACATCGCACCAGATCAGCGACGGCCGCAGCACCTTGCCGTCTTTATCGAGCATCACAGCACCGTGCATCTGACCGGTAAGGGCGAGCGCATCCACGCGCACGCCCGGCGCCGCCGCAAGGACCTCGCGAATGGCCTCCTGGGCCGCACGCCACCAGTCCTCGGGATCCTGCTCCGCCCACCCTGGATGCGGCGTGCGAAACGGCTGGTGCTGGCTCGACGCTTCGGCAACAACGTGCCCCTTCTCATCCACCAGAACGGCGCGCGTGCCGCCTGTGCCGACATCCATTCCCAGAAACACGCTTTTATCTCCCACCCAAACGCATCTCGGCCGGGCCCAGAACAATGTAGCAAACCCGGGACGGCGCGAGGCACGAGCCTGTGCGCTTTCCACTCTTCTGTACTATGGCCTTTGCGCCGATGCCTGCCGGGCGCAAGGTCAATTCTCCTGTTCGGAGTCCCGCCCGATGCTGATTCTCCGCCGCGCCCTGCCGCTTCTGCTGCTCCTGGTCCCCGCCTTCGCCATCGACGGTCCCGCACAGAACTCCGATCTGGCCGCTCGCCGCGATCGCCTGCGCTATGACCTTGCCCTTGAGTGGGAGTACACCCTGCGCACCTCGCCGGAACTCGCCACTGGCATCGGCGATCCCCGCTACAACGACCGCTGGAGCGATTATTCGGCCGCCGAACAGGAGCGGGAAACGGCGCACGCGCGCGAAGAGATTCGCGTCTTCGAGGCGATCGACACCACGGGCTTTCCGGAACAGGAAATCCTGAACAAGACGCTGATGCTGCGCCAGCTGCGGCAGGCCGTCGAAGAGGCGCGCTTCAAGGGCTGGGAGATGCCGGCCGACCAGATGAACGGAATCCAGCTCGGCATTCCAGGGCTGATGACGCAGATGCCTTTGAAGACGGTGAAGGACTACGAGAACTACATCGCGCGGCTGCACGGCATCCCGCTGGTCCTCGATCAGGTGAGCGCGAATATGCGCCGGGGCATGGCCGATCACCTGATGCCGCCGCGTTATCTCCTCGAAAAAGTCGCAGCGCAGTCCGAGGACATCGCGACGAAGCCGGTCGCCGGCAGCCCCTTTGCCGAACCGCTGCAAAAATTCCCGAAGGAATTCTCGGCGGCGGATCAGGCGCGGCTGACCCTCGCCATCGAGGGTGCGATTCACAACGAGGTCAATCCTGCGTATGCGAAGTTCGCGGCTTTTGTGAAGAATGACTACGCTCCGCAGGGACGCACTGATCCCGGCGTGTGGGCGTTGCCGGATGGCGCTGAGCGTTACCGCCTCGCTGTGCGCGAACAGACGACGACCGACCTGACCCCTGAACAAATCCACGCGATGGGGGTAAAGCAAGTAGCGGAAATCGAAGCCGACATGCTGAAGCTCGCGGAGTCGCTGGGCTATCACGACCTGAAAACCTTCAACGACCACATCCGCCACGATCCCAGTCTGTACGGCAAGTCGGGCCAGCAGTTCTTCGACCTCTACAAGCACTACGCCGAGCAGATGGAGGCGAAGCTCCCACAGCTTTTCGGCCACCTGCCGAAGACGAAGCTCGAGGTCATTCCCATGGAGGCTTTTCGCGAACCTTCCGCTCCGCCTGCCGACTATTCACCAGGGGCCGCGGATGGGAGCCGGCCTGGCTATATCAACGTGAATGAGTATGACCCGACGCATCGTCTGGTGCTGAACGTCGAGGCCATCGCCTATCACGAGGGCGTGCCGGGGCATCATTTGCAGTTCTCCATCGCACAGGAGCTGACCGATGTGCCGGAGTTCCGGCGCTTCTCCGGGTACAACGCGTATTCAGAGGGTTGGGCATTTTACTCCGAGCGGCTCGGAAAGGAAGTTGGGTTCTATCAGGATCCGTACAGCGAATACGGGCGGCTGGAAAACGAGATGTGGCGCTCGGTGCGGCTGGTGGTCGACACCGGCGTGCACAGCCAGCACTGGACACGCCAGCATATGGTCGACTACTTCCACGACCACACCGCCATGGACGACACCAACATCGCGAGCGAGGTGGATCGCTACATCGCGTGGCCAGCGCAGGCTCTGGCCTACAAGATGGGCCAGATGAAGATTCTCGAACTGCGGGAGCGGGCGAAACGGGAGCTGGGGGCTAAGTTTGACATTCGGAAATTTCACGATGCGGTGCTGGGGGAGGGTCCGCTGCCGCTGGATATTCTCGACCAGCAGATCACGCGGTGGATCGCGGCGGAGAAACAGGCACAGTAGCGGCCCTGGACTTGACGCGCCGTCCCGGAGGCGAGGACGTAATTTGTTTCGCCGCGCCGGATGTGTTGGGATGATGGGTACACTGGGGGGCCTTCCTGCTTGCGCGTATCGCTGTTCATCACCTGCTATAACGACACGCTCTTCCCCGCCACCGGGCAGGCCGTGGTGCACCTGATCGAGCGGCTCGGCCACACCGTCGACTTTCCGCTCGAGCAAACCTGCTGCGGGCAGATGCACTACAACACCGGCTACCAGCAGGAGGCCACGCCGCTGATGCGGCGGTTCGTCGAGATTTTTCGGGACGCCGAGGCCGTCTGCATTCCGTCGTCGTCGTGCGTGGCGATGATCCGCGATCACTACCCGAAGATGGCGGCTGAGGCCGGCGATCCTGGTTTGGAGCGAGCGGTCGATGAGTTGCTGCCGCGCGTTTATGAGCTGACCGAGTTGCTGGTGCATCGCTTTGGCCTCGAAGACGTGGGCGCGTATTTTCCGCATCGCGTGACGTACCACGCCAGTTGCCACTCGCAGCGCAGCCTGCATCTCGGGAATTTGCCACTGCGGTTGTTACGTAAAGTCCGCGGCATCGATCTGGTCGAGCTGCCCAACATCGACCGCTGCTGCGGCTTTGGCGGCACCTTCGCCATCAAGATGGGCGACATTTCGGCCGCGATGCTGGCCGACAAGATGAAGGATGTGGAGAACACCGGCGCCGAAGTCGTGACCGCCGTCGACACCTCTTGCCTGATGCACATCTTCGGCGGCCTGCACCGCGCGCGTGCCGGCGTGCGCATGGCCCACATCGCCGAGATTCTCGCGCCCACGGAAAGCGACGTCGGCGAAGGAGCCTGGGCGTGACCATTCGCGTCGGCGAGACCGAGCACGCGCAGTCCTTCCAGAAAGCGGCGCTGCCACTGCTTGAGGACGCACAGCTCCGCAAAAATGTCCGCCACGCGACGGATGTGATCCAGCGTAAGCGCGGCATTGTGGTGGGCGAAACGCCGGACTGGCAGGAGCTGCGCACGGCCGGCAGCGCCATCAAAGCGCACACGCTGCGCTATTTGGATCAGTATCTGTTGCAATTTGAGCAGGCTTGTACCGCTGCGGGCGGCCAGGTGCACTGGGCCAGCGACGCCGACGACGCCAACCGCATCATCGTCGGCCTGGTGCAGCAATACAGTGGCAGCGAGGTCATCAAGATCAAGACCATGACCTCGGAAGAGATCGGCCTGAACGAGGCTCTGGAGCAGGCCGGCATCCGCGCGCACGAGACGGATCTGGCCGAGGTTATCGTCCAGCTCGGCGGCGACAAGTCCTCGCACATCGTCGCGCCCGCGGTGCACAAAAACCGCAGTCAGGTCCGGCAAATCTTCCGCGAGCGCATGAACCTGCCCGATCTCAGCGACGATCCCGAGGAGCTGACCGCTGCAGCACGGCATTATCTGCGCGAGAAGTTTCTACGGGTGAAAATCGGCATCAGCGGCGCGAATTTCCTCGTTGCGGAAACCGGAAGCGTCTCGATCGTCGAGTCGGAAGGCAACGGCCGCATGTGCCTCACCCTGCCTGACGTGCTCATTTCGATTGCGGGCATCGAGAAGATCATTCCGCGCTTCGAGGACCTGGAAGTGTTCCTGCAGCTGTTGCCCCGCTCCGCCACGGGCGAGTGCATGAATCCTTACAATTCGCTCTGGACCGGTGTCCGCGCGGGCGACGGTCCCCAGCATTTTCACGTTGTGCTGCTCGACAATGGCCGCACTGGCATTCTCGCCGACGCTGAGTCGCGCCAGACTCTGCAGTGCATCCGCTGCGGCGCCTGCCTCAACACCTGTCCCGTCTATCGCCAGACCGGCGGCCACGCCTATGGATCGAGCTACTCGGGCCCGATCGGCGCGATTGTGACACCGCAGCTGTTACAAATGCGCCAGGCGCAGTCGCTGCCGTTTGCTTCGACTCTTTGCGGGGCGTGCTACGAGGTCTGCCCGGTGAAGATCAACATCCCCGAGGTGCTCATCCACCTGCGCGGCCGTGTGGTTCGCGAGCAGAAATCCGCCCTTGACCCCGAAGCTCTGGCGATGAAAACCGCCGCGGCCATCTTCACCAGCCGCAGGCGCTTTGAAGCCGCACAGCGTCTGGGCCGCGTCGCGCAGTGGCCGATGGTTTCCCATGGCTGGATGCGCAACCTTCCGGGGATGCTCGGGAACTGGACGCGCGTCCGCGATCTGCGCGCGCTGCCCAAACAAACCTTCCGCGCATGGTGGAAGGCCCGCGCAAAAACCGATTTGACCCGAGGCCCTTCCACTCCTCTCCGCGCCGCGCGCAATCTCGCTCAGGATTACGACCCCAATGCCTGACGCCCGCGCTGCTATCCTCGATAGCATCCGCGCCAGCCTGAGCGTCGACTCGGGCCCGGTCCACGGCTCCGCCGCCGATTACGGCGTCCTCCCGCGCACGTATATCCGTACCGGAAAGCTCGATTCCGAAGCGCGGCTCGATCTTTTCCTGGAACGCCTGCGCGACTACGACACGCACGTCGTCGAAACCAGCGCCGATTCCCTGCCCCAGACCATCGCCTCGGTTCTCCGCCAGCACGATCAGAAAAACGTGATCGCCGCCGACGGTCTTCCGCCCGAGATCCTTCCTGGCGACTTTGCCTTCATCCCCGAACACGCAGCTGGCCTCGACGAACTGAACGCCTGCGACGGCGTTGTCACCGTTTGCGCTGTCGCCATCGCGTTCACCGGAAGCATCGTCCTGACCCACGGTCCCGGTGAAGGCGCGCGCCGCCTTACGCTGGTTCCGGACCGGCATCTTTGCGTGGTACGCGCGGATCAGGTCGTCGAAACGGTTCCCGAAGCCTTCGACCGTCTCTTGCCCCGCGCGACGCATCCTTTAACCTTCATCTCCGGCCCCTCGGCCACTGCCGACATCGAAATGACCCGCATTCGTGGCGTCCACGGCCCGCGTTTTCTTAGCGTTGTCCTGGTGCGGTAAGAAACGAGCCGCAAACCACAAGCACGACTGACGACTGCTGAACTGCATCCCACTGCGGAGTCTTCCGGCCGTCCGGTAACCGTAGTACCGTGACGCCGACTTTGGTGTAAGGCCTTATTTGCCTTTCACATGCCAAAACATCCATCCCCTGTTATGCTTTGTGGTTCGCGTGTTACAGTTCCTGAGCGCGCTCGGCTGCCGAGCGCTGAGAATTTAAACCAACTGTGGAGGTCGTGTGCCGGTCAACGCCTGGGTTTGGTTTTTTCTTGCCGTGAGCGCCTTGTCGCTCATTGCGGGGTGGTTATTCACGAGAAAAGTGGTCCCCTCGGACACAGGCATTCCAGCCACGCAACGTATAGGAGAACGGATGAAGAGCAATTTATTTTCCCGGCGCTGGGCGAGATTCGCCGGCGCCATGGCCACACTCACACTGCTCGGTCAGGGCGCGGCTTTTGCCGCGGAATCGGGCGGAGGCGAAGCCAATCTCACGTTGCCGGATTTGAGGTCCGTGAATTTCTTCGGCATGACCGGACATGCCCTGCTGTCGATCGGATTGCTGTTCTGCGTGGCGGGCCTGTTGTTCGGCCTCGTGATTTACGTGCAGCTGAAAAACATGCAGGTGCATCGTTCGATGCGCGAAATTTCCGAACTGATCTATGAAACCTGCAAAACCTATCTGATAACGCAGGGTAAGTTCATTCTTCTGCTGTGGGTGTTCATCGCGGTCATCATCTCGCTGTACTTCGGAATTCTGGCGCCCGTACCGGGAAAATCGATTGGGGTTACGCTGCCCATCATTTTGTTGTTTAGCCTCGTCGGCATTGCCGGCAGCTATGGGGTGGCGTGGTTCGGCATTCGCGTCAACACCTTCGCCAACTCACGGACGGCCTTCGCAGGATTGCGCGGCAAGCCGTATCCACTCTTCGCGATTCCGCTGAAGGCCGGCATGAGCATCGGCATGTTGCTGATCTCGGTCGAACTGCTCATCATGCTCGCTATCCTTTTGTTCATCCCGGCCAATTACGCAGGTCCCTGCTTCATCGGCTTCGCCATCGGCGAGTCGCTGGGCGCGGCTGCTCTGCGTATTGCCGGCGGCATCTTCACCAAAATCGCCGACATTGGCGCCGACCTGATGAAGATCGTCTTCAAGATCAAGGAAGACGACGCGCGTAATCCGGGCGTGATCGCAGACTGTACCGGTGACAACGCGGGCGACTCTGTTGGCCCCAGCGCGGATGGCTTCGAAACGTACGGCGTCACCGGCGTAGCCCTGATCACATTCATTTTGCTGGCCGTCAAAGATCCCACGACGCAGGTGCAACTGCTGGTATGGATCTTCGTGATGCGCGTGGCCATGCTGCTCTCCAGTTCCGGTGCGTACTTTCTCAATGGCGCCATCGCTAAGGCCAGATACGCGAACTCCGACGAAATGGACTTTGAGTCGCCTTTGACCTCGCTGGTTTGGATCACGTCCATCGTTTCCATCGTCCTCACCTACATTGTTTCTTACCTGATGATTCCGACTCTCGGGGACGGAACCCTGTGGTGGAAGCTGGCTTCCATCATCTCGTGCGGAACGCTGGCGGGCGCTCTCATACCGGAATTGGTCAAGGTTTTCACTTCAACCAAGTCGACCCACGTGAAAGAAGTCGTCAAGTCGGCGCAGGAAGGCGGAGCCTCCCTGGGTATCCTGTCGGGATTCGTCGCCGGCAATTTCTCGGCCTACTGGTTGGGACTTAGCATGGTCGCACTCATGGGACTGGGCTATTACTTCAGCCTGGGCATACCGGACTCGCAGAATAATCCGGCTGGAATGATGCTGGCTCCAGCCGTCTTCGCGTTTGGTCTTGTCGCCTTCGGCTTCCTTGGGATGGGCCCGGTCACGATTGCCGTGGACTCCTACGGGCCGGTCACCGACAATGCTCAATCCGTCTACGAGTTGTCCCTCATCGAAGAAGTTCCCGGCATCGAAGCCGAGTTGAAGAAGGACTACGGCATCGACGCGAAGTTCGAACGCGCAAAACACCTGCTGGAAGCCAATGACGGAGCCGGCAATACATTCAAGGCTACAGCCAAGCCGGTGCTGATCGGCACCGCCGTGGTCGGCGCAACCACCATGACTTTCTCGATCATCATGGCTCTGACCCACGGGCTGACGGATAACGTGAACAAACTCTCTCTGCTGCACGCGCCCTTTATGCTCGGGTTGATCTGTGGCGGAGCGGTCATCTTCTGGTTCGCAGGCGCTTCAACACAGGCGGTTTCCACAGGAGCCTACCGCGCGGTCGAGTTCATCAAAGCGAACATCCATCTGGAAGGTGCGGAGAAGGCGTCGGTCACCGACAGCAAGAAGGTGGTCGAGATCTGTACGAAGTACGCGCAGAAAGGAATGTTCAACATCTTTCTGGCCGTCTTCTTCTCCACCCTTGCGTTCGCATTCATGGAGCCGTTCCTGTTTATCGGCTATCTGTTCTCGATTGCGATCTTCGGCCTGTACGAGGCCATCTTCATGGCCAATGCCGGCGGCGCCTGGGACAATGCGAAAAAGATTGTAGAGGTCGACCTGAAACAGAAAGGGACACCGCTGCACGACGCAACCGTGATCGGAGACACGGTAGGCGATCCCTTCAAAGATACGTCCTCGGTGGCCATGAACCCGGTGATCAAGTTCACGACCTTGTTCGGATTGCTGGCCGTCGAGCTCGCCGTGACGCTCAGCCATGACAAACCGATGCTCGCGCGAGGGCTGGCAATCGCTTTCTTCCTGGTGTCGATGTTCTTCGTACGGAAATCGTTCTACGGAATGAGGATCGATTCCAAGGCGAGCTAACTGATTTCCGTCGTGTCAGCCAAAGAAGACGTCGCCCGGAAACGGGCGACGTCTTTTCTATGCCAGGCAATCTCCAGCCCGCGGCAACCCGGCCATGGTAAGATGGTCTTACCATGCAGACGACTGTTTCCACTAAGGGCCAGGTCGTCCTGCCCGGACCGCTGCGCCGGAGTCTCGGCATTTGCGCGGGTGATCAGCTCGATGTCCGCGTCGAATCCGGCAAGATCGTCCTCACTCCGCGCCGCAAAAAGATGCGCAAAGCCCGTATTGTGAAGGATCCGATCACCGGCTTCCCCGTTCTGACCCTCGGTGCCGGCGCCCCTGTCCTGACCCATAAGCAGGTCCGCGAGATGCTCGCCGATTTCCCATGATCTGGCTTCTCGATGTGAGTGCGCTGTTAGCCTTTGGCTTCACGGAACATGAGTTCCACCCGCGTGTCGCAGCCTGGGTCGCTTCGGAGAAATCAGCCGCTTTTGCCAGCTGTCCCATCACAGAACTCGGTTTTGTTCGCATCCTGGCTCACACCGGCCCTTATGGCCTGCCTGTCGCGCACGCTCGCGAGACGCTGATCCGTTTGAAACGTGCAGCCGGATTCGCCTTCATCCCCGACGATCTCGACATCTCTCATCTGCCTGCCTGGGTCAGAACCTCCGCTCAGTCCACCGACGGCTACCTCGTTCAGCTGGCGCGCGCGCACGGAGCAACGCTCGCAACGCTGGACCGCAAGATCCCTGGTTCGTTCGTCGTCCCGGTTTTGTGATCGCAAGCTGCCGGTCGATGCACCGAAGCAGACCCATGGGCCCTTAGGCCTGCTTCCTGATCTTCCCGCGGGCCAGCACGGAACGCTGTGCGCTGAATGCTGTCCTTGATACCCTCAAATCATGATCAAGGGCATTACCTTCATTCGCCCAGCCGACTCCCCGGCTCACTTCAACGAGTTGGTGAGCTTCTTCTCCGCGCTGGGCTTTGAGCCCGGCCGCGGCTGGGACGAGCCACCCCGTCGCGCAGGCACAGCCAGTAAAGGACGCCCGTTCCTCGCGCCTCTCGGCAATCTTGAATTCATCGACGGCACGCTCCCGACTCTGAACACCGACCTGCTCATCGAAGTCACCGCGCTCGATGCGCTGCATCAGGTGGCGCGCCACTGGCTCGAATCGAACGCTGGCGCCGACGCTGCTCAAACCAGCATCACCACCATCGAAAACACCCACTGGAAATCCCGGTTCTTCACGGTCCAACCAGTCCCCGGTTTCAACGTCGCCTTCTGGGAACATCAGGATCCGGTCCACGGCAAACCCATCGCCCTCGAGGGCGACCTCAGCGCCCACGACATGAACTTCGCCATTGTCGCCGCCCGCTGGAACGCCGTCATCACCGACCGCCTCCTTCAGGGCGCGCTCGATTGTCTCCTGCGCAGCGGCGCTCATCGCGACCGCATCGAGATCGTCCGCGTCCCCGGCTCCTGGGAAATTCCCGCCACTGCTCGCCAGCTCGCGGAGACGCGCCGATTCGACGCCGTCATCACTCTGGGCTGTCTCATTCGCGGCGAAACCGCCCACTACGAAGCCATCTATAACGAAGTGGCGCGCGGCATCGGCCAGTCGCAGCAGGACACTGGCGTTCCTCACGCCTTCGGCGTCCTCACCTGCGAGAATCTCGAGCAGGCGCTCGACCGCGCCGGCCTCAAGAGCGGCAACAAAGGATTCGAAGCCGCGGCTGCAGCCATCGAAATGGCCTCCCTGCACAAAAAAATCGCCGCAACGCCCGCGGAGCAGCGAGCATGACGCTCGTCGGCAAACGACGCAAATCCCGCGAACTCGCCATGCAGATGCTCTTTCAGGCCGACGTCGGCCGCCAAAATCCCGACGAAGTCCGCAAGACCTTCTGGCAGGCGCGCGAGGAAGTCGACGATGGCGCGCGCGGATTCGCCGAAGACCTCTTTCGTGTCGCCACCTCGCGCGAACCGGAAATCGACGCCCTCCTCCAGCAGCACTCGAAAAACTGGAGTCTCAAACGCATGCCCGCCGTCGACCGCAATCTGCTTCGCATGGCGGTCGCCGAACTGCTCGGATTTCCCGGCACCCCCGCCCCCATCGTCATCGACGAGGCGCTCGAAATCGCGCGCCGCTACTCAGCTCCCGAGTCGATCGACTTCCTCAACGGCGTCCTCGACGCCATCGCTAAATCCCGCACCTGATCGGACGGCCACACCCGCGCAGCGCTATTCTGATTTCGCCCCATGAAGCTCCTCGCCTGGCTCACCGAAGCTTTCATCAATACGTTCGGCATCACGCGCCCGCGCCCCGAACAGCAGCGCACCGCACAACTCCTCATCGGAGGATTTCTGCTCGCGTTCATTCTCGTCGTCGCCGCCGCGATTATCGGCCTTCTTTTTCTGGTTCACGCGGGGCATTAGTCTCTGGAAACTCTGGTGACCCCGGGAAGACTCGAACTTCCGACACGCAGTTTAGGAAACTGCTGCTCTATCCACCTGAGCTACGGGGCCACTTTGTCATAATACACTGTGTTCAAAGGACTTACGTCTATGACCGAGCATCGTTTTTAGACAATCTAGCGGCGGTTTTGGTGGCATTTAGTACTGCCACTTGCGATAAACTCCCGTGAAATGAGAGACATGGAACCAGCGCTTGGACGGATTTCCTCGAAGTCGGTCTCCAGATTTGCATTGATTTTACTTTCTTGACATCAATAACTTAACCATCAATATCGTACCTGACATTAGCCTCAACTCCGCCGTCACATTGTCCACCCAATGGTATCTCCGAACCTCAGACCAGCAGTTGTCTAGACTGCGCGTCGGAACTGAAGCGGAACCGGGCGCGGGCTGAGTGGGATAAAGGTTGTTCACGCTTGGGAGAGGTTGAAGGCATTCGGATAGGCAGCTCGAAGACGATGCGAGTCTTCCCTACCGATGACGCCAAACCTAATCAATCTGCCAGATTCCTTGGACTTGCGAATCGCGTAGGTCTCCATCTGCTCAACAACGGCCTCAAGGATTTGCCCTTCGAACTGGATGAGGAAAACCTCGGCGGCAGAACTAAACAACCTCGGGATTTGATCCCCATTCTTACCAAGCTTTTTTATCGATAATGGAGGCTTCGTTCCCGGGCCTTTGAAAGCAATCGCAGTTCGAACGCGCTTTTTCTTAATGGAGACGAAATCAGAATACAAATCGTTTCGTTCTCCACCCCAGTCGGTGAACCGACCCCGATCCCCGAGAATGTGCGCTACTCCATACTTGAACACCTTTTCTGGGAGTCGATCCGGGGAAATCTTGCGCGCTTTCGCTGGAGCGATTTTTCGGACCCTTGTAAAGTTGTCAATCGAGTCAATCGTGATTGCATCCACTCGAATCTCGGTTCGCGCAGCCGCTCGGACTACCACATGAACCTTGCCCGATTTGGCTTGTAACTCCTCTTTCAGTCGCTTGCGATTCCTCGCAAGCCGTAGGATGGCGTCACGACTGGAGATCAGGTCCTTTTGCTTTGAAAAATACTTCAGCCGACCTTGTTTAATCCCAGCTATATATCCCTTGTTCTCCAAAGGGGTGGCGACCTGAGCGACCTTCACATTGGTCAAGCCGGTTGCCTTGGCGATGAGGTCCACGGATTTCGGTTTGTTGCCCCCACGATAGATGAACTCAAACACGGCTTGTCGCGCATGGGACCTGCTTAAGTACGCGCTGATCTTCTCACGTGTAGTGGCGTCAACGATTCTCGTTGGTAGGGTCATCAGCCATTCGTCCTATAGAGGCATCCTGTTTATTTCGCGGGCCGACTGCCCTTGCCCTTTTGAAGAGGCTTCAGCATTTCATTGATCGTACCCTTGCTTTTTCCGGTGTATGCCGCTATTGCATCTTGCGTGTACCCGGCGTCATGCATCTGAAAAACGAGTGCTCTTAAATCCAGACTCACATCTGTTGTTTTCGCGCCGTTCATCGATTCGCCGCCTTTCTTTTCAGCCGTGCCTTTCGCAAAGCAACTGCGTTAGCAGTAATGCCAGTCAGATCGGCAACGACCGGATTCGAAAATCCCGCTTTCAGCAGAATCTCAATCTGTGAATCAGTATCCAGGCTCCGCAGTGAAGCCAGCAGGAGAGCACGCATTGTGCTCTCAAGAGAAACTCCCCCTTCATCGGACATCGATCTTTCCTCCCTCGGATTTTATTTTCAATCCCCCCTTCTTTCGCAGGGTCGAGAGCGCGACGTTGACCGTGTTAGCTGTCGTTCCCAAAAGTTCGGCGATTTCCTTCGGTCCCATCCCGGCGATTGACAACAGCCGGATTTGATCCATTTGGTTTCTTCCGTTCACAAGTTGAACCGCTAGAAGCCTCGTGAGTAGATCGATCTTTTTCGCAAGGATTTCATCGTTCATTCGTTTTGCCTTTCTTTTTCTGTTTTAGCGAGGCCGACACGTAGTTCGCTTCTCGCCCCACGATCTTGCCGATCTCGGAAGGTGAAAGGCCGTGACTTGCCAGCAGGGCAATCTGCTCCGTCATTGAGGGAATCCTGTTCTGGTCCACCAACAGGCAGAGCAGATGGATTATGAGATTGAGTTTTTGTTCAAGGCTTGACGGAATCTCTTCAGACATTGCCATGCTAATACAATATTACATGTAGTCTTCAGAAAGCAAGTAGGTTACTAATCTGTCATTAGGCAACTATCGAGCATTACTTGACGACGCCGAAAGATGCTGGCTAAATCCGGTTCTCAGCGCGCTCTGCCTGTTGGCGGACCAGAACAGGATTCCCTCAATGACGGAGCAGATTGCCCTGCTGGCAAGTCACGACATGGAAATCCCGACTTGTGGTTCTAGGCCACTGGAAAGAGGAATCAAGGAAGTAACGTGGGGGCGAGACTCGCGCCTAACATCGCTCAGGAGTATCGCAATGAAACGAAGAGAAAGCGTTCGGCCCCCAACCCGGAAGGCCCTTCGAGACGCCAGCAAGCTGGCCCGCCGTCATCACTCGGCAGGTGGTCGCGTGCTATCAGAGGCTTCGGCTGCAAAACGTGAGGGGGTGAGAAGGCGGAGCACAAAAGGAACAGCAAACGAAGTCCATCTCGATAGTTTTCGTATCAAGTCAGTGGACCTTCGCTCAGCCGCTTACCTGGTTTGTGCTGGGATGGGTGTGGTTTTGGTGGCAGTTTTGGTGGCAGTTGGGATGTGTCTTTGTAAATGGTTGACTATCAAGGTGTTTTAGGCGACTTCGTTAAATCCCCAGCAAATAAGCCATATTTCTGCATTAGCAAGTCTCCTAAAATGTGTTGACAGTCGCATTGTTTGCAGTTTAGGAAACTGCTGCTCTATCCACCTGAGCTACGGGGCCACTCTTAAAATCGATAATATACGCTGATGACGACGACAGCGCACCAGATCAAACCACGGTGATACCGTGGCCTCCTTCCACGCGAATCGGAAGGCCAGTGTGGGAATGAAGATGAGGAGAACACGATATCAAGAGGGTAGCATTCGCTGAATCGACCTTGCCAACGGTTTCGCGCGAAACTGCGCTGTGAGAGATCTCCTGGAGCTCAGCTTCGCTGCGAATCAGAACACGAAGCGCGCCAGCAAATACACGGTGTTGTTATCGCTGGCATTGCGTCCTGCGCCGTCGTAGTTCGTTGCCGCTCCGTTGAATCGGGTGTAAGCGGTGTACTGCGCCGCGAGATCGAGGTTTTGGATCGGCCAGAAGGAAAAGTTTGCAATATATCCGGCGCTTCTCGGACCGCCATTGGCGCTGCCCGTGATCGCGGCCTGAGCATACACCAGAGGATCCGGCGTGCCCGACGTCATGAACCATCCCCCGTTGGCGGAGTAGCGGTTGCCAAAATGATATTCGGCATTCAGGTTTCCGCTGTCCAGATGATGCGCGCTCTCACTGGCAGCACCACTGGCCAAACTGGCAACGAGGGCTGAATTCTCCCGCAGATAGCTGCCCCGGACCGAGAGCACGTCTTTGCCGAAGGTGTGGTCGTACTGAAAATCCGGACCCCAGTCCGTGTAACTGTCTTCAGGTCCCTGAATCGCACCTGGTGTTGCCTTCACATGGATACCATAAGTACCGATTTCGAAGTTATCCTTTCGTCCGTTTTGCTGCCATGCAAGACGCCAGTAAGGCGCAACACCGCGAATGTTGATCGACGCGCCCTGGCCGTTCGTGGGCTGAGGGCTGCCGACATGATCGGATCGGTAGATCGTTCCAGCAAAATAGAGATGCTGATCCCACATGGTGTACGCACCGATGCCGGCAACATCCTGCGCCAGACCTCCGCCGATGAGAGGCACCGCCGCCGGCGTTGGCGCCGAGTCGCTGACGATGAAGGGAAATCCCCAGGCCGGCGTGCTGTTCCACAGGTCTTCGACGGTGGGATTGTTATTCAGACTGATTCCGTAGACCCATTCTTTACCGGACCCTTTGAACTTGTTGGCATAGCGAATGTCGGTGTTGTCGATGCTGAAGTGGTCGTCCTGCGCGTTGTAAGTCACCTGCAGGAAGCTGCCAAGGTGCGCGGCCCAGCCGCCCGCCAGGAAGAGAGAGACATCCTGAGGAAATTCGAAATTCCCGTTCTGTGTTCCGGTTTGAGGAGCCTTGGTATTGGTCAATGAGGTCTCAAACCAGGCGCCAAGAGGGAGAGAGGCCAGCATGTTCATGCCGGAGCGGCGGCCGCCGGACTCGGCGACGATATCGGTGTTCTTCACCCGGTCGATATAGCCCATCAGTTTGAAGAGCCGCCCGGCCGCATTCAACTCGGGGGGCGTGTAATGGCAGCCGCTGCACGGCAGGCCGGTTTGGCGAGCGTAGCTGGGCAGAGCTGCCGCAGTGGGCACCAATCCGCAAGACGCGAAGAGCAGGAGCAACAAAGCCATGAACGAATTACGCATTATGGACCACTTTCCTGGCCGGGGATACCGGCGCCGAGAGGTAACAACATTTATCGCTTCGCATCAACAACCCCGGTCACCCGCCAGGGAGGATCGGCTACGAGACGGATATATGCGATGAGGGCCTGAATATCGGATTTGCTGAGTGTCGCCCCGTAGGGAGGCATCAGCGCCGAGCGGTTCAGAGCCGGACCGCCATGACTGATCATCGCGGTCAGATCGGAGTCGCTGAGCTTAGTGAGGGTTTCGCCGTCAGTGAAAGCGTGGGGCTTTACGGCAAGGTTGTCGTAGTTGGAAACTCTTTGCGGAGAGGATTCCGGATCGTGGCAGCGGGCACAATACTGGTCCTGCAGTTCGAAGCCGAGCTGCTCCTGGTAACCCGCGGCAAGCTCGGTAACCTTGAGGACGAATTCTTTTCCGGCCTTGTCGTTCGAGACGGCAGTTAGTTCATATCGGCCTGCGCTACCGCCCAGGGTGACAGTTGTTGTGACTTGCCCGCTGGAATCGGAAAGGCTCGTGGCAGGATCGAAGCTCACGCCTTCAGCACCGCGGAACTCGACCACAGCTCCGGCGACCGCATTTCCCTGGGCGTCATTGACCTGCACGACAAGAGGCTGTGCCAGCGATGTCCCCGGCGTGCCCAGCTGCTTCCCGCCGCTCGACTCAACGAGAGCCGCACCCGTCGCCGTTGCATGAAGCGCGGGCGTGGAAGTTGGATGGTGCGCACATCCCGCAGCCAGGGTCACGAGCGTACCGAAGATCCCTGCGAGCCGCTTCATCGCTTCGCCTCCCTGACACCGGGAGCCTTTTGTGTCATCAGGAACGCCGTCAGGGCATTCGCGTCCTCGTCATTGATGTTCTGGTTAGGCTCGATGGTTCCGGGCCGCAATGCCTGCGGATTCTTCAACCAGTGATAGATCCACGTTGCGTTGAGCCGAGAACCCACCTGGGTAAGAGGAGGTCCGATGTAGCCCTTGTCCTGCTGCGGGTTGACCTGGTGGCAGGACTGGCACGAGTACTTCGAATAAAAAAGCTGCCTTCCCTGCTCAACAAGCCCCGCAGAGTAGCTGCTCAACGGGATTGCATCGCGATCGATATCCGCGGTCTGGTAGACAGTCATGAAGTAGTCGGTAAGCTCGGCACGTTCGCTGTCGGAGAGATTGAACTTTGGCATGCGACGGATCAGCGCCGGGCGCAAAGTGTTTGGGCTCTTCAGAAATGCGTCGAGCCACGGGCGCTGCACCGCCGAGCCCTCCCATGAGAGGTCCGGAGCCATTTCGCCTCCGCGGCCATTGATCCGATGACAGGCAAAGCAGTTCAGTTCCGCCATGAGCTTTCCGGCATGTCCGGCCGGCTGGTAGGTTGCCGCTGGAGGAGACGCTATCTGCAGCCGGGCGGGCAGCGTGAAGCTGCGATCGGTGAGAGAGAGCAGAGCCGTCGTCAGGGCCTCCTCCTGATCGGTGGTGAAGCTGTATTGGGGCATGCGCAGCGCCGCACCGAAGGCCCGCGGGCGGCGAACCTTGGCCGCGATGTAGTCGGGAAGCGTTTGCGGCATGCCGGAAAGGAAGACCAGCTGAGCAAGAGGTTTGCTGCCAATGCGGCTTAATTCGGGAGCGAAGTTTTCGGGCTTCTGAATGCCGCGTATCTCATGGCAGACGGCGCAACCATATTCCGTGACCAGAGCCTTGCCGCGGGCGATCTGCCGGGGGGTCGCTGGATCGAGATGCACGTTCGCCAGGAAATCGGTGTCGGTCTTGCTCTGCACATACCCGCTCAGGAGCCGGAGCTGCTGTTCGCTCCAGCGGTAGCGCGGCATTAAGGTGTGAGAGTTATAGGTGCGCGGATCCCGCAGCCATGCCTGCAGCCATTCGGGCTTCACTTTGCTGCCGATGCGCGTGAGCTCCGGACCTATATCTCCGCCCACCACGTTTCCCGCGGCATTCTGCACGGCATGGCAGGAAGCACAGAACGATTCGCCATAGAGGCTTGCTCCCGCGGCTGGATCAGGAGCGGTTGCGGCGACGGTCGCGGCGGCGGCATCTCCCGGGAGGGGCTCGCTGTTGGCGATGAGAAAGGCAGAGATATCTCGGGCGTCGGCATCGCTGAGCTGGAAGTTCGGCATGGTTGCCGACGCGGCATAACTCGCTGGATCCTTAAGCCAGGCGTAAATCCACTCGCGTGTGGTTTTGTCCGCAATGTGGGTGAGGGGCGGTGGCTGGTCAGTTGGTGTTATGGTGCTGCTGTCGGGCAGCCTGATGGAGTGGCAGCGCACGCAGCCATAGCGAGCCAGCAGTTCGCGGCCTTGATTCAGCTTCGGCGTTCCGGGCAATGCAACGTGATGACACTGGCCGCAGGAAGCCTCGATGTAGCGAGCGGGCAGGAGAGGTTCTTCTCGCGCGAGGGTGCTGTGGTGGGCTTCGGCGACGGTGGTTGCGGCACCCTGGCCGCGATGGCAGACGACGCAGCCAAATTCATCCAGACGATGTGGTATGGGTGGGTGCCTGCGGAAGGGCTGCGTGCTTACATCCGCGAGGCTGGTCTCGTCGAGACCGGTGTGGCAACTCTGGCAGCGATCCACCACGCCGAGATCCGGGAGCCATATCTGACGAATGCCACCCTGAAAATGACGTTGCAGGGTCACAGCATCGCCACGGTCATGGATCAGGCGGAGGTATTGCTGTTGATAATGGCGCCACTCGCTGAAATGATCCTTGGCCGGAGCGATCGCCAGAGCCACAAGCAGCAGAAAGCTCACCACGCCGAAGATATGGATGGGGTCGTGCAGCAGAGCCCGCGAGAAGGAGATAAGTTTAGCCTTCAACGATTGCACTTATCCCCTCCATGGCAAAACCCATGACCATCCGGGCCCGCGGAAGAAAGTGCCCACGACGGTCAGCACAACCAGTTCGAAAAGAAACCAGGTCATAATCCACCAGGAAACGGGTTTCGATGCCAGATAGCGCCGGGAGCGGCTGGACGAATGAGGCGAACTGAACGCCGCAATCAGCATGAATGCGGCGACGATGAGTGTTAGAACCAGCGCCACATATACGTCGAAGAACCAGAGGAAAAGCGAAAAGCCCAGGGCCGCCACATAGAAAATGCCGAGACGGCGGCGGCGATTCTTGAGGAATAGTCCGTCCGCTTCGATATTGACGTTGAAGTACGGGATGACGACCAGCGCTACAACCAGCACCGTGGGAATCAGAACGCCTGCGACCACTGGCGGGAAATAGTGCAGCATTTCCTGCAGCCCGAGAAAATACCATGGCGCCTTGGCTGGATTGGGGGTGTTCGTGGGATCGGCGATACCTTCGAGCGGCGCGTTAAAGAACAGAGAGATCAGCACCAGCGCAATAGCGAGGATTTCGATGGCCAGTGCGACGCGCAGCAATCCTTCCGGAAAAGTCTGGACCTGTTCCTCGTCGCTTGCTTTCACCTGCGGTGAGGTTCTGCGAGTAACGAAAAGGACGCGCCTCTGCGACTTGCGGATATCGGAACCTACACCGGCGACAAAATCCTTTGGCTCTGTCATCGCTTCACCGCCAGGGCTTCATCGTCTTCCATTGCTGGCGTGCCGGGTTCAGGTAAAGCCTCCCGGCCAGGCTCGCTTTGACGAACATACAGACCGCCGTCTTTGCGGATGCGCCACATATGGACGGCCACGAACAGAACTGCCGCCAGAGGCAGGATCACGCAGTGCAGCACATAGAAGCGCAGCAGAGCATTCGCGTTGACCTGGCGACCTCCTAACATCAGGAAGCGGGCTTTGTCGCCGAAGACAGGAACCGCGGAGGAGATATTTGAGCCGACAGTAATTGCCCAGAATGCCAGCTGGTCCCAGGGGAGCAGATACCCTGTATAACTCAGCAGCAGAGTGATAAGCAGGAGTACGACGCCGATGACCCAGTTGAATTCGCGCGGCGGGCGATAGGCGCCCCGGTAAAAGACCCGAAACATATGGGCGAAGACCAGCAGCACCATGGCATGTGCAGACCAGCGGTGCAGGTTGCGCAGAAACATGCCCGACGAAACGACAAACTTCAGGTCCTTAACATCGGCATAGGCCTGCGGCACCGAGGGGTGGTAGTAAAGCATGAGCAGAATGCCGGTAATCACCAGTATGAAGAAGGTTCCCAGAGTTAACGCTCCCAGATACCACGTAGCCCGGAAGCCGAGCATGCGGCGCCGCACTTTGGTCGAGAAGAGATGCAGGAAGACATTCTGCTGAATGGCGAGAGCGCGGTGCAGGGTGCTGGAACCTGTGCCGCTGCGAAAGACAGAGCGCCACACCCGCGTGCGCTGCAGCCTGTCGATGGTGCTGTCCATTCTGCCCGGCATCTTCAGATCCTCAGAAATTGCGATGGCGCAATGGTTGTGGAGCGGTCCACCATGATGTCGCCGTCGTCGCTCAGCCACGTCCTCAGCCACGGCAAGGGCCTGGGCGCCGGACCCGCGAGTTTTTGTCCTTCGCGGCTGAACTTGCTTCCGTGGCAGGGGCAGGCGATGATGCCCAGGTCCGGCTTCCACGCCGTCATGCAGCCCAGGTGGGTACAGATCGCATTCAGCGAAAGGAAGCCCTCCTGAACATGCACGAGGTAGATGGCCGAATTGACATCCAGAGTGACCGAATCGATGGGATAGCCTTCGGGCTTCCCGGCATTGACGATCGGAGATGCTTCGTACAAAACGTTGGGCGAGAGGAATCGATAGGTGAAGCCGAGCGTTCCGGCTGCTGCGATGCCCAGGGATCCGATGCCGAGCTTATTGAAGAAGGACCGGCGGCTGATCTCATGGTCGACCGGCACTGGCGTGGATTGCTTCTCGCTCATAAGTCCGCTCACTTCCTGTCCGTGACTGCGGTTCGAAACGGCGCATCGATGGATTCAACAGAGATCAGGCCTGTTGGTTCCGCGGGAAGCAGATTGAACGACTCCATGGTGATGGTTCCCACGGGGCACCGTGCGGCGCAGAGCCCGCATCGAATGCAGCGCGTTTCGTCTTTCAGCATCACCGAACCGGCGACGATGCCCAGCTCGTCGGCCCGGACATTGTCCAGTTCAACTTTCAGTAATCCCTCGTGGTCCACGAGCTGCTGCACTACTTCGGGCTCGAATTGAAAGCGGTCGAGGCTGACCAGTTCCAGGCAGTTCTCCGGGCAAACGTCGATGCAGCCGCCGCAAAGGACACAGAGACTGCCGTCCTCAGGATTGCCTTCGAAAACGGTATTCACCCAGCAGTGCAGGCAACGCTGCGCCTCGAGCTGCGCGGCCTCTTCGTCGAACCCCAGTTCGACCTCGGTCATCCCGGTGCGGCGATCGAGCGGCAGGGCGGGAACAGGCTGCCGTATCAGGTCGAGGATCCCCAGCGGCATGCTGTGGCGTTTCAGAATTTCAACTTCGACGGTGGGCTCCGGATGCTGCGTTCCGCGGAGAAACTCATCGATGCCTACGGCAGCGCGCTTGCCATCGGCGACGCTGTCGATAATCAGGCGCGGGCCAAAAACACAATCGCCGCCGGCAAAGATCCCTTCGGCGGAAGTCATGAGCGTCTGCGGGTTCACCGCGATCAGGCCGCGGCGGGAAATCTCCACGCCGTTTTCGGGCTTCAGGAAGTCGAGCCGCGGAGCCTGGCCGATGGCCATGATGACGGTGTCGCACTCGAGCCGCGTCTCGCTGTTTTCCTCGAAGGCGGGATTGAACCGCCCGTTCTGATCGAAGACCCATTTGGTCTTCAGTGCCTCCAGCGCAGTGACTCTGCCGTTTTCGCCCAGAATGCGATGCGGGCCCAGCCCCGGGTGAAGAATGATGCCTTCTTCCTCCGCCTCAACAATCTCCTCCAGCGCCGCTGGCATCTCTTTGCGGCTCTCCAGGCAAACCAGGTGGACCTCCTGCGCGCCCAGGCGCAGAGCGGAGAGGGAGACGTCCACCATTTCTTTCGTGGCGACCGATTGAACATTCTCGGCAGATGGCTCGTGGGCCTCGACGCCGGCCGCATGCTGACGGAGGACCTCGCGCGCCGCGGAGCGCGCCACATCCATGGCCACGTTCCCGCCACCGATGACGATGACTTTCTTCCCGATGGTGAACTGGTAGCCGAGGTTCACATTCAGCAGGAAATCGATTCCCTTGTGCACGCCGTCCAGGTCCACTCCAGGAATGGAGAGGTCGCGACTGCTGTGGGCTCCCACTGCGAGCAGCACCGCGTCGTACCCCTGACGGCGCAGATCGGCGATCGCAAAATCGCGGCCGGCGGCGTGATTGAGTTTCAGCGTGATGTCACCCGTGGCAAGGATTTCGCGCACCTGCGCTTCCACGACATCGCGCGGCAGCCGATACTCCGGCACACCGAGGTACAGCATTCCGCCGGCCACCGGAGCGGCCTCAAAGATCGTGACCGAATAACCCATCAGAGCAAGATCGTGCGCGGCCGACAGTCCCACCGGCCCACCACCCACCACAGCAATGCGAAAAGGAAGTTTCTTCTGCCCGCGTCCCCTGTTCACATCGACGGGGCGCTTCGATTCAGGACCATGCCGCTCCGTGAGGAACCGCTTCAGCGCGCGGATGGCGATGGGGTGGTCGATGTCGCCGCGGCGGCACGCGGTCTCGCAGGGATGCGCGCAGACCCGGCCGCAAATGCTGGCGAGCGGGTTGGGTTCGCGGGCCAGCCTGTAGGCCTCTTCGTACCGCCCTTCGGCGATCAAAGCAACATACCGGCCTGCATTGGTATGCGCTGGACAGGCCATCATGCACGGGAAATTACTGTTGAGCCACGCGGCATCGACCGATTTGTTTTCGTAGCGCTTCAGCATGAATAGCCGTTCGGGCCTCTCCCGGACCTTGCCCCTCGCTGTTCCTATTTCGTGAGAGTTGCGTCGGCTTTCGTGTTGCCGGACACCGTGACCTGGCTCGAATGCGGTTTCGTTCCCTCGTTCCAGAAGGTGACCGTGTAACTGCCGTCAGGAATGTTCTCGATGTGGTATTGGCCCGACTTATCCGTCGTCGCAAAGTAGGGCGTGGGCGACACGATGATGTAGGCAGCCATGTCGGGGTGGACATTGCAAAGCAGAGGAATCGCGCCCGGTGTGTCGAACTTAAAGCTGCGCTTTTCTCCCTGCGGCCAGGTTCCCATGTTGTGACCGAGCTTCTTGTTCCCGCCCACCGAGGACCAGAAAACGTTGTGCGCCACGCTGTCGCTGTTAAGAAAATCGACGGTTGTGCCCTGCAGCACGGCCATGATGTGCGGGGCGAACATCAACCCTTTCTGATCCATCACCGGATGCTGCTCCGGCGCCGGGAAGGTTTTGCCAGCGATGGCTTCCACGTAGACGACGGATTCGCCTTTGGCGCCGGAGACTTTGCCCTGGATAGTTCCCGCATAAGCGCATGCTGCAAGCGAGAGCGCCGCTACCGCGGCTGGAATGCTGTATTTCATCGATCCTCCCTGAGTCCTGCGTTTGGTCTTCTCTGCGTTCCCGGACAGGGGCTCGGGGCCAGATGAGACTGGCGCCCCGGCAGTGCGTCCATGCACGAAGAGCTTCGGAAATGAATGTCGAATTGAAATCAAGTGCGGCATTTCCATACCCCTTACCTGCACTTCGATAGAGTGGCGGTTCCTGCTGAGGAATGTACGCGCATCACACAAGGGCGCTGCGAGGACTGTCTGTGACGTGCATCACACAATTGGGAGATGTCAGCTTCGAAATGAAGCTGTCATCGCTGGAGAATCGCCGCCCCTGCAAGGGCGACTCTTCGAATGCGATCGCCGAAGAGTCGCGGCGCGCCCGATGTAGCGGCCGAGAGTGCTACGCTCAGGCGCGCAATGGCGACATCGACAAAAGTGACAGGATCGATGGCGTTGATGCCATAGATGATTGTTGTCATCCGTTGGGTCACCCCCCCCCTTGGCGATGAAATCCACCGAAAACAGAGACTTCTGCGGCAAATACATGCCACAAATCGGACCATGAATCCTTCTCTCTTGACGCCGGGTAGCAATTAGAGTACATACTGGTTGGTATGTTGCTGGCACGCAAGAACCTGAACCGCAGGGCGCCAGGGCGGCGCGATCCTGAGCTCACGCGCCAGCGCCTGTTGCAGGCAGCTTTTCGCGAAGTTTACCGATACGGCTTCCAGAGTGCCGGGCTCGATGCAATTCTGGCCGCCACCAATGTCACGAAAGGGGCGCTCTACTACCATTTTGAGAACAAGGACGCACTGGGATACGCCCTCATCGAAGAGGTCGTCGCAAAATTCCCCCGCGACAGGTGGTTGCTTCCGCTGCAACGGAGCGAGGACAAGGACCCTGTCGACGCTTTGATCGGGATTGTGCAGGCGATACCAGCTCGGCCAAATGATTTAAAGGCCGGCTGTCCGCTGGTCAATCTTGCGCAGGAGATGTCTCAGCTCGACGAACAATTCCGCAGGCGATTGGAGAGAATCTTCCATGCCTGGCAAGAGGGCATTGCCACAGCTTTGCGGAGGGGGCAGGATCAGGGAACGGTCCGCCGCGACCTGGTTCCGGAAGAGACTGCGAGTTTTCTGATCGCGATGGTCGAAGGGTACGAAGTGTTGGCAAAGAATGCTCAGGATGTGAAGGTGTGGAATATGGGAATTGGAAATATCGTGGGCTGGCTGAATTCTCTTCGTGCGCCGGGCAAGCGAAGGCGGAGCTGATCGCGGCGATTCCACAGAGAGGTGTTTGTTCTTGTGCTTGAATACCAACCGGTTTGTACGTTCGCGATCTGTGCGTCGCTTACCTGCAACGAAGCGAGAGTGGGAAAGGAGAATGGATCATGACAAGAATTACGATGTCGCGCAGAAACCTGCTCGCAACGGGGGCCTGCGCGCTGGTGGGTGTCGTGAAATTGCCGGGACCAACAAATGGCGGCGTGTTGAGAGAGCAGAACCCGACGAACGAGGACATTGTCCGTAAGTGGTACGGGGCATGGGAAACGAAGGACCTGAGCATGTTCGACGCACTGCTCGCCGACAACTTCACTTTTACGAGCGCGGCGGGCGACGACCACATCAGCAAGAGCGCTTTCAAAAAACAATGCTGGGACACACAGGTTGATTTCATTGGAAAGTTTGACCTGGAGCGGCTCACCACTGGCGCGGACGATGCATTTGTGAAGTATCTGTGCCACACCAGGAACGGTAACTCGTTCCGAAATGTGGAGTATCTCCGAATCAGGAATGGACAACTCGAATCCATCGAATGTTATTTTGGCGCGCAATCCAGTTTTCCGTCAGCAGTCAGCAGCAAGCAGAAGTAGCCTGCGCATCGGCCGATCCTTACGTTATTGTTCGGATGAAGCAGACGAAGAGCGTGCGATTAGAAGCGCTCATGAGGGAAGTTGATGGTCTCGAAGGTGATGTTGCTCGACGGAAATCGAAGGCTGGGCGAAGGAACTCAATCCATCGCCCAAAAGGAGTTCCAGTATGACCATTCTTGGATGGCAGGCCTCCCGTTCGCATCAGGAAAGATCCCGCTCAGGGAGTTTGGAGCACGTGCTATCCGACGATGTTTCACAGCCGGAGACCAGGGAAACAGGATCTGGCCATGGGATCGATTCGGTTTCAGAATTGGGAAAGGCACCTGGGACAGCCCCGGCGAAGTACATGAACCGGATGACCGTTAAAGCAGGCGACAAGATTGTCCTGGTGCCAGTTCGTGACATATTGTGGATTCAAAGTCACGGCAACCTGCTTCAACTCCACCTGCCCACTGCCAGCTTTGAACATAGAATGACGATCAAAGACATATACAGGCGACTGGACCCGGAGCGCTTCCTTCGCGTACACAGAAACGCCGTGGTCAATCTGGACCATGTGGTGGACTTCGACCTTCCCCGACACGGTAATGCCTTTGTACACCTGAGCAACGGTAAGGCTCTGCCAATCAACAAGAATGTGCGGATGGTATTGAGACGCGGGCTGTTGTCCCAGTGCTATGCTTCGGCGGGCGTCGATGATGTTTAGCAGCAACCGCGGACACTGGCGTTCAATGGCCAACCTTCCATTCACTCTGCTCGATCTCCAATCGATGCATTGATGCCCTGCGTAACGCCATGGTTCTGGGCGATCGCGAGACTTAGCTGAGATCAGTGCACCGCGCTGAGCAGAGCCGCAAGCAGGGCCGATTGCCTTAGCTGACCCCTGTCTGTTGTGTTTGAACCGGTCTCGACGAGTCAGCGCGCATGACCCGGGATGGCTCGCGTCTTTGACGCGCTCGCCTCAGAGGTCGAATGGCTGCGTGTGTTCCTACATGTTCCTGCATGGTCTTCCTACATGACCTCATAGCCGTGGTGTGTGATTTTCGCCCATCCCATTTTCACAGGCACTTATCCCGAAAACATCATGCTTAGACCCGACGGTCTTTGGACCGTCGATTGCTCACCATATAGGCGCAGGAGCGGCCAACGAGGTTACACACGCCGCTCTGCAGGACGTCCCCCAAGTCTTGTACCGGCTGGATTCGATCCTCAGGAATTTCTGGCCTTTTAGATAGCTGACCGAAATGGGTTCCCTTCCCCATAGGGTTCTGTTTCCTCGTCCTCACCGGGCCGTAAGTGGTTCGCCCGGACACTGGTGCAGACGCACAACGAGCAACTTACGGAGGAGCTTTAATGACGCAACTCAGGCTAAGGTGGATCATGGCCGCGGTCGCGGTTGTCCTGTTGACGTGCGCAGGCGCGAGCTGGGGTCACGGCCAGGCAACCAACAGCGGTACAGTGGTCGGCGAGGTAACCGACCAAAGCGGCGCCCTGATTCCAGGCGCCACGGTGATACTCAGCGATCCTTCGTCTGGATTCAAGATGACGAAGATCACGAATGACGACGGGAAATACGTTTTTCCTGCGGTGCCTCCGGGGACCTATTCGGTCAGCGCCAGCAGGTCCGGGTTTTCGGTCGCCAGGACGGAAGGGCAGGTCGTCAACATCGGTACCCAGCTGACGATCAACCTTTCCCTCAAAATAGGCAGCAGCACGGAAACGGTCGAAGTTCAATCGATTGGCACCGAGCTGCAGACCCTGAACTCCACTGTGGGCCAAACCATTCCGCAGGAAGCCATCAATTCGCTGCCGAGTCTGGGCCACGACGCGAATACATTCACAGCGATGCAGCCCGGTGTCGATCCGGCCGGCAGCGTGGCTGGAGCGGTCAACGATCAGAGCACCTTTCTGCTGGATGGCGGGCAGATCACCAATGACATGGACGGCAGCATGGCCGTATATACCACCACCTTCGCGGGCGATCCCACGGGCGTGGCGGGCGCAAACGGCCAGCTCGACAACGGACCGACGGGCGTGATGCCGACGCCGCAGGACAGCGTCGAGGAAGTTAAGGTTAACACATCGAACCAAACCGCGGACTTCGATAACTCCGCGGGCGCGCAGGTAGAGTTTGCTACGCCGCGAGGCACCAACCAGTGGCATGGCGGAGTGTACGAGTACTACCTCAATAACGGATTCGACGCCAATACCTGGCAGAACAACCTGTCGCAGACCCCGCTGCCTGCGTACCACTACAACCGTTTCGGGGCCAAGGCGGGAGGCTGGATCCTGCCTGCGTTCTGGGGAGGCCGCACCTATCTCTTTGGATTTTTCGAAGGTTATCGGTATCCCAATTCGGAGACCATTGAGAGGGCGGTGCCCTCAGCCGGTTTGCAGGCCGGAATGGTGACGTACGGCAGCACAACCTACAACATGAAAGCGATCGATCCGCGCGGCATCGGCCTCAATCCCGATGTTGCGGCGATGTGGAGCAAGTACGAACCGGCGGGCAACGATGTGAGTTGCGGTCCGCTGGCGGGTCCGGGATGCGATGGCGTGAATGAGATCGGCTTTAAGGCCAATCTCTCACTGCCTTTGACCAGCAACGACCTGGCGTTCCGGGTGGATCACGCGTTCAGCGCCAAATGGAATTGGTTTGCGAGCTATCGTTACTACAAGTTATCGGAGGCTTCCGATACTCAATACGATATTGGAGGATTCTTTCCCGGCGACGCACTGGGCAAGCCGGTGTCTGTGTCGCACCGCCCGTCGCAGCCGTGGTACTTCGTCACGGGCCTGACGACGAGTATCACCACTAACACGACCAACGATTTGCACTATAGTTTCCTGCGCAACTATTGGTCTTGGTCGGATAACAACGCGCCGCCACAACTTCCCGGGCTGGGCGGAGCGATGGAGCCTCTCGGGGAGAGTCCCACCGATCAGCTGGGACCGTTCAATGTGAATGCACAGAGCATCCGCACGCGGTTCTGGGACGGACAGGACCACTTCATCAGCGACAACGTGAGTACGCTGAAGGGCAACCACCTGATTCAATTCGGCGGACAATACCAGCACAACTTCGACTATCACCAGCGGTCGGACAATGGCGGCGGCATCAACTTTACGCCAACGTATCAGCTGGGCGATGCAAGCGGCGCCGGCTTGGTGGATATGTCCGATCTGGGTGGCGGATTCCCGCAGAGCCTGAACTCCAACCGCCTGGCTGCCGCGGTGCTGGGTATCGTGACTGCATCACAGGTGGCCTACACCCGCAGTGGCAGCAACCTGGCGCTGAATCCGCCTCTGACCCACGCCTTCGATCAGAGCACGATTCCGTACTACAACGTCTACTTCAGCGATACGTGGCACATGAAGCCGAGCTTCACCCTGACCTACGGCATGGGCTGGACGCTCGAGATGCCGCCCACCGAAGCCGCGGGTAAGCAGACGGTGCTGGTGGACGCTTCCGACGAGCCGATCCGATCAGCGGATTACCTCAGCCAGCGCAGGGCAGAAGCGGAACAAGGCAACGTCTACAACCCGCAGCTTGGCTTTGCTCTGGTGCACAACGTGGGCAATGGGGAAAAGTACCCCTACAACCCGTTCTACGGCTCGTTCAGCCCGCGCGTGGGCGTGGCGTGGAATCCGAGCTTCTCGAAGGCGACGGTGATACGAGGCGGGTATGGGCGCATCTACGGGCGTCTGAATGGCGTGGATCTGGTGCTCTCCCCGCTGCTCGGCGTCGGACTGATCCAGGCCGTGCAGTGCCGCCAGGCCCTGATGAGCGGCGCCTGCGGCCCGAGCAATCCAACGGCAGCCAATGCATTCCGCATCGGTGTGGATGGAAACTCGGCTCCTCTGCCGGCGGCCGCGCCTACTCTGCCGCAACCGGCCTATCCGGGCTACAACCTGATTGGCGGGTCCGCCAGCGAAGCGATGGATCCGCAATTCCGACCGAACGTCAGCGATACGTTTGACCTCACCATCCAGCGGCAGGTCGGGCAGAAATCGCTGCTGGAAGTGGGCTACATCGGCCGGGTGATTCACCACGAATACCAGCCGGTGAACCTGAACGCGGTTCCCTACATGTTGTCCGTCGGAGGGCAGCAGTTCCAGACTGCTTATGCCAATCTGGAACGATACCTGAACTGCACTGTATCCGCGGGAGCATGCGGTGCGAATATTCCGAAACCCGGTACCGCGGCGTACACCAGCTTCATTAGTTCCGTCACGGCCCAGCCGTTCTTTGAAGCGGCCTTAAAGGGAACTGGTTACTGCAACGGATATGCCAACTGCACCGCGGCAGTACTCGACCAGGAAGGCCCGAACGGGACGAACAACCTCCTGACCCAGGGCGTCTGGAGTATGTGGTCCGACCTGGACGCCGGTAACGGCGGGGTCAACCCCGGGTTCAACTTCCCGCGCACGATGATGAATACCGCTATCACCGGATCGACCAACGGCGCCAACGGTCAGTTCAGCAGCGGCGTGGCCGAGAATGCAAGCACGGGCTTCGGCAATTACAACGGCGGCTTTATCAGCTTCGGTACGCGCGGATGGCACGGACTGACAATGCAGCACAACTTCACCTACAGCAAGGCGCTCGGAACCGGAGCCGTGGTACAGGCATCGAGCGAATACACGCAGGACGATGCCTACAATTTGCGAGCCATGTACGGTAACCAGAACTACGACCGCAAATTTGTCTACAACACTTACATCGTGGCGCAGGAGCCGTGGTTCAAAGGTCAGCACGGTCTGTTGGGACGCGCAGCGGGCGGCTGGGCCTTCTCTCCGATCTTCACCGCAGGATCCGGACCACCGGTCTATTGCAATACGCAGACCGATGCCCAGTCCTGGGGCGAAGGCGACGGCATCGACTACGCCTCCAACGAGCAGTGCGTATTTACCACCCCTTATAACGCCGGTCACTCCGCGCACTTTGGCGTAATGGGCGGAACGGATGCGTACGGGAACTCGGTAGGAACGCAGGTAGCGGTTTCACCGGGCGGTGCGCCGGTTGGGGTGAACTATTTCAAGAACCCTGTAGCGGTATGGAACCAGGTGCGCGCTCC
>CAZHTJ010000017.1:0-29227 GCA_964535525.1 uncultured Acidobacterium sp. | reverse complement strand
CGACTCACCTTCTAAGCGGTTCTCACCTGAGCGGCCGGAAGAGGCTCTCACTTCCGGCCGCTCCAATTCCTGGGGAGGTCCTGCACACCTCCCTCTTTTTCCTTCCCCGGGATCATTTCGGGCGTCCTTGCGCTGACCTGTTGTCGTCTGCAGTTCAAGCGGAACCGACAGATAAAAACGTGCCTGAAGTGTCTTCCATAAATCGGCTCCTCTTCCTTGCCTGCCCCACCGCCAATTTTGACCCAAACCCCAAGATGGCGTGCGCTAACGGCTTTCCGCTGCGTGATCGCGACCTGGCTGAATTCACCCGTAATGCTCGTTGCCGCCATCCGCCCGGGCTTCACGGTTTCGCTCCTGTTTTATTGTTCGCTGCTGCCGTCGCCAGAGGATCGGCCGGCGCCGCTGCTCCCAGAATCCTCGTCACGCTGCTGTTGCCCTTGTTCGCGATCCAGACGCTTCCGCCCAGATCAATCGCTATCCCACTCGGCGTCGACAACGACGAATCGGCGAAGCCATTCGAAGGCGACTGAGCCACGCCCGCATTCGAAAATTCGCTGACCGTATTGTTGCCGTTCGTGATCCAAACCGCGCTGTTGCCGTCGATGGCGATCCCCACCGGCACATCCAGGCCACCCCCGGTGGGAGTCGCCGGCGCCGTTCCCACCTGGTTGGTCTCCTCCAGCAGGGTAGAACCGGTTCCCACTGTCCATATATTGCCGGCGCTGTCGATGGCCACTGCCATGTTGGCGCCGCTGTAGGCACTGGGCGAAATCCCATAGCCGTTCCCAGCCAGTTCACTCGTACCGCCGCCACTGTCGAGAATCCAAACGCTCTCGCTGCTCACGTAGAGCGACACCATCTGGGTGTCGTTGTTGTACTCGCTGGTGTTGGGCGGCGTGTACGTCGCGGTCAGGTTATACGTCCCCGCTGGCAACGTCGTGGTCCCCGCGGTCACGTCCATGGTTGTACCGCCGCCGGTGGGCGTAGCCGTGTAATCAAAGGTCCCGCCGCTGGGTGAGCCCGCGGCATTCAGCACCGTCGATCCCGACATGCCGAAGATGATCGCCGGAGCCGGACTCCACATGATGCTCGACGCCACTTTGTCGTAGGTGAAGTGATCCGCGGCGCTCGTCGCGCTGGTGCCGGAAGGGGTCACCACCGTGATGTCCACCGTCCCCGCCCCCTGAGCGGGCGAAATAACGGTGATTTGCGTGTCGCTCTTGGTGCCGATGCTGCCGGCGACCCCACCAAAGTTGACCTCCTCTACGCCGGTGAACGCGCTGCCATTGATGGTCACCTGTGTGCCACCCGTCGTGGGCCCACTGCTCGGCGAAACGCTGGTGACAACGGGGCCGCCCGTGAAGTCGATGGTGACCGTGGCGTTGTAGACGGTGAACGTCGCGGTTCCGTTGCCCGTTGTCGCGGTCTCGCTTAGCGAGGCCGACCCGGTGCTGTCCAGTGTCGTATCGGACGTGCCCAGCGAAGCCCCGTTCTGGCTGATGCTGAGCGCGACGGGCAGCCCGATAAAGGCGCCCTCATTGCTGCTCAGCGAGGTTCCGCTGGAATCCTTCGTGATCCCGCCCGTCAGGATGATGCTCGAACCGCTCGCCGGCGTGGTGGTGTTCAGCGACGCCGTCACCTCGGCATACGGCGACAGCGTCATGGTGCCATCGGTGCTTCCCGCCGTGTCGCAACCGGTTCCGCTCGCCGGCCCGTTGCACCCCCAGAAATTGTCCGTCGCGTTGGTGGTGGTCTGGGCAACGGAGCCCTGGTAATCGCCCTGGGCCAGCCCCGTCCTCCCGCTCGCCGGCGTCAAGTTGACGCTGGGCCCCTCGTTGTCATAGAAGACGTTGTACCGAACCGTCGAGGTCAGCGTAGTGTCCGCGGACTCCGCTTCGATCAGCACCGCTCCGCCGTCCGACGTCGCCCCATTCTTTGTAAAGACATTGCCCGTGATGGCGATCGGTTCGTACTGGGAACCCATTAAGACCGCTCCGCCCGACCCAGCGTTATACTCTGGCGTTGAGGTGGTGGCGGTGTTCTGGCTGAAGGTATTCCCGGTCACGGTGATGCCGTCGTAGGCGTAAACCGCGCCGCCATCCCCCTGACCGCCCGTCGCTGTGGAGCCGACTGCAGTGTTGCTGGTGAAAGTCGAGTTCTCGATATAGCTGGTCACCGTGCAAGCGGTCGAGCATTTCGATGGGTCGATGTTCCCTGTCCAGATTGCGCCGCCGAAGCCGAGACCCACATACGTGGCGCTTTCGTTGTCGTTGCCGTTCGCGGTGTTGTTCGTGAAGGTGACACCGACGATATCGATTGGATTGTTGTTCTGAGCGGCCGCGGAAATTGCCCCACCACGGCCAGATGTGAGGTTGCCCGAGAAGGTCCCTCCACTTACCTCCAGAACTCCGGGCCCCTGGTCCACAGCCGGGACAGTCAGGTAGTTATCGCTGACGTACAGGCCGCCTCCATCGCCATAATCGCCCCCCAGCTTATCGATGCCGTTCTCGAAATTCACGTCGACGAACGTGATGTTGCCCGTGCCTCCCGTGTCGGCGTCTATTAAGCCCCCCTCGCTATCCTGCTGCCCGTTGCCGGGAGTGCTTGGGTTCGTGCCGTTCTCCAGCGTCATGTCGCTGAAGTAGACGTCGATCGGAGACTGCGTATCGTTTTCACCAGTCGCGTTTGCGGAGTTTTCCGAAAATATCTTGTCCTTGTTATCCGTCGTGATGATGGTCGTGGTCGTGCCCGCGCCAATCAGGTTCACCGGACCATAAATCTCGATGTGATATTGCGGATTGCCATACTGATCGGGGTTAGGAGAACCCGGCTCTTCCGGCCCATCGTTCAGCAGGGTGTAAGTCCCGTTCGGAACATTCACCGTGTCCGCCGTGCTGTGGGCCTCGTTATAGGACGCATCGGCATCTGCGACCGCCAGCGCGCTGCGCAACGTGCAGCCCGCCAGATTGCCGGAGCACAATGCCATGCTCGCCGTCGATACGGTGCCGTCGGACGTCGTGTTGACGTTTAGGGTGTGATACGCCGTCAGTGGCGCCATCTCCGGCGTCACGCCTCCCGATACGGTCACTAGTCCCAGCCGCGCATCCTGGCTGATGCGCATCGGAATCGCCGCAAGGGCCGCGTTGGCCGGCGTGGAATCCGTCTCCACCCGTGCCGGCAAAGCCTGCATGGTTCCCGCATACGGGCTGGCGCTGTTCGGCGGATACGCCAACACCGGATGGTGCACGGTCGTGATGCGATTGCCGTTGGCGTCGAGCACCACCAGATCGTCCATCCCGCTGCCGCTCACGCGTGTCCGGATCAGCAACGGAGTCGACCCTCCATCGAACGTCGCCACACCGGTCAGCGTCTCCACATCCACCCAGCTCTGCGTCTTCGGATCGACGGCCTCGCGCTGGGGCAGTTGGTGCATGTGGCGAAGCTGGCGTGCATTCGGAAGCAGCCTGGGCGGAGTCGAGACGATGCCGCTCCGCGCCAGCGTGTGGGTGCTGCCGTCCTGTGTGAGCACGGCAATCTGCCTCATGCCGCGCGCGTCATAGACAAAAACTCCGGTGGCCGCAGCCAGCGCGCCCCAAACCGGCAGGGAATCGACCTGCGGCGATCCGCCCAGCGCGCTGTTCCCGTCGATCACCTCCAGATGCGAAGCCCCGCCCGCCACAATGTCCTCCGCCGACCCTCCATTCAGGTGAGCAACCGCGAGAATCGTGATGGTGTCGTCGACAGGATGGCTCGCCAACCGCGTTCCATCCGCCTGATACAAATCGACCGAGCACTTCTGCCCGCAAACCCCCACGGCGATCCGCGGCGCACCGGTCGCGTCCTGCCACTTCGCGACACCCGCGATGCTCCCCTGTACCGCAAAGGTAGTCTGCGAGGTAAACCCTCCGCGGCCATCGCCCAACAGGATTTCTACCGCATTCCCGCCCCGCGCAGCGACGATCAGGTCCCGATGCCCATCCTGATTCACGTCGGCGGGAACCAGAAAATCGGGCCGCATCCCCACATCGATGAAGGTCGCTGACTCGGCAAACGGCGAGACGCTGCCAAACTCCTCCGCCCGCGGCAGCTGCGCGCTGCCCCTCTGCACGGCAATCGCACCGCCGCTGCCCACGGCATAGCCCGTGATCAGACCCCGGTTGGGATCGCCGAAAAAGTTATCCCCAACCACCGAAACCGCGATGCGATTCTGCACCCGCCCCCGCAGGCCCGGTTCGGCAGAGACATTCTGCGCGAGGCTCCGCGCCGGCAGAAAACGGTCTCCAGGAGGGGGTGCGCTCGACTGAGCTGCCAGGGTTACGCATCCAAACAGACCGAGAACGACACTTGCGCAAAGCAGTTGCGGAAGACAGCGGTTGGTCACAGGGCACCGGCGGGGGTTGCCAAACGCTAACACCGCCCATCGCCTCCGGTCAATACAGTTCCGTTCGTCTTTCCCCGTTGGTCGCGTTTTCAGGACCCCAAACGCAGGGTCTGAAGTTCTTCATCGCTCGGGTTACTGCTCCGGACAATCTGGCGAGGTCGCTGTCCCCAATACCTCGCAAGTCCTCGCCCGGGAATCACTGCTCTCCTTCCTTCTCCGGGCCCGTAAGCGAGATCACCGACGAGCACCACGCGGCCCGAGGACTAACACCGCATCTGGCTGACCGTGTCGAAGGACAGACCGTCCGCATGCTGCATCGCTTCGACCATAGCGTAACTTCCCTACCGCCTCGGGCAAACACCTCGGCCATCCGCTGTTCGCGCCAGTTGAACACGGGGTTCCAAATGGCCCGGAGCGCGCGATCACCGCTGGAACAGTCGCATAAGCCGATCGAGCGACCCACTCCACATTTCCTGTTGCCATGAAAATTCCGCAGCGGACGGGATTCCTCTGTGGTGCAGCTCAACAATGGTGCTGGCGAAGTTGCCGTGCAGTCCGATGTAAACGAGCGTCTCCGGCCCCGCCGTCTCCCCGCTCACTCTCCACGTAAAAAGCATTTTTTGGCGGCGACAGATCCGATATTCCCCACGAATCATTACGTCCCGCCTTCCATGGCGGTAGTGATCCAGACGGAAGCTGCCCCTCTGCTTCCACGCAACCAAATAGCAATCTTCGCCGTCCCCGGGCAGCGTCATCCAGGTTTCCAGATACTCCGGCCGGGTCAGGGTCTCGAAGATGCGGGCGGCATCTGCATCGACCGCGATGCGCATGGCGATATTGAAAGGATCGCCAGAGGTTAGATCCGAACCTCGGAAATACTTTGTCAACTTCCGCTCGACTGCGATTGCCTGAGTGCTCATGCACATCACCCAAGCAAGCTCACACCCATCTAACTCAAACACTCCTGCATTTGTGACGAAGGTTCGGCAACGGGGATGAGCGGGCCACCCAGTCATGGTGACTGCGAACAAATGCCGGGTCCCGTAAACTCAATCTGCGACAAGCATCCTGCAGTTACCGGTATAACTCCTGCGATGCCTGTGTCTTTTGGTATTTTGGGATAGAGCCCCGGCTCCGTGGGATGAGCCGGCTACCTTTAAGGGTCAACGACTCCCCAGCAGCAAACATGACACTTAGCCCTCTTACTATCTCTCCATAAATTAATAACCCGCGTTATGGATGAAGCAGGCGCTGCATCCGAGCCCGGTAACTGCGGCTCATCGGAATCTTCTCGCCGTTGAGAAGGATTACCGCGGTATCCCCATCCGATTCCAGCCGCACTTCTTTCACATGCTGCAAATTAACCATCGAAGAACGATGAACGCGGAGAAAAAAGTGAGGGTCGAGGCGCGTCTCGAGATGCGCCATGGTTTCCCGCAACAAATGGGTCTCTTTTCCCGCAGAGATCCGCACGTAGTTCTCCTCCGCCGCGATCCAGCGGATTTCCGAGACGGGCAGGAACAGAATGCGCCCCTTCGATTTGAAGACCATCCGGCTCGTGTATCGTTTCTCGCCGTGCTCCTTCGCATCGCCGGTCAGCGTGCCGCCGGCGCGCTCCCGAATGCGCTCAAGCGCCGCCCACAGTCGCTCCGGGGCAAACGGCTTCAGCAGATAATCCACCGCGTGGACCTCGAACGCACGCACAGCGTAATGGTCATACGCCGTCGTAAACACGATGCGCGGCATAATGAATTCCTTCTCCGCCGAAAGCGCGTCGATTACGTCGAATCCATCCATATCCGGCATACGAACATCGAGAAATACCAGATCGGGATGCGCCGTCCGCACCAGTTCGATGGTTTCCGCCGCCGTCGCGCATTCTCCCACCACTTCGCAATCCGACTGCTCGCGCAGCAGCGAACGCAGTTTTTGCCGCGCCAGCACCTCGTCATCCGCCAAAACAACCTGAATCGTCATGCGTCGAACCGCGCAGCCTCGTCCGTGCCGCTTTCCCCGATCTGCAGGGGCAGAGCGATCGTTACGCTGACACGCCCCATGCCGAATTCGCGGACCGACAGCGTTCCGTGTTCGCCGTAATGCAGCCGAAGACGATCGCGCACGTTGACCAGGCCGACTCCGCGGCGCCCCGCAACATCCCGCTCCGCGTGCAGCCCATTGCCGCTGTTTACAACGCTCATCCTCACCCGCTTGCCGTCCCGTCGAATGTCGATGGACAGCTCCCCGTTACCCGCGCATTTCGAAAGCCCGTGCACATAAGCGTTTTCCACTACCGGCTGCAGGATCAACGCCGGAACCATCGCGTCGTGCAGTTCCGGGTCCACCGCCAGGCTCTGCCGCACCCTCCCGGAATAACGCTGCTGCTGCATCGCCAGGTAGGTCTCGATGAACTCGATCTCCTTGCGCAGAGGTATCAGCTGTACCTCGCCGCGCTCCAGAGTCATGCGCAACAGGCTGCTTAGTTGTTCGAGCATCACGTCGGCAGCTTCGACATCGGTCCGCATCAGACTGGAGATACTGTTCATCGCGTTGAAAAGAAAATGCGGATTCAGCTGCATCCGCAGCGCGGCCAGCCTTGCCTGCACCAGCTGGACCTGCAGTCGCGCCGTCGTAGTCTCCTTTTCCCGAAACTTCTGGTAGTAAGAGACACCGCGAAAAAGAAGAAAAGCGCACCAGAAAATCGCCATGCTGTCGACAAACTCGGCATCGAGCTGGAATGTCAGTCGATGCCAGTAATCCATGGGCGGACGATCAATCGGCACCTTCGGAAAGAACAGAACCCAGATCATCTCCTCCGCAATACTGGTTGCAATGCTGAGCGGCAGAACCCTTGTGACCAGCGTGAGAACGCGGGCTTTGACGATGAGTGGCCGCAGGAAACGCCATAACAGCCAGCAAAATATCCCCCAAAGCAGAAACTGCATTCCCCACATTTCGCCCACGAAGGTCAGTCTGATTCGGTATCCCCAGCGGCGCGCGTTGAGCCACTCCTGCAGAGCGAACAACATCCCCACCAGCACCGAAGCGCTGATGAAGATCGCCGGATGCATAAAGAACGGCCGCTCATGTTGTTCGTCAGCTAACGGTATATTCGTGTCGATGATTGATTCCTTTCTCAACTCGGCGGCAGCATATCTGACTGCATCAGGGATGCCCGCGGCGCAGGAATTATCCGACCTGCGTGGGTACCCGTCTCCGGTGTAACAATGGCCAGCCCCGGCGGCGCCCCTTTGCCAGTCTTTTTGAGTAAGAACTCGAGGGTTTCGTGGTGTTGCTCGTACCACGCCCGCGCGACGGCCTCTATCTTTGCAGCTTGCTCCGTCCCTAATTCATTCGAAATAACCTGCATAACATGGTCCAGCTTATCCCTCGGCGCCTCCGCCCCCTGCAGGATCGCGAGTTGGAAGTAGTAATATGCAGCTTTGGGATCGCGAGGGACGAGTTTTCCCTCGTTATGAAGAATCGCCAACGCCATCGACGACCTCCATTGCCCATAGCCAGACGCCTCCTGTAACAAAGTCAGATATTCGTGACCTGACTTCGCTACTTCCGGGTGGCTTTCCAGAAGCAAACCGAGAGAGTGAATCGCCGGAACGTAACCTCCGGCAACAGACTTTCGAAGCCAATCCGCGGCCCGCCGGAAATCGTGAGGATGATCTTCGACGGAGTAAAGCGTACCGAGATCGTAGTCGGCAACAGGGTCATGCAGTTTCGCTCCGACCATGTACCAGTGCTCGGCCGCCGCCTCATCTTTGTTCAACACGCCCCCGGAGTGGTACAGCGTTCCCAGATAAGTCGCCGCAGTCCCGTCGCCCTTCTTAGCTGCCTCACGAAATAACTGCTCCGCCATCCACTTGTCCATTGAAACCCCGATTCCCCACAGATACGCAACGCCAAGATTGGTCTTCGCGCTGACCAACCCGCCGGCGGCGGCCAGTTGATACCAATGCGCCGCCCGCGCCGGATCGATGGGAACTCCGATGCCCGCCTGATAGAAGAAGCCTAATTGCTGCTCGGCCCACGGATCGCCCGCCTCCGCCGCCTTCCGGAACCAGTACGCGGCCAATTTCTCATCCTTGTTGGCGCCCTGTCCGCTCAGATAGGCATTACCCAGCTTGATCTCCTTCTCGACCGAAGGGCCGCCGCTGCTCATCATTTGGTGCGCCCCACGCGAGTCTGCCATCTGCGTTTGGCATGATGCATGATCGCAAATACCGATGCTGGCTAGCACCCAGGCCATCGACAGGACGACGAGGTTTTCGCGATTAGTCCGTCCCATGGATCCTTCTCCGTTTTAATGCCATCGACGATTCGAACGAGGTGGGGATCAGGAGCTCTGACCGTTGCTCCTGAGACAACCGCCAGTACGTGCACGGTAGCGTCCACGTTCGCCTGATCCGGTCTCTTTCATCCCTCAATCCGATCCCGGCAGCAGGTTCGTGCCCGTCCTGGTCCCCGCTAACGTGCAGTTCGTCACAATTCCCGGAGAGCTTGCTTGTATGAATACGGAGCAAAAATCCGGTGACCCATCGCCGCTGAGGCCGACGCTTACCCCGCCGCGGGGAATCGCGCCCATGCTCTGGTGTTCAAACTCGGACGCATGAGTCCGGTTCTGGGCACCGGCGACCTTCGCGTCGGGCTCGCCCTTGCGACTAGCCCGCATATTTTTCAGCAAGATCCCGCTTGTTGCTGTTTGGCCATGAACCGGCATTCCTACCGGGCACACTTGGTGACGTAATGCTGTGTTTCTCAACCTGCAGTGCGCCTCCAGGCAGAGGAGGAAGCTTCGATGTTGCTTCAGACGGTCCTGGCTGATGATGAACCGCTCGCGCGGCAGAAGCTGCGCCAGATGCTTGGAGAACGCGCCGGAGTGCAGGTGGTCGGCGAAGGAGCGTCGGCCTCTGAAGTTCTCGATGTTGTCCGCGACACCGCGCCCCAACTCCTCTTCCTCGATATCTGCATGCCTGGCATTGACGGTTTCGGCTTGATGAACCAGCTCCATGCGCTCCCCGGTGTCGCTCCGCCGCGCGTTATCTTCACCACCGCGTACGACACCTATGCGCTGCGCGCCTTTGACATGAATGCCGTCGACTATCTCCTGAAGCCGTTCACTGCTGAACGCCTGCAGACGGCGGTCGACCGCGCCCGGGACGAAATCATCGCAACAGGGAAGTCGGACGTCCGGCGCGAAGCCACGAACCACAACGGAAGCCGCTACACGACCCGCATCGTTTTCAAGTCGCGCGGCCGCATCCTCTTCCTGCCGGTATCCGACATCCGCTGGATCGCCGCGGAGGAGAACTACGTGCGTATCTGCACGAAGGCCGAGACACACCTGCTTCGGCAAACCATGACCGATCTCGAGGAGAAACTCGATCCCGAGATGTTTGCGCGTGTACATCGCTCGGCCATCGTTAATCTGCAGTACGTCAAGGAAGTGAGGACCGAATCACGCCGTGACTTTTCCGTTTTGTTGGTCAATGGTCAGAAAATCCCAATGAGCCGCAGTTATCATGCGAGAATTCTCCAGTCCTTTAAGACAGCCGGAACTCAGGTAGCATAACTGCCGACGGCCGCAGGCCCTGCGCGGCCGCGTGAGTCTACCGGTATTTATAGACACGGAGCCCTTTCGCGCGACTTCACTCCAGGTCGCAGCCCATTGACCCAGGACTGACTGTCTTCGGTCACAGAATAGATGGCGTCCACCCCACCTGATGCAAATCTGGAGATACTCTGTTCCCAATGTGCGGAAACCCGTAGGCCCAGCCGGCGCAGTATCCGCGGCCCAGCGCTTCTTTCGCTCGTCGTCTCCTCCACTGCTCACGAATTTGCCTCTCTTGGCCTTCGTCATCGCTCCACTCGTCACAGGAGCTTACCGTCCTGTTCATCTGGGCCGGCTGCGTGCATATCTCTGCCCATCTCTCATTCCTGCACGCCGTTGGAGGCCTGGATGCAATTTCCTCATTCTGACTACAGAATCGCGATCCGGCTCGCGCTGTTCTTTGTTTCCTGGCTCACTCTGAGCACGACTGCATTCGGACAGGGCATCACCACCGGCACCATTGCCGGCGTCGTCGTCGATCCCTCAGGCGCAGTCATTCCCGCAGCGCACATCGTCGCAACCGACGTCGCAAAAGGCGCACAATTTACCTTCGATTCGCAGAAGGATGGCGCATTCGCACTCCGCGCCATGCCCGTGGGCCGTTACCGCATCGTCGTGACGGCGAGCGGATTCACCAGCCTCAATGTCGAAGGCATCGACGTAACCTCCGGCTCAACGACCGATCTCGGAAGGCTGAAGCTGGTCATCAACGCGGCGACGCAGATCGTGGTGAACGGGACCACGGCCGCGCTTCTTCAAACCACCGACTCCCAGGTCACCACAACGCTGGACGCGCAGCAGATCTCGCATCTGCCGCTCAACAACGGATTCGACACGGCCACCGAACTGATTCCCGGAGTGGTTAGTGCGCACGCCGACGCCTTCTCAAATTCCAACGGCGACGAGTTTTCCGTCAATGGGCAAAGCAGCCGCTTCAATAATTTCGAGTTGGATGGCCAGTCGAACAACGACAACACCATTGGTGGTCCTCAGGTCTTTTTCGGAAATCAGGATGCCCTCGCTGAGTTACAGGTAATCACCAATGACTTCAGCGCACAATATGGACGTAATGCAGGCGCGATCGTCAATTACATTACCAAGTCCGGCACAAATCGTTTCCATGGCAGCGGCTTCGAGTTCTATCAGGGCCAGTTCCTCTCTTCTTTTCCCAACCAAGGCAAGAGCCCGGTATTTGGGTTCTGTGCCCCGAATGAAGACCCTTCGACCACCGGCTGTAACGAACCACAGTTGCCCCGACTGGTTGAAAACCGCTACGGCGGCACGCTCGGCGGCCCTGTTTTAAAAGACAAGTTATGGGCTTTTGGCAGTACTTACTGGGACCCGATCCGCACCGGCGCGGCACCCGCAACCTCTCTCGGGCTCACTCCTACTCCCGCAGGCTTGCAGGCATTGGCCGCGGCTTTCCCCAACAATCCGGCCGTCGCTGTCATCCGGCAATACGGACCGTATGGCGTTGAGACCGGGAACCCGCAGGCGGTGGGAACACCTGTGATCGAGACCGTGACCGGGCCAGGCGGCGTTACCGCCTCAATCCCTTTTTCTCCGGTGCAGCGTTTTGTGGCCAACCCCTACAACGACCAGGAAGATCTGGGCCGCCTGGATTGGCAGCCTTCGACCAACGACCATCTCTTTCTCCGCTATTTCTATCAAAGCCTCAACCTTGCCGATGCATTCGGCGATGTTGCTTCGGGCGGGTGGGCTGGCAACTTCGATATTGCGCACTCTATAGGCGCGGACTGGACGCACACCTTTGGCCCGAGGTGGGTCGATCAGCTGCGTTACGCCTTCCAGCAGACGACCGGCGCCTTTGAGGGAGGCGGATGGCCGCAATGCACCACCGCCAATATTAATGCCTGCCCATCCTATGTCACCTTCACCGCCAGCAATGACGAGCCTTTCGGCGACACCGATAATCCGCAGATTCCGCAGGGCAGAATCGTCAAAGTAACGCAGATCCAGAACAACGCCACTTGGGCGCACGGCAGCCAGACCCTCCTCTTCGGCGGTGAGGTCGACTATCAGAATTCTCCCAGCACTTACCTGCCCTACTATGGAGGCCAGTTCAACTACGGGTCGTTCAGCAACTTCCTCAGCGACTCGCCTCTATCGGGACAAACTGCGGAAGATTCCTTTCTGAGCCTGGTGGATGGTATGGCCACGACGAAGTTCACCGAACTCGACGCCGCCGGCTATGTCCAGAACGACTGGAAGGCACTTCCCGGTCTCACCTTGCACTTGGGCCTGCGATGGGAATACTTCAGCCAGTCCTATAACAAGCTCCACGACGAAACGGTGGCGCGCGAATCGAACCCAGCGACCGCCTTCTGGGACACTTCCCTGCCGCTCGCGGACCGGACCGTACCAGCCGTGAACGACTTCTACAAAAACTTTCAACCCCGCATCGGCTTTGCCTGGAATCCGCCTTTCGACCGCAAACTTGTGGTGAGCGGCGGCTACGCGATTAACACCAATCCAGGCTTCTACAATATCTTCAGCAACGACGCTACCACCGCGCCGACCGCGAATGCCGGCGCAGTTATCTGCAACGGTAATTGTATCCCCGCTAACGGCAACCTCTCAGTGGCAAGCGTGCGGGCCACCAATCTTTCCGGGTTGCCACGTGGCGGCGATCCGCGCGCGCTCAGTCAATCCGGCGTCCCCCTCAATTTCCGCCCGCCCTACACGCAGACCTGGACGTTTGCCCTGCGACATCAGTTCGGAAAGGCCGCGGTGGGCGAAATTCGTTACACCGGCAGCCTGACTGAAAGGAACTTCCAGAGTAACAATGCCAACCCTTATCTGCTCGCAATTCAACAGGCATTTCCAGGCTATGACCAAATGCCGCTGTGCCAGGACCCTGCCGCCCCAGGCTATGGTCGCCTGAATTGCGCCTACGGCCACTTAGGAATTATCGCCAATACAGGCTGGGCCAACTACAACGGGCTCCAGACGAACTTGACCACGCGCAACCTCTACGGGCTAACCGGCACCGTCTCGTACACCTTGAGCAAGAACCTCGATAACGCTACCGATGCATTCCGCAGCACTGGAACCTCCGGAGCGTCCATCTCATTTCCGCAGAATCCGCTCAATGCCGATCGTGGTGAGAGATCCGTCGGCGGCAACGACTTCCCCAATGCGGTGGGCCTCGGCCTCACCTATGCCTTCCCCCAGACGGCACGCAAGGATGGCCTTCTATCTCGCCTCATCAACGGATACTCGCTGGCCAACGTCTACCGTTTCGACTCCGGCCAGCCCTATACAGACTTCCAGCCCATCGTTCTCGACCCCTTCACCGGCGACACCAGCTACTGCGATGGATCCTTCAACAGCGATCCCACGGTAAGCGTAGGCGTTGACACTTGCCGACTGGTACTGTCAAACAAGAAGGCGCCTCTCAGTTCAGTCGCTTATCTCAACGCTTATACCGGACCCACCGTTGGCGGAAACCCCACGCTCGGGACGCCACAATATGTTGTCTACGGTTCCGATTTCGTAGATAACTCCGGTAACTACAACCCGGGGACCTCCATCGATCCTAAGTCGGCCCACTGGATCGTGGATAACATGGCTTATGCGAATGCCGTAGGAAACCCCTACCCTGGCTCGAGCCGCGGCATCAACCGCGGCAGCACCTACAGCGAACTCGATACTGTCCTGACGAAGTCGACCCTCGTTCGCGAGGGGATTAACGTCGAGTTATCGATGGGCGTCTATAACGTACTGAACCAGATGTACTGGGGGCCTCCGGGCACGTTCCTGGCTCAGAACATCACCTTTGGAACCACTGCTTATAACACCACCGGCAGCATTCCCAGCCCTACAGGCTTTATCTCAGGCAACCGCATCGCAATCCTGGGCGCAAAAGTAGTTTTCTGACCAGAACGCACACCGGCTGCCGCGCTGAACCTAGTGCGGCAGATCGGCTGCGTAGATGTTGGCGGTTGACATGCGTGCGCTGATAAGAGGAACATCCCCCGGGGCAAGCCCGGCGAACCGGTAATCGACCACGCTGGCCGAGCGCAGGTCGTGAAGATCCGCTACCCGCTCCACGCGGTTTGTCTTCAGATCGAATCGGAAGATCGGCTGATCGGTCTGAGCGAAATCGTGAAAGAAGATCGCTCCGTCGTCGTGAGACCAGCTCGGGTCGGCGATATTTTGTTCCGCCAGCCGCCGCCAGGTCTTCGCACCAACGTCGTAGAGCATCAGTTTCTTCTGGTCGATCGACAGGGCGGCGATGAACTTGCCGCTGGCCGACCACCGCGGGCTGAACAGCCCATCCGACCCCGGCAATTTTGTCATCGCCTTCGTGGCGAGATCGATCAGATAGATCGCCTTGGGCTGCGACGCTTCGGCCATCAAATCGGGAAGCCGCCCGAAGACCAGCAGTTTCCCGTCCGGTGACCAGTCAGGATCGGCTTCGCTGCGCTCCTCGTTGAGCACCTCCTGCAGGTGCCCGCCGTCGGCATCCATCGTGTAAACCTTCCATGGCTTGCCTGGCTGGCGGCCCATGAGCACAATCTGCCGGCCGTCCGGCGACCAGTGCATCGTAAACACCTGCATCGGACGCCCAGTGAGTTGCTGCAGCGCGGATCCATCGGGCTGGCTGCGCCAGAGGGAGCGATCATCCTGCCGAATCCACGCGACTCGTCCCCCATCCCGCGAAAACTCCACTCTCCTGGCGTTGTTCAGGCCCGTCCCGAAGGGCACAAATATTCTGGCAGCCGGGTCATAGCGCAACAGCGCCGACTGCGTGTCCAGCCCAATAAAAAACGTCCGCCGGCCGCCGTGGTCAGTGATCGGCGCCTGGTAGTCGACCGGGCCATTCGTGACCGGAATCAGGGTTGCGTTGTGCCCGAAAAGGCCGTTGCGTTCCGGAAGCGCCCAAATGTTGCTGTTGGCTCCGCGAGATGACTGGAAAACATAGTAGCGTCCGTCATCTGTCCAGCTTCCGCAGCACTCAGCCGGCGGTGCAGCGTTCCAGTTGTCCAGACGCAGCGGATGAGCATTGCGGCCGTCGCTGTCCACCTGCCAAAGCGCCGTGGTATGCGTTTCGCTGTTCAGCAGAGTCAGCCGGAGATGCGTGCCGTCGGGCGACCACCGCAGCCAGAACGCGCGCCCAGGCAGCGTTGCGAGGCGGCGGCTTTCGGTTCCGTTGTCGCGCGCGATGAACAGGTCTTCACCGGTGGCGTAGAGAATACGCTGTCCGTCCGGCATCCAGGTCGCGTCATGGGCAAGGATGCCTGGCACCTTGCGGGCGGTTTCTCCTGTAGTCGAGACGATCCAGAGCGCCTGTTCCGGCGCAGTCGCCAAATGATTCCGCAACAGGAGCCGCGAGCCATCCGGCGAAATATCCCCGAGCGATGGAGCGGCGAGTTCATCGGGCAACGGCAGTGTCGTAGTCTCGCCATCGGCGATCAGCGCCTGGGCCAGGACCCCGCGTCCGTTTTCAATTTGCGGAAAATAAATGCGTGACCCGTCCGTGGCCGTCCCGGGAAAACTCTCGAACAGCGGATCGGCCGGCGAAACCCTGCCCGAAAACGTCACCTGACTGATGAGCGGCGGGGACTGCGAAGGGCGCCGCATCTCGAGCCCAGCGACGAAACCGGCAGCCAGCAGAAGGATTGCGGCAATCACGCCCGCCGTAACACGGGACGCAATCAACCGCCTGGCAACCGAAGCACCTCCCGCGGCCTTCATGACCGCTTGCGTCTCCGCCTGATGCGCCCCCGCCACAAACTCCATCATGGGCGGCGCAGCTTCACCTTGCCGCGAATCCATCACCGTGACCGGAGCAAGGAAGCGATAACCCCGGCGTGCCAGCGTCTCGATGAAGCGCGGATTTTCGGCAGAATCCCCCAGCGCCTCGCGCAACTTATTGATAGCGGTGCCCAGACTGTGGTCGAAATCGACGATGGTATCCGTACCCCACAGCCGCTGCTGCATCTCTTCGCGGCTCACCACTTCGCCATTCCGCTCCAGCAGACAAATCAGAACGCGGAAAGGCTGCGCCTGCAGTCGGATGCGAACCCCCGACCGGCGCAGCTCTCCCGACTCCGCGTCGGCCTCAAACAAACCGAAACGAAACCGTGATGCTGCCTTTTCCCGATGCTCCACTGGGACGGGCATAAGCCTCTGCTTCCCAGGACATGACTCCCGGGAACATTACGTTGTACCTCCGTCACGGTACTCCGGTCAACGTACGTTCGTCATCTGATCAACAGGTGAAGCGCCGCCGCATACTTCTCAAATTCCCGGACTTAGCTGTTGATCGAGATTTGATCGAAAAATGGCTTGCTGTGCATTGCGAGGTGTAGGAGCCAGCGAGTGTAGTTCACGCTGGCTCCGGAGTGTTTCGAGACTATACATCCGAATCCGGAGCGGCACCACTGTTTTGGAGGCAACACAATGATCTCAGCAAGGAACCGGAATTTCCTCAGCCGGTGGCTCTCCGTTTTCGCAATCCTCGTCCTGTCGGCGTTCTTCGCTGTGCAGCTCCGCGCGCAGAACGACACCGCTCAGATTCAGGGAACCGTCGCCGACACTACCGGTGCGGTCGTCTCCGGCGCGACCATCACCCTCACCAACACGGACACCGCCGCCAGTCTCAAAGCCACCAGCGACGACAACGGCAGCTTCACCTTCAATGCTCTCGTGCGCGGACACTACAGCGCTCGCGTCACCGCAAACGGCTTTGAGAGCCAGGTGCAGGAACTCACCCTGGACGTCTCCCAGCTGCAGGCCCTCAACTTCAAACTGAAGGCGGGCTCCACCAGCACCACCGTCACTGTCACCGGCGCCGCCCCGTTGGTGCAGACCGAAGACTCCTCGCTCTCCACAGTCGTCAACGATCGTCAGCTCGTCGATCTTCCGCTCAACGGCCGCAACTTCAGCCAGCTCGCCCTCCTCGCTCCCGGTGTCACCCGCGGCGCGTATGGCGGCATCCTTCAGGGCACCGGCGGCAACGCGGAGCAGCTACGTTACGGTGATACCGGCGGCATCGCCCTCACCGCCAACGGCCTCCGCCCCCAGGCGAACAACTACCTGCTCGACGGCGTCGACGATAACGAGGCGCTCGCCAACGGCATCAACGTCTGGCCTGCCATCGAAGCGACCTCCGAATTTCGCGCCATCGTCGGTCTGGCTCCCGCCGAGTTCGGACGCGCCGGCGGCACCATTGTCGAAGCCTCGACCAAATCCGGCTCGAACCAGATTCACGGCTCCGCTTTCGCCTTCTATCGCGACAGCATCTGGGGCGCCAACCCCAACTACTTCGGTGGCACGCCCACCAACTCCCACCGCGACCAGTTCGGCTTCAGCCTCGGTGGCCCCATCCTCAAAGACAAGCTGTTCCTTTTCGGCGACTACCAGGGTCTGCGCCAGGCTCTGCCCCTTGATTTCTACGTCTCGACCGTCCCCACAGCAAAGATGCGCACCGGCGACTTCTCCGATTTGCTCGGCGAAGGACTTTCCGTCGTGCCCACCGTCACAGGTGGCACGGCCTATAGCCCCAGCGGCTGCGCTGCCTTCCGGGGATTCCACGGAATCTACACCACCACTGCGCAGCTCAACGCCAGTCTCGACAACGGCGCCATCTTCGACCCAACCACCTGCGCGCAGTTCGGACTCAGCGCCGGCGGTGCGGTCATCGGTTCGCCTAACGTCATCCCCGCGGGGCGGCTCAACGCAGCAGCGGTCAAGTATCTCAACATCTTTCCGGCCGCGAACCACACCAGCTCGAATGTTCTGAATAACTACGGCCGCGAGCAGTTCGACACTAAGCGCTACAACGACTTTGACGGCCGCCTGGACTACATCGCGTCCGCCAAAGATGTATTGTTCGCCCGCTACAGCTACCAGATGGACAACGACACCAAGGACACGCGCTATCTCGGTCTGCCTTCGGGGTTCGGCTCCGGCGACAACAACACACACCCGCGCGGCGTAGCGGGCGGCTATACGCACATCTTTGGACCGAACGCGGTCAACGAATTCCGCTTCGGCTATCAGCGCCCCTTCTACAGCTACATCAATCCCTTTGAGGGGGAGCCCTTCTCCGCCAATCTCGGCATTCTGAATGCGAACCGCAACTCCCTGCTGGGCGGCGGCGCACTCATCGGCGGCAACGATGGCGAAATCGGCTACACCGGTGACGGCGGCCCGTACGAAGTGCCGCAGCATGCCTTCCAGTGGCTCGACACCGTTAGCTGGATCCATGGAAAGAACAGCTTCAAATTCGGAAGCAATATCATCTTCCGCGAAGTGGACTTCTTCCAGGGCGATTACCGCTCCAAGGGGTTCTTTAACATCGCCGGCAACGGCGCCGACTATACCGGCTATGAGGTCTCTGAGTTACTGGCGGCCTTCGTCGACAACTACTCCATCGCGAATCCTTTGGGCTACTACCACACCCGCAACTTCGAGAACGGCTTCTTCGGCCAGGACGACTGGAAGGTCAGGCCGCGCCTCACGCTGAACCTCGGCCTGCGCTACGACGTCCTGACGTGGCCCTACGAAGAAGACAATCGCCAGTCCAACTTCGACATCGCCAGCAGCAAATTGCTCGTGGCCGGCGTCGGCGGCAACTCCCGCAGCCTCATCGACACCGACTGGGGCAACTGGGGACCGCGCCTCGGCTTTGCCTATGACATTTTCGGCGACGGCAAGACTTCGCTGCGCGGCGGTTACGGAATCTACTACTTCCGCGATCGCGGTGGCGTCGGCAATCAGCTGTCCAATAACCCTGACTTCAATGGAGCTTCCTCGTATCCCAGCAACCAGGGTTATCGAGTTACCTTCACCGGTCAGAACTTCCCCATTAAGACTCCGCCCGATAACCTCAACACGGATGCAACCGCTCCGTTGCCCTCGGCGAACTTTACGGTCAACGAAGCAGATCCCACCAATGTCTCTGCGATTGCCTATCCAAAGACCAACAAGACCTCCATGCTGCAGGAGTATTCCATCAGCGTGCAGCGCCAGCTCGATAAGCAGACCGTGCTGACAGTGGCCGGGCTGGGCACACAACAGGAGCATCTGTTTAACAGCGTCACCTACACCGCGCCTCAGCTCGGCACCGGCTATCAGTTCTTCGACAGCGGAACCGGCGTTACCACCAACCGTGGCCTCGGCGTCACTCTCAACGAAGACAATGGCACCGGCCACTACTATGGCCTGCAGACCAAGGTCGAGCGACGCATGGCCAATGGCCTACAGTTCATCGGCACTTACACCTGGTCGCACGCAACCGATAACTCCACCGGGCCGTTCTCACCAACCGGCGGCACCGGCAGCATCTACACCGACGCGTCGGGTCCGCGCTTCGATCTGAACCGCGGCAACACCGGTGACGATCAGCGCCACTCCTTCACCTTTGCCAGCATCTGGGACATTCCCGTCGGACATGGACGTCAGTTCGGCGCCGGCATGAACCGCGCGGCTGACGAAATTGTCGGTGGCTGGGAACTCGATCCCTTCATCTACCTCGGCACCGGGACGCCCATCGATCTCACCGTCAACAACTCAGCTGGCGGCGTCTTTAGCCGTCCGGACCTGGTCGGCAACCCGCACTTCGGAACCACGAAGAAAAATGGAGAGGTCTATCTGTTTGACGCCTCCGCCTTCGCTCTTCCGCCAACTAATTCCTCCGGCATCTACTATCGTCCCGGCACCGTCTCTCGCAATGAGTTCTACGGTCCCGGCTACGACACGGTGGATCTGGCCCTGCGCAAGGTCTTCACCGTTACCGAACGCGTGAAGCCCGAGTTCCGCGTGCAAGCCTACAACCTGTTCAACCATCCGCAGTTCCAGGGCGCGAAGGACACCAACATCAGCGATTATCTGGTGAGTGGCAAGCCCAGCGGCCTGGGTGAAGTCGGTCAGAGTACGCGTCAGGCCAGCGAGCGCGAGCTGGAAATGGCCGTCCGCGTCAGCTTCTGACCTGTCGTGCTTTTGCTTGCGCCACGGTCTGGGCCTCCTGCCGTGGCGCAGCTTCTCGCACATCCGCAAAGAAACCAATAGCCTCACATCAGCGAAAGGCACTCCCATGAACGGCTCTCCGAGGCTGCTCGCGATAGCTGCGTTGTCGCTTGCCTGCGTCGCATCTGCGTACGCAGCCAGCCCGCCTTTGGATCCGGACCGGTTGCCCCCATGCGTGGCGGCCGAAACAACCGCGCCGCCCTGCGTCGACAAAATCGACCCGCCCAACTGGTGGGTCGGTCTGCCCTCCCCCATGCTCCTCCTGCATGGCACGAACCTGCTCAGCGCGAAATTCTCCATCGCCGGCAAAGACGTCGCCATCACCCAGTCTGAGATTGTCTCCGGCGGCAACTACGCCTTCCTCTGGCTCGCCACCAAAAGCGCCCCGCCGCAGGCTCTTCGTATTCACGTCACCAACGCAGCCGGATCGACCGACGTCCACTTCCGCCTCGACCGCCGCGTCCCCGCCGCCCACGCAGGCTTCGCGCCCACCGACATGATGTACCTCATCATGACTGACCGCTTCGCCGACGGCGATACCTCCAATGACCCGCAGCCCTCCGAACGTGGTCAGCCGCGAGGATGGCACGGCGGCGATTTCCGCGGCATCCAGCAGCACCTCGACTACCTCCAGCAACTCGGCGTCACCACGCTCTGGACCACGCCCGTCTACGACAACGACGGTGGCACTCAGGCCTACCACGGTTACTCCGCTACGGATCTGTACCGCACAGACCCACACTTCGGCTCCATCGCCGATCTCCGCCTGCTCTCCGACGATCTCCATCGCCGCAGAATGAAGCTCGTCCTCGACACCGTGCCCAATCACCTCGGCGCCGCGCATCCCTGGGCCGCCGATCCGCCCACTCCTGACTGGTTCCACGGCACGCGCGCCGATCACCTCATCGCCAGCGACAACTTCCAGGCCGTCATCGATCCCCACGCCACCGCCGAGCAGCGCCGCCCCGTCACCGAGGGCTGGTTCGCCAACGTCCTCCCCGATCTCAACACGGAGAATCCCCGCGTCCGCCAATACCTCATCCAGAACGCAATCTGGTGGATCGAAAATACCGGCGCCGACGGCCTCCGCTACGACACCTTTCCTTACGTCGCCCGCCCCTTCTGGGCGGCTCTCGACGATCAGCTCCACATGCTCTATCCGCACCTCACCACGGTCGGCGAAATCTACAACGGCAACCCCGTCATCACTTCATACTTCGCCGGCGGCGTTTCGCGCGATGGCATCGACACCGGCCTCTCCACGCCCTTCGACTTCCCCACCTGCTTCGCGATTCGCTATGCCCTCTCTCATCCCGACACCGAGAAGACCCCTCATCGTGGCCTTTCCGTCCTTGAGGATGTCCTCAGCCACGACTGGCTCTATCCTCACCCCGAGCGCCTCGTCACCTTCATCGGCAATCACGACACCGTTCGATTTCTCAGCCAGCCTGGCGCGACCGTCCCCAGCCTCAAGCTCGCCTTCTTGCTGTTAGCAACCCTGCGCGGTATGCCGCAGATCTACTCCGGCGACGAAATCGCCATGCGCGGCGCGGAAGATCCCGACAATCGCCACGACTTTCCCGGCGGCTTCCCTGGCGACGCGCACAACGCCTTCACCGGCCCAGGACGAACCCCGGAACAATCCGACGTGCACGACTGGGCCGCGTCACTGTTCCAGTTCCGGCTTCATCATCCCGATCTCGCCATCGGGCAGCAGCAGGACCTCTTCATCGACGAATCAGCCTTCGTCTATGTCCGCGCCGCCGACCTGCACAAAGGCTGCGGACCCGGCAACGGCGCGCACTACCTGATCGCCATCAACGCCTCGGACCAGCCGCGCGAGTTACAACTCAATCTCGACCGCACCGCCCTCGAAGGCTGCACAAATTTCAAAGCCCACATCGGAGCATCATCAGCCCAGCAATCCGCCGGCCCCCAACTCACCCTCACCCTCCCTCCGCAACACGGTGAAATCCTGAGCGCCGATAACTGAACCGGCGACATCAGGGTCAAGTCGAAATTCGACTCCTATGGCAGCCGCGCCGGAATTACTCCGGACTTTTGCTTCGCCGCATGGGCGTGAACAAGTGCCGCATCCTCGCACGCAGCGGCCGCCGTGCAGGTCGCCCACCCCGGAAGATGACCGATCCCGGAACAATCAGCCTGATCTCCGTTCCTGAGGCTGCTGAGCTGCGAATCGTGAACCGGCCCCTGATTCGCGCGGCCCTCTCGCGCATTCCCTGTAGCCCAAAATGCCCCCCTCTGCCCTGTTCCACGACCGGGGCTTCCATCCCGATACCATTGTCCCGCACCAGCAGCGTCAAATCCTCACCATAACCGAGTTCTACTTCCAGATGACTGGCCCGCGAGTGCAGACTGGCATTGCGAATCGCCTCATAGCCGATGCGATAGACCTCGTCGCGAACAATCGGATGCATCTCGCTGGCAACGCCCGCCACTGAAAATGTGACCGACATGGAACGAGGTACCAGGTCGCTTTCCGTCGTGCGCCGGAAGGCCTCCGCAAGATCGTTCTTCTCCGTCGTCGACGCGCGAAGAGAGTTCAGCGCTGCCCGTCCCTCCTCCGTGGCCTGGCCCATCCACGTCGATAGCTTTTCCAGAGCGCGGTGCATGCGCGCGGAATCAGAACCCTCGTCCAGTGCGTCATCGGCAACCATCTTGCTTCCCTGAATCGTCTGCAGCAGCGTGTCATGAAACTCCCGCGCCAGCCGCGTGCGCTCATCCAGACGCTCATCGAAGCGAGTATTCATGGCCGCTGCGATCTGCCTCACCCGCACCCGGTACAGCGCCCAGACGATGAACAATATCAGGACGCCGCACAGAAACTGGAACCACGACGTTTGATACCACGCGTAAGCGATCGTGAAATCCAGTCTGGCTCCTGTCTCGTTCCAAACACCGTCGTTGTTACATGCAATTACACGAAACTGATATTGGCCGGGTCCCAGGTCGGTGTAAAAAGCCTGACGCCGCGTTCCCGGTTCCTGCCAGCCCGCGTCGTGGCCGACCAGTTTGTAACGAAAGCGAACCTTCTGCGGAGCAGCGTAACTAAGCGCCGTGTAGGCAATTTCGAGGTCACGCGTTCGGGGAGGAAGTCGCAGTCCCTCTCGCGGCGCGTAACTCCCTCGGTCGGCAGTTACCGTTTCCACCTCTACCGGAGGAGGTATGGGGTTCGTCCTGAGATGATCGACTCCAACCATTTGCAGAACGCGTCCGTTGGCGAACCAAAGACGGCCATCGGACGTCCGCGTTGCCTGTGGCTTGAGCGACGTGAGTCCAGGCTGTACGCCATCGCCCTCGTCCAGGACCTCCGCGTGTATGGCTCTGTCCGGATCTTGCCACCAGTTGTCCAGGTCGGATCGAGTAATCCGGACCAGACCGCATTTCGTGTACAGCCAGATCGCACGCGAGTCATCTTCCACCAACGCAAAAACCCCGTCGCAAGGCAAACCATTGCGCTCCGTCAGATTCTCCCGCTTCAGCCCCCTGAGGCAAAACAATTCGTTCAGGGTCGTGCCCCAGACAGTTCCATCGGAATCTACGACCAGATCGCGTATCTGGCTGGCGTTCCCCGTCTCGTTGGAAGCGACGGATTGCACCAGCCCGTCCCGGTACTTAACCAGCTCCCCATCCACAAAGCCCAGAATGATGCCGCCGTCAGGCGTCGCCGCAAGAATATAAGCAGTGGAGATCTGCGGTGAACTCAGCTCTTCCCTAACCTTGAAGTCCCGAATTCGATCCAGGTGCGCCCCCGCGCGAACCCAGATGTCGTGTCCCGCGTCCTCCGTAATCGAGAAGACTATGCCAAGGGGCATGCCATCGGCGCGAACGATCGGCCGGAACAACCCGTAGTCATCCACATACAATCCGTCCTCGAGCCCGAACCATAGTCTGCCTGCATGATCTTCGAAGAAGGTCGAAACATGGTGCCCCGGAACACCCCGCCGCGGCAGAAGCGTTGAAAGCTTGCTGCCTTGCAGTTTCTGCACGACCTCGGTGTTTTCCAGAATCCACAGGCCTCCGTCGTGCGAAGCCAGCGCAGACATAACACCATCTGCGGCGAGGCCTTCACGCATCGAGTAACTGGCAACATGCAAATCACGAAAGTTATCGATGCCCGAGGAGGTCACAACCCAGATCGTCCCTTCACGATCCTGATAAAAACACTGCACCGAGTTACTCGACAGGCTATCCGACCGGTCAAAGTGTTGAATCCGTCCGCCATAAACCCGAAAGAAACCCTGCGCGATCGTACCGATCCATAGTTCGTTGTCCCGATCGACAAAAAGCGCCGTAACCTCGGAGTTTCTTACCGGGATTCCCGGAAATAGCTGACTCTCCCAGCGTCCGTCGACGAAGTGCTGCAGCCGCAGAACCTTGCCTGGGGTGTCGATGGCAGCCCACGCCGACCCATCTGCCCCGGTTGCTATCGCTTTGAACAAGGCAAATTCGTCCGGGCGGCCGGTGCGGTTCGGAAAATAAATTCGGGACGATCCCGGCTGCCAAAGGCAAAGTTCAGAATAACCGCCCAACCATATGGAGTCGCCTCCTTTCGCCAGGTGCAGGACGTTGGGAAAAGGAACCCGGTCGCTGGTCCCGAAACACTGTAACTGCAGAGACTGAATTCGACATACCGGACCCATACCGTCGGTTATCTGGGTGCGCGCCAGCCAAACGTCTCCATTATCGTCTTCGAGAAGCGCTTCGATTCTCCCACTTAGATTGGGATAGTTAGTCAGGTGGCCGTCTTTCCATCGGGAAACACTGTACCCGGTGCCGATCCACAGGCTCCCGTCCTGCGACCCCAGCAGCGAGAAGACTCTGGAGTCGAGCAGCCGCTCCCCGGCGGGAGGGTTCCATTGAACAAAGCGGACGCCGTCGAAGCGGACCAACCCCAGGTTCGTCCCAATCCACAGATATCCGTCCGCCGTCTGCGCGATGGTGATCGGAGACCCAACAATCGCACCATCCGCCGTTCTCCACGCCGTATGCGCATACTGGGAGAGGAATCTGTCCGGATTAACTGCCCATGCCGAGCCGGCTCCTGACATCGCCAGCAAAAGGCAAAGCAAACCTCGCCGCACCACATGTAATGGGATCACGCTGACACCGCGACGTCGGACCGCGCCGAACCAGTAACCATCAACCCCGCTTCGCTTCCAGACCTGCGCGTCTGAAATAACGGTGAATGCGCCGGATGATGCCGTAGCGCCGATGTCCAAAGGATGCGCCCCTGCCTGTCCCCAACCATAGTGGTGATCGCGAACCCAGCGGAACCTCGGTACCTGCAGGATTCACCCTGTGTTTTTCTACAGGTGTGCTCAGGCTTTGAGCAAGCCGCGCCGCGTTGCAATCGTAACTGCATGGGTACGGTCGTTGGCGCCGAGCTTGTCTACCAGGTTCTTGATATGGAAATTGACTGTGCTTTCCGCAATCGCCAGGCGGTCGGCGATCTGCTTGTTGCGATACCCGTCCCGAATCAGTTGCAGAATCTCCACTTCCCGCGCGGTCAGATTCTCTTCGCCCAGATGCTCGGCAATGCGGGCTGCCACCTCGGGATGAATGTATCGCCCGCGCTCATGAACGCACCGCATGACATTGAGAATCTCGTCCTTCGCCATGCTTTTCAGGATGTACGCGGACGCTCCCGCCCGCAGGGCCCGCTGGATGTCGCCGTCTGTGTCCGACGTCGTAAGAATAATGATGCGTGCGTCCCGGAATTCGCCGCGGATGGCTACCAGCGCATCGGTTCCGTCGGTTCCTGGCAATCGAAGATCCATCAGCGTGATATCCGGACGATGCCGCCGGTACTGCGTGATGGCTTCCGCTGCGTCCGGGGCCTGGGCAACCAGCTGCATGTCGGGCTGAGATCCAATAATGGTGCTCAATCCCTCTCGGAAGACCGGATGATCCTCGACCATTAGAACGCGAATTGGATTGTTCTGACCGATGGCAGCCTCCCTGCCGGGGTCTGGGGGGCCGGGAATGCGGGTCCTGCGCATTCAGGATACAACGCCGGCCGCTGGCCGGACTCTGCATAGCCCCGCAAGTGCGGCCGCCCCGTACCCTGCGCCTGCTCGGATTTGCTTCGATCTGCGCGGCCGCGCAACCTGCAGAAAAATTCAGGCTGAATTCCCTTGTTTCTGGGGTGGGCGGCTCGCTCGCATGTGGGCTACTCTTGGGCATTCCTGATTCGCTGGAGGGGCATTCATGATCACTGAACTGGTTACACCGGGCATCGAGAGCGCGCCGTTATCCGTAGAACTCGTCGCGGAGTGTTTGACCTACGCCGAAAATGATTTGGCCGCCCTTTATGGGGCAGTCAGCCAGCTCTTCGGACTGGAGCAGGCTCAACTGACCATGGACGATTGGCTCAGTGAATTCGAAGGCATGGAGTGGCCGGAAGAATCGTCGATTCCCAACTGGCGGCGCCCCACGCTGGCCGCAGTGTCGCGCCTGGCGGAGAGGATTGGTGGACACCGCCGCCTCTGCGCAGCCGGGGCAGACGGAGGATGCAGCGACGATACAGCCGCCAGCCGCTTTGCCGGCGTCTGACCCCCGGGCGCAATCCTGAGCAAGCGCATCGAGTCGAAGGACCCGGGTTCGCCAATCATTGCAGAATGGAATCCTCGGGCGCAGAAACAGAGATTCAGGTTGGGAATTCGATGGTGAGCGAGGCCCTGTTTCGATCGGTGCGTGGTGCTTCGCTGCGGCGAAATGTAAGCTCAGCTGCAAGCTGCGGCGCAGCAATTCACCGTTCCCTCGACACGCGGACTACGCCGCGCCCCCGAATCCAGCCTCTTGCTTCTGACTAAACCACCTCCGGCACCCCAGCCGTCAGCGCAAGGGACACGCTCTCCGCTCCAAGCCGCGGATGCTTCGCCGTGAGCCGCACCGTGCCCGCCTCCTCACGCGCTCGAATCCAGACCGCGCCGGTACCGCCCACCAGCGAGAACGGATTGTCGCCAATCAGTTCCGCCGGACCCTCCAGCGTAAGCGCGATGGCATCATTCGCAAAAGGGCGAATCGCGCCAAACTCGTCGGTGACGCGCAGAACAACCCGCGTCGTGTCGGCGCCGTCCGCAACCAGCGAGTGGTCGTCCGCACGCAGCGAGAACTTCGCGTCCACGCCCCGCCCCGACAGCGACTTCGAGATCACCTGCTTGCCCGCTATGAATCCATCGATGCGCAAATCGCCCCACCCGCTGCGGTAGCCCTGCATCGTGAAGATGAACGGCGGGTATTGCAGGTGCGGGAATTGTTCGCGATCCGCGTCGCTCTCGGCGAGCAGCTTCCACGGATTTCCCTCCACGCTGCCCGCCCGCGAATACAACTTCAGATGATCGCAGTTCGAGCAGATAACTGCCTTGGTAAAACCGACCGATTCGTCGCCGCGCGCCCAGTGAAAAGCAGGCTCCAGCACCACCTCCTCCGCGGGGTCGCACTGTGATTTGTAGAATCCCCCCGCCGCCTTCAGTTCGCGAAAAATATCCGTGACCCCGTGATAGCAGATACGATCCCCGGAGCCGAAATCGGAATGCGTGTTGTAGTCGAAGGCGCACCAGCCGATCCCTCCCGCGTACTGCGGATCGGAAGCCAGCTGGTCGTGAATGCGAGCGTGACGCAGCGTGTGCTCCCGCTGGCGCTCGTCCTCGTCGATCGTCTTGGTGGGAAATGTGTGCCCCACGAATTCCGTATTCAGGTACCGCGGGTGATTCGGCGGCCGCAGCGGAAAGCCGAAGTCATTCATTGTGAAAACGTCCTCGAGGAACTCCGATTCCTGAAAATACCGGATGCCCCCCGTCTGCCGGGTCGGATCGAGCGCGTGCGCCACCGCATTCGTCCTCGTATAGAAATCGTGATCGTCTCTCGATTCATTGATCCGCACGCCCCACAGCACAATGGCCGGATGATTCCAGTCCCGCCGGATCATTCGCCCCACGTTATCGACCGAAACCTGCTTCCACGCCTCGTCGCCGATATGTTGCCACCCCGGAATCTCCTCCAGCACCAGCAAGCCGATCTCGTCGCAGCAGTCCAGAAAATGCCGCGACTGCGGATAATGCGAGGTCCGCACGATATTGCAGTGCAGTGTTTGCCGCAGAATCTTCGCGTCCTGCCGCTGCACACGTGCAGGCATCGCCTGCCCAACAAACGGAAATGTCTGGTGCCGATCGAGGCCGCGCAGCTTCACGATCTTCCCGTTCAGTGAGAATCCGTGATCGGTAAACGTCGCCTCCCGAAAACCAATCCTGCGGGATTCTTCGTCGATCGCACGGCCGCCGCTGCTCAATCGCACCCTGATCGTGTAGAGATTCCGATGCTCAAGATCCCACAGCTTGACCCCGTTCAGCTGCGTCAGCGAAACCGTGATGCGCGACGGGTCGGTGGTGGTTTCATCGCTCGCATGCACCGCACCCGCTGCGGCATCCGTTGCGGAAGCCGCTGAAGAACTCGCCGCCACCGTCTGTCTGCCGCTTCCCATCACCCGTTCTCCATCCAGCAGGTCCACCGCCAGCTCCATCGAGTCGCGCCGCTCCCCCGCCAGGAAGCAGTCGACGTCCAGAGAAGGGCTGCCGCTGAGCACATCGCGCGGACGCGCAAAAACATTGTCGATGTAAGTCGCCGGAACCATGCGCAGCGAAACCTCGCGGTAAATCCCGCCAAAAGTCATGTAGTCGACTTCGTCGCCGAACGGCGGAATGTCCGCTCGCTCCGTCGAGTCCACCTGCACGCACAGCACATTTTCCTCATCGAAATGCACATGCGGCGTCAGCTCGAACGAGAACGGCGTATATCCGCCCTTGTACTCGCCCAGCGAAACGCCGTTGATCCACACCGTCGACGCCGTCATCGCGCCTTCGAAATCGACGAAGACCCGCTTTCCCGCGGCGCCCGCCGGCAGTCGAAACCGCCGCCGATACGTGGAAACAAACTCGTAATCCTTGTCATCGAAACTGTGCCACGGCAGCCGCACATTCGTATGCGGGATCACCACGCGCTCGAAAGCCGAATCGTCAAAACCAGGTGCGGTCGCGGCATCCACTTTGCTGGGGTGGTATCGCCAGTTGCGGTTCATCGGCAAAACCTGTCGGCCCGCCCCGGACTCTGTTGACTCCCGCACTCCACCAAAAACCGGCCTGCTGCTCAGGGCTGCCGAAGCCAGCAGCCCACCTGTGCCCTTCACAAAATCGCGTCGATCCATA
>CAZHTJ010000016.1:0-68571 GCA_964535525.1 uncultured Acidobacterium sp. | reverse complement strand
ACGCTGGGCACCACCGACGATTCGCAGCGGCTGGAGACATTTGAAGGGGAGCAGAAGAAAAAGTTCATGCTCCATTACAATTTCCCGCCGTTCTCTGTGGGCGAGACAGGCCGCATGACGGGCGTGGGGCGGCGCGAAGTGGGGCACGGCGCACTGGCGGAGCGCGCGATCAGCGCAGTGCTGCCGAGCGAAACCGAATCGCCTTACTCGCTGCGTGTGGTTTCCGACATTCTGGAGTCGAATGGGTCTTCGTCGATGGCCTCGGTTTGCGGAGCCAGCCTGGCGCTGATGGATGCGGGCATTCCGCTGAAGTCGTCTGTGGCGGGCATCGCGATGGGCTTAGTGAAGGAGGGCGACGACTACGCCATCCTGACGGACATTGCGGGCGCTGAAGATCACTACGGCGATATGGACTTCAAGGTCGCCGGGACGCGCAACGGGATCACCGCACTGCAAATGGACATCAAAATTGGCGGGATCACGGGGCAGATCATGCGCGAGGCGATGGAGCAGGCGCGTCGCGGGCGGCTGTTCCTGCTGGACACGATGGACGCGATTCTGAGCGGGCCGCGGACGGAGAAGTCGAAGTTCGCTCCGCAGATTCGCACGCTGCAGATTCCGACCGACAAGATTCGCGATCTGATCGGGCCGGGCGGAAAGACGATTCGCGGGATCATCGAAGCGACACAGGTCAAAATCGACGTCGATGACACGGGCAAGGTCAATGTGGCTTCTTCGGACGAAGAGGGTTTGAAGAAGGCGCTGGCCATGATCAACGATTTGACCGCTGTGCCTGAGGTTGGAAAGGTCTACCTGGGCAAAGTGGTTCGGCTGGCGGAGTTCGGGGCGTTCGTTGAGATCTTCCCGGGCACCGACGGGCTGCTGCACATCAGCGAGATCGCCGAGCATCGCGTGCGCGAAGTGAAGGACGAGCTGCGTGAAGGCGATCAGGTGATGGTAAAGGTGCTGGGCGTCGAAGGCAACCGCATCAAGCTGTCGCGCAAGGCAGTTTTGCGGGAGCAGCGGCAGAAGCTGGGCTTGCCTGAGCCGACCGCTGGTGGCGATATGGCTGCGTCCGGAGAGGGTTCGGAACGGCCGGAACGTTCGGAGCGTCCGCCACGGTTTGAGCGGGCGGAACGGTCGGAGCGTTCGGATCGATCGGATCGGCCACCGCGTCCGCCACGTCCGGCTCCGGTTCCGCCGGAGGAGCGGCAGCCCACATCGAACGCCAGCACGATCATGATCGAGGGTGGTGAGGACTTTGACGATGACGACGGGCCGCCGCTGGCAGAGGGCGAGGAGATTAACTACAACCGCGCCGATGGCGTGCCCGTGGTGGTGACGCCCCAGGGCGAACGCCGTCCGGGAGGACCGGGTGGCGGAGCGGGTGGACCAGGAGGCCAGCGGAGGCGTCGCCGGCGTGGCCGTCGTCCGGGCGGACCGGGAAGCGGTGGCGGAGGCGGTCGGTAACACGCCTCAGAACTCAACTCAAAACGAAAATTCAGAAGCAGAAGCCGGGTCCAATGGACCCGGCTTTGTGATCTTCATCGGGAGACCGTACCTGAATGCGAGCCTTGAGAACGCGTCAGAAAGTTGGCGTCTTTTCATTAACCTGAACGTCATCAACGAATTGCGTCTGACCGAGAGGCATCAGAGAAGTTAGTTACTCATCTGGCAACGAACCATCCTCTGGGCCTCCTCGGGCATCCTCTGATCAGGTAGACTGTCGCCAATGAGCGCATCCATGTACATCGTCGTGGAGGGGGAAGACCCCGGTTACGACATCTTCGTGAACGGGCACGCGCTGGCCCGCAACGAAGATGCTCTCGAAAAACTGGCTCTTCGCCTGGGTGTTAAGCCTCTGCTGGAATTCTTCTCCGCGGACGAGAATTCCATGGCTCTGCTGCTGGAAGAGGGAGCGGGCGATCCGGACTGGGCGCGCACGCTGCCCCCTCCGCAGTGGTTCACGCCCGAGGATGGATTGATCACCATTTGCACGCTGCATGATTTTCTAAAAGAAGCGCCCATGGCATTGGGAGCGGATACGACGCTGGTGGTTTCCGAGCTCGAGGAGTATGAGCGCGTGCTGCGCAAAACAGCTGTGCGGAATTTTCGTTGGCAGCTTGCTGTGAGCTGGAAGTGAAGTAGAGAGCCTTAGAGTTCGGGGGATGAGAGTTTAGGGAAAAACAAGAGGCGGGCATTTTGCCCGCCTCTTGTTACGTAGGTGACACCGGAGTTAGAAGCGAATACCGAAAGTGATCGGAAGCAGTTCTTCGGTGCCGGAACCCTGACCGTGGTTCGAGGTGCTGGGCCCTGGCGAATCTACGAAAAGGTACCTCACCTGTGCAAAGAGCTTCCCGTTGCTGTCCTCTCCGAAGATCTTGTGGTAGAAACCAATACCGAAGTTGGCGCCGGCCTGGTTGCTGGAGAAGTGGTCGACGGTTACCGGCACGTTGAAGCACCCATAGTATGGGTCGCACTCCTGCACCGGCGAAGTAAAGTTGGTGACCTTGCGATAGAACCCGCCACCACCAGTCACGTAAGCTCCGTTCTTCTTCCCTACAGGCATGTAGTAGATGGGATCCACGCTGAATCCCCAGGTATTGATGTTGCCGCCGAGACCGGAACCGGAGCCCCCGATTGTATTCAGATAGTCGCTGGGAATCGAATCGCGGTTGAATTCGTAGTCAATGAGAACGCCGACCTTCTTGGTGAAGTTCCAGCCGCCGCCCGCAAGGATGTGGTAGCCGAATCCCTGGCTCGGGCTCAGCGGTCCGTTGGGATCGGAGGCTGCGGCCTGATTGAAGCTGGTGTCGTTGCCAATCGGCACGGTAAAGCCGGCGCCGAGATTAACCGCGATGTGGCTCGTGCGGCTTTCGTAGCTTGGATAGGAGGAAGACTTACGACCGCCACCGTACTGCGGTGAAGCGCCGGCGCCGGCAGCGGGATCGGAGAAGGAAGATCCGCCGAGCAGGGAGTCGGTGCTGAGAAACGCGTGATAATCGGCGGAGCTGGAGTAGCTCTGATTGTCCGCGGAGTTGCCGGCAGCCGAAGTGGTCTGGGCTGCTGCGTTGAGCGAGAATCCGATGGCAAAAGCAGAAGCAGCAATCAACATGCGCCGCACCAGCGGGCAGTTTCGATCACAGTTCGCAACCATATTGAGAACACCTCAGATGATTTGAAAGTACGAAACGGGCAAAAACAGGCCGAAGCCTGCCAATCACTTGGACACGAAAACGCGCGCTAAGTTTCAGTTTAGGATGCAATTTCGGCAATTTTGAGCCGCACCGCGGATCCCGGTTCTGCCAAAGAACGCCGGGCCCGCCGAAGCAGGCCCTGGAACCGATTAGCCCTGGATGTCGAACTGCTCCGGTGGCAGGGCCGGGTCGCTCTTGACGAGGATGGTTTTGCCGATCATCTCCTCGAGCTCGTTCAGCCATTTTGCATTGTTGGCCTTGAGCACTTTGACGACCTCAGGGTGGACGCGGAGCATGACGTCGCCGCGCTCGAAATGGTTCATCATTTTGCGCATCTCGGTCCAGAGTTCGTTGGCAACCGTGATCGGACTCTTCACCATGCCGGTTCCCGTGCAGGTCAGGCACGGCACGCTGAGCGTCCGCTCCAGCGACTGCTTGACGCGCTTGCGGGTGATGGCGACGAGGCCGAAATCGTTAAACTGAAGCACCTTCGAAGGTGCGCGATCCGCTTTCAGGGCGTCTTCGAGCGCCGCGGTCACCTTCTGGCGATTGCGGCGCTCATCCATGTCGATGAAGTCGATCACGATGATGCCGCCGAGATCGCGCAGGCGAACTTGGCGGACGATCTCGGGGATGGCGTCCAGGTTGGTCTTGAGGATGGTGTCCTCGAGACGCGCAGTTTTGCCCACGTATTTGCCGGTGTTGATGTCGATGGCGACCAGGGCCTCGGTCTGGTTAATGACGATGGAGCCTCCGGACTTGAGCCACACCTTCGACTTGAGAGCCTTGGTGATTTCTTCCTGGATGCCGAACTGCTCGAAGAGCGGCGTCTCTTTGGAGTAGAGTTTGACGCGCCGCACCAGCGAGGGCTGAAAACGATTGAGGAAAGCGACGATCCGCTCGTACTCGGTTTCGCTGTCGACCCAGATGGTGGAGAAGTTGTCGCTCACCTGATCGCGCAGGATGCGCTCGATGAGGTTGAGGTCGTGATAGATGAGCGCGGGCGCTTTGGCGGAGTCGGCGCGCTGTTTGATTTCGGTCCAGAGATTAATGAGGAAGCGAATGTCGGCGCGGAGGTCTTCGTCGCTCGCGCTTTCGGCCGCGGTGCGCACGATGAATCCGCCGGGAGCATTGCCCTTTTCCCCAATCAGGACCCTCTTGAGGCGCTGGCGTTCCTCATCGGAGTCGATCTTGCGAGAGACGCCGACGTGGTTGACGGTGGGCATGAAGACCAGGAAGCGTCCGGGCAGCGCGATGTGGCTCGTGATGCGCGCACCCTTGCGGGCAATGGGTTCCTTGGCGATCTGGACCAGGATTTCCTGTCCCTGCTTCAGCAGCTCGCTGATGATGGGCAGATTCGAGGTCTGCATGTTGGAACGTCGCCCTCCCTGGCGGCGTCCTGGTGGACGGCCTCCGCGGCCACGATCTCCGCCACCGCGGCGGCCGAAGCGGCGATCTTCCCGGCGGGCAGGACGCTCAGCGTTGGTTGCCGGTCCGCGGGACTCGCCAGCTGATTCCTCGCTTGCCGACTCCTCGGTTTGGTCCTGATCGGATTCCTCCTCACCGAGTTCTTCTTCTTCTTCGGTTTCGGCAAATCCGGTTTCGAGGTCGTCGGTCTCTTCGTCTTCGGAGGCTTGGGCCGGAGATCCATAACCGAGGCGCTTCTCGATATGGACATCGCGGACAGCATCGCCAAGGGTCGAGGCCTGATCCAGCGTCTCCTCTTCGAGTTCATCGGTCATGTGCTCGTCAGACTGACCTGGTATGGGCTCGAAGTCGTATTCGTCCTCGTCGATGGTTTCTTCTTCGAGAACGCCCATGCCGGGGGCGAAGCCAAAGAGCTGACGAACGACCTCGCTTTCGGGTGAGAGGGTCTCGGCCGCGGGAGCTGTCGCGGTCTCGGAGGGTTGCGGCCTTTCGGATGCCGGCTCCGCTTCGGGTTGGGCGAACGACGCAGGTGGCTCGAGCTCATCCTCCTCGATCACTTCCGCTTCCTCCGCCTCTTCCTGTTCCGCCTCTTCCGCCTCGGTGGACGCGAACCGAAATTCGCTGCGCGGCGTCTCGACCCGGTGGGAAGCCGATGCTTCTTCGGGCTCGTACTCGTGAACTTCTTCCACGACGCGGAGTTCCTGGGGTGCAACTTCTCGCTGGGCGGGAGCGATCACGACTGGTTCAACGTGAGCCGCGGGCTCGTCGACTGCTTCCGGTTCTTCGACTACTGTGAGAGTGCTTGCGGCCGGGGGCTCGACCGCAGCCGATCTGGTCTCCACAGACTGGCTGTCGGCGGACTGGCTGTGGCGGGAGGGTTCGGAGCGGCGATGACGCGAAAGCGTCTCACCCGGCAAAGTCGCGCCACCGTCCCAGCCCGTGGGGACTTCGACCAGAGTGGAAGGTTTGGCGCTGCCGCGAGCCGGAGCTGGCGTGTGGGTCGGCGCCGCAATCGACGTGGACGCGGGCTCCGAGCGGCGGCCGTATTTCGAGAGGGACTCGCCGGGCAACACGATGGGCAGATGCTGCGACGGCACTCCGCCGGGCGCTCCACGCTCAGGACGTGCCACCGGTTCAGCCGAAGTAGCTTCTTCGACGATCTCGGGGGAATCGAGCGAACTTTGCTGCTCGGCGCGGGGACCGCGTCCGCGGAAACGGCGGCCGCGACGGCCATGCCAGCGGCGAGTACCGGCTTCCCCGCCCTCGCCGCGCTGATCGCCACGATCCTGATTTCTGTCGTTGCGACGCGGGGGCGCTTCGGAGGCCGAGAACTCGGTTTCAGATTGCTTGGGCGCCGGAGGAGCGTCGCGGGGCTCGCGCGATTCACGGGGCTCGCGCCCACGACGAGCATTGCCGTTCGTGTCGGCGCGCTCAAATTCTTCTGAACCCTCTTCCTGCTCCTCGAGAAAATCCGTGACGTAAAGAAAAGCGTCGCGTTCCAGGCCCACGTCGACAAACGCGGACTGCATGCCGGGCAGGACCCGGGTCACACGGCCCTTGTAGATAGAGCCGGCTAATGTGTATTCGTTTTCGCGCTCGTAGTAGATTTCCGCGAGCTGATCGTCTTCAAGAATCGCAAGCCGCGTTTCGTGCGGCGTGCTGGATATGCAAATCTCTTTTGCCATTCCGCCTCAAAAGTGGCCAGCGGAACGAGCGGATTACCGGGGAAGATCGGAGCTGAAGGACGAAAATCCGGGAGACTGCGCGCACCAGCCCGTACCGCCTCGCCCTGCTCCTGTGCGGGAGCGCTCCGGGGAGATGATCGGGGAAAGTTCGCTGGGAATTTGCATTCTTTCCGGAGAGTCGATTGCGCGCATAGAGTTTGTGACCGTCTCAGCCGACTGAAATGGCGGGGCCGTTACCCGTCTCTGCGCGCTCATTCCTGATCCTGCCCGGCCCGTTTTCGATCCACATGGCCGGTTAATAAACTTCGTTCAAACTACGCCCGCCCTGCGGGCCTTACGTGCCAAACCTGGTCTGCCGCTTAGTTCACGAAGCGGCTCATGCGGACGTTCATCACCATCCCGAGAGCCAGAAATGTGAACAGTACCGAGGATCCCCCGTAGCTCATCAGCGGAAGAGGGATGCCGGTGACCGGCATCAGCCCCAGAACCATTCCGACGTTGACGGCGATCTGGAAAATCAGGACCGCCGCGACGCCCATCACCAGAAGCGAACCTGGCAGGTCTGCGGCTGTCTGAGCGTTTTGAATCAAACGCATCAGTATTAAAAAGTATATCAGGAGCACCAGGATCGCGCCCACGAAGCCGTGCTCCTCGCTGAATGCGGCAAAGATGAAGTCCGTATAAGGGATGGGGAGGAAGTCGCCCTGGGTCTGGGTGCCCTGGTTGGCGCCGCGTCCGAAGACTCCGCCATCGCCGACCGCGATTTTCGATTGCAGGATTTGATAGCCGGTGCCGCGCGGGTCCGCGTCAGGATTCATGAAGCTGGTCAGGCGCGCCTTCTGGTAAGGCTTGAGGACCTTGCCGCTCCTCCAGACCCCGCCCACGGCGAGCAGAATCACGAGGACGAGAATGCCCCCCTTTCGCCAGTCGATGCCGCCGAGGAACAGGCCCAGCAGCAGGACCGGCGTGTAGGTGAGCGCGGTGCCCATGTCTGGCTGCTTGAGCACCAGCAGCATGGGAAGGGCGACGAAGCCGATGGCCTTGAAGATGTCCTTCCAGGTCAGGTCACGCCCGGCCAGATTGGAGAAGTATCGGGCGACCAGCACAATCAGCACCAGCTTCACCCATTCGGACGGCTGGAAATGTGCGCCGCCAGGAAGCTTGATCCAGCGCTTGCCGCCGTTAACGCGCGTACCGACCGCGAGCACGGCCACCAGGGAGACGAGACAGAAGCCATAGATCCAGTAAACCGCGCCGAGCAGCTTGTGATAGTCGATAACCGACAGAATGAACATCGCAAGCAGGCCGCCGGCGATCCAGAGAATCTGCATACGGTGCATTTGAAAGTGGTGAAATTGGGTATGCAGGGTGGCGCTGTAGATTTCGAAAACGCTGATGACCGACAACAGCAAGACGAACGCCAGCAGTGTCCAGTCGAAATCGCGGAGTGACAGAAAGCGGCGCATCGGGCTATGGAATCCTGGCAGGCGAGTTTGTTTTGAGATTCTGCAAGGGAACCTGATCGATTATCGCATCGCCGGCGACAGGAGGAGTGCGGGTCGAGGCTATTTCTGATGAAATATCTTCCGATTCAAATCAGGCCAAAACTCTTTAAGGGCAAGTGTCATGGCGTCAAATCCGATGCTTGCAGCCCAATGCTGACCTGTTTTTGTCCATGTACGTTCAGCTCCAGGGTAATACAGATCGGAAATTCCTGCCGCAGCGCCCGATCCGACAATTTCTGAGAAGTTCGGGGTTGATCTTCCACTGTCAGTGCGGGTGATCAACAAGCGGCTTAATGCATAGTATGCCCGATGCAACGGTCTTCCGTGCTCCAGCGTGTAGTAGCGGGTATCCTCGTGGAATAGTATTGGCATGAATCCTTCAACAAAGTAGTTTTCGCTTGTCTGGTCTACGAAAGTATGCCAGAAATAGCGGCCATAGCCAGCGGTTCCCTGGTGGAACTCGGGATAGGACTTGCTTGCTTGTGCAGCCCCGGCAACGCCCGCAGCAAGAATGACGCTTGAGTAGTCAAAGCTATCGGAAGTAGCATCTTTGAGCTTATCAAGCCCGGATTGTGGAGGCAGTTCGAGGTCTGCCGAAACGGAATGAAAGTTCGGTACGATATACAGGATGCGTTTCGTCTGTTGCCCCTGGCCCTGAGAGGTAACGCTGTTAACCTCAGCAGGTACCTCGGTCTCGCCCCCCAGGGCAGCCAGGCGCTCGAGACTGCCTGACTTCGCATCCTGATAGACCGTGGCATCGGGGTGGGTTGGCGGTTTATTCATTTCTTGCGCCAGCCCCGGACACGCTGATATCGCTAACGCCGCAATCGCCTTGATGATCATTCCTAATCTCCTCGGGGCCGGGATCATTCCGTCGGTAGGTTTGATTTCAGACTTTCTGCGATGGTCAACCTCGCAGCTCCTGGAAACAACACTGTGCCCGTAACGACGCTCTCCTTCAGGTTCGCGTGTCCCTTCGGGAAATACTGTACTGAATAGATCACTTCGATTGATTGCCTGGAGCTGCGCGAACCGTTCTTGGCGAATGGTTGGTCAACCCACTTCCACTTACCAATGTCTTTCAGGGGGTTTCAGAAGATTTTTCGGCGGGAATCAGCTCGGCTGCAAGGTCACAGCGTGAAATGCATGGGGAACAGAGCCATGGTGGAACGCTTCTTTCGCGACCTAACAAAAAACCGGCTCCGGCGCGGTGCCTTTCGCAGTGTCGAGGAACGGATCGAGGCCATCGGCGAATACATCGACCATCACAACGAATCCCAAACCGTTCATCTTGACCGCCAGAGCGGCCCACATCCTGGAGAAGGTCAAGTGCGCCCGCGCTGCGCCGCATAATCGGCAATCTACTTGACGCACTACACCACGGAGATTCCTCTGGTGCTCACTGTGATATCTGATCGTGAAGAATCACATTAAGGAGCGATTTGTTAACGTGGATTCGACCGTTGTATTCGATATAGCCGAGCTTTCTGAAGCGATTCATGAATAAACTGACGCGGGCGCGAGTGGTTCCCACCATGTTAGCGAGAACCTCCTGCGAAATCTTCGGGATCAACATTAGTGGTTCGCCTGGTTTTCCAAACTCAGCCATAAGCATCAAAATGCGCGCCAGGCGTTTCTCGCTTGAGTTGAATAGATGATCGACCAGATCGGCTTGAGTTCGCATACTTCGGGTCAGCAAAAAAGCCACAAATAATTCTGAGAAAGAGGTTTCCTCGTGCAGTACGCGTATCATCTCTTTTCGATCGATCTTGAGAACGGTGCACGCTGTAGTTGCCGTTGCGGAGGCCAGGCGGACGCCGACGACCGCCGCCACCGACTCTTCTCCCACGAAGTCTCCTGCAGACAAAAGTGAAATGATAGCTTCTCTCCCCGATTTGGAGACAACTATCAGCTTTGCATGGCCTTTACGGATGTAGAAGACGCAATCTGCCTGGTCTCCCTGAGAGAAAAGTGGATGGCCTTTTCGAAGCTCTACTATCCTTCGCCCAATCCCAGTCTGGGCCAAAAAATCGGCTGGTCTGAACGCGGATTTGTCCGGATCTTTCATCGGAAAACCCTCCCGCGCGCAGATTTTTCATTTTCCGCGCGAAATTCCCTCCCGTGACCAATCACAAACAAGCAGGGAAAGGTCTTCATCGAGAAGCACCTGAACGGGCCCAGCCCGGACTTCTTTCAGTTAATACTCGTCAGATGCTGTCCGTCTTCGGACCGGGGCCACATCCGCTAGCTAGCTTTCTCCTCATGCAAACAAATCGCACATGATTTGCCTCTCGCGAAAGTCGCTCCGGCTTTCGCCGCAAAAAGGGCTAATTCCCGTTGACGCGCGAGCGACACTTAGTATTTTTGGGTGAAATGCGGAGATCTCGCCCGGGAACTTTACGACGTGTTTACTCCCGGCGTACTTGAATCCTGGTCGACACCCCAGGTCGACCGCGAAGGCACTATGCGTGACAAAAGCTGCATCAGGCCAGGAAAATGCTCCCCGCCTGCGGTCACCCATCGCACAACTCGGGGATGGAATTCGGCTGTGAATCGAGCGGTGAGCACTTTGCGCCCCGGAAGATGGGATCCGCCGCCAGCGTGTTGTGACTTCCACGTTCCGTCAGCCTAACCCGGTAGTTGCCGCCTACCAGCCGCCGCCGAGCGCGTTGTAGAGCTGAACCAGACGCCATGGACTTCCCCGGCGAGCTTATTTCGCTGTGGCGCCGTCCGCTGAATGGTCGACTGGGACGGCGGAATCGGAAAATAGCCGGCTTCTGCCCTGTAACTTTTGCTCGTTCGTGCCGTTATAGATGCGTCGGCGCGCGATCTCTGCGCAGCACGGCCGATACTACTGCGCCTGAGGCGTCCGGGGCCCCAGGCATCCTGAGTCGCGTTGTCCGGACGGGCGCAGAAGATCGAAAACCGGGGCTGCAAGCTTGATATCCCTTAAGAAATTTCTCGATGGAGACCTGCCGGTCGCTTCCCCTGCAGTGGAGAGCGAACTGAAACGCGAATCAGGCGCCGGCTCTGTGACGGAGCATTATCGCGCGGCGCTGCTCGCCATCGGCAGAAGTGCGGCGCAGTGCTCCGGGTCCGGGGATGGACTCGAAAAGAGCCTGCAGGGCCTGGAGCGCCGGCTGTCGGTCGATCCCTCTGAAAAGTCGGTGAAGTGGGCCCAGGAGCACCTGGAGGTGCAGCTGCAGGAGTGGGGCGCACGAACAGCGGAACACTTCAAAGCGAAAGCGGATGAGGTCAAGGAGCTGTTGATCGCTCTCGCCAGGACGGCGGAGTCGGTGGGCGATCGGACGCAGGGGCAGACAAGCCAGTTCCGGGAACTTTGTGAGCGGCTGGAGTCGATTGCGGATCTCGACGATTTGACCCAGATCCGGTCTTCCCTGGTGCGGCGCGTGACCGAGCTGAAGAACAGCGTCGACCGCATGACGCGGGATAACGAGCAACTGGTGGCCCATCTGCGATCCGAGGTCACCAAATACGAGACGCGACTGAAGGAAGTCGAGCATCTGGTGATGAAGGACGAGCTGACGGGGGTCGCCAACCGGCGGAGCGTCGAGGAGCGGGCCCAGCGGCAGATTGCGAACGCGCGCACGTTTTTGCGTGGTCATGCTCGACCTGAACGGGTTCAAGCAGATCAACGACCGGCACGGGCATCTCGCAGGCGATGAGCTGCTGCGGCAGTTTGCCGGCGTATTGAAGGCGATTACGCGCGTGGGCGATCTTGTGGGACGCTGGGGGGGCGATGAATTCGTCGTGCTGCTGTCATGCGATGCGGCTGGCGCGCCTGCATACCAATCGCATACGGGAATGGGTCTTCGGCAAATACACCCTGGAGGGAGGCGAGGGGAAGAAGCCTCTCGAGGTCCGGGTGGAGGCCACGATGGGGCTGGCGGAGTGGCATGCCGGGGACACGATGGAGCAAGTGATCGCCTCGGCCGACGCTGCGATGTACCACGACAAGAAAAAACTAACGCACGCCTGAGTTGGTGCGAGACTGGGCGCCTGGTTCCGGTGTTTCTCGAGAGAACGAAGCTCCGATACAGGCTTCGAGAACTGATTCATTGATCTTTACGGAACGACTGAAGCCGTGCCCTTCAAAACGGCGGCTTAATCACAGTTTCCTAAGCGGCTTGGTTTTCAGGCTCGCGGACCAGATGGATCGCACCGAAGGGGACATCCCATAAGACCTGTTTGGGGCTCTCCCACAATTCGAGTTTGCCCACACTGCCTACCTTATCCACTCGAACCACGATGAATGTACCCTCATGGTCGTTGACGCGGACTCTCTCACCCCGGCGTGGAACGCGTGCAGATGTCATCCTGCGGGCATTGTCTCATGCGCCCCGCTCAGTAGCTGTGCATTTGAGGACATGACGTGACTTGACGCGAGGCAAAACCGCTGCGGCAAGGGTCAACCGTCGGCTGAGACAGCGTCGTCCTTCACTCCCGCGGGACCTCGGCTTGAGGCGGCAGCAGCCAGAGCCCTGCGACGATTCCGATGAGCACCAGAGAGGCAGCGGGCCGATACCAGGCCACGGGAATCGCTGTGAGATAGAGCAAAACGGACGCTGCCTGCTTGCCCCAACTCGCGTGCGCGGGCGCGGCACTCTGTGACCGTATCTGACTCCACAACGCCATATATCCGAGCCCCGGGAAAATGCTGACCGCGGCGTAAAGCGCGGTATTGAACGAGGTCAGCCCCTTGATGCCGATCCAGTCCGTAGCGAACGGAAACAGGGAAAGGCAAAAGAGAAACATCAGGTTGGCCCACAAAATACCGTGGCTTACCGTCTCCACCTCGTCGACGAGATAGTGATGGTTCACCCAGTAGATGCCGATCTGCGCGAAGGTGAGCAGATAGAGAAAGACGGTAGGCAACACCGCGCGCACACCGGCCACGCCGTTCGGCCCAGGCACCTTCAGTTCCAGCACCATGATGGTGATGATGACCGCGATAACGCCGTCGGAGAACGCCTCCAGACGTGCCGGGCTCAGGCCTTTTCTGCGCATTCTGATTTCCACCGTAGCACGGAGCCGGCTCTGGATCTCGAGGCAAAACGGCTCGTTGCCAGAGCGTGGAACGAACCGTAGGGGCCGGAATCACTGGATTATTGCTATTTGATACTGGGTTAGGGCTTGGGTGCGTGCGCCTCCGGCTGCGGAGACCGAGGCGGGGTCATTGCATCGTGCTGCGTCGATTGCGCGTTGCCGACTACTACGAGATCGACACGGCGATTTTGCCGGCGGCCTTCGGGCGTTGCGTTATCGGCGATGGGGCGGTACTCCGCGTAACCGGCTACTGAGACTTTGCCTGGGTCGTAGCCTCCCTGATGAACGAGCAGGAGAAGAACGGTCATGGCGCGCGCCGTGGACAATTCCCAGTTGCTGCGGAACTCGTCGTTGTGGATGGGCTGGTTGTCGGAATGGCCTTCGACACGGAGATCGAGACCGCGCTGGGAGAGGATCGCGGCGATGCGCTCGATCTTTTCGGCGGCGCCGGGGAGCAACTCCGCCTGGCCGCTGTTGAAGAAGCCGAGTTCATGCAGGCTGAGGACAAAGCCTTCCGGAGTGACGCGCAGATCGACTTCGTGGCTCTTGAGTTCGGCGCCCATCGCGCCCTGGAGCTGGCGGCGGAGTTCCGGCAGATCGACGGGCGCGGCAGCCGATGCCGGAGTTGCGACGGTCGAGGGATCGGCGGGGAGGGGCGCATGATCGACAGGTAAGCCGGGCGCGGGGAAATAGGCGACGGGCCGCTGGCCAGTGCCCCCGGAGAAGGCGCCCAAGGTCTGGAATCCGTTGTGGATGGCGGAGGACAGCTGGAGCATCGCCTGGTTATCGCGATAGGCGGAGGCAAAGAGGACGACAAAGAAGGCGAAGAGCAGGGTGACGAAGTCCGACCAGGAGACGAGCCAGCGCTGGTGGCCGGTATGCTCATGGACTTCCTCGCGGCGGCGGCGCCTCATGGGGTGGCGACTTTCGGCGCGGCGGCGACTTTGGCGAGACCGCGTCGGCCGGAATTCTAGGCCATCAGGGGAAAGAATAATGACGGACGAGTGACTTCCTGGAGCACCGGTGAAGACGTACACGGTTCTATTGGAAGTGGTTGCTGCAACGATCGGGTCACGGCGTCCACGAAAAAGCCTGGATCCGCGCCCAGATCCATCAGATTCGTCCTGCCCTCGCCTTTTTGAGGCTGAATTTCCTGCCGTTCGACTCGAGCGGCCCGGCTGCGGGGACCTTATCTGGAACGATTCGCCTTGGTGTGAAGACCGGCGGCCTGGTGAGCGCGGGATAGCTGCATCGCCACAGCAAGCAATTGGCCGGACCCCGGAGGGTCCGGCCAATGTGGTTTGCTTCGGTTGAAGGCCGTTACTGCGCCTGGATCGCCAGCGTCACAGTGGTGTTCTCCGTGACCGAACCGCTGGTCGCCGTAACCGTGATCGTGTAGGTCGTCGTTTGGCCCTTCTTGCTCGAGGCGCCTGAACTGCTGCCGCAGCCCGAAAGCGCGGTAGTCGCCGCGATGCCAGCCAGTGCCAGCAGGATCAGACCCAGGTAGCGGCCGAGACGCTGACCGTTGCGCCGCATTCTCCGGGTTCCCGCCAGAGGCAGGAGCAACAGTGCGAAGGCGAACGGAGCCAGCTTGCGGCCCACCGACTGAGTATCGACCGCCGCTGACGTCGCGCTGGTCGCGACGGCCATGGAGACGGTCTGCGGCCCAGCGGTTGCAGCAACAGTGGACGGGGTGAAGGTGATGACCGCGCCCGGAGGCCCACCGGCTGCCGCGAAGCTTACCGCTCCCGGATACGGCGTCCCGGCAAAGGCCGGAGCAACCGCAAGCGAGTAAGTGAACGTAGTGCCGGCCAAACCGGTTTGAGTCACCGGCGACGGCGTGATGGTGAAGCCAAGCGGCGGCACAGTGATCGTGATCGAGGAGCTGGTGCTGCTGGCCGTAAAGTTGGTGTCGCCGCTATAGACGGCAGTGATGGTGTGCGAGCCCGACGACAGCGTGGTGGTCGAATAAGTGGCCACGCCGGCGGTCATCGTTGCGCTGTTGAGCAACGTTGAGCCGTCGTAGAAGCTCACCGTGCCCGTCGGAGTTCCGGAGGTTGCCGAGGCCACAGTCCCGGTGAGGGTGAGGGTGGCGCCCGGATTCACCGTAGTGCCGCTGGCAGTCAGCGTGGTGGTAGTGCCTGCCTGCGTGATGGTCAGGGTTCCGTCATCGATCACGACGTTGTAGCTGCCCAGATTGGCTCCGGTGGCGCTGGGGACGATTGGGTAGGTTCCAACGTTGGAGGTGGCCGTTGCAGTCGTGGTGAAGCTCTCGGTGAAGCTGTCACCATTCACGGCGCCCGTTATGCTGCCGGTAAAGGTCGGGTTGGCCGCGCCGTAGGCCCGGGTGGCGTTGTTTGCCGTCACCGTCAGGGTCTGGCTGGTGACCGTCAGCGGCGACGTGGCCGTGGCGGTCTTGTAGTCGGTCGCGTCGGTGGGTGTGAAGGTGGCGGTCAGGGTGTAGCTGCCGTCAGCCAGCACCGTGGACGAAGTGACCGCGACAGCAGATCCCCCCGTGGCGGTTGCAGTGTAAGCAAAGCCGCCCGCGACAGGGTTGCCGCTATAGCTGGCAGTCGCGTTCAGCAGCGCCGACAGACTCGTGCCGTACGCGATGGTGGTGGCCGGCGTCCATGCGATGGTGGGCTGATCCTGGTTGACGGTCAGCGGCACCTGTGCCGGCGCCGGTGTGGAGTACTGGGTTGTGTTGGTTGGAGTGAAGCTGGCCGTCAGCGTGTAGTTGCCTGCAGCCAGGATAGTCGCACCGGTGACCGGCGTCGTGGAGCCGCTTGCCGTGTAGACAAACGTTCCAGGCACTGTGTTGCCCTGGTACGTGACGGTCGCGTTGAGAACTCCGGCGAGGCTCGTCCCGTACGTGATGGCCGCCGGGTTCGCCCACGTGATCGAGATGCCCGCCGAGTTCACGGTCATGCTGAAGGTGGCAGTCGCTGTCGCCGAGTTGGCGTCGGTAACCGTCACCGTGTAGGTGGTCGCGTTGCTGGTCACCGTCGGCGTTCCGGAAACCTGGCCCGTTGTCGAGGACAGGGTCAGACCCGCGGGCAGAGCCGGCGAAACGCTATAGGTGAGAGGAGGTGTTCCGCCCGAACCGGTCACCGGCGTGAAAGGTGTCGCTGCCTGTTCGGAAAGCAATGTGGTGGTGGCCACCGTGGTGGTTGCCGTCAGCGGACCGCTCACGGTCAGGCTGAAGGTCGCCGTTGCCGTTGCGTTCACCGCATCGGTCACCGTGACTGTGTACGTGGTCGCGGCGCTGGTAACGATCGGCGTGCCCGTGATCTGACCGCTCGTGACGTTAAAGGAGAGTCCCGCAGGCAGAGCCGGCGAAACTGCGTAGGTGAGCGGAGCCGTGCCGCCCGCGCCTGTGACCGGCGTGAAAGCGGTGGCCGCGTGATTCTCTGTGAGAACCGTGGTGGCCACGGCGGTGGTTGCTGTGAGCGATCCGCTGACGCTAAGGCTGAAGGTTGCCGTCGCGGTCGCGTGGTTCGCGTCGGTCACTGTGACCGTGTAGGTCGTAGCTGCGCTGGGAACGATCGGCGTGCCCGTGATCTGACCGCTCGCAACGTTATAGGAGAGTCCCGCAGGCAGAGCCGGCGAAACTGCGTAGGTGAGCGGAGCCGTGCCGCCCGCGCCTGTGACCGGCGTGAAGGCGGTGGCTGCGTGGTTCTCAGTGAGCGCGGTGGTGGCGACGGACGTCGTTGCCGTTACCGCTGGATTGACGGTGAGGCTGAAGGTCGCCGTCGCCGTTGCACTGTTCGCGTCGGTCACGGTGACGGTGTAGGTGGTCGCAGCGCTGACCACGATCGGCGTGCCGGAGACCTGGCCCGTCGACGTGCTGTAAGACAGACCCGCTGGCAGAGCCGGGCTGACCGCATAAGTGATGGTTCCGGAGCCGCCCGAGCCCGTGACCGGCGTAAAGGCGGTGGCAGCGTGGTTCTCCGTCAGCACGGTGGTCGCAACCACAGTGGTCGCCGAAAGCGCGCCGCTCACGGTAAGGCTGAAGGTCGCCGTCGCCGTCGCGTTATTGGCGTCGGTAACGGTCACCGTGAAGGTCGATGCGGCAAGGGTTATGGTGGGCGTGCCCGTGATCTGGCCCGTCGCCGGGTTAAAGGACAGACCTGCGGGCAGAGCCGGCGAGACGCTGTACACCAGCGGAGTGGTGCCACCGCCGCCTGTAACCGGCGTGAACGGCGTGGCTGCGTGGTTCTCCGTCAGCGTTGTTGCCGCAATAGCGGTCGTCGCCGTCACCGCGGTGTTCACGGTCAGGCTGAAGGTCGCCGTCGCGGTTGCCCCGTTGGCGTCAGTGACCGTCACCGTGTAGGTGGCCGCCGCGCTCGCTACGATCGGCGTGCCCGTGACCTGGCCCGTCGTGGTGCTGATGGACAGACCCGCGGGCAGTGCCGGCGAGACGGAGTAAGCCAGCGGAGCTGTGCCGCCCGCCCCCGCAACCGGCAGGAAGGCCGTCGCCGCGCGGTTCTCCGTCAGGACCGTCGTCGCAACGTTGGTCGTCGCCGTAACGGCGGGATTCACGGTGAGGCTGAAGGTCGCCGTCGCTGTCGCGCCATTGGCGTCGGTCACGGTGACCGTGTAGATGGTCGCTGCGCTAACTACCGTCGGCGTGCCGCTGACCTGGCCGTTCGCCGTGTTATAGGACAGACCCGCGGGCAGAGCCGGTGCTGCGCCGTAGGTCAGCGGCGCGGTTCCGCCCGAGCCGGTGACTGGCGTTACAGCAGTTGCTGCACGGTTGATCGTCAGAGAGATAGCCGCAACCGATTGCGTCGCTGTAACCCCGGCGCTCACGGTCAGGCTGAAGGTCGCCGTCGCCGTCGCGTTATTGGCGTCGGTAACGGTCACCGTGAAGGTCGATGCGGCAAGGGTTATGGTGGGCGTGCCCGTGATCTGGCCCGTCGCCGGGTTAAAGGACAGACCTGCGGGCAGAGCCGGCGAGACGCTGTACACCAGCGGAGTGGTGCCACCGCCGCCTGTAACCGGCGTGAACGGCGTGGCTGCGTGGTTCTCCGTCAGCGTTGTTGCCGCAATAGCGGTCGTCGCCGTCACCGCGGTGTTCACGGTCAGGCTGAAGGTCGCCGTCGCGGTTGCCCCGTTGGCGTCAGTGACCGTCACCGTGTAGGTGGCCGCCGCGCTCGCTACGATCGGCGTGCCCGTGACCTGGCCCGTCGTGGTGCTGATGGACAGACCCGCGGGCAGTGCCGGCGAGACGGAGTAAGCCAGCGGAGCTGTGCCGCCCGCCCCCGCAACCGGCAGGAAGGCCGTCGCCGCGCGGTTCTCCGTCAGGACCGTCGTCGCAACGTTGGTCGTCGCCGTAACGGCGGGATTCACGGTGAGGCTGAAGGTCGCCGTCGCTGTCGCGCCATTGGCGTCGGTCACGGTGACCGTGTAGATGGTCGCTGCGCTAACTACCGTCGGCGTGCCGCTGACCTGGCCGTTCGCCGTGTTATAGGACAGACCCGCGGGCAGAGCCGGTGCTGCGCCGTAGGTCAGCGGCGCGGTTCCGCCCGAGCCGGTGACCGGTGTGACCGCTGTTGCCGCGTGGTTAACGGTCAGCACGATCGAAGCAACCGACTGGGTTGCCGTCACAGCGCTGTTCACGGTGAGGCTGAAGGTCGCCGTCGCCGTGGCGCCGTTGGCGTCGGTCACGGTGACTGTGTAGGTGGCCGCCGCGCTGGCTACTGTCGGTGTGCCGGTAATCTGGCCCGTCGCCGTGTTAAAGGACAGACCCGCGGGCAGAGCTGGCGAGACGCCATAGCTGAGTGGCGTGGTTCCGCCACCGCCAGTCACAGGGGTGAAGGCCGTGGCCGCGTGGTTCTGCGTCAGGACCGTCGTCGCTACCGCCTGCGTCGCGGTGACTGCGGCATTGACGGTGAGGCTGAAGGTCGCCGTCGCCGTGGCGCCATTGCCATCCGTGACGGTCACCGTGTAGGTGCCTGCGGCGCTGGCTACCGTCGGTGTACCGGTGATCTGGCCGTTCGCCGTGTTGTAGGTCAGACCCGCGGGCAGCGCCGGCGCCACCCCGTAGGTCAACGTCCCGGTCCCTCCGCTTCCGGTTACCGGTGTGAACGCGGTGGCGGCGTGGTTCTGCGTAAGAACTGTGCTTGCAACCGCCTGCGTCGCGGTCACCGCGCCGTTCACGGTCAGGCTGAAGGTCGCCGTCGCCGTCGCGTTGTTGGTGTCACTCACGGTGACGGTGTAGGTGCTCTGCGCACTGGCCACCGTCGGCGTCCCGGTGATCTGGCCGGTCGCCGTGTTAAACGAGAGGCCCGCTGGCAGAGTCGGCGCGACCGCGTAGGTTAGCGCTCCGGTTCCACCCGCGCCCGTCACCGGCGTGAAGGCCGTCGCCGCGTGGTTCTGCGTCAGGACCGTCGTCGCTACCGCCTGGGTTGCAGTGACCGCGGTGTTCACGGTCAGGCTAAAGGTTGCCGTCGCCGTTGCGCTGTTGGCGTCAGTAACGGTGACAGTGAACGTCGTGGCGGCAAGAGTTACGGTCGGCGTGCCGGTGATCTGGCCCGTCGCAGCGTTATAGGAGAGACCCGTCGGCAGGGTCGGCGATACGCCATAGGTGAGAGGGGTAGTTCCACCGCCGCCCGTTACAGGCGTGAAGGCCGTCGCCGCGTGGTTCTGCGTCAGGACCGTCGTCGCTACCGCCTGTGTCGCCGTCACCGCGGCATTCACAGTCAGATTGAAGGTGGCAGTGGACGTCGCGTTGTTGGCGTCCGTCACGGTCACTGTGAAGGAGGAGGCGGCGTGAACCGCTGTGGGCGTGCCGGTGATCTGGCCGTCGGTGGTGCTGTACGACAGACCCGCGGGCAGGGCCGGCGCGACCGCGTAGGTCAGTGTCCCCGTGCCGCCGCTGCCTGTCACGGGCGTGACCGGCGTAATCAGATGGTTCACTGTCTCCACGACGGTAGCGACCGCTTGTGTCGCGGCAACCGCGCCATTTACGGTCAGGCTGAAGGTGTTCGTCCCGGTGGCGCCGTCGGCGTCGGTGACGGTCACCGTATAAGTGGTCGCCGCGCTCACTGCCGTGGGCGTGCCGGTGATCTGGCCGGTCGCCGTGTTATACGTCAGACCCGCCGGCAGAGCCGGCGCAACGCCGTACGTCAGTGTCCCTGTGCCGCCGCTGCCGGTGACCGGAGTGAACGCCGTCACGGCATGGTTCTGGGTGAGGACCGTGGTCGCGACCGCCTGTGTCGCGGTGACCACCGGATTCACCGTCAGTGTGAAGGTGTTGTTGGCCGTCGAGCTGTTCGCATCCGTGATGGTCACCGTGAAGGTCGACGTCGCGTGGGTTGCCGACGGCGTGCCGGTGATCTGGCCGTTCGCGGTGTTGTACGTCAGCCCTCCCGGCAGAGCCGGCGCGACCGCGTAGGTCAGCGGCGTGGTACCGCCGGTGCCCGTGATCGGGGTAACGGCAGTGATCGTGTGGTTGAGCGTGAAGGCAACCGCTGCAACGGACTGGGTCGCCGTGAGCGTGCCGTTCACCGTCAGCGTGAAGGTATTGGTGGCCGTGGCGTTATTCGTGTCGGTCACGGTCACCGTGAAGACCGTGGCCGCGAGAGCAACTGTCGGCGTGCCGGTGATCTGGCCGGTCGTAGCCGAAATGGACAGGCCCGCTGGCAGAGTGGGCGAGATGGAGTAAGCCAGGGCTCCCGTGCCGCCGGCGCCGGTGACCGGTGTGAACGCCGTGGCTGCGTGGCCTTCCGTGAGCGTGACCGAGGCGATCGCCTGGGTCGCCGTCACTGCCGGATTCACCGTAAGGCTGAAGGTGTTGGTGGCCTGGTTGTTATTTGCGTCTTTAACCGTCACCGTGAAGGTGGTGGCCGCAAGCGTGGCGCCCGGCGTGCCCGAGATCGCTCCCGTGGTCGAGGAGATGGACAGCCCTGTGGGCAGAGCAGGGGCGATGCTGTAGGCCAGCGGAGCGGTCCCACCTGACCCGGTCACCGGTGTAAACGCCGTCGGCGCGTGGCCCTCGGTGAGGACGACCGTGGCGATCGACTGCGTGGCGGTTACCGCCGAGGTAATGGTGATGGTCTTCGAAGAATCGTTGTTGGGCGCGTAGACGCCACCAGGATCGGTATAGGAGGCGACCACGTAATAGGTACCGACCGCCGTGTTCCCGGGGATCGTGTAGTTGGTGCTCACCGTACCGGTCGTGTTGGCCAGAGGACCGATTGCCGTTCCCACTACCGGCCCGGTCGCGCTTCCGCTATGCACGGAGAAGGTGATATAGCCTTCAGTGATCGCGGCGCCGCTGTGCTTGATGGTCGCGCTCAGCGCGACGGTCGTCGGGTTGGCTGTGACGATGAAGGTCGCCGGGACTGCGGCTGCTTCCGTGACGGTATCCGTCGTGGTGCCGGCCGCCCCGATCGTTAGGTTGTAGGGCCCGGCTGCGATCACGTCGGCGCCCGCGACGGTCAGATCCTCAGAGATCGTCGCGATACCCTGCTGACCGAAGGTGAGCCCGCCGAAGCTGGCGCCGGTGAAGCCGTTCGCGCTTGCTACAGCAGTGGCTGTTGTCCCAGCGGTGGGAGCGCCCGCCGCGCCTCCCGTGGTGATGCTCAGCGGAGTGACCGCGATGGTATTTCCGTTCTCAGTGAAATCTACAAGGATCGGAGGCGTGGAGCCAGCAAGGTTCACCGAACCGTTGTAAGCAGTGGCATTGAAGGCAACGGCCGTGTAATCCGTCTGCACCGCCCCGGAGTCGACGCAGTTGGCAACACCATAAGCACCCGGTCCAACGTTAGAGTAACCGCGCTGGTCGGTGCTGAACCCGGAAGGAATGCTGCCTTTCGCGCCGCCGCAGATAGCCGAGCTGCCCGGCAACGGAAGGACCGTCTGGGTGGGGCCGCCAAAGTTGCCCAGATTCGACAACCCGGCGTAGCCGGCGTTGGAATTGGTCGGACCGCTGACATCGCCCGTACCCGTGCAGCCGGTCGAGGCTGTGTAGCACTCGGTGGATTCCCCGAAGAGTGTGTTCGCCGTTGTCAGAGTGCTGCCATCGTTATATATGCCGGTACCTGTCGTGGCGGCTCCGTTGTTGACGTTGCCGGCGAAGGTGTCGTTGTTAAAGGTCAGCACCGCGGCGCCGGAATCGCTGTAGAAAGTGCCGCCATAAGCGTTCGTGTTGTTAGCGAAGGTGCTGTAGTCCACGGTAAGCGTGGAAGCGAAATCCTCGAAGATAGCGCCGCCCGCCGATGCGCTGTTGCCCGAGAAAGTGCTGTTGGTGATGGACCCGAGGCCCGCCTCATCGTCGATCGCGCCGCCATTGCCCAGCGTACCCACCGTGTTGCCGGAGAAAGTGCTCTGATCGATCGAGGGGATGGTGCCGATGTTGTAAATCGCACCGCCCGAGCCACCCTGGCCCGTGGTGTTATTGAGGAAGACCATGCCTTCCAGTGAGAGTATGTGGGCGTTAACGATCGCGCCGCCCTTCCCGGCTCCATCGGCGGAATTGATGCTGTTGCCGTTCTTAAACGTAAGGCCGGAAATGCTGAGCGTACCGTTGCTCGAGATAATGCGGTTGAGGTTGTTGCCGGAAACCGCCAGAGTCCCCGCACCGGGACCCGTGATATTCACGACCGCGTTGTTGTTGTTAACATTGACCTCGGGCAGCTCACTGGTCAGTGTGATCGTACCCGTCACGGAGTTCGCAAAGGAGATATCCCCGTCACCGCTGGTATTGGCTGCCGTAATGGCGTCACGCAACGAGCAGGTGGCACCGCACGAGCCGTCATTGGAGTCCGCGGTCGTGGTCACCACCAGTGGATTGATCTGAACGGAACCCGCGTCGACTTTGCCTCCGCCGCACGCATGTTCAGGAAAGCCGCGCTGGTCGGTGCTGCCGGGGAAGTCCCCTGCCAGGCCGCCGCAAACGACCGGGCTGCTGGACGGAGGAACCAGGGTCTCGGTAGAGCCACCGTGATAGCCAACACCGGAGAGCAACAGCACCGAGTTGACGTCATCGAAGTTGCCGTTTCCGTCCCCATCCACGATCCCCGTGGGGCAAGCTGGCGCCCCGCCGCACTGGCTGTCGAATCCGTATGACGGTTCGACCAGAATCGTGTTCTCCAGAGTCAAAGTGCCCGAGTCGATGAAAATCCCGCCACCGTAGCCGTTTGTCGTGGGCTTGGTCGGGGGGCTGGGAGTCGGGTTGTAGGTCGTGTTGCCCGAGAAGGTGCTGTTCACCACCGCGAGGCTGCCGCCGGCCGAATATATAGCGCCGTAACCGGATGCCTGCGCGCCGCCAGGGTTACCCAGAACGGCGTTATTGGCAAACGTGCTGTTGTTGATTGTCGCGATACCGGTGCCGGCTGTCCCATTGGTAAAGTTCTCGATAGCGCTGCCCTCGGCCGTGGCCGAGTTGTTCACAAATGCGCTGTCGTTCACAACTAGCGTGCCATTGCTGTAGATCGCGCCACCCTCGCCGCCGCCAAAAGGCGTCACAACGCCGGCGAAATTGCCGGAGAAGCTTGAGTTCGTGATATTGAGCGTGCCCTGGCTGAACGCGTCCAGCGTAATGGCGGGGCCACCGGAACTGGCGGTGTTGTTATTGAACGCCATCCCGCTGATGTTGACGGTAATGGTGCCCCCGACGCCTGGTGTATTAATGAACATCCCGGACCCGTAGCCGTAGGGCGGAAAGCCGTTGGCCGTGTTCGCAACCGTCAGCCCGGAGATGGCGACCGTCATGGGGGTCGTCCCCGGCGTGATCGTGAATGCGGGAATCGTGCCGCCACCGGAAACCGTGAGCGCACCTGCGCCCGGACCGGTGATGGTGGTGCTCACCGTAATGGCCGGCAGAGCTGACGTGAGGCTATAGGTCCCGTTCAGCCCGGTAAAGACAATGGTGCTGCCAGGCGTGGCGTTGGCCGCGAGAATCGCGTCGCGCAGAGAGCAGGCTCCGCCCGGGCAGTTGGCTGCGTTGCCCGCATCGTCGGTGAGTGTCGTCACCGTGATCTGCCCCGCCGCATTCGTAGCGGGGGCCAGGAACAGTGGCGCGAGCCATACCAGATTGGCGAAAAGGAAGGACAGGACGCGGAACGTCGAGACGCGACGGGAAGCAACCACAGACGACATACACTCAACCTCACAGAAATCGGATCGTGCTCTGCGTCGGAGGCCACACGCGGCCCTGCATCGGCGCAGTTACAACTGTGCTTTCAGGAATTAAAAAGCTACGAGATGGGAATCAACAGCGGAACAAGCCCATCCGGCACCAAAGACAACAGAAAAGCACTGCAAAGGTCCCGGCGATTGCGTCAGGGGAGAAACAGACATAAGGTCTAACTGGTCTGTAGAACGCATGCACAGGGATAGAAATCTTTTAGTCGTGGTTGTCAAGGTAACGGGGAACCTACCCTTGGTCAATGACTCTTTGGGGTACTCTTTTGTGGTACCGATGGCGTGAAAATGTACATGGCGCTGGGTTTGATTCGCAGCGGGATGTCAATTTTGATTCCTGCCTGCGGAGTTACACCGGCCCAAAACGGCTCTGCGACTCCGCGCAACCCATGCTGCCCCTCTGTCGTCAGCCTCGATCGAATCGCCCGAGCGGCGAGTCCGAAATCTGAGAATCCTACACCCGGCAGCCGCTCGGATCCTCTCCGCACCCCTGTAGTCGGGTGGAGGTCCAAAGGATCTCCCGCGCCCCATAGGACCGGTGGGTTCTCAAACGATGGCGCGACACAAGACGGACGCTTTTTGCTCGCAGCCCAGCAATCTGTAGCGCACTTTTCGACCCCCTGCGCGGGCCTCCAGCCTCTCTCCAGAAGACCCCCGAGGCCTTGGGGGCCTGTTGGTAATGGGCTTCACGGCCGGTCACTAAAGTAACCCTTGAAAAGATTACTTCCATCGGTAAGATTTGTCTGCTTTAGACGCAATTCCTACATCCGCCCCCATGTCCGCCAACATAAACCAGCAACAAAACGGTGAGGTTACCTGAGGGAAACCCAATAAAATGCGGAGTTTTTTGGCCGAAAGCACAAAGGTAACACTACTGTTGAAAAACGTGGTGACCGACGTGCTTTAGGCGAGGGTAACTTAACACGTTTAGTTCGACCTTCGAACCGGCCACAACGAGTTGGGACCAGTTTGGACGTGGGCCTTCTCCGACCACTGAGGAGCACAGACTTTACGGCTACCTCAGGTCGGACCGCGGTCCGATGTTGCTTGAACTTTTTGTTTTGCAAGAGGTGAGGTAGATGCACTCTATACGTTTCGCCCCCCTCGCGGGGAGCGCCCGCCGTCGCGTCCACGCGTCTTCTCTTGGATCTCACCGGCATCGCAGCAAGCGGCATCGGATTGCCGTTGCCATCTTGCTCGCAGCTGTCTTCTGCGCTATTGCCATCCTGTCGGGTTGCGGAAGCATCGCCGCGAACGTGTCGACGCTTGGCAACCTGGTGGCATCGGCGAACTCGCTCGCGTTCGGCAACGTGAACGTAGGTCAAACCGCGAGTGCGAGTATTTCACTGAAGAATGAGAGCGCGAATCCGGTCCAGATTACCCAGATCGGTGTCGCCGGGCAATCATTTACTCTGACCAGTCAAGCCACGCTTCCTCTCACATTAGCCGGCGCCGGCACTCTGAACCTCAATGTGCAGTTTAGTCCCAGCGCGGCTGGAACGGCTGCTGGGACCATGACCCTCGCGACCAACGCCAGCAACGGCAATATGACTTTCCCGCTCACCGGCACAGGTGTCGCGACAGTGACAAATCCCCCGGCGCAGCCCAATATCAGCGCCGTGAGCTGCGGCAATGCAACGATGGTGGGTGCGGGCACGGACAGCTGCACGGTGACGCTGAGTGCGCCCGCCGCAAGCAGTGGCGACACGGTGAGCCTGTCGAGCAATGACTCCGCAGTCGCGGTGCCGGCCACGGTTATAGTTGCAGCCAATGCGAGCAGCGCCACCTTCGCAGCGACTGCCACCGCGGTCACCGCCGTGCAGAGCGCAACCATTACAGCGAGTCTCGGATCGAGCTCGGCAACATTTAACGTCCAGCTCGACCCAACGCAGTCCGGCGGTGGAACACCCGCGATGACTTTGAGCGCGAGCAACCTGTCCTTTGGAGATGTCACCGTCAACACCCAGGCCACTCCGCAGTTCGTAACAGTGACGTCTTCAGGCACTGCTCCGTTGACGATTTCCGCAGCCACCGCAGCCGGCGCTGGATTCGCATTGGCCGGACCAGGCTTTCCCGTGACGCTGAACCCTGGAGACGCGGTGACGCTGCAGGTGAATTTCGATCCCGCTGCCGCGGGGGCGCTCACTGGATCTTTGACCATTACCACCAATGCGCCCGCGGGCGGGACCGCGGTGATCGGCCTGACTGGAACAGGCGAAGCGGCGGCGGGTGGCCTGAGCGCGCTTTTCTGCAGCCAGGAGACCATCTCAGGCGCGGGAACGGACAACTGCACAGTAGCACTGAGTGCGGCGGCGCCCGCCGGCGGGCTGACTGTGAGCCTGTCCAGCAGCAACTCCGCGTTGTCGGTGCCGGCAACAGTGAGCGTCCCTGCGGGAGCTCAGGGTGCGTTCTTCACTGCGACCGCTTCGGCAGTCACACAGACGGTAACAGCGAACTTGACTGCGACCTCCGGTACGATCTCGAAGATCTATGCCGTGCAGCTCGAAGCCCAGGCGCCGGCCTTAACCCTCAGCGCGACGAGCGTCACGTTTGGCGATGTGAACGTGAACACGCCATCCACCCAGACTGTGACGCTGACCTCCACCGGGACCTCTGCGCTGACCATCAACACAGCGACACTAACCGGGTCGGCCTTCTCGATGTCGGGAGCCAACTTCCCGGTGACGCTCAATCCTGGACAATCCGCAACCTTGCTGGTGAAGTTCGATCCGACGACGGCTGGAGCAGCATCGGGCACGATCACCATAACCAGCAACGCCACAGGAAACGGTACAGCATTAGTCGGCCTAAGCGGGACGGGCGACGCGCCGGCCGCTGTGCCCAGCGCGATTTCCTGCAATAACGCGGCCATCAACGGTGCGGCCAGCGACCCGTGCACCGTGACGCTAAGCGCCGCGGCGCCCGCCGTTGGTCAGGTGGTGACTCTGGCCAGCAACAATGCCGCTGTTACGGTTCCGGCCTCGGTAACGGTGCCGGCCGGCGCAACTACCGCGGGATTCGCGGCGACAGCGTCTGCGGTCACCTCAGCCCAGACAGCCACCCTCACCGCAACCGCCAACGGCTTTGCGAAGGCATACACCCTGCAGCTGAACGCCCAGACGGTTGCCCTGAGCCTGAGCGCGAACGGTCTCAGCTTTGGCGATGTGAACCTCAACACACCAACCAGCCAGTCGGTCACGCTGATCTCGTCGGGGAATGCTGCGCTCACGATCAACACAGCGACCCTGACGGGCGCCGGGTTCACTATGGCGGGCGCCACCTTCCCATTGACGCTTAATCCGGGACAAACGGCAACACTACAGGTGACGTTTGATCCGACCACGGCTGGAGCGGCGACCGGTTCGATCACCATCACCAGCAACGCCACAACCAACCCAACCGCAACCATCACCCTGAGCGGAACCGGGGATTCGACCGCGGGCGTGCTGAGTTCGCTCTCCTGCACCACTGCGTCTTACACCGGAGCAGGAACGGATGCCTGCACTGTGACGCTGAGTGCCGCCGCGCCTGCGGGCGGCCAGGCGGTGACTCTGGCCAGCAACAATGCGGCTGTTACAGTGCCGGGTTCGGTGACGGTGGCGGCCGGAGCGACGACGGCAGGATTCACAGCGACGGCATCGGCGGTCTCGACCACGCAAACGGCGACCTTGTCCGCAACCGCAAACGGCATCACCAAGGTCTATGCGCTGCAGCTGAACGCGCAGACCATGGCGCTGAGTGTGAGTACGAACAACCTTAACTTCGGCGATGTGAACCTCAACACGCCAACCAGTTTGTCCCTGACGCTGACCTCGTCGGGCAATGCCGCGATCACCGTTAATACGGCGACGCTGACCGGCGCCGGGTTCACGATGGCAGGGGCCAATTTCCCAGTCATTCTGAATCCGGGACAAACGGCGACACTGCAGGTGACGTTTGATCCAACCACGGCCGGGGCGGCGACCGGTTCGATCACCATCACCAGCAACGCCACCGGCAACGGCACGGCGGCCATCAGCCTCAGCGGAACTGGCGAGGCCCAGGCCGGCGTGCTCAGCTCCCTCGCCTGCAACAATGGAACGTTCACCGGGGCAGGAACCGATACCTGCAGCATCACGCTCAACGCACCGGCGCTTGCCGGCGGTCAGGCCGTAACCCTGAGCAGCAGCAGTTCTTCCGTCACGGTTCCAGCCTCGGTAACGGTAGCGGCCGGCGCTACGACGGCAGGATTCACGGCAACAGCCGCAGCCGTCACCTCCAACCAGACCGCCACGCTCAGCGCGACGGCCGGCGGCGTCACGAAGATCTACACGCTGCAGCTCGTCGGGCAAACGGTGGGGCTGAGTCTGAGCACCAACGGCCTCAGCTTCGGCGATGTGAACCTGAACACTCCAACCAGCCAGTCCGTCACGCTGACCTCGTCGGGCAATGCCGCACTCACCGTGAATGCGGCCACCCTCACGGGAACCGGGTTCGCGATGGCGGGCGCAAACTTCCCGCTGACGCTCAATCCGGGACAAACCGCGACGCTCCAGGTCACGTTCGATCCAACCACCGCGGGAGCAGAGACCGGGTCGATCCTGATCACCAGCAACGCCACGATGAACCCCACCGCGACGATCACCCTGAGCGGAACGGGAGACTCGGCGGCCGGCGTGCTGAGCGCGCTCTCCTGCACCACTTCCTCCTACACCGCCGCGGGAACGGATGCCTGCACCGTGACCTTGAATGCAGCCGCTCCCGCGGGTGGACAGACCGTGACTTTGGCCAGCAACAGCGCTTCTGTTACGGTTCCGTCCTCCGTAACGGTCGCCGCCGGCGCGACGACTGGCGCCTTCACGGCGACGGTCGCAGCGGTCACTTCAACGCAAACTGCAACCCTTACCGCGACGGCGAGCGGAGTTGCGAAGACGTTCAATCTGCAGCTGAGCGGAGGAGCTCCGGGCCTCACGGTGAGCTCGACGACGGTAAGCTTCGGCAGTGTGAACCTGAACACACCTGCAACCCAAACTGTGACGCTGACCTCATCGGGTGCAGCGGCGCTGACGCTGAGCGCGGGGACGCTGACCGGCACAGGATTCACGATGTCGGGAGTCACTTTCCCGTCCACACTGAATCCGGGACAAGCCGCGACCCTCGATCTGCAATTCGATCCGACCGTAGCCGGCGTGGCTGCGGGCCTGGTCACGATCACCAGCAATGCCGCCGTCGGCGCAACGGCAACCATCACGCTGGCCGGCACCGGAGTGTCCGCTGCCGCTTATCAAGTGGAGCTGTCGTGGGATGCGCCAACCACCAGCACCGACCCGGTGGTGAGTTACAACGTCTACCGATCCACAACTGGAGGGTCGTATCAAAAGTTGAATACGGCCGTGAACGCACCCACTACTTATACCGACACGACTGTTACGGATGGCGTGACGTACAACTACGAAGTAACCAGCGTGGATGCGTCGGGGGTGGAAAGCACACCTTCCAACGTATACACAGCGGCGATTCCGTAGCCAGATCGCGTCGTTGCAAAACAAAAGGCCCGCCATGTGGCGGGCCTTTCTTTTTTTGAGAATTTATTCCGCGAAGTTTCCCGTCGAGCGGCCGAGTCAGCATCGAACGATGTTCGCCGCCTCGATGTTCCTCGTCGCGTTGCGCGTGTCGACGACGAGTTTCGCTGTGGCGGCGATACTGCGGTAGTCGTACTGCGAATGATCCGTCACAATGACGACGCAGTCAAACTCCGGAATCTTCGTGAGAGGAGTGCTGGTCATGTTAAGCGCGTATTTGCGTCCCTGACCTACTGTGGGAAAGAAAGGGTCGTTGTATTCGACCTGGGCGCCGCGCTTCTGCAGCAGCTCGATGATGGTGAGCGACGGTGATTCGCGAAGGTCGTCGATGTCGCGTTTGTAGGCCAAACCGAGAACGAGAATGCGCGAGCCGCGCAGCGCTTTTCCCTGCTGGCTCATCGCCTCGATAATGTTATCGACGACGAAGTACGGCATGCCGGCGTTGATCTCGCCGGCGAGCTCGATGAAGCGGGTGCGAAAGTCGAACTCCTTCGCCTTCCAGGAAAGATAAAACGGATCGATGGGAATGCAGTGGCCGCCCAGGCCCGGTCCCGGATAGAACGCCTGGAAACCGAAGGGCTTGGTTTTCGCCGCATCGATCACCTCGAACAGATCGATATCCATGCGCATACAAAGCTGCTTCAGCTCATTGACCAGCGCAATGTTCACGCAGCGATAAATATTCTCCAGAAGCTTGGTCATCTCCGCCACCGCTGGCGAAGAGACGGGCACGGTGCGGTTGAAGATTGTTTTGTAGACCGCCGAGGCAAGGTCGCGGGCGATGGGTCCGCAGCCGCCGACCACCTTTGGAATATCGCGGCGCGCGACAGTGTCGTTGCCGGGATCTTCGCGCTCCGGCGAGAACGCAACAAGAAAGCCCGCGCTGGAGGCGTCGCGGGCGACACGCAGACCGGTGGAATTTCCCTGTTCCAGCAGTGGAACAACAATTTCTTCCGTCGTGCCGGGATACGTGGTGCTCTCGAGGATGACGAGCTGGCCATCGCGCACGTGCGACGCGATGCTCTTCACCGTTCCGGTGACGTAACTGAGGTCCGGCTCGTGATACTCATTCAGCGGAGTCGGCACGCAGATAATGACGACGTCCATCGCCGCGATCTGCGCGTAGTCGCCCGTCGCGCTGAATCCGCTCTCGCGGGCAAGCTCAATTTCAGTGCCGGGAACCCGGACGATGTACGACGCGCCCCGATTCAGCGTTTCGACTTTGCGCGGATCGATATCGAAGCCGGTGACGCGAAAGCGCGCTTCGCTGAACAGCAGAGCAAGCGGCAGACCCACGTAGCCCATGCCGATAATGCCGATACGGGCCTGCCGGGTCTCGATCTTCTGAAGAATTTCAGCGGTTCTGTTCGCCGATGTCACAAGCATCGCTTCCAAGAATATCTGCTTGTGACGACGACGGCCAGGGCGATGCGTCAGACGACCCGCCCGCCCTTAGATAACGACCTTCCGGCAATAGAATGCTTCCGCGTAACCGCTCGGCGAATTGCATTCCATGCCGCGAAGCCGCATGAGCGAATGAAAAGTGGATTCCTGGAACCAGCTGCGATTCCGTTGCGATGCAAAACCGTCCATCAAATGGCGCACCTTTGCCTGGCTCATCTCCTTGGTGAGCGGCACGAACACACTCGGGCGTCCCATATCGCCGTCGTACTTGGGAATTTCGTACTCCAGAATGAAGTGATTGCGAAAAGTGTTCCATGTCAGCTCCGAGAGCAGACGATGATCCTGATGCGCATCCTGACGCTGGTGCGTAAAAATGATGTCAGGCTCGACCTTTTGCTTCAGCTCTTCGAAGGTGGCTTTTACTTCCGAGCCGACGAACGGCATGAAACCATCCGGGAATTCTTTGAGCATCAGGCGCTCCAGCCGGTCCGCGCCCGCGAACGATTCGGCCGCCCGCTGCGCCTCCGCTTTGCGAACTCCCATCGCGTTGAACACCACCCAGTGAAAGGAACAATCGGGATATTGATCGATGAGGCGCAGAATCGTGCCGCCGCAGCCGATCTCAATGTCATCGGAATGGGACCCGAGGCAAAGTACTTTGAGGGGCCCGTCCTTTTTTACATCCAGGCTCAGTCTGATCATAGGAGGTCGCAATCTTTCCGGTGAGTGGTTTTTTTGTCGAAGATCGCTCCGGCGAGCGACCCAGGTCTGCCGGTGCTCTGTAGTAACTGGACTGTCGTAACTGCTCGAAAATACTCGTCAAGTCGGCGAATTACTCGCTGATGGTGTCTGAATTACAGCCTTTTGAGGGCAGGATTTTCGTGACGACAAGTGCTTTATTATCATAATCTTATGGCGATTCAGAATGGCTCCTGAATGGCGATTGACGTGCATCGTGAAAAGGCAAATTCCAGTTTCTCCCAAGAGGTTTGTTGTATGTCAAGAAGGGCCCCTTTTTTTGTGTTCGCAATCCTGGCGTGTCTGGCGACTTTGCCAGGACATCGTCTGACGGCGCAGAGCTACAGCCTTCCCAACGACAACACCGGTTGCCCCAGCAACTGCCGCGAGATTTCCTGGCAGGCCGGCTCCGATTTGTGGAACGGCGGCACCCTGCCCAACTATCCGTCGGTGACGTGCACCGGCCTGGCCGGGAATGGCACCACCGATGACGCCCCGGCTATTCAGGCCTGCATCAATAGCGCGGCCGCGAACACTGCGGTTTTCGTTCCCGCCGGTACGTACGCAATCAACAGCGGTGTCCAGCTCAAAAGCAACGTGGTGCTCCGAGGCGCCGGGCCCGCCAGTACGACTTTCGACCTCGGCTCGAACGGGCAATTCACAACCCCGGCCTTCTCCTTTAACACCAACATAACGCCTGGAGTCAGCTACGGTTCCAATACGCCCGGCTATGCTTTGGGCGGCGCACCCCAAAAGGGCGATACCACCGTCACCATCGCCGGCGGATCGGTGCAGCCTGGAACCTGGATTTCCATTTTCGCCGACAACGATCCATCCCTGGTCAACGCCACCGGCACCGACGGATTCTGCGAGTGGTGCGGCGACGCCACCGGCTATCGCGTGATGCAGCAGATCGTGCAGGTGACAGCGGTGACCGGCACCACGGCAACTCTTTCCCGGCCCCTTTACTACACGCTCTATACCAATCCCGCATACCGCATCTATACCTTCCCAACACAGAAGGCGGGCTATGAAAGCTTCAAGGTAGTGGGCACCTCCGATATCGGCTCCGACCAGATCATCCTTCTGCAGGGCTGCCTCTACTGCTGGGTCAAAGGCGTTGAAACGCAGATGACTGGTAGTTCCAGCAATTCGGCGCACATCGAAATGGATTTCTGCTACGGCAACGAGATCCGTGACAATTACGTCCACGAGGGCCGCTCTTCCGCCTCGGGCGCCAACTACGGCATCTTCGTTAACTTCATTAACAGCGACCACAAGATCGAAAACAACATCATGCGCCACAACCGCCACGGCTTCGTCTTCCAGGGCGGCGGTTCCGGTGTCGCGGTACTCTACAACTACATCGACGACTTATACACCGACGATTTGACTTATCTTGGATCGGCGCGAACTTCGCATGGCGCCCACCCCTATATGGATCTCCTCGAAGGCAATGTCGCCTCGCACATAACTGCGGACGACTATTGGGGTACCTCGTCGCACTTCGTCCTCTTCCGCAACTGGCTGTGGGGCGATGAGACCGGGACCGGCGTTCCGAGCTTCCCTCCTGGGGAAGGCTACGACGCCGTCGATCTCTTTACCATGCAGAACTACTACTCCTTCGTCGGCAATGTGCTGGGTCACGCGAACCTGCACGCAACTTGGTCCGCGGCCACTTTGAACGGCTTCGACGAATACGCTGAGATGTCGAGTCCGATCGTCTACAGTATGGCCGGAGCTTCGGGCAGCATCCCCAGCCCCGCCGCCACTACCCTGCTGCACGGCAACTGGGACTACAAGAGCGGTGCCGTTGCTTACTGGAACGGGGGCACGAACCACACGCTCGCTGCTTCCATGTACTACCCAACCGAGCCTGCCTTCCTGCACGGTTATGCGTGGCCGCTCGAAGGACCCGAAGGCAATCCGACCATCAACCCCAACCCCGCCGAGAACTGCTATCTCAGCGGACCGGCCACCGGCGGATCCTTTAACCCCGCCACCTGCTACGCCACGGGCCCTACTCCGGCGGCCCCCACCAGCCTCGCCGGCACCATCGCCGTGCAGTAACGCGGCCTCACGGTTAAGAACCCACACCCGCCCGGATCCCACCCTTCACCGCGATCCGGGCGGTCCCCTTTTCTGCACAATTGTGACTGTGACAACTACGAAAACGGGTGGCGCACCCAGTCCAGCAGCAGCTTCTCGAACTCCACGATTCCGGTTCGGATTCCCGCGCGCGACGTCCACCAGCTCTCCGGGCTAAAGCTCGAATACGGAGAACTCACGACCGTAGTTTCGATACCCGAGCGTCGATCGGAGCGGCGAAGAATGCGGCCGAGCCGCCGCGAGTGATCCGCCGAGGCCACCAGCACCACCGCGCGATATCCATGTAGCGCGCACCAGGCGGGCAGGATATCGCCTTCCTCCTCGCTTCCCGACGTTTTTCGTGGAATCTGTTCTACGTTCTGAATCCCTAACAGGTGAAGTTGGTAAGTGGATATCGCTGCCCGATCGTCATAGGGAAGGCCTCGGCGTATGAATTCCAGATCGGCCGCAGTAGGAGGATCGTCGAATACCGCAACGCGCCTGGAGACGCCAGCGTGCACCAGGTCCGCTGCCTCCAGAGTTCCGCCGCTTTGCGCGTCGATAGCTACGACGATAACATCGGCGGATTTGACTGAGGATCGACTGACGACCAGCAGCTGTCCCGCCGATCGCAGGATGGTGTTTCTGCTGCCTGGGATGGAGAAGGCGAGAATCAGCAGCAAAAGCGCCGCCACGATGAGCCAGTACCAGCGCCTGATTTGCATCCTCCGGCCCGGTGGGATTAGTGAACTCCGGACATTTCGTGCTGCGCAAAATCCTGCTCCACCACGGCGGCCAGGTCTTTCAGTTCTCGTTTGCGCGCCTGTAGTTTTGGCAGAGGCTCCATCCCAACCATCTCAAGGATTGACTCCCAGCGATAGGTCCAGTCGTGATGCAGCAGAGACTCAGTTATGTTCCTGCACCGGACTTTCATCTGCCGCTCGGGATCTTTGTCTAACTGCCGTATTACCGAGACGATCTCATCGGAGGTGAATGGAACCTCGATGACCGCGTCGGGCCAGTTGAAAATCTTCTCGAATTCCGGATTGTTCGAGGGACGCATGCCCAGCATGATGCAGCCCGGCGCCGCGGCTTCGACATAGCGATTGCCAAATTCACTCAGGCCGCCCGTTTCTTCCGGCTTGTCGAACTTACCCGGGCTGACGATGAAGTATCGGCTGCGTTTGGTCATGTTAGCCATCAAACCGCGGTGCTCTTCGAGGTTATAGGCGCGCAGGCTGTCGATGGTGTCATAGACGTAAAACTTGCCATCGTCCTTAGCCATCTTCAGCAGAGCCTGATGCGTTGCCGGTGCCCTGCGGCCGATGCTCAGAACATCGATACTCCGTGCCGGCGGATTGGGATAGGGAGAAAACTTCAGCGTGTCGATGCCCGCGGGCAGAAAGGAACTCTGGCCGCCAAGGTATTTTTTGAACGGCTCATTCGCGACAAACATGAAAACCACATAGTCGAACTGGGAGAGAACCTCAAGGCAGCTCTTATAGACCGGGATGTCCTTGATGTAGAACTCCATGATCCAGCAGACCGACTTTTTGCAGCGATCCTTGATTCCCTTCACCGCCTGCAGGTGCAGCAACTCAGAGACGCGCTCGCATACAGTGAAAAACATGTCGTAGTCGCGATCGATGGAGATCGTCGGGATACCGGGATTGAGCGGTAGGGCGGCGAATTCTCCAACCCGAGCCGCCACTCGTCTCCCATGCGGATACCATTTCGTGGGCTTGGGCGCCAGCACGTCTACGTCATCGATTTCCTGGAGAACTTTTTCGAACTCCTGGAAGGAACACCGCCACACCAGCGGGTCGAAAATATTGCGGTTGGAAAACAGCAGGATACGCGGCTTGCCCTGCTGCTCCTGCGACGAATCGACGGGCATCGTGACCTCGAACAATCTTCCGATATTTTACTTATGAGCAGGAATGTAAGCTTCGACGGGCGTAATCGATTCTTCTGCGGGTGAGGACAACACCTCGTATTGCTGGATCTGCTCGCGCGTGAGCTGCCCGAGGTCGCCTCGCCCGTGGTATGACCGATACCACTGCACAATCCACTCAAGCGCCTGCTCCAGAGGCAGCACCGGACGCCACTTCAGGTAAACCTTCGCCTTCGATGCGTCGAGCTTCAGCAGGTGCGCCTCGTGCGGATGCGCTGCTTCATCGAGCGTCCATCGGGCGCCCTGACCCCAGGACTTCACCAGCCTGTCGGCAATCCACTCCACCGGCTTCGCGTCGTCTTCCGCGGGACCAAAATTCCATCCCGATGCAAAAGTTTTCGGATCGCGGCTGAGAGCTTCGGCAAGCAGCAGGTATCCGCGCAGAGGCTCGAGCACAAACTCCCAGGGCCGCGTTGCAAGCGGATTCCTGATCAGACAGGGCTGATCCGCAAGGAATGCTCGCATTAGATCGGGGATGAGCTGGTTGGCAGTCCAGTCGCCGCCGCCTATCACATTGCCGGCGCGAGCACTGGCAATAGCGATGCCGTGGCGGTCGTAGGTTTCCGGAGAAAAATACGAATCGCGGAACGCGCTGGTGACAAGTTCTGCGCAACCTTTGGAATTGGAATAGGGATCGTGACCACCCATGCGGTCGCTTTCGCGATACGCCCAAACCCATTCCTTGTTGTCGTAGCACTTGTCGCTGGTGACGTTCACGACAACGCATGAATGTTCGAGTTGGCGCAAAGCTTCAAACAGATGAACCGTCCCCATCACGTTGGTCGAGTAAGTCTCGATGGGGTCCACATAGCCACGGCTCACTACGGTTTGCGCTGCCATGTGGATGATGACTGCGGGTTGGCACTCTGCGATCGCTCGCTTGAGCCGGTCGAAATCGCGGAGATCCGCCATGATGGACCGGAGGAAATTCGTGACCCCAGCCTGCTCGTAGAGATTGGGCTGCGTCGGCGGCACCAGCGCGTATCCAGTGACGTCCGCTCCGAGAGCTTCCAGCCACAACGACAGCCAGCTGCCTTTGAAGCCCGTATGTCCGGTGAGGAACACGCGGCGGTCTTTCCAGAATTTCCGATCAGGCATCATGAAGACGGGATCCCAAAGTAAAAAGAGGTTAAAGAAGATTGCGAGGACTAACAATGGTTGGGTTAGTTTGCAATTATATTTGCGCCCAACCCTGTTATTTGACCGCCAGGGGTTGTGCGACGGTCCAACGCTCCATTTGCTCGCTCCAGAGCTTATCGGCCATACCACGCGAAGGCTGCTCGACGTCGGCGAAGGAGATGACGTCATCCTTCTTCATATCGCGGCGCAACACGCAGTTCTCGGAGAAGCTGAACGGCAAAGCATCGATGGCGCGAGCGGTGGCGGCATTCTCGGTGAGTCCATAACAAGTGAATCCGCCGACCCCGTCGAGTCGCTCACCCGCCTTCAGATCGCGCTTGGCCATGGTCAGCACTTCACAGACCGGACCAGCGATGGGCGCAACGGTTGGATCGTTGTAGAGAACGGCGCGTCCGATGGTCGACGCAATCTGAATGTGCGGCAAATGGTACGGCGTATAGAAGACGTAGAACGGACCGTCGCCCATCTTCACATAGCCGAGCTGCGCCTGCTTGAGTGGATTGTCCTCGTAGACGATAACGAATCCCCCCGTGTAGGGCGCAGCTCCGAGGGCGTAGTCGACCAGACCTGTGTCCAGCATCTGATCGGCCGGCAGCAGTTTCGACATTTCTTTGACGTGCTCGCAGGGCGGCCCGTACATTCCGCGGCGGCCGGCCTGGAATCCGGTTGCGTTGGCGAGAACCGTCGTCTCCATCGACAGCTTGGTTGCGTCGGCAAACGAAGTGACCTTTTTCGGATCGAGGTTATATTGCTCCGCAAACTTGCGCTGCGTCTCCGGAGTCCGGTAGTGATCCACCATGCCCTTTAGATTGCCGGCAGCCACAGTGCGCAATCCGGTTGAGCGAAGATAGCGAAGCAGCGTCATCGCTACACCCGGCTCTTCGCCGTCGGTATGCGTCAACACCACGCCGGCACGATCGGCCCTGGCTTTCAGGATCGGACCAAGAACCGAATCGAGTTCGGCGTTGACAAGGATCACGTGCTTACCGTGATCGATGGCCGAGACGACAACCCCCGCGGCGTAGTCGATGGTCCCGGTGCCTTCTATGACGATGTCGATGGCATCGCAGTCGGCGACAACGGATGCGTCGTCGGTCATGATCGGGATGCCATGCTCAATGGCGGTTGCTGCGTCGCGGGCCGAGTTTACGCGCCGCCACTCGGTGATGCCAGCTTCACGGAATGCGCGCTCCGTGTGCTCCGGAGTGCGATTGACAATGGCGGCCAGACGGATGCCCGGCGGCGGCGTTGCCATTTGCAGCGAAATGGAGCGCCCCGCCCCGCCCGCGCCAATCATCGCGACGCGGATCGGCTTGCCTGACCTTTCCCTTGCCAGCAAAGCAGTGTCGATCATAGCGTGAGCCCCTCACTCATCAGCGGCCAGTTGCGGTCGAGGTCCGAGAGTGCGATGGGAGGCATAGGCCATTCGATCTTGAAGGCGGGATCGTCGAAGCGGGCCCCCCGCGCGTAAGCCGGAGCGTAGTACTGCGACGTCATGTAGAAGACGTTAGTGTCGTCCTCAAGCGTCTGATACCCATGACCGCAACGATCGGGGATGTAGAGCATGCGCTGATTCTCTGCGCTGAGAATCGTGCCGCACCACTTGAGATAGGTCGGCGACTCGGGCCTGAGATCGAGAATGACATCAAAAATCGATCCCTTCATGCAATGGATCAGCTTGGCCTCCAGCGCAGGAGCAACCTGCAGATGCATACCGCGCAGCGTCCCCTTATGCAGGTTGTTCGCTATGCTGGCCTGCAGCGGGACAAAGTCAATTCCCTGCTCCGCAAACTCGCGCAGGCACCATTTGCGGGCAAAGTATCCGCGATAATCCTCCCGCCGGATTGGATCCACGATCACCGCACCGGCGACAGCGGCGGAAGTAAAAATCAGACAGGCTCCCTGATCGCCGGCAGGCGCGATCCTCTCTTCAGTCTTCAATTCCACGGAATGACCCTCTTGATTTTTGTCGACAGGCTGAATTCATTCTCCAACTTATTTTTTGGCGGAACAAACAAAGAAGTATTCGACCGCCATCGCCGGAGTAATAATCGGGATGTTGAAGTTGACCTTCATCTGCAATCCCTGGAGAGAGCGCTTGCCTGGCTGCTTCTGACGCCAGTGATGCGATACGGGAAGATACCTCTCGACGTGAAACACCTTCTTCAGGTGATCGGCCATTTCTCCGATAGGCTTAACGTTATTGTAGTTAGGCCACACCAGCCGGCGGAAGTGTCCAAAATTGATGTAGGACATGATGAACTTGCCGTCGTTCTTCATGATGGCCCGGACTTCGTCGAACTTCTGATCCTGCTGCGTACCCATGTACTCGAAAAGGCCCATGGCGACGACAAAGTCGAAGCTCCTTCCGGAGAAATCAATCGGGTCATGGGCAATGTCGATTTCCTGCAGATACGGCGCCGGTTCATGGATGGCGATGTCGATGCCGTGATAAGCGACATTGGGCCTGAGCACCGAACGCAGCGCGGCCGGTCCGCAACCCACATCGAGCAGCGAGCACTCCCTGTCGCCGGCCATCTCATTCACGATGCGAGCTAACTTCCTCAGGCGAAAGCTGACGGCCGCGTACTGGGCGTTCTCGACAATCCAGTAATCTCTGGTCCGAAAATTCTCTGCTACCTGGTTCATGGACTCCTCTGGGTTTCAAAATGAATCGCCGGCACGCCAAAAGCGTCCGGCAGTTGTACATCGAATCTCTATCGTGAGCGGCGCTCGAGTTCGCCGAAGAGCAGATCGTATTCCTCGTCGAGAAGAGTACGGTACTCCTTTGCTTTTTCGGCGATCAGCGGCTTGAATTGGTCCGCGCGCGCCTCAACTTCAGTGAAGTGATCGATAAGTTTCGGTAGCTCCACTTCCTCCAGCGGCTGGCAATATTTGCCGAGGCCGACGCCCTCCAGCAGAAAATCCGTCTTGGGGTCATAGGAGATGGATACGGCGGGAATATTCATCATCAGGCCAAGCAGCAGGTTGTGGAATCGCGGCGAGACCACGATGTCGCACTCACCAATCTGCGCGATCAGATCGTCAACACCCTTCGCACCTTCATCGATGATTCCTGATTTTTCGTAGCTGATGCCACGCTTTTCGAGTCTGGCTTTCAGTTCGGCTCTGGTGGTCGCATCGTTCTTCGCATCCCCTTGCAGGATGCGGACGGCGTAGTTGTGCTCGACGAGCCAGACAACGAACTCGCACATCGTATTCAGATAATTTTCGTATCGCGCTTCATGTTCCTCCGGGGTCCAGAGATGAATGTCGCGATGATCCATCACGCCGAGGCCAACCTGGCGGACGGTGCGTTTGCGGTTCGCTCGTTGCGGGAACATTGCCGGATCGAGGCTCCATGCCAGGTCCGGAAAAACGTAGTCCTTGTCGTTCCGGAAGCCGATCTTTCTGATTCGGTCTCTCGTATTCTCGTCGCGATAGCTTCTGAACTCGGCGCGAGACAGAGCACGACGGAGCAGCCTCTTGCTCAGATTGCCATAGATCGGACCCGCGCCCACTCCGACAAAAGCCACCTTGCATCCCGCGAGCCGCGCGGCGCCTGTCCACCGAAAGATGTCGTAGGGAAAGCCGGTCGCCGTGGTCATGTAGTCGGTGAGCATGCCCGTGCCGGTCATGACGAGCAGGTCGGCGCCACGCAGAGCGCGCCTCGCACTCAGCCAGTCGTTGAGCTCGCCAGGCACGCGCAGGCATACCCGCAGCAGCTTCTCGAATCTTCCGCGTAAGCCGCCGCGGCGTTTGACTCCGGCAAAGTTCTGCTGCGATACGGGGATCGCCGGCATCTGATGCCGCTCGACCGTATCTTCGGTCTTATAGCTGACCGCGCTGAATTCGCTGCCGGGCAGACGCTTGCGCGCATTCTGCACAATCGCCTGCAGCGTGCACTCGTTGCCGATGTTCTGCACGCCAAAGACGCCGAAGAAAACAATCCTGCACTTCCCCGCCGTCGCCGAAGCGGGTTCCTGCGCGGCAGCGGCCGGCGCCGTCTCGTAGTCCACAGGCATAGTCACGATGTCGCCATCCTCGATTTCAACGTAGCTCTGATTTTGCCCGCCAGGAAAAAGGCGCTCTCGCGCGGGCGCCGGAACAGGAGAATTAGCGCACCGCCGACTCCGAGACCTATGGGACCGCAAACCACCAACTGCACGATCGGCGCCGCGTGCTGAACCAGTCGGTAGGCCAAAAGCGTGCTCAGCAGCACAGCTCCCCAGCAGGGCAGATAGGACAGGAAACCACCCCACAGATCCCGCGTGCGTACCGGCCCGCTTCGACCAGCGATGTAGTACACGATCGGTAATCGAACGGCGATGCTGATGATCGCCAGCGATGTAACGACGCCGATCGGACCCCAATGCAAGCCCAGCAAGTACGAGACGATGGTCACAAGACCAGCGGCGGTATGGTTGCGAAGCTGATCTTTCCCTCTTCCCTGACTTTCATAAATCCAGCTGCAGATACTCGAGAGCGGCGTGGATACGGCCACCAGAGTAAAAACCGCGAACAACGGAATGGCCGCGGTCCACTTCGGCCCAAGGATCACCAGCACCAGCGGCCTGGCCAGTGCGAGACACATTGCGGAAAACGAAAAGACGATGAGGGCGAGTGTGCCATAGGCCTGCATGTAACTGCGGCGGTATCGTTCGGAATCACCCTGCAGCCGCGAGAGAACAGGGATCAGAACGTTGTTGATCGGCGTGATGACCTGCTGAATGGGCCGCGCCAGCAGAACATTGGCGCGGGTGTAAAGCCCCAGCGGCACGGCTCCAAAGAACCGCCCCAGCAGAATGCTGTCAGTGTTGACCGAGAATTGACCAATGAAATCGGCGACACTGAGATGCGCGCCAAAGCTGATCAGCGGTTTCACGCCGCTGTTGCGCGATGGCAAATGCGGACGCCATCCGGAGATCAGCCACGTCATGATCAGTGCGCCGCCCGTGGTGGCCAGCTGTTGCGCGACCAACGACCAGTAAGAAAATCCGCGCCATGCCATCACGCAGGCTAGCCCAAAGCCGAAAAAGCTGGAAGTTACATCGATAACCGCCAGCATCGGAAATCGCATCTGCCGCGTCAGCAGAGCCTGATGCTGGACCGTCGACCCCGTCAGCAGGAATGTAATGGACAGGGCCAGCATGATGCCCTTGACCCGCGGATCATGGTAAAACGCAGCGGTCAGCGGCGCCAGGCCGGCAGTGATCATTGCCAGGATCCCGCTAAAGCCGACGTTAATCCAGAAGAGATTCGATACCTGCGCCTGCGTAATTTTCTCGCGCTGGATAGTAGCGATCGAAAGTCCGAGCTGCGTGAAAACCGACACCAGCGCAGTGACCCCGAGAACCATCCCCACCAGCCCGAAGTCTCTGGGGCTGAGCAGGCGCGCCAAAACCGCCGCAGCCAGAAAGTTCAGCGTGAACTTTGCCGCCTGAGCCGAGACGGTGACAACGCCGCCAGAGACCGCGCGGTGTCCGATATTCGACAGCAGATGGTCGGTGCGGAAGTGCTCCGAATGCTCCTCCGCCACGCTATCCTCTGCCTCGATTAGATTCAGATCGCTGCCCAAGCGGCCTCCCGCTGTCTCTCTCGTTCGCTGATGGAGTTGCGTTTCTCGAGACGAACATCGGCGCGATGGCGATGCATTTTCGTCCGCGTCGAATTGCGGTTAAGCTGCCGGACTTCTCCCCTTCACTTGCCGACCAGCACCGGCTCCTCTGTCGCCTTTTTCTTCGCATGGCCGTTCTTCGACCACACCTGCCATGGCGCTCCGCCTTTTGACCAGAGGTCCTCCAGTTGCTGTCTCTCCTTGAAGGTGTCCATGCAGGCCCAGAAGCCTTCATGCTTGATCGTGATCAGTTCCCTCGCCTCAATGAGTCGCGCGAACGGTTCGTCCACCAGATCCTCGCCGGGACGGATGTAGTCGAAAATCCGCTGGCGGAATACGAAATAGCCGCCGTTGATCCACTTCTGCGAAGTCTGAGCGTGGTTGATGCTGGTCACGTTGTCCCCATCGGTCTCCACCAAATGAAATGTCTGTGTAGGAGGCACCGAGACAAAGCAAGCAGTCTTACCGGACTTTTTGAGCCGGTCGATGGTCATATCCAGATTGATGTCCGTCAGCCCATCCACATAATTCGCCAGGAAGAACTCTTCGTTCCTCACGTGCTCGCGAACCTGCAGCAGGCGCTCGCCGATCAGCGATTTCGCCCCGGTATCGGCACACGTGATTTTCCAGGTCGTGAAGTCGTCGCCCAGCAGCTGCACAGTCTTCCCGCCGTCGGAAAGGACGAAGTCGTTCGACAGTGCCTCGTTGTAGCCCAGGAAGAACCTCTTGATCATCTCGCCCTTGTGCCCCAGGCAAAGGACGAAGTCCTTGTGACCGTAGTGCGCATAGTACTTCATGAGGTGCCACATCACCGGCGCATCGCCGATCGGCACCAGCGGCTTAGGGACGTTCTCGGAATATTCCCTCAGCCGAAGCCCAAGGCCACCGCAAAAAATGACTACTTTCATAACTCAGCACCTCCGTTTGACCAAGCTTTGACTAACTCTATACTTTTGACTTTCCAGTTCAATGCCCCTTAAGGAGGATCGCGATTGCAGTCCCTCGAAAGCCCCGTGATGGTCAGGACCATCCTTCCGGAAGCCCCCGGCCGGCGCGATTTCCGGCCACCAGCGGGTTCAAAGGAACAGCAAATAGCCCGGAAGAGCACGGCCAACAGGCGCCTCGGACTGAACAGTCCCGGGGATAGTTACTGTAGTTCTCTTTATTCCACTAAACACCCTGCAATGAGCAATTTGATAATTGTTACTACGGTCACCGATGTGACCGATTCTCAATTGACATGCACTCCGGAAGGCGAGACGATAGCCTTAGATTTCCGGAAAGTGCTCCTTGCGCTCCAAACTTTTTCCGTGGCTCACGCGATGGAAGAGAATCCACGTCCTGATCGAGGTTAGCCAGTATGTCTCAAAATATCCCCCGACCCTTGTTTGTCATCCTTATGTTGTTCGGCGCGGCGCCTCTGTGTTTATTTGTGGCGCTGATTTCCTTAACGGCCTTGCCGGGCCAGCGCCTTTCAGCGCAGACCTACACTCTCCCTAACGATAACTCCAACTGTCCGGCAAACTGCCGCCAGATCCCGTGGCAGACCGGCTCTGATCTCTGGAATAACGGAACACTGCCCGTCTACCCCGGCGTCGCCTGCACAGGACTGCCCTCCAGCGGCAGCAGCACCGATGCGGGTCCGGCCATTCAGGCGTGTATCAACAGCGCTGCAGCCAACTCCGCTGTTCTGCTGCCTGCCGGGACCTTCCTGGTCAACTCCACCGTGAGGCTCAAGAGCAGCGTAGTGTTGCGTGGAGCTAAAGCGGAAGGCGGACCGCCCTTCATGCCGACTGCCGATGCCAGCGCAACGACTCTGCAGTATGGATCGAACGCTCAACTCACAACGCAGAACTTTTCCTTCGATGGCGGCAGTCTCGCTCCGGCCACGTCCTATGGCGGCGACAACGCCGGATATACCATTGCGAACGCTCCGAAGAAAGGCGATACCACTTTTACCATCGGCAGTGGCACTCTCATCGCCGGACAATGGATCAGCGTCTTCGCCGACAATGACCCCTCGCTGGTGAACTCGACCGGCACCGATGGGCAATGCACCTGGTGCGGCGAAGCGACGCCCTATCGCGATCAGATTCAGATCGTCGAGGTGACTGCCGTCTCGGGAACCACCGCAACCATTTCCAGGCCCTTCTACTACACGCTCTATACCAACCCACAGTACCGCAAGTATACGTTCGGAACCCAATACGCAGGCTACGAGAACCTGCGCCTTGACGGATCGCACGCCGACATCGGCTCCACGCAGATCATCCTTTTGCAGGGCTGCCTCTATTGCTGGGTGAAGAACGTGGAAACCTACGACACAGGAAGCAGCAGTGGATCCGTGCATGTCGAAACGCAGTTCAGCTACGGCAACGAAATCAGAGACAGCGCCTTTCACGATCAGCGCAGCGGAGCCAGCGGTGCCGGCTATGGCGCTCATGTGTTTTTCGCCAATTCCGACCACAAGATCGAGAACAACATCTTCTTCCACAACCGCCACTCCATCGTGTTCGAGGGCGGCGGTTCAGGCGTAGCCGTTCTCTACAACTACATGGACGATATGTACACCGACGATCTGACCTACCTGGGATCGGCCCGCACCTCGCACGGCGCACATCCGTTCATGAATCTGTGGGAAGGAAACATCGCCTCGCACGTCACTGGCGATGATTACTGGGGCACCTCTTCCCACACTGTGTTCTTCCGAAACTGGCTGCGCGGTGGAGAGCCGAACACCGTGTATTCAGGCGGTTCGGGCATTGCGTCGTTCCCGCCAAACAGCGGTTTCGATGCCGTCGACTTATTTCAGAGCCAATCCTATTACTCGTTCGTGGACAATGTTCTTGGCAGTGCCGCAATGAGCGGCGGGGTGTGGGGAACATGGTCGGCCTCTACCGTGACTCTGACCTGTACGACCAATAACTGTGGCTACGAGTCGCCGGGCAATCCAGGGGTTTACAGCACGGGCAGCAGTTCTTTGGGCAGTGCAGCCACATCGTCGAGCACCATCCTGCGCCAGGGAAATTACGATTACAGAACTCAGGCCGTCGCTTTCAATGACGGAGGAACCGGATTCACCTATCCGCCCTCGATGTACTACACAACCAAACCTTCCTTCGTGGGCTCCTGTGCGTGGCCGGAGCAGGGGTCCGACCTCAATCCGGTCGACACGCTCATGCAGCCCGCCTATCAGAGGTCGGTGGGGACCGCTTGCACGGCGTCCTCTTTGTCCCCTCCGGCCAATCTCACCGGCGCCATCGTTCTCCAATAACCGCAACCCGTCGCCTTGAGTGGGTTCTCCGCTACCGGCTGCCGTCTGGCGGCGCAATGGGGTGGCGGCGAACCCTCTCTCCTTTTACGCGAGTTTCTGATGCACGAGGCGCAGTCCGCCGCAACTCAGATCTGTCGGGTCGAACTTTGCAAATTCAGCGGCGATCTTCAATCCGGAAATCTCCTCGGGTTCGATCTCTTCCTCCACCAGCTTCAGTCCCGCGCTGCCGAACAACTCCAGCCATTCCGAACGCTGAATGCGGTTGATGTACTGCACGTCGTTCGAGAACCAGGTCTTCCAGACGCGATCCGAGTACTGAAGATACTGCTTCGGAGATGCCGTGGTGTCGTATAGATACAGGTGGTCGCGAATGTTGATGCTGTGTACCGAGTAACCGCCCGGCTTCAGCACCGTGGCGACCGCATTCACGATGTCGCGTGCGTCCCCCGCATAGATGTGCTCCAGCACGCCTCCGCTCACGGCCATATCGTAGGTATTGCTTTCGAGCGGAGCCAGTTTCCCGGCCGGATCCAGAACATACTCGAAGCCCAGCAATTGGTAAAGCTCTTCGTAGGTTTCCACGGCATTGATGCGGCCGATCATCTCATGAGCGCTCGCGCGCTGTGCGCTGTCCGCGTCCACCTGGTCGAGCGAACCGTCGAGCTGCTGCACGTAGTTCTTCAGCGCACCCATTTGCCGGTTGTCCCACACATCGTAGAGTGTCGCCCGCAGATCGAAGAACAGCCTCGCCGTCAGAGCCTCCCAGTGACACCAGCCCGTGCCGAGCTCGAGGAGCCTCGATCCATCCTGCGGAATCCCATACTTCCGCGCGAAGCGCAGCATTCGGTTGATCCGCTCCAGATAATAGCCCGGCATCTTCTCCGTGGCGCGCTTCTTTCCGCCTACGGAATTTCCCAGATTCCTGTACACCCGCCGCGTCAAAGGCGTACACGAGAAGCCCTTGAGAGCCGCAGCAGTCACGTAATACTTAAGCATTCCATAGCCTCCTGAATTAGCCGCCTGCTCGAGGACTCAATCGTCCTGGCAACGGCCGTACGCTACTCCTGTTTACAGCTATTACGCCGATGCTTCCGCATTCGCATTACGGTTTGCGCTGCCCGCAAGACGGCCACGCGCCCTGAAGTAGGCCGCGCGCGCAAACTGCCGCGTGAGAATCTGCCTCGCAGAAGCTGAGGTTCCTTCCATCTTCACGCGTTCGATGTTTCTCGGATAGAAGTGAGGCGCCAAACCGCCCGTGCCGAAGGACACATCCAGCGAGAGCTCGGCAAACACTCGCGCAAAGAAGTTCAGCGTGACCCCGGTGTCGTTGTGCGGAAAGGCAAAAGCTCGCGGACTCATCCTGAACTTCTCGTCGAGCATATTCATGCTCGCCCGTGTCTGTTCTACCTGCTCCGCGAGCGTCAGGTCCTTATAGTGCGGGTGATCGTGACTGTGCGAACCAATGCTGAATCCCTTCGCCAACATCGATCTCACTTGCTCTGACGAGAGATAAGGTTGCTCTTCCCGAATGTATTGCCCGACGTCGCACCCAAGAAGTTCGACCACCGAGTGAACCCGCGCAGCATCCTCCCGCGGGATCGAAAGTATTCTCTCCGGCAGTCCCTCAGACCCCTCGCGCGCAGCCGGAAGAATCTCTTCCAGGCGCTGGAGAACTGCCCCACTGCTCTTGCCTTCACGCGTCCGGAGCCGGTCGACACAGAGGCCCAGCACGTTGTGATGGGCCAGTCCGCCGCCATCGAGAAAAGCGGTGTTCAGAAAAAATGTCCCCGAGATCCCGTACCGATCCAGGATAGGCACAACGATTTCGTGCATCTCCCGGAAACCATCGTCGAAGGTCAGATGGAAACCCGGGCGGCGTCTGCCTTGGGGCCCGTTCAGTATCTCGACGACATCGCTGAGGGTCAGGGGATCAAAGTGACGCAGAAAGAATTCAAGGTCGGCAGTAAACTCTCTCGTCGATCTGAACTTATATAAGTGGCTGACGTGCGGCGCATGCGCATCGCTCACCATGTGGTAGTAGGGCACCACCAGCCCCACCCCTGAAACCGGCCGCACCCACGTCATCGGGATCCAGGACGCGCTCTTCGACAAAAAGCCCAGGGTCATGATTCCCGCTGGCCAACGCCGCTGTGCACCGCCAGCTCGGTATCCTGCCTGCGATCCTGCGGCGACAAGCGGAGAATCAAATGCGACAGCCCTTTAAACATCGTCGCCTGGCCCCAGTGCAGCATCGGCGTGCGCCCCGTGATTCCCATCGGATATTGGCGGAAGTAGAAGAACCCGCGCCGGCTTTGCATATTCCTGATCGTCCAGTCGGCCACTTTCATCGCAAGCTGCAGCGATTCCGGATCCTCCGGAGCAAAGTACGACAGCGTGTCGATCGCCTGCGCCGCACACTGGATGTCGATCGGATAAACGCGGCTGTGATAGTACTTCGGCCGCCCGCTCTCCTCAAAGAAATTCTTCTTGTAGAACTCGTGCCCGCGCCGTAGTTCTCCGGCAAATTCCATATCTCCCGTGTTTTCGATATAGCATTTCAGGCTGTCCAGGTTATAGCCGGTATGGAAGTTATCGATCCAGTGAAACTGATCTCCTTCCGCATACCACCACGATCCGTCCGGAAGCATGCTCAGGCAGCTGTAGCGCATTGCCGACCGCGCCACGTCCGCGTAATCCTGGCGTCCGGTAAGTCTCGCCGCCCGCGCCAGCGCCGCCGCTCCCAGCATGCTCGCATTGTGGATCGACTCCTGCTCGTGCGCAAAATAGCTGATGCAATCGCCGCGATCCGTCTTCTCCCGCGGCAACGCCATGATCCAGTCGCACGCGCTCAAAGCAATGTCCAGAAACCATGAATCCCGGGACTGCTCGAAGGCTTCCATATACGCCTGGGCGATCAGGCTCGTCCACACGATAATGCTGTCATCCTTTGAGTAAGAGCCCCCGCGGCTGGAAAAAGGAAAGTAATTCGCCCAGCTGTGCTTCTCGAACTTTGCCGACTTATGCACGTCCAGCCAGCGCAGGCACGCCGTTGCTTTGTCCCAGTAATCCGCCACACCGGTCGCTCGGTGAAGCATCAGATAGCCCAGCGTCATAAGCCCCCGGCCCTTGGTGGAGTCGAGCGGCTTGATCCCGATCAGCGGCCGGAAATTCCACGGTGACTGCCGCACCGCCTGCTGCAGAATACGCTCGGCTAACAGGTTCCCGAACGTCAGGACTCGCAGCGGGCTCGAAAGTCCGTCGAAAGGCTCATAGCCCTTGTAATCGTGCGATTCAACCCACGACTGCACTGCCGAAGCGCTGTTCAGATACTTCTGCTCCGCCGTTCCGGAAATGCTGGCGGATGTTGGCTGCGTGATGGTGGCCGATTCCATTTATCTTCCCGTCGTTGAATGAGTACGTGGGGCGCGCGTCATGTACGACACGCACGCAAGAAATCCCCGGAACATTGCCTCGATCGAGGCATGCGCCAGGATATCCCGGCGTGCGTTGGCCGACATGCGCTCTCGCTCCCGATCGTTGTCCAGCAGAAACATCAGCCGTTCCCGCAACGCGGCACGATCGTCTTCCTCTACGATGAAGCCGTTCTCTCCGTCGTGCAGATACTCGATCTCCGGCGGCTGATTCCCCTTCTCCGTAACCATCGGCAGCCCCCAGAAGAACGCCTGGTTGAGCCCAAGGCCAACGTGACCAGGAATCGAGCAGATGTCCGCCATTTTGAAAATTCGGCTGATCTGCCGATTTTCCGGATCATGCACCTCACCAAGATAGAAGGTGTTCGCCGGATTCATTCTCGACCGCAGCTCATCGCTCAAACCCGATCCGACAATCACCAGGCCTGTATCCTTACGGTCCAGTTCTCGGAACAGATCGATCAGATGATCGACCTTCTTTCGGTTCTTCTCTTCGCCGATCCGTCCTGCAAACAACACAATCTTCTGAAACGGGATGCCGAGGTCCCGCTTGATCTGTTCCTTCGATTCGCTGATATCCGGAAAATCCTCGAAATTGATCGTATTATTTGCGATGAATACCTTCTCGTACTGCTTCTTCGAGATGAATCGTGTCAAAGACTCTGTATAGAGAATCAGACCATCGCTGATCCAGTGCAGATAGTCGAAGAACGCATTGCGGACACGGTTGTCGACGTCATCCAGGTTCCGCGCTTTCGTCCACAGCGCCACGGGAATTCCGGATAACTTGAGCCAGTGAATCAGCGGCCACAGAATCTTGTCCTTCATATGAAGGAACAAAATCACGGCATCTGGCTTGAATTTCTTAATCTCGGACCGATAGGTCTTAAAGCTGAAAGGCCTTTCGATCAACTCAAACTGGCACTGATTCTGGTTCTGCCGCTGTAGTTCGTTCGACAGAACCGCGAACTCCCACCCCTTCTCGCGGAAATGCCGCCAAAAGTAGTTATAGACGGACACCCGATAATGCATCACCCGGTTCGAAACCAGCAGCACGCGTTTCCGGGCCGCGGCCGGCGCATTGCCGTCTTCCGGTGGGGCGCTCACGGATTCGACTACGCTACCAGCAGATGCCATAGTACTTACTCTTGACCTCGCTCGCTTCTGTGATCCGGACCAGGTCGACCACCACCTGCTCCTTCCGGCTCATTTGCATCAGCACTTCGCGGAACTTCTCGCTCGCATTGCTGACCACGATCACATCGCAGTCGGCCACCAGTTCCTCCGCCGAAGCCCGCATCAGCGAGGAGACGTGCGGGATTTCTTTCTGGATGTATTCCTTGTTCGCTCCGACCAGGCGCGCGATCGACACAAATTCGTCGTAGATGCCGACACGGAATCCCTTCCCGATCATCGTTTCGATTACTTCCAGAATAGGGCTCTCGCGCAGATCGTCCGTACCGTGCTTGAAGCTGAGCCCGAGAAATCCAAGTGAGCTCCCCTTGTACCCCTGCAGCAGAGTCGTCACGCGCTCCACCTGCTTCTTGTTGCTCGTGAGGATCGAATCCAGCAGCGGCGTCGCTACGTCCAGCCCACGCGCGTGATACGTGAGCGCCCGCAGGTCTTTCGGCAGACACGATCCCCCAAACGCAAATCCTGGCTTCAGGTAATAAGGCGAAAGGTTCAGCTTCGTATCCATGCAGAAAATCCTCATTACCTCATGGCTGTCACAGCCGGCCGCCTTGCAGATGTTTCCAATCTCATTGGCAAACGTCACCTTCACCGCGTGAAAGGAATTGTCTGCGTACTTCAAACACTCCGCCACGCGAATGCTTGTCCGAATCATGGGCGCTTCGATTCCGTGGAACAGTGCTGCCACACTCTCCCCGGCGCGGCAATCCACTTGTCCGATGACCGTTTTCGGCGGATGGTAGAAGTCTTTCACCGAACTGCCTTCGCGGAGGAATTCCGGGACCATACAAACGCCGAAGTCGCTCCCGGCCTTCTTGCCCGACCGCGCCTCCAGAATCGGGACTACCGTCCCCTCTACCGTCCCCGGCAGTACCGTACTCCGAATGGCAACGACGAAGTAATCGTTCTTAGCCGCCAGCGCCGCTCCGATCTGCTCGCTCACGCGCTTGACCAGATCTGTGGACAAGCTCCCATTCGGACTGCTCGGCGTGCCGACGCACACCAACGCTACGTCACTCGCCGCTATCGCCTCCTGCCACGACTCCGTCGCGACCAGAGCTCCGGACTTCGTCACACTCGCGAGCAGCTCCGACAGCCCCGTCTCAATGACCGGGGGCAGACCCTGATTGATCAGGTCGACTTTGGACGGATTCGCGTCCACCCCGATGACGTGATGCCCCATTTTGGCAAGACATGCCCCGGAAACCGAACCTACATAGCCGAGGCCGAAAACTGAAACCCTTGTCACTCCAGGCTCCTTACACTTAATAGCAAAATGGCGTGAATTGAAAGCGACTGAATGTTAGAAATCGCGTCCGAACGACGGCGATAACCCCAGAGTTGTAAGCAGACGCGCGATGTGGTGGCAATCCTTAATCAGGTACCTCATCCCGAGGTGATCTCCAAGCAGGAACAACACAGGCAAAGCAGCCGTATAAGCCACTGCCGCGGCAAACGCCTTCACTGCAGTCAGTAACTTGCTCCAGAAAGACTTTGCGTATCCGGCCGAGAGCCGCCCCTGCAGCAACGCGCGTTTCAGATAATAACTGCGCTGCAGCCGCGATTCCGGCACCAGTTCATAGACCGCGGCCTCCTCGCACCACACGAAACGCTTCCCTTTCTCGGCGGCACGACGGAAGAAATCGACGTCTTCTCCGCCACTCGCAAACGCCGGATCGAAGCGCAGGCCTTCTTCAGTGATCATCCCGGCGCGCAGCAACACATTGCCTGTTCGCGTCTGGTTCCAGTGCAGCTCGGTGCCTGTCGGATAGGCAGGCCGCTCACAAACTCGGCCACGCATAATCCAGGAGGGCGGATCGCGATCGAAATACGGCCGTACGGGTCCCAGAACGGCGTCCGCCCCCGATTTGTGCAGGAGCTCGACCATACGCAGCAACCAGTCTTCGCGCGGCACCTCATCATCATCGATAAACGCCAGCAAGTCCCCTGAAGCCAGACTAACGGCGTGGTTCCGCACCAGCGCAAAGTTGCGTGCCGGCTCCACCGAGTACCGAATCGAAGCAGGAAACCCCGACTGCATCCGCTCGACAACGGAACGCCCGCTCTCGGATACGTCGTTGTCCACGATGACACATGAGAAACGGAAGGATCCATCGCTTCGCTGCGCGGCGATGGCCTGCAACAAGCGCTCCAGCAACTCCATGCGCTGGTAGGTGCAAACACATATCGTAATGTCCGCGACCCCCGGAACCTCGCTCACGGCTGAAAGCGCACATCCGTCGACCTGGGATAGGGTGGTCATCATGTTAAAGAAAACGCCTGTCGATCCTGGAACTTGGTTTCACAGCAACAGCCCTGCTGCTCGCCTACCCAACCATGACGGGCGCCGGAAACGCCGCCACCAGCCTTAAGGCAGGCTCTGGCTTGAGTTCCACCGCCGATGCTTCCATTGGAAGCGGAATCGCCGCACGCGCCCGGCCAGGTCTTACAGGCAAGTTGACCGCGATGAGAAGAAACACAAACCAGAGATCGTGCGTCCCTCTTAGAAAGCTTGTTTCCGTCAGGTTGCTCATGAGGATCAGTAACAGCAGCGCAAGCCTGATGCTTCCGAGCTGGAAGTTCGTCTCCAGCTGGGAAAGAGCTCCTGCTATCGCCACACCGATGACGATCACTAACAATAACACCCCAACACCGCCAAGCTCTACGTAGGTATCGATGTAACCATTGTGTCCCTGCTCCGGCCGCCATTCAGGTGTAACTCTTGACCAATTCGGCAGAGGATACAGATCGTATCCCACAGGACCCACCCAGAACGCGGCGACGCCTACTCCGAACAACGGGTGCTTCGCGGCATTATCCAAAACGTCCGTCCACAGCAGGGTGCGCCCTGTCAGCGTCATATCGCGGCCCGTCGCCTCCACCACCAGCTTACTCGGCGTAGTATCGAGTGCCTCAAAGCCCAGCGCGATCAGAGGAGCCGTGAGCGCAAGCAGCACAGTCAGCCCCAAAATGACGCGTTTGGAACGCGCTATACCCTTTTTCAGAAACTGTAAACCCGCCAACAGCAGAGTGCAGGTGGCGAATGCGAGAATCGCAGTGCTGCTGTGGCTGTTCTTTGATCCGCGAAGCAGATACAGCGTGAGCGCGAGAAGCACAACGTACGGCAGTGACCTCTTCAGCTTGTTTCGCCAGCTTCCCGTGCTGTCCGAAAACACATAAAAGATTTGCCACACACAAAACACGCCGCTGCACATCGCAACTTGCCCGAGGCTGTTTTTATCTGTCGTAAGTCCGGTCCACTGCTCTTCGCTGCCATTCCAGTTATACATTACGCCAATGTTTCTTACATACTTAACCGCAATCACCGACAACGGTATGTGGACCATATAGAGGCGCCCCAGCAGGGCACGAACCGCGGCCAGTGGATTCTGTTCCGTGAGGACAACCAGCACCATGACCAGCGTTCCCACAGAGCGAGCCGATTTTCGGATCGAGATGCCAGGAAAGTTCGACCACACGATACTCAGAACGATGTAAGCGAATAGAATGACGATCCATCTGTTGTTCGCGAGAATCCTCCTCGTTCTTTGCGCCCGGACAGCCAGGACGTAGACGCCCAACGCGATAAGCAGGACAACCAGCGCCTGATCCGCGAGGCTGCCGGTCAATTCGATATCGCCGGCGGTTCTCACACTGTCCCACGCCTGCCACGTGTCCAGTGTTCGCGTGCTGGCGAAAAACAGCCATACCCACGAAACCCAGATCCACCGGGATGGCTTATCGGGTTTGGTGCGCATCGGCCCCGCAGGGGACGAACCATGGACGGCGATTCGCTTCATCTAGCATGCCGAGTGCTGCTCGGGCACCGCGCTCAAAGCCGAATTGTTAGCTGTCAGAATTTCCAGATATCGCTTCGCCTGCGCCTTGATATTGTGCTTCTGATAGAAGGACAATGCACTATGGGCGAGCCGTTCGCGCTCCTCCCTGCTCTGATACAACTGAACGACAGCCGCAGCCATCTCCTCGACATTTTCCGGCTCGTAGAAACGAAGCATCGTATCGTCGAAGTAATGGTTAATCACTTCGAGGCGTGGCGCAACCACAGGCACGCTCAGGTAAACATACTCCAGCAACTTGACCGGAAGCATGTATTTGTCGCAGGCGAGATTCCTCCGGTTGCCAATGATACCCAGATCCATCCCGCAAACGATTTCCGGTATTTGCTCCACGGGGAAGAACGCCCGGCTGAAGTGAGCCTTTTCGTTCAGTCCCAGTTCTGAGCACAAAGCAAGAGCGTCCGGCAGGTAGTCACCCGCACCATACATCCACAACTCGGCAGGAATACGATCGCCCACCAGAGCCACGGCGCGCAGGATAAGATCGATACCCAGGCGATGCGCAATGGTGCCGTGATACACGATCCGGAATGCGCCGTCCGTCCTCTGCTTGGCTGCCGGCGGCGCCCCGAACAGCTCCGCATTCGGGAGGTTCATGAGGACGGTAATCTTCTTCGCCGCGACACCGCAATGTTCGACGAGGTAGTCTTTCTGGTTGTGATCGGCGCAGATAACGTGATCGGCAAACACCGCTGCAACGCGCTGCTCGGTCTTCAGGATTTTGACCCTCGAATGATGCTCGTCCACATGGAATTTCGCCATGTAGTTCACTGTCATCAGATCGTGCACGTCCAGCAACAACCTTGCGCCGAATATCTTCGGAACGACGGCTGCGAACACCAGTACGTTCGGCATATTGTGTACATGCACCACGTCATATCGATTGCGGAAAGAACGGAGAGCAAGAAAAGCAAACGCCTTCAGGAAGAACTTTAGATAGGACCACGCGTATGCGAGCTTACTATCGCCCTGGTACTTATCCATCACGCGATAGATGGTGCCGGTGGGCCGGTGTTCGACGGAGGTTTCTCCCTCCGACCTCAGGGCAACAACGTCGACCCGATGCCCATGGTCTTCCAGCGTCCGCACATACGACTTGATTCGCGCATCGTTCATATAATGCGCGTACGCCAGCATGCATACTTTCATTCATTCACCGTTGAGGAAGGTTGGTTTGGCGGAACGGTCATCCAACATGTCGATACAGAATTCGTCCCGTCGTCTCGAGAAGAGCGTCCGGCATCATAGCGAACAGGCGCTTAACGATACCCGCAGACGCATGCCGTGCGCCCTTTGCAACCTGCTTGTGCGACCACCGCACATAGACGAGTTGCGAAGGCGTTGCGCCCCAGCGATCCTTGAAGCTGACAAGGCCCTCGTTATCGGCATCCGACCGGCCGAAGTCCATGGAGGTAATTCCAGCGGCCCTTGCCTCGACAATGGCTTTCCAGATCAGGAGTGGAGTGCCGCCGAGACTGCTGAACCGTTCGTCGGAACAACCGTACTTGTAGACGATCACGTCCTTATGCAGAAGCGTCACGATGGAGGCAATCGCTGCTCCGTTGTGAAAGGCTACGCGGATCTGCAGACGGTCGCCCATGCAGGTGGTGAGGTTCCGGAACCAATCAATGGGCTGCGGTGGCAGTTGATGCTTGCGGCGGGTCAGCAACAGAAGGCGGTAAAATTCCTGGAGCAGCCGTTCCGAGTTGCCGACCTCACACTCTACCCCGTCTCGTTCGGCACGTTTAACTCTCTGCTGAATCGACGTCTTGTGGGTTCGCCGAAACAAATCCTCTGTTGTGGGTCTCAGATCCAGTGCGTGCAGAAAACATGCTGGCGCGGCCGTGGTCCCCGGGAGCGCCGTTTGATCGCTTGTGGGCCTGAGTTCAATATACTTCCACTCTCCGGCATCCACGGCGCGCTTCAGTTCCGTGGTGATCGCTTCCCTGCTCTCCGTGCCATCGAGCAACGGTTCGCAATGGTCGGAGAATGGCATGGATACCATCCGTCGGCCGGTTAGCCAGCTTCTGATCTGGCAAAACACGATGCCGTCCGACAGCGGCGACGACGGTGAAGATGTCGTGTAGACGACGGGTGTATATCCATAGGTCTGACGTATCGCTTCGAGCCAGGGCACGCTGTGAAACACGGATGCGAAATCATGGCGTCCAACCAGCTCGGGCCATCGCGGATCGCGAAGCGGATCAATTGTGTAAACAGTCAAAGTTATTTCTCCGCTAATGTGTCGCCGTGCCGTGAGCGACCGAGGTCATCTGGCCGGCATTCGCGTGGGTTTCGGAGTGCGACCAGGCCGAGTCGCTTTGTTGCCTCATGGATGACCGAAACACGACCCGCGCGTGTTGAGCGATGAATGGCAGGTACGAAAGAGCCAGTCCCACCCACGACTTGATGAACATGCAGTTGGTGCGCAGCGATTGAACATAGCAGCGCCGTGCCCGGTCCAGATGCCCCGCGCACAATTCGCGGCATCCAAAACCGTAGTAGCGGTTCGCCGCGTATAAGGAGTCGCGCAGTGCCTGTACAACACCGCCCAAACCTCCTGCGGGTTTGCGCTTATTCTTCAGCGCCGCAATTCCAGGCATGGCCGCGTCCAGATCCTCTGGCTGACCGGAGCGGCGCTGCTTAGCTAACTGAACCGCAATCGCTCTAAGTTGGTCGATGTACTGGTGCCCGGCCACAGTCAGACCGCTGTGGTTCAACCGATAAGTGACAAGAGGCTCACCGATGTTGTGGGCCTGCGCCCTCTCCAGAAGCCGCAGAGCGAAGTCATGATCTTCGACGGGTTCGAATGCAGAGCGATACCCTCCGGCGGAATGATAGAGCTTCCTCCGGAACATAATGGACGAATGGAGAAAACACCATTGCTCCATCAGGGCCCGCTGAATTGTGTCGTTGTCCTGGGGCAGGATTGAGGTATAGAGAACCGCTCCGGCTGAATCTATATTGTCGTAGATTCCGCATCCCACAAGCCCCACCGCAGGATGGACATCCAGATACTCGACTTGTCGTCCCAATCGGGCAGGCGCACACACATCGTCCGCGTCCATGATCGCAATCAGGTCGCCCCGCGCAGCCGCCAGTGCATTATTGCGGGACAATGACGCACCCATGTTCGTCTGGTGCCGGATCACCAGCATTCGCGGGTCATCGAAACTCTGAAGAACCGCAAGCGAGTTGTCCGTGGACGCGTCATCAACCACAAGCAGTTCGAAGTCGCGATAAGTCTGCGACAAGATGCTGCCCACCGCTTCACGCAGGAACTGCGCGGCGTTATACACCGCCATCACAACTGTGACTCGAGGCATCGCTTTTGTCTCTGGAGATCTGACTCCCCCTTAGTTATTGGGGGATCAATTCGTCCTGAACAAAGCCGAGGATCTCGTCGGTGACTCGCGCCTGCTGCTCGGATGAAAGTTGGGGGAACATCGGCAGCGACAGAATTTCTCCGGCGAGCCGGGTCGCCGCCGGAAAATCTGTCTCCCTGTAGTTCATGCCCTTATATGCTTTTTGGAGATGCAGCGGCACTGGGTAGTGAATTCCCGTTCCAATCCCGCTTGCCTTCAGGTGCTTTGCCAGACCGTCGCGATCGGCGGTCCGCACCACATACAGGTGATACACAGCACGCGACCAGGATGGCTCATAGGGACAGGTGATGGCGTCGTTCCCTGCAAGCAGGCGATCGTATTCAGCCGCGCGGTCGCGGCGACGGTCGTTCCATGCGGCCAGGTGGTTCAGCTTTACATGAAGCAACCCGCACTGAACAGAGTCGAGACGACCGTTGTATCCCTCCATGTCGTGGTAATACTTCTTTACCTGGCCGTGCTCTCGAATCATTCTGATCTTCGCGGCAACAGCCGCGTCATTCGTGGTAACGGCGCCACCTTCGCCGCACGCTCCCAGGTTCTTACCCGGGTAAAAGCTGAAGGCGGCGGCATGACCCATGGTGCCGGCTTTCATCCAGCGATTCAGTTTGCCGGAAAAATATTCCGCGCCGTGAGCCTGGCAGGCGTCTTCAATCACCTTCAGACCGTACCGGTTGGCGAGCCGCAGGATCGAATCCATGTCCGCCATCTGACCATAGAGATGGACGGGTACAATCGCGGCGACCCGGCGCTGATGCCGCTTGCTGATCAGCCCTCCGGACGCACTCCGGCTGCAACCCTGTTCGAGGAACTCCTGCAGGCGTTCTACAGAAATGTTGTAGGTATTCTCGTCGATGTCGACAAATTCCGGGACTGCGCCCGCCTGTGAGATCGCCTCCGTCGTCGCGATGAAGGTATTCGGAACCGTCACCACCACGTCGCCCGGCTCTATGCCGCATGCCATGATCGCAAAGCGGAGTGCATCGGTCCCGCTGTTGACTGCGACCGAATGACTCGTGTCGCAAAAGACCGCGAATGCCTGTTCAAACTCCTCGACCATGGGACCGCCGACAAATCCAGCGGTGAACAGGGCGCGGCGGAAAACGGCGGTTAGCTCTTCTTCCAGCTCCACATGAGGCGTGACTAAGTCCAGAAACGGAATCTCATTTGATGCGTACATGGGGGTCCTCTTTGTTTTCTTCTATGTAACGCAGGATCCTGGCCGGATTTCCAGCCACGATGGTGTTGGGTGGGACATCCTTTGTGACAACGCTTCCAGCCCCGACGATCGCGTTCTCACCGACATTCGTATTGCAAAGTATGGTGACGCCCGATCCGATCGATGCGCCCCTGTGAATCACTGTGCGCTCTACCTTCCAGTCGGCTTCCGTCTGCAACTGGCCATCGGCCGCCGTCGCTCGTGGATAGCTGTCGTTGATGAACGTCACTCCATGACCGACGAAGACGTTATCCTCGATCACGACCCCTTCGCAAATGAAGGTGTGACTGGAAATCTTGCAGCGCTTGCCAACCGTTGCATTTTTCTGAATCTCAACAAACGCGCCGATCTTCGTCTCGTCGCCTATTTCGCAGCCGTAGAGATTTATGAACTTCGACAGCCGCACATTTGCGCCCATCCTCACATCGTCGGCAATACAGTTGAATGAACTCATAGGTAAACGAGCGAGCCCCTTTTACTCATCGACTCGCTGGCTGCCTCCAGCATTTTCACCACTCGCAGCCCAGCGCACCCGTCGTTGAATGGATCCTTCCCGGATGAAATACAGTCGACAAAATAAGTCAATTCCTGGCGCAGCGCTTCAACCTGCTCCAGCTGAGGCGACCACATATCGCCCGAGCGATAATTGACCAGCAGGTTGTAAACGCCTTCGTTGCTGGTGATATTCACACCCTTGTCGTAGACCTTAACCTTCTCGTCGGCTTCCAGATCGTTCCAGACCAGCATGCGCTTTTCGCCGCCGATTAGCGTGGTGCGGACCTTAACCGGTGACAGCCAGTTCACGTTGATGTGGGCTATGACATTTTCCGGGAAATACAACGTCATGAAGGCGACGTCTTCGTGGGAATTCAGGTGGCATTGCCCTGTCCCGACCACCGCCTCCGGGCTCCCTTCAATCACGTAGTCCATGATGGAGAGATCGTGAGGAGCAAGATCCCACAAAACATTGATGTCGTGCTGAAAAAGTCCGAGGTTGACGCGGGTCGAATCGTAGTAATACAGCTTCCCCAGAGTTCCTTCGCTCAACAACTGCGATATCTTCCTCACAGCGCCGGTGAAGAGGAAAGTATGATCTACCATCACTCTGAGGTTTTTCTGGATGGCAAGGTCGATGAGCTTCTCACCCTGCGCAACATTGCTGGTGAAGGGCTTTTCGACAAACACGTGTTTGCCGTTCTCCAGCGCAGCCTTTGCCAGCTCATAGTGAGTCCACACCGGAGTGATGACTGCAATCGCGTCGATGTCGGGCGATGTGATCACCTCCATCGAATCGGAGGTGATGTGAATGCCCGGATAAGCCTTGCGAGCGCGCTTCTGGGCTGCGGGACTAAGCTCCGCTATGGCCAGAACCTGAGAATCCTCGAGGCTGGCGAGGTTTCTGACCACATTGGGTCCCCAATAACCATAGCCGATTACACCGAAGTTCACGGAATTGTCACCACGCTTTCAGCGCCACTAATGATGGCAGAGTGCACCGCTCCACGAGAAACGGTACTTTTATAAATCACTAAATCGGGATGAGAAGCATCGGATAGTAAGGAAGAGCGCCGGTAGAAGAACCTGACCTAGTAGGCGCCTTTAATAACGGCCGCGGGTGTGCGCAGGAGAATCTTGAAATCCAGCCATGGCGACCATGAGATCGCGTAGCGCAGGTCCAGGCGAACCATATCGTCGAAACGCACACGGCTGCGTCCCGTAACCTGCCACAACCCGGTGATGCCCGGTTTCACCTGCAGCACGCGACGACGGTGCCAGGTCTGGTAGGCGGCCAGTTCGTAAGGCACCGGTGGTCGTGGACCGACCAGGGACATATCGCCCCGCAGCACATTGATAAACTGGGGCAGCTCGTCGAGGCTGGTCTTGCGCAGGAATTTCCCGATTGGGGTTATCCTCTTGTCGCCAGCCAGTTTGTACACCCCCTCGCCCTTGGCGTTTGTCGGAACGCGATCCGCCACGCCCGCAATGAGTTGTTTCATGTACTCCCGATGTACCGATTCGTCGTTGTTGACCCTCATTGAGCGGAATTTCAGGAACGTGAACCGGCGCCCGTACTGGCCTATGCGATCCTGCCTGAAGAGAATCGGCCCCTTCGAGCTGAGTTTCACAGCCAGTGCAATGACCGCAAACAGCGGCAGGCATGCAATCAGCATGAGCGCGCTTCCGCCAATGTCCATGACCCGCTTCACGCGCAAAAGTGCGCGCTGGTCGCTTGTGGGTATGAACAAATCGGGATACAGGATCGGATCGCTGGGGCGCCCCGAGCTGTCCCCATCCCAGTCGTCCGGGAAGAAGTGAAACGAGAAAGTGATCTGGTTGAATTTTTCCAGTGAGACTTCCTGCTGCAGGGCCGTGCTCACCCTTCCCAGGATCGTGCTCAGCACGGAGTTCTTGTCGCTCACCACCAGCCCCGTGAAGATTACGCCCACCGTATTCCGGTCCTTGTACCAGCCCACTACGTCGGTCTCGCGCGTAGTTGACTGCATCGCTGTAACGATGCCGTCGAGGGTCTTGTCCAGCGAATCGACGCTCTGCGTGGAGCCTGCTTCAAGCAACATCAGGAGAAACGGCTCCCGCGAACGCTCTGTGCGCTTTCGCTCGATCGCGATTCGTCTCCTGAACGCCTCCTCAATTAAAACGTCGCGTTCTCCGTGGGCGGCCGCATCGAAGATGGGGTCCACCATGTCTGAAATCTTATTGATCCTTGGCAGAGTCACAACTCGCTCCTCTCTCGAGCATCGAAAAATGTTCGAACGTCGAGTGCGAAATACACAGAAAGTACTCTCCTGCTTTTTGTAATGACATGACAACTATCCAGCATTGGTGATCTGCGTCGTGATCGCGACTTGCCGGCATCACGATGACCGCCGCAATCGCGCACAACCATTTCCACTAACTACTCACAGCAAACCCAGAATCGCAACCGGTCCTATTCAGACTTAGCAACGGTCCGGGCAGAGTAGTAATAGTCGGTGTGTGGCGCGCTGTTGGAGGAATTCAGCAGCGCCCCGATCAGCTTTTGAGGCTCAAGTGCGTCCACCGCTCTCTGCAGTTGCCGCTTTTCCGTCGTTCCCTGACGCGTCACGAGGAGAATCCCATCGCACAGTCGCGACCAGACACTTGTGTCGGCCAGCGGAAGAACCGGCGGTGAGTCAATAACAATCCAGTCAAACAGTTCGGCCAGTTGATCCATAAGAACCGTTACTCTCGCAGACTGGAGAAGTTCCAGCGGGTTACTCGGCGAACTACCGGCCGGCATGAACCAAAGTTCGGGCCCCTCCAGGAAGTAGATGCTGTCTCTCAGCTCTCGCTCCTCCCGCAGCCATTCACTCAGGCCCGGACGAGGCGTGAGTCCGAACATCGGCGAAAGCGATGGCCGCCGGATATCGCCCTCCAGCAGCAGCGTCCTTTTCTGCGCTCGCAGAGCCAGGGAGCAGGCAAGATTCGCCGAGCAGGTGCTCTTTCCTTCCTGCGGAATCGAACTGGTAACAAGGAGTTTCCTCAGCGTCCGGTCGCGGCGAAGATGCCGCAGACGTACAGCGAGCAGCCGGAATGCCTCAGCGGCCGGGCTGTCCTTGTCAGAAACGCTGACCAGCCGCCCCTGCGCCGGAGCAGAGATCTTCAGCAGTTTGAATTGGTCAAAGATTGCCGGACGTTCCGAGGAAGCGGGTTCCTCAACCGCAGGCGGGGCGGTTCTCCGCACGCCATTTGTCTTCGGCGGCGCCGCCACACCATTCGACGCGGCAACGGGCACGATCCGCGGCAAACTGCGCTCCGGGGCGGCCTTCTCCGGTTCCGGCGGAGCAGCAGCTTCCCACTCCGAAACCGCACGGCGTTCAGCCTGGCGAAGCAACTCCGTTGCATCCGGCGCTGGCGGCACGCCGTTCCCTGACCGTTCCGCTTCCGACCTCTGCAGCGCATCAAATATTCGGCTCATACTCACTCGCTTCAAGAGAAACCGGCAAATTTAAATCAGCACTGCGCGCTACAGGCTTGCGCAACGCGGAATACAAATCGCGAAGGACTTTCGCCGCTCGCTGAACGTCCATTTCTGTTTGGGTTCCATTGCCTTCGAACTCATTGAAGAAGTCCCTGTCAAGGCGGAACTCTCTGGCAACATCTTCTACAACGTCAACTGTGATTTCGGGGATCTGCCGTGCATAGGCCATGATCAGCGCGTTCTCGCACACGGTGTTAATGAGCCGGGGAAATCCTCGGGAATGACGATAAACAGCTTCGATCACGTTGGGAGGAAACAACCGGCTCGCCTCCCCTTCCACGCCGGCCACGCGGAGCCGATGTTCGATATATTCCTTCGTCTCGTTAGCATCCAGGGGACCGAGCTGCGCGCGGAGCGCGATTCGCTGCTTGAGCTGTCTCAGCCCGATCGAATCCAGTTTCTGATCCAGTTCGGGCTGGCCCACGAGCACAATCTGCAGCAGCTTGTCGTCGGTCGTTTCCAGGTTGGAGAGCAGACGCACCTCCTCCAGCAGTTCCTCCGACAAGTGATGCGCTTCGTCCACGATCAGGACAGTGGTTAATCCTTTCGATCCACGAGACACGAGAAATTGCCCGAGATCCAGCAGAAGTTCGCTCTTGTTCTTGCCCGACGCGGGAAGCCCGAAATCGGAAAGAACGTATTGTAGAAACTCGGCTGGTGAAAGCCGGCTGTTAAAGAGATAAGCGTACGCAATATCCTTGCTTTCCTTGAGCAGGCGAAGCAGGCAGCGCAGCAGGAGAGTCTTACCCGTCCCCACCTCCCCGGTAACCACAACAAATCCCTTGTGTCGCCGAATGCCATAATGAAGCGCGGCCAGCGCCTCGTTATGTCGACGGGTCGACACAAAATAAGTGGGATCGGGTGTCAGGTCGAACGGATTGCGAGCGAGCTTAAAGAATGCTTTATACATTGCGTACGCAACCTAGCCGTGAAGATAACTGACTGCGGAACCTGCCAGAATAATGACGATCACTACCGCCGCCGTTGCCCACCCAATAAATGCTTTCTTCTTATTCGTTAACTCGTCCGATGGATTACTAACCTCCGGAACTTCACAAATAACTGCAACCGGCAACAGGTCCTTGATATCGGTTTCGTTATGCAGCCGGTCGTCCGTAAACTCAAATCCAACCACCGAGAAAACGCCGAGCGCCAGGCCAGCCAGCAATCCGGCAGCGCAGAACTCCAGCCGATTAGGAAAGTCGGGCTTGGTGGGCAGGCTCGGCGGATCGAGCATAGTAAAGCGCTCGCCCTGGAGGTTCTCCTCCATGTTGGTAGCCATCTGCGAGTCCTGCTTCTTTTTCAGCAGATCGTTGTAATTTGCCTGAGACTGTTCGTAGCCGCGGTTGATGTCGGCCAGTTGCTGCTCGCTCGCCGGCTCCGCATTGATGCGTCCTTCATATTCGGCGATTCTCGTTTGCAGTCCCGCGATGGAGGCCTTACGATTCTCGATCTCAACCTCGTCGGACTTCAGTTGTGCCTCCAGCTGAGCCAGGGTCAGGGAATCCGCGCCTGCGACCTTATCTCCTTTGGCCTTCTCCGCCGCCTCGGCCGCGTCTCGCTGTTTTTCCGTTTGCGCGATTTGCGCGCGCACCTTGATCACATCCGGGTAGCTGTCGGTATATTTAGACCTCAAATCCGTCAGCTGATCCCGTAGCTTCCCCAGCTGGATATCGATGGCTTCCACACTGTTGGGATCGACAACCCCATTCCGCTGAACCGGAGTGGGGTTGATACGGAGTTGCTGAATCTCCGTCTGGTTCAGAGCCCGCTGCTGCGTCGCATTGTTCAACGCATCCTGCTCGTTAGTGAGTTGCCCCTCCAAACCCGTCAGGATCTGCAGATTACTCGCCTCCTGGGTCGGCAGCGTTCCGACATGAGTGGCCTCAAATGCCTTTTTCTTGGCATCCATCGCCGCCAGATCGGCGCTCGCCTTGGCCAGCTCGACTTCGAGAAACTTCGTCGTATCTCCCGATTCCTTGAGCAGGTTCTGCTGATTCTCGTTAATGAAGAGTCCTGCCAGTTGCCCTGTCACCAGCTGTGCGACGCGCGGATTCTGCGCGGAGTAATCGATCTTGAATCCCGTCACGCCGCCGTTCTGGGCATCCCGCACCAGGTCGATGGCGATCTCCTTGCGCATCCGCGTCACCTTCTCCTCGTCCGTCATCGGCTTCCGGCTGTCACTGTATAAATGCAGGCTGTCGATAATCATCAGCAGCCGCGTCCGGCTCAGAATCTGCTGCTGCATGCTCTGCAGGCGAGTCTGCAGATCGTCTTCGACGTTGGGCGTGACGTAGTTCTTCGACATCGTCGGTTCAGACACCAGGATCTGCGTGGTCGACTTATACCGGGGCGAGAGCACCCAGCTGCCCCCCCACACCAGCAGCCATCCCAGAAGCAGCGGCACGAGGAAATGCATATGACGCCGCCGGGCCACGTCGAGGTATCGCCCGAAGTCTACCTTTTCCTTATCGTCTGTTTCGTAAACCTCTGCCATCTTACCTTCCCATGGGCCGGGTGAATTGATAAGTTACTGAGCCGTACTCACGATTGCTGTTCGGGAATTCCGAAAGAGCTCCCACGCCGCTGTAGCTTTCATTCATGCGATCGTAGCCGAACTGAACCTTGAGATTGCGCGTTACCATGTGTTCCGCCGCGAAGCTGATCGTGTACGTGTGACCTCCCGGTTCCGACAGCGGGAAAAGCGGAGTTACATTCTTGTTCAGCGCATACAGTCCCGAAACCGTCACGTCCCACGTGGGAGCCAGTTCCCGCCGGTACATCCCCTTCAAGCTGTCTTCCCGGTAAGCTCCGGGCAATCCACCCCCGGCGGTCACGTTGTGGGAGTAGTTTGCTGCCATCGTCCACAGATGTGCCTGCCATCCCATCGCAGCTGTCAGGGCCGTGGCCCACGCCCGCAGCGACGGCTGAGGATCCTGCTCGGCCGTGTAGTGCTCCGGACCGCCGATAAGGGATACCGACACCAAATTCTGCGGCGAGTTTCTCAGAAAGATGGTGTATAGCCCAAACAGATCGTCGCTCTGCAGTACGCTGTCCGCCGTCTTCAGATAGCTCACGGTTCTCGAGTGCTCAATCGACCCACCCAGATACTGGCGGCTGGCAAAGCGCTCGCTGGCGAAAGCTGTACCCGAATAGGAATTCGAGTTATAGAGTCCGATCGCCTGCGTCTTGGCATCCGGATAATCGAACTGAGAATACTGCGCGCTCGCCCCGAGCATTTGGTTCTCACCCACCTGATCGTTGAACGCGACGCTGGACGAGTTAGAAATGCGATCCGCAAATGTCGCGATCGCGCCCGTCACCTCTGTCGGCGGTGCACCCGTCACAGCTCCCTCGGTCGCGCCAAATGGCTGGTTGAACAGCGACGAACTGCGCATAAAGTTGTCTATCAGGCTCAGAGTCGCTGTGGGTGAAGGATGATACTCGATGTTCACCGAAGCGTTCTGATCGGACTCGTTATGCAGCGTTGTCGGCTCGTAAAAAGTGAAACCCGGGCTGTAGCTCAACTGCTCGCGTATGCGCAGCGTGTTCTTGTCCAGACTCGCCGTAGGCCAGACGGAATAGATCATGTCGGATTCGGGAATCACGCTGTAGCCCGCCGCCACGTTGTCGTCATAACTGACCACGGCAGTTACGCCCAGCGTCACGTAGTTATTTCGAACCTCATCCCCGGTCGCCACCGCGTAGGCCTGGCCGCTTACCGATGGAGGCGTCAGCATTCCGCTGTTCGCCACCTGGTTGTCCGGCTCTTCGTCCGCCGGCGGAGCCTGTGTCCCCTGCGTGCCGGTCGCCTGCGACCATCCCGGGACGGCCGCCAGCAGCGCCAAAATCAGACAAAGTCTCGTGATCATAGGCGTTCTCACGGAACAACAACCGTGTCTCCCGGCTGCAGCTTCACGTTCGCTTTGGGGTTCTTGCCCTTCACAAATTCGCTGTAGTTAAACCGCATCCGCGATTCGGTGCCATCCGCATTGGCATGGAGCAGGTAGATGCTTTTCTTCTTCGCGAAATCCTTAAAGCCTCCCGCCGTTGCAATCGCGTCTACCACCGTCATATTCGTCGTAAGCGCGAAAGATCCCGGCTTGATCACCTCGCCCATCACGTTGAACTTCAGACTATTGATCTTCTGCACCATCACCGTCACCGCCGGTTCGGTGATGAAGTTCAGAAGCCTGCTTCGGATATCGTCCTCCAGCTGCACCGGCGTACGCCCCGCCGCCTGAACCTCGCCAACAAGGGGCAGCGAGATCTTGCCATCGGAACGCACCGGGATCGTCTTGCACAGATCGGGTTCTTTCCAGACGTTGATCTCCAGCAGGTCATCGTCACCAATCACATAATTATTGTTGTGCGCTCGAGTCACCGCTGGAGCGCTCTTCTGATCGGGCGACGGTGCGGCGCCGGCGGCCGGGGCCGATTCCGGACTGGAATTGCTGCCGGAAACGGTTTGGGCCGACAGAGATCCGAAAGCTGCGACGGCCAGAATCCCTGCCACAATCAGGGAGTAATCAACTTTAAGTCTCATGACAACAACGACCTCTGGAGGAACGCCAAACGCCGGCGGCTCGGGGCGGCCCTCCCGCTGTACTGCATTCAAATGTCAGCTTTGCTGGCTCTGGGCAGCGATTGGTCTTAATGGGTGCTGTCTAATCTTGCACCGTAATTGACGACTGCGGAAGAGAATTTCCTCTGGATATTTCCGATTTCTCCGTCGACGCTTTCGGAACCCACATTCCTCGGCCCCACGGCCGCCACCGGTTCTACATCGGAAGCGGAAACCTCCACACCCACCGATTGCGCGAGCATGTCCACCGAGAGCACCAGCCGGTATAGATTCTTCTTGCGAACCAGAATTCCTTCCACTCCCTCCAGCGATCCGCGCGTGACCCGAACACGCTCGCCGACCTTCAGGTAGGGATGCGGTTCGATGCGATACGAACCCTGCACCGCCCTCCGAATGGCATCGATCTCGGGCTCCGGCACAACTTCAATCTGTTCCCCACGCGACAGGATCATATGAATCCCGGGAGTCGTAACCACCTGCAATCGCCGGCCAGGGAGTCCCTGTACAAATACGTAGCAAGGGAACAGCGGCAGGGAAAGAACCTTCTGCCTGTCCTTCCAGCGGCGCGTCGACTCATGCAGCGGAAGGAAAACCTCGAATCCCTTCGCCGAAAGCATTTCCGCCACGGATTTTTCGTGCTGGTGCTGCGTGTAAACAGCCCACCAAGCTGGCTGGTCTGCCTGGACCGTGTCGCCTGAAGCCGTCTCTTCCATTCAGCACCCTAAGCTAAGATAGCGTACTCCAGAACGTAGCTCCGCCCTGTGGGCTACATGAGCCCGTTTTCCACAATCAACCCCGAACTCCGAGCATCCGTTCCGGGCCATACGGCCCGCGGCGTCCTGTCGCCTGTAACTTCCGGATTTAACAGGAGAAATCGATCAATACACCAAACGTCGATGCCCATTCACTGGATCTTTGGCTACGGAATCACTGCCACCCGTTCGGCGAAGAAACCGAGAATGTAAAATCTTGGCGGCAATCGTATAAGTACCAACCGGGATCCTGCATTTTGACGATCGGATTACGAACCCTCGGCAGAAAACTTCAGCGGCGCATTCGCCGTCCAGTTCAACAGGAA
>CAZHTJ010000015.1:0-69248 GCA_964535525.1 uncultured Acidobacterium sp. | reverse complement strand
CAACCCATGATGCCCGACGACGCCTGCCGTGTCTGGTGATCCGTTTGGTGATCCGCCTGGTAATGCGCCTCGATGATTTGCCCTGGTGATATCCCAGGCCCCTCTCCGTCTAATCTCCAGAACCGGGACGCCTCCCCCGCCGCCCCGGTTCTCTTCGCAATCGCACCGCAATGCCCCCGTTCCATTTACAATGGTCCGGGATTATCCCTATAGCTTGTCCAGGCCGTCTCCCCCGGCGGCCGGGCGTGAAGGAAGCGCATGAAGTTGAGTAAACTCGGCCGGATTGCCCTGGCCACAGCGGCATCCCTCTTTATCGGGTTCGGCACCCAGTCCTGCTACTACTACACCGAGGCCTACATTATCGTCACCGGCTCGCAGTACAACCAGGTGGCTTCTTACAGAGAACAGAACCAGACCGGCGTTCTCTCCGCGGCGCCCGGCAATCCGCTCAGTTCCGGGGGCAACAATCCCATCCGCGCCCTTCTGCTCAATGGCGGCCGCTACGTCTATGTCCTCAACGAGGGCACCCCGACGTACAACGCCGACGGCAGCATCAAGTGGACCGGCGCCACCATCTCCCTCTTCAGCATCGGTGGCGACGGCGGCCTTTCCTCTCAGTTCACCGTGCCCAGCCAGGGTCGCGGTTCCATCCGTCTCGCCCTTGCCACCAGCGGCAGCTATCTTTACGTCCTCGATCAGTATCAGCCTGGCGGCTCCGACCCCAATACCACACCCTCTTCCACCTCCGTCAGCGCCGCCACCCCCTGCTATGACTCGGCCCACGGCGTCTATCACCCTGCCGGTGATATCACAGTATTCAGCATCGATCCGTCCACCGGCCGCCTTTTCCTGGTTCAAAACCAGCAGCAGCAGAATTCGCTCGGCACTCCGCTCACCTATTTCCCCATCGGCTGCGGAGCCATCGACTTCCATCTCGCCTCCAGTTATCTCTACACCGCCGAGGCCCTCGATCCTGCCTCCGGCAATAGCCAGGTCGTTTACGCCTACAACGCGAGCAGCAACGGCCAGTTGATCCAGGTTCCCGGCGGCGCGCAGCCCATCACCGGCGCCACCAATATCGGCGTCATCGGCACCAGCTCATCGGGCAGCTATATCTACATCCTCGACAACGGCACCAATTCCATCTTCACCTTTACCCAGGGCGGCAATGGCCTCCTCTCGGCCATCTCCGGCGGTTCCGCCGCCAATGCCCCCAATGCTGCCGGAATGACCGCTCTCACCACAGACAGCAATTCCAAATACCTCTACATCACCGATACGCAGGCGACCAGCCTTGGCGCTTCGGGCAGCGTTATCGCCGGCTACGATATCACCGGCAGTAGCGGTGACCTGACCCCCTTCAATCTCAATCCGGCGAATAGCACAGCTACTTTCCCGACTGGATCCACTCCCGTCTGCATCTTCGAGGATCCCTCCCACCAGTACATCTATACCGCCAACGCCGGCTCCAGCAACATCACCGGATCCAAGATCGATCCCAACACCGGCACGTTGACCAACCTCTCCAAGGGATCGAGCTTCACCACCGTGGGCACTCCAACCTGGTGCCTCTACAGCTCGAATACAGACTGATGCGCGCAGTCATTCGCCCCAATCATAAGAACCATCCCGGCACACGGCTGCTCGCTGGCGCCTCTGCCGCGGCGCTGTCCCTGCTCATCGCCTCCTGCGCCGCCAGCAACACCATCGACTATCTCTACGTCACCAGCAATCTTGTGAATCCCGGCCAGATCAACGTCTATTCGGTCGATTCCGAATCCGGCGCCCTCAAACAGATCGCCGACTCCCCCTACCCTTCCGGCGGACGCAACCCCGTCGATGAGGTCGCCTCCCCCAACGGCAAAAATCTCTACGTCGTCAACCATGACGACAACACCATCGTTGAGTTCGCCATCGGCACCGACGGCAAGCTGTACCCCCTCCAGACCGTCAACACTCCCGGTACCGAGCCCGTCGCCCTCGCCGTCAGCCCCACCGGCAATGCACTGTATGTCCTCGACTACTACGCGCCCGCCGCGCCCGGCCAACCTTCCTACACCGACCTCAATCCCGGCCCCGGCGCCCTCGTTGTCTACCCACTCACTCTCAACTCAAGCGGCCTCGGAACCATTGGCTCCCCGCTCGCCGTAGGCGCCGCCAACTACTTCCCCGTCCAGTGCTTCCCCACCAACCTCTCCGTCACTCCCAACGGCAACTTTGTCTACATCACCAACACCAACGCCGTTGTCGTCACCACCTCGCCGCCCGTCACCGGAACCGTGCCCACTCTCCCCGCCGTCTGTCCCGCCTCGGGCTCTGTCTCCGCCTTTGCCGTCACTTCTTCCTCAGTGACTCCGGTTGCAGGCAGCCCTTTCTCTACCGGTTCCGGCTCTCAGCCCACCGGCATCATCGCCGATCCCGGCAATGGCTCCATCTACGTCACCGACAGCCGGCTCAACCAGCTCTACACATTCTCGATTCAGTCCACCTCCGGCGCGCTCTCCCTGGCCACAACCATTGCCACCGGCAACATGCCCATGGGTGGAACCGTCATCTCCCCCGCATCCTCCAGCAAGTTCCTCTACATCACCAATTACAAAGACGGTTCCATCGGGATCTACTCCCTCGCCTCCGGCTCGCCTTCTTTCGTCGCCACCAGCAACTCTGGCTCATCCGGGCCTCTCTGCGTGCTCGCCGAACCCGATACCTTCCGCTTTCTCTACACCTCCAATTACATCGGCGGCACGATCGGCGGCGCCGAACTCAATCCCTCCACCGGCGCTCTCATCAATAACCAGAATTCCCCCTACCCCACCTCAGGTCAGCCTACCTGCGTGGCTGCCATCACCCACTCGGGCGGCAACAAAAATGGGCTCCCGTAAGTTCTTGTCCGGAGCATTTCCCTCCCTCCCGGGCCGGATTCTAAAATAGAAAGTACCTCCCGTAAGGGACGAAGGATAAGCATGAAGTTGACAAGAATCGGTCAGGGGTTTCTGGCTGTCGCGGCCTCGCTGGCTGTGGGTTTCAGCGTCACCTCCTGCAGCCCCAGCGACACCATCGACTACCTCTTTGTCACCTCCAACACCGCCGCCGGCCCCACCGGAGCGGGCCAGATCAGCTCCTACCACATCGACTCCGAGTCCGGCGCCATCAGTCCTGTCGCCGGCTCCCCCGTCTCCTCTCAGGGAGACAACCCCGTCGCCGAAGTTGCCTCGCCCAACGGTCAATTTCTCTACGTCGCGAATCACGGCAGCAACAACATTGCGCAATTCATCATCGGCACCGACGGCCAGCTCTCCGCCGGCAAGACCTACACAACGCCCGGCTCTGAGCCAACCGCCATCGCTGTCAATACCGCCGGCACCTTCCTCTTCGTCCTCGATTACTACGCCCCGGGATTCTCCGACGCCGCGCCCGGCCCCGGCGTGCTCGTCGTCTTTCCCATCAATCCCGACGGCACTCTCGGCACGCCTGTCGCCAGTGGCGGCTTGTCGTATTCGACTCTGCAGTGCTTCCCCACCGGGGTCGCTGTGTCGCAGAACGGCGATTTTGTCTACGTCTCGAATACCAATTCCGTCATCGTCACCACCTCGCCCCCCACCACGACCACCCCGCCCGCGACTCCCGCTTCCTGCCCCAGCCAGGGCACCATCTCGGGCTTCACCGTTAGCTCTTCCGGAGTGCTCACTCCAATCTCCGGCAGTCCGTTTGCTGCTGGAACCACGCCCACCGGCATCGCTGTCGATCTCACCAACCGCTTCGTCTATACCACCGACAGCGTTCAGAACCAGCTCATCGTCTACTCCATCCTCGGCGGAGGAACTCTCCATCCCCTCCCCAATGGCCCCTTCAGCACTGGCATTTTTCCCGTCAATCTGGTCATCGAACCTCGCGACCTCTATCTCTACGTCAGCAACTACAACGCATCGACCATCAGCGCATACACCATCTCGCAGGCCAATGGCCAGCCCTCTGCGCTTGCCTCCTCCTCCTTCAGCACGGGCGACCCCGGACCCACCTGCATCCTCGTTGACCCGGCCCTCGGCCGCTATCTCTACTCGTCGCTCTCCCAGTTCAATGCCGTCGCCGCCGCCCAGCTCAATCCCAATACCGGCGAACTCACCGGCGTTCAGAACTCTCCCTATTCCGTCAACGGAACCGCCACCTGTGTTGCCGCTGTCCCCCACGGCAACCACGCAACCCAGTTCGTCACCGCCACCGCCGGCCAGTAGTCGGTCCGAAAGTCAAAAGGCTGCCCTTACCGGCAGCCTTTTTTGTGCACCGTATCCACGATCGGACCCCGCCAGAAGAAGCAGCCAGGACAAGCCCTCACCCCAGATACTGCTCCTCGCTCACCTTCTCCATCCACTCGACCACCTTGCCGTCGAGCTTCTCCTGAACAGCGATATGCATCATCGCCGTCGTCGGCGCGGCCCCGTGCCAGTGCTTCTCCCCCGGCGCAAACCAAACCACATCGCCCGGCCGGATCTCCTCCACCGGTCCGCCCCACCTCTGTGCTCGCCCGCTGCCCCACGTCACGATCAGCGTCTGCCCCAGCGGATGCGTGTGCCACGCCGTCCGCGCCCCCGGCTCAAACGTCACGCACGCACCCTGCACCCGAGCCGGCTCCGGCGCCGCAAACAAAGGATCGACGCGCACCGTTCCCGTGAACCAATCTTCCGGCCCCTTGCCCGAAGGCTGCGACCCACCTCGTTTGATCTCCATCCTGTGTGATCCCCCAACGGCATCGTTATTATCCGGCCGCCGCAGGTTATCGGACCACCGCAACGCCCCGACCCAACCCAGCCAGCAGCCCAACCCAGCAGCGCGGCCAACCCGTCACTCCGCCCTTAACGCAATAGCAGGATCCACCCTGGCCGCGCGCCACGCGGGAACCGAGCAAGCCAGCACAGCAATGGCGCCCAGCAGAGCCACCATCCCCAGCCATGAAGCCGGATCGAGCGCCGACGTGCCAAACAGCAGAGACACGATCCCGCGACTCGCAACCGCGGCTCCCAACAACCCCAGCGCCATTCCCAAAACCGTGAGCCGCATCCCGTCGCGCAGGATCAGCGCCAGCAAATCCTGCCGCGTCGCGCCCAGCGCGGCCCGCACGCCCATCTCCCGCGTCCGCTCCGCCACGCTGCCCGAGAGCACCCCATACAGGCCCACCGCCGCCAGAACCAGCGCAATCAGCCCAAATGCCTCAAACAGAATCAGCACGAACCGCCGTTGCGCTTCGGTAATCGCCATCAGCCCCTCCATCGTCGCCACGCGCACGATGGGCTGATCCTTATCCACCGACCACACCGCCGCCTTCACCGCGGGCGCCAGAGCCACCGCATCGCCGCGCGCGCGGATCACAAACCAGAGCGTGTCGTCCGCAAACCACGTTTGCTCAGTCGAGAGATACACCGCATCGGGCTCATTGATCGCCAGCGACGTTTGTTTCACATCGCCGGCGACGCCGACCACCACAAACCACGGCCGGTCGTCGGGCCCCACGTGCAGGCGCTTGCCGATTGGATTCTGGCCAGGAAACTGACTCCTCGCCAGCGATGCGCTCAGCACCGCGGCCGGCGGCGACATCGCCGTGTCGTGCTCATCGATACACCGCCCGCTCAGGATGGCAATCCCCATCGTCCCGCAGTAGCTCGGGTTGACCGCGTAGCGAAAAACATTGCGGCCCTTCTGCGGTTCATCGTTCTCGAAGCGCGCGCCATACGTGCTCACCCACGCCGGATCGTCGCTCAGCGGCAACAGGCTGGTGAACCCAGCCTCCTCGACTCCTGGCACCTGGCGCACCGCCTCCAGCGCCTGCCGGAAAAATCGCCGCCTCATGTTGTCTCCTGCCCCCGGCGCGGAAGGCGGATCGTCGAACCGATGGCCGAAGGTTTGCACCTGCATCGTCAGCAGCTGCCTGGGATTGAAGCCGGCATCGACGGCGAGCAGGCGACGCATGCTCTGCAGCAGTAAGCCCGCGCTGACTAACAGAACCAGAGCCAGTGCGACCTCGGTCACCACGAGGGCGCGACGGGTCCAGGCATGGCCACCCACCGTGCGTCGCGAGCTTTGCTCCAGCCGCGAGCGTACCTCTCCGCGGGAAACGTGAAGGGCCGGAATCAAACCCGTGACCAAACCAATGAGGGTCGTGACGGCGAAAGCGAAGGCGAACGCCACCGCATCGACCTTGATGGCCTCCACCCTCGGCAGTCCCGGAGGGCTGAGCGCAATGAGCACCCGCACACCGGCGACGGCAACGCCGAGGCCGATAGCACCGCCGAACGAAGCCAGCAACAGGCTCTCCGTAATCAGTTGCCGGATGATGCGCCGCTTCGACGCGCCCAGTGCGGCACGAACGCCGAATTCTCCGCGCCTTTGCGCGCTGCGGGCGAGCAGCAGGTTGATTGCATTCACGCACGCGATAGTCAGGACCAGGATGACTGCGCCGAGAACCGCCAGCAGCGCAGGCCTCACGATATAAGCCATGTCATCCTGCAAAGAATCGACGATCAGGCCCTGCTTGAGCGAAGCCCAGCGAGGGCGCGGAAAGTCCTCCCACTGTGTGCCCGCAATCTGAGACAGCTCTTCAATGGCCTGTGCGCGCGTGACGCCCGGCCGGAGACGGCCCACCAGGCGCAGATGATTGCCCCACGCCGGCCCGCTGAAGTCTTTCGCCCGCTGCCTCGTGTCATATTGCGCAGGCGTCCAGATGTCCGTCGACGAGGACAGCACGTCCTCAAACCACTGCGGCATCACTCCAATAATCGTGTAGTCGCCGTCGTCGAGTTTGATCGGTCGCCCCAGGATGCCGCGATCGCCGTGAAACAGCCTTTGCCACAGTCGATCGCTGAGAATGACGACCCTCGGCCCTCCCCGAACATCTTCGGACGGTTCGAAATCGCGTCCCAGAGTCGGAGCCACGCCCAGCACCTGGAAGAAGCTCGCGCTCACCCCCTGCCCTTCGAGCCGCTCCGGCTGCACGCCCCCGGTCAGCGCCGGCTGCCACGGCTCAAAGATGGCCATCGATTCAAAGCCGCGGTTGCGCTGGGCCAGCTCGCGATACGTGCCGAAGGATAATTCGAAGCGAGCGCCCTGATACCGATTCCAGATTGTCAGAATACGGTTCGCATGCGGGTAGGGCAGCGGCTTGAAGAGAATAGGATCGACAGCGCTGAAGATTGCCGTGCTCGCCCCGATGCCCAGTGCCAGGGTGATCGCGCTCACGATCGTGAATCCAGGATTCCTGGCCAGTTGCCGCGCGCCGAAGTGCAGATCGGCAACGAAGCTGCGCACCGTGTTCTCCCAGCCATACGAGCGCGCCTGCTCCGCCGCCTGCTCAGGGCGACCCCATTCCAGCCGCGCTGCCCGCCGCGCCTCGTCTTCGGTGAGACCGCGCTCCCGATGCGCCGCTACGGCTTCATCGAAGTACTGGCGAACCTCCTCACCGATCTCCTGATCGTGCGCGTTTCGATGCAGCAATCCGCGGAGCCCGTGCGCGAGTTGGCGCGATAACAACATGTCATCCCTCCTGGCGCAATAGCCGTGCGATGGCCCCGGCGCGGCGGCCCCATTCCGTGGTCTCGATCTCCAGTTGTCTGTGGCCCGCGCGCGTGAGCGAGTAGAACCTGGCACGTCGAGAGTTTTCCGTGCTCCGCCACTCGGCGTCGAGCCAGCCAGCCCGCTCCAGACGCTGCAGTGCAGTCAAAAGAGAGCCGGGGTTCACCTTGAAAACTCCGCGCGAAACCTGCTCCACCCGCCGGGCAATTCCAAACCCGTGCAACGGCCCAAGACTCAGCGTCTTCAGAATCAGCATGTCCAGAGTGCCCTGGATAACGTCAGTATTCGTATCCGCCATAGCGACACCCTACCATCGTCTCCAGTTGACCGTCAAGATGTGACATTCATCATCAAGGAGGCACTCCCGGAACGGCGAGGGCGAAACACTCGGGGTGCCCCATTCAAGCCGGGTTTGGCTTGAGTGGGTAAAGCGACGCTCCACCCCCCTGACCCAGTACTTCCGTACCGTCCCCACCCCCGATTTCCCTTGTATTGCCTCCAGACGGCACGCACACTATCGATAGTGGGGATTCTCTGCCCAGGCGGACAATCCCCATCGGCGTTTCCGGGCCCGAAATTCCCGAAGCGCCAGAGTATCGCTCTTTGGCAATCTGGATGCGGCTTGTCCGCCATCACGACCGCGTATGCATCAATCTCGACCTTGTTTGACGCAAACTCGTACGTGAACCCGTCATACTCGACCGCGTTTGACGCAAACACGACCGCGAACCAACTGACTTCCCCTCAATCATCTGGCTCCATCGCGTACGGGTTTGACGCAATCACGGCCGCGATTGCATCAAACCCGGTCGCGAGCCAACTGATTCAAGCGAAATCAGATAAGGGAGATCACCAAAGTACTCCGCTCCTCAACCCCTTGCGAATGAATCACACTGGAAATTTCCGGACCCCTCGAAAATTTCCAGCGAACGAAGAAATCGCGAAACCCTACTCGTCGTAATGCAGAAGGCTGAACACGTCGTAATCCTTAAACCGGTCGCGCCCCTTCAAAAAATCGAGCTCAATCGCGAATCCGAGCCCGGCAATTTCCCCGCCCAGTTGCTGCACCAGCTTGATCGTCGCTTCCATCGTTCCACCGGTCGCCAAAAGATCGTCGACGAGAACCACTCGCTGCCCCGGCTCGATCGCGTCCACGTGAATTTCCAGCGTGTCCGATCCGTATTCGAGGTCGTAGGTCACGCGCGCCGTCGGCCCCGGCAATTTTTTCGGCTTGCGAACCGGCACAAAACCCGCGTTCAGCCGATAAGCCAGCGCAGGCCCGAATATGAATCCGCGCGCCTCGATGCCCAGCACCAAATCGATTTCCTTATCGAGGTAGTACTGCGCCAGCGCGTCGATCAGCGTCGCGAATCCCTTCGGATCCTTCAGCAAAGTCGTGATGTCGTAAAACAAAATCCCCGGCTTGGGAAAATCCGGAACCGTCCGAACCAGCGCCTTCAACGGCTCGCAGTCAGTGGCACAAGGCGTACTCATAGATTTCTACCAGGCTCCTTCAATCTCAAACGGGCCGAGGCCCTCAGCTTCCTTCGCGTCCAGTTCCTGCTCGATGACCGCATCCACGCGGCTCCCGCGCGATCCTTTGCGCAGCGCCCGCCCGAGTTCCGCCAGCGTCTGCGCGTCTCCCTCGGCAAGCACTTCCACGTGGCCGTCTTCGGTGTTGCGCACCCACCCGCTCAGCTCCAGCGCGGCCGCCTCGCGATGCACAAACCACCGGAACCCGACGCCCTGCACGCGCCCTTTGACAAGGTAGTGGACAACCATAAGAGAGGTAATTGCAAACCACAGGAAAGCACGGCCAGTGTTTCAGATGTGACTGCCCGGCGCAAGATAACCGAGCGCTCTGTGGCCTGCGTCCTGCGAGTTGCTTCGGCTGGTTCCGAGCAACTCGCCATGACGATCCGGGTTCGGTGAAGCGTCCGGTGTGGCGTGTCGCGCGCCTGCGTGGTCATGCCCACCTATAATCAGGAGTGTCCTGGGCGGGATCCTGGAACAGCTCCCGCGCTTTTTCAAAGACACTCGGCCGGCAAGGCCGTCTATGCAGCGCGCTGTCCGATCCCCGATGCTGTCCTCTCCTTCAAGCGCCTCGCGCGCCCGCGTCGTATCGGTTGCGATTGCAGCGCTGTTCGCTTTGCCCGCATCAGCCGCTTCGGCCGCTCAATATTCCGCCGCGCGATCCACCCCGTTTGCCCACGCCGAGCGCCTCCGCGAAGCTCTTGAAGGCCGCCCCGAGCAGCAGCGCACGCGCCTTCAGTACGACCGCGTCCTCGACGCATACCGCGCCATCTACCACGGCGATCCCGCCTCGCCCAAAGCCGACGCGTCCGTCGCCGCCGTCGCCGATCTCCTCGCCGAAGAAGGCCGCATGTTCCAGGACCAGAAGGCGCTCCGCGACGCCATCGGCCAGGATGAATTCCTCCGCCGCCAGTATCCCGGCAGCCGATATCGTTTCAGCGCTCTGCTAACCGAGGGTGAAATTTATCAGCGTGACCTCGGGGACCTCGAACAGGCAAAGACCACCTACCTTAACTTCCTCCACCTCTACCCGCAAAGCCCGCTCGGCGTCGAAGCCCGCACCGAACTAAAGAACATCGCCGTTGCATCTCGGACACAACCGCCGCGCGGAGCAGGCCGCTCGGCCACGCTGCGCAGTGCGACTTCGACCGCGACAACAAGGCCCGCGCCCTTGCGAGCGACCTCAGCACCGCCAAGGCAGACCGCGCGCGCGAACAACCAGGCACCGTTCACATCTGCACCCGCTGTCGAAGAAGCCAACATCCCGCCCGCTGGCGATGATGAACACCCGCTGGCTCCCGGACCCGCCTCCGCCGCAACCACATCCGACGACGCCCACTGGATGAACGCCCCTCCGCGGCCGCGCCGCGGTCGCCTGCCCCTCATCACCGGCATCCGTCACTGGTCCACGCCCGATTCCACCCGCGTCGCTATCGACCTCCAGCAGCAGGTCCTCTATCAGGCCGCGCGCGTCACCAATCCCGACCGCATCTTCTTCGACCTCTACGGCACGAGCCTCTCGCCCGAACTCTCAGGCCGCCCCGTCGAAGTCACCGACGACGGGTTCCTCACCCGCATCCGCGCCGCGCAAACCTCCGCCAACACCACCCGCATCGTCCTCGACATCAACAGCCTCAGCGACTACTCCGCCTTCTTCCTCCAGAACCCGGCGCGCCTGATCATCGACGTCCACGGAACCCGAAACCCATTCCCGCCGCAGCAAATCGCGAATGCCAGTCCTCCTCCATCAGCCACCGCCCCGGCCGCTCCAAGCACCTCACCGCCGCCGCGGTCCAGCACACCCAACTCAACCTTGCGCTCGGCCACACCGCCGCCAGACGCCGACAGCGGCTCAGCACTGACCGATGTTCCGAAACTCAGCAGCCAGCCCAATCAGGTGCGCGCCACACGCCACCCGACAACCGCCCCGGTGGTCGCCTCCGTCCCCGGCCCCCCGTCCTCTTCGACGACGAATCCATCGCATTCCCCATCGCGAAAGCTCACGCCCGCGGCGCGAGCCGACGATGTCCCGCCAGCGGAAGCCGGATCCAGCGGCATCCCCGCGTCAGAGCCCGCAACCGCCACGCAGCACGCACCGAACTCCATGGTTCGCGCCCTCGGCCTCAAGATCAACCGCATCGTGATCGACGCCGGTCACGGAGGACACGACTCCGGTACCCTCGGCCCCGGTGGCTTAGAAGAAAAGGACGTCGTCCTCGACGTAGCCCTTCGCCTCGGCCGCCTCCTCAAACAACGTCTCGGCGCCGACGTCATCTACACCCGCAGCGACGACACCTTCATCCCGCTCGAAACGCGCACCGCCATCGCCAACCAGGCGCAGGCCGACCTCTTCATCTCCGTCCACGCCAACTCCAGCCCCGACACAGCCGCGCGCGGCGTCGAAGTCTACTACCTCAACTTCACCTCTTCCGCCGATGCGCTCGAAGTGGCAGCGCGCGAAAACTCCTCCTCGGACGAGTCCATCCACCAGCTTTCCGATCTGGTGAAGAAGATTGCCCTCCAGGACAAGATCAACGAGTCGCGCGCCTTCGCCGACGATGTGGACTCGAGCCTCTACGCCGGCCTTGAACAGGGCAACCCCGGCCTCAAAGATCGCGGCGTCAAGAAGGCGCCCTTCGTGGTCCTCATCGGTGCCAACATGCCCTCGATTCTCGCCGAGATTTCATTCCTAACCAATCCCGAAGACGCTGAAGAACTCCGCCAGCCGCAATACCGCCAGCGCATCGCCGAATCCCTCTACCGTGGCGTCTCCCGCTACGTCGGGAGCCTCAACGGCATGCGCGTCGCCCAGGCCGGCTCCCACCCTGCTGCCACCGAATAGAAGCAACCTCCCTGGCCTGAACCCCTGCCTGAAGCCTTTCTTTTGGGAGCGGTGTCAGTCCAACTATCATCAAAGCAAAGCGTCCCGGCTCTCCCCACTATGTCCCACGCCAGAATTCTCGCCACCTCTGTCCTCATCGGCTCAGCGCTCACCCTTGCTGCGCTCGCCCCCCCAATCGCGCAGCCCCTGCTCCCGCAGTCCTTCGCGGGCTATACCCAGCGAGCGCCTCTCCCGCCTTCGAAAGATGCCGCGGCAACCGATGTATTGACGGAATATGGCCTGTCGAATTCCAGCGGAACAACCTACGCTTCCGGATCGAATCAGCTCACGGTTCACGCCTGGCAGTTCAAAGACGCCACCGGAGCCTACGGAGCCTTCACCTTCTTCCGCCAACCCGGCATGCGCATCGAGTCGATCGGTCACCAAGGCGCATCCTCCGGCGATCATTTTCTCTTCTGGACCGGAAACACCGTAATCGACGCGACCTTCGCTCATCCGTCCCCTGATGAGAAGTCAGCGCTCGCCGCGCTCGCCGCGCAGTGCCCCAGGATCGGTGGCGCAGCAAGCATTCCCCCGACGTTGCCCCACTATCTGCCCACTCCCCAACTCGACGCCTCAACCGTGAAGTACGCCATCGGCCCCGCGGCCTATGCAAACACAGGCGGAAAACTCCCCGCAACCGCCATCGACTTCAGCCAAGACGCCGAAGTCGTCACCGCGCAGTACGGCGTCAACGGCACACTCACACTGATTTCCTATCCAACGCCGCAAATAGCCGGCGCGAAACTCAAGGCACTTGACGCGCTCGCCAAGTCCTCCGGCTTTTCCACGAAGCGCTCCGGCCCTCTCGTCGCCATCGTCAGCGGCAGTTCTTCTTCGGAAAACACGCAGCGGCTTCTCAGCGCCGTTCACTTCGAAGACTACGTCACCATCGATCATCCCGAAGGCTACGTCCCCGAAGGCGCGAAGTTGTATCGACTCCTCCTGGGCATCACCGTGCTCGTCGTGGTCCTGATGTGCGCCGCATTGCTCCTCGGATTGTTCCTCGGAGGCGGTCGCGCGGTCATCCGCAAGCTCCGTGGCAAACCGATCTCGAGCGTCGCAGAAGAGGAGTTCATCTCACTGCACCTGAGTTAGTGCGCTCACGGCGGCCGTTTCGTGTCCAAAAAACCGCAGTACCCACGGCTTGTTCGACCATATTCACCAGAATCTAAAGGGATTAATTAGGAGGACAGGAGCCGTTATGGAGAATAAAAGACGAAAGATGGATCGAGGGATGTCTTGAACAAGCCGTTACTTTTCAGACGGTTGCAAGCCTCCTGGATTTGGTCTTGACACCCCCTCCAGCGGCCCATACTATTGCGCCAGAAAGTTCTGATGGCTTGCCTCCGTTGGAACTATTCTCCCAAAAGAGAAGGCTGCCCTGTTGCCGGGCGGCCTTTTCTCATTCCTGACGCCTATTTCCACCTCGGGTTTTGTCCCTCGTTTTCCACCGGCGCCGGATCGCTCCACCGAGCCCCGCAGTCATCGCATTGCCATGCGTCGGTGGGCTCCAGGCTCATGAGCAACGAATTCGCAGATCCGCATCTTGGACACGACGGCGCTACAAACTCTTCATCCGGCGTGTTGGCCAGGTCGACGATCTCCTGCGGAATCGGTTGTGACGCGACTTCCCGCGCCTTGTCCAGTTCATCGGCCGCAACCAGAACACGCGGAAGAAACCGCCCGATGCCACCCGCGTTGGGACGTTCAATCCAATTTTCAATTCCTGCCTGCCTCAGCACCATGCTTAGCAATTCTGCCTGGTCGCTGTCTTCGCATTCGCACAGCACAGTCTTCCACGTGTATTCGACTGCACCGTCCTCATCGCCAGATTCACGTTCGGCCTCGCTCGTCGCGGGACCGGCTTCCGTTTCCGTGTTCCATCGCCCGAAAATCGCTCGCTGTTCCGCTCGCCTTTCGCTCGCCCCGCCGCTCGCCTCCGGCAGCATCCGCTTCCTCATCTCATCCCGCAGCACCTGCTGCGCCACATCGGTCAGATTCCCAAAGTCCTCCGCCAGATCCAGCAGCTCCTCGTCGCTCTTCTCCCCATAGAGCCGCGTCAGCCGCTCCCACTCCGTTCCCGGATCGCTCTGCATCAGCAACAGTATAGGCGGTGCCGCGCCGACGGGCAGTATAGGCGGTGCCGCGCTTTACGCTGCCAAACCGGAACGATAGAATCAAGTTCAGCCGCAGCGCGCCGATGGTCTTTGCTGTAGCCCACCGAAGCCGACGTAGCTCAGTTGGTAGAGCAGCCGATTCGTAATCGGCAGGTCACCGGTTCAAGTCCGGTCGTCGGCTCCATCCAGGTTTCTCCTCCTCATCCCTCGCTCGCTGTAGACTCATAGCGCCGAAATTTCCGCCGCAGAAATGCGCTTCCTGATCCGAGGTCTGCCTTGAAATCTGTCCGCATCGCTCTTCTCCTTGTCGCCTGTCTCCTGCCTTCTGTTTCCTCGATCCGCGCCGACGTCCGCCTCCCGCATCTGCTCAGCGACCATGCCGTCCTTCAGCGTGATCGCCCTATTCGCATCTGGGGCTGGGCCATGCCCGGCGCTCATCTCACCGCCAAATTTGACGCCCAGTCCGTTCCCGCCCAGGCCAACTCCCTCGGCGCCTTCAGCCTCTGGCTCGCCCCTGAATCCGCCGGCGGTCCCTACACTCTCACCATCAGCGGCGACGGCCCCGACCTCACCCTCTCCGACCTCCTCATCGGCGATGTGTGGTTCGCGTCCGGCCAGTCCAATATGGAAATGCCCCTTCGTGGATTCCCCGGCAATGCCGTCCTCAAGGATGGCGACAAAGAGATCGCCGCCGCCACCAATCCGAAGCTCCGCCTGCTCCTCGTCGACCACAAAGGCTCTGACTACCCGCTGAATGACGTCCCCGACACCTGGACCCTCTGCACGCCTGAAACCGCAGCGACCTTCTCCGCCGTCGCGTACTTCTTCGGCCGCGAAATCGCCGCGAAGGAAAACATCCCCATCGGCCTGATCGACTCCACCTGGGGAGGCACGCCCGCCGATTCCTGGGTTTCCATGGACACTCTGGGCACACACCCCGATCTGCTCCCCGCATTCGCCAGTCGCGCTCATTTCGCCAATGAACAGCCGACGCTCAGAGAGAAGATCGCCGCCGAGAAAGCCGAGGACGCTGCCGCCCGCGCCGCCGGCAAACCGCTCCCCCGTCATCCCTGGCACCCTGATGAAACCTCCTGGTCGCCCGCCGGTCTCTACAACGCGATGGTTGCGCCCTTCACGCCGATGTCCATCCGCGGCTTCATTTGGTATCAGGGTGAAACCAACTCGGGCCATGATCGAGCTCCGTACTACACCGCGCTCTTCTCCGCGCTCATCCGCGACTGGCGCATGCAGTTCGCGGAGGGCAACCTGCCTTTCTACTTCGTCCAGATTTCCAGCTTCAACTCACCCGGCGAAGACTGGGGCAAAGTCCGCGACGCACAGCGCCGCACGCTTCAGCTCACCAACACGGCCATGGCCGTCACCCTCGACATCGGCACGCCGGACAACGTCCATCCGCCCGACAAGCAGACCGTCGGCCACCGCCTCGCCCTCGCGGCTCGCCACATCACCTACGGCGAAGACGTTACGTACGCCTCTCCGCTCTTCCGCCAGGCAACCAGCGAGTTGCAGCCTGACGGCAGCATCGCATTCCGCGTCTGGTTCGACCACGCCCAGGGACTCACCACCCACGGCCAGCCCCTCGACGCCTTCGAAGTCGCTGGCGAAGATCACCATTTCGTCCCCGCACAAGCACGCATCGACGGCGACACCGTCCTTGTCACCGCCTCCGGCGTCGCAAATCCTGTCTATGTTCGTTATGGCTGGATGAGTGTCGTCACCAACAACCTCTGGAACGCCGCCGGTCTGCCCGCCTCAACCTTTACCTCGGAGACCTGGGCCGCCGACTAGCCACTGGCCCAGGAAAAACTCAGCAAATCCGAGGCAGCTGCTCCGCAGACAACACACCCACAACCCGTGTCCCGCCAACGTCGGTTCATCAACACCATCCCCGCGTGCTGCTGGACGCTTTCGCCGATCACCCGGCTCTCCGCCCCCAGCGGATGCGCCCGCATCGCCGCATGCACCCGATCCGCAATCTCCGGTGCGACAGCTGCCACGAGCTTTCCCTCATCGGCAACGGACACTCGCCAAATGCCCTCAACGGCGCCACAGCCTCTTCCCGCGCTTCCACCTTGCCGGTGCTCATTTCCCATCCCCGAGCGTCACGAGATCCGCATCCTTCAGGTGCCGCCCATATGCGTAATACGCCGCGCAAGCACCCTCTACCGAAACCATCGTCGCCCCCAGCGGATGCTGCGGTGTGCACTCGCTCCCAAACGCCGGACAATCATGCGGCTTCCTGATCCCCTGCAGAATCTGCCCCGCGATACAAACCTCCGGCTCCATCGTGTCGATCGCCGTCACGTTGAACCGTCGTTCCGCGTCGAGCTCCCGGAACTCCACCCGCAACTGGAAACCGCTGTGCGGAATCGTCCCCACGCCGCGCCATTTACGGTCGCCGACCTCAAACACCTTCATGATGCGTTCCCGCGCCGGATGATTGCCGCCCCGCGCCAGCACCCGCGAATACTGATTCTCGACCTCCGCCCGACCCTGCTCCAGTTGCTCGATCGTCATCAGCACGCCTTCCAGAATGTCCAGCGGCTCAAAACCTGTAACCACGATAGGCACATGAAACCGCGCCGCCAGCGGCTCGTACTCCTCATAGCCAGCCACCGCGCACACATGGCCCGGCCCCAGAAATCCCTGCACCCGATTCCGCGGCGAGCTCAGCACCGCCTCAATCGCCGGTGGCACCAGCACGTGCGATACCAGCAGCGACAAATTCTTCAGCCCCATTTCCCGAGCCTGCCAGGCCAGCATCGCATTCGCCGGAGCCGTCGTCTCAAACCCAATCGCGAAAAACACAACCTGCTTTCCCGGATTTGTCTTCGCGATCTTCAGGCAATCCAGCGGCGAATACACCACCCGTACATCGCCGCCCTGTGACTTGATGCTGAACAAATCGCCATCCGACCCAGGCACCCGCAGCATATCGCCAAACGAGCAGAAGATGACGTCCGGCTTCCGCGCAATCGCGTGCGCCTTGTCGATCATCTCCAGCGGCGTCACGCACACCGGACAGCCCGGCCCATGCACCAGCTCCACGCCCTTGGGCAGCAGATGATCGATCCCGTTCTTCACAATCGAATGCGTCTGCCCGCCGCAAACCTCCATGATCACCCACGGCTTCGTCTGCGCACGCTCGATCCGCTCCACCAGCTTCGCCGCAATGCCGCCATCGCGATACTCGTCGAGGTACTTCATACGCCGTCCTTGTTTCTGCTTTGCTCGAACTCCGGAATCTCCAGCTCACCGAGCTGATCCAGCTCCGCCAGCGCCTCATAGGTCCGCCGGGCTTCCTCTTCATCCACGCGGCTGATCGCGAACCCCACATGCACCAGCACGTACTCGCCTACCCGGGTCTCGGGCACGTAGTCGAGGCACGCCTCGCGCGTCACACCGCCAAACTGCACGCGCGCCATGTGCATGCCCTCGTTCGTGAAAATCTCGACGACCTTGCCCGGAATTGCCAAACACATGGCTTTCGCTCCTCACTTGCCTGCCGCCTGGGGTGCGGGCGAATGTGCGAAATCACCGCCCGGAGAACCCATGATAGTCCTCCCCACATACCCGTGAGCGTGAGATGCATCACAGAAAAAATCAGATATTCTGCCCCAGCTTCACGCCTGGACTCAGCCAATAGTGTTCTGCCAGTTGGGAAAAAGCGTTGACTTGCTCGTGGACCCAGTCGTCGCCCTTGCCTAGTTCGGCGGCCATCAGACGCGCCGCAGGTTCCGCCATCCGCATCGTTGCGCGCGCGTCCAGGAAGAGGGCTCGCGTGCGCCGTGCCAGCGCATCTTCCACGCTCCGCGCCATCTCCTCGAGAACCGCCCACACAATTTCCGCGCCGATCACCGGCAGCGCCGGGTCCAGCCGCCTTCCCAACTCGGGCTTCTCCTCCGCCAGCGCGCGAATTTCAGCCGCATCCGCGCCGTAGACCTCGAGGTCCCCGAACTTCTCCGCGTCCTCGCAATATCCGTGAATCCGCAGTGCCCGCGTCACGCATGGCTCCTCGCGCAGGCGGCCCAGCGTGATGGCATTGTCCACGCAATCCTCCGCCATATGCCGATACGTGGTCCATTTGCCGCCCGTGATCGTCAGCAGGCCCGACTCGTCGACATGAATCACATGATCGCGCGAAAGCGCAGACGTCTTCCCCGCTCCACGCACCAGGGGACGCAGTCCCGCGAACACGCTCAGCACGTCCGCGCGCGACGGCGGCCGCGTGAGATAGCGCCCCGCCGTTTCGAGAATGAAGTCGACCTCCGTGTCGAGCGCCTGCGGCTCAAGGCTCGGCCCGTCGACCGGCGTGTCCGTGGTTCCTGCCATAGCATACCCGTGCCACGGGATCACAAACAGCACGCGTCCGTCGCTGGTGCGCGGCACCATGAGCGCGGAATCGCCTTTCAAAAAGCTGTGATCGAAGACCAGGTGAATTCCCTGGCTCGCCACCAGCAGCGGCTCCGCCCGCGGGTCGGCCATCCGCCGCACTTCGTCCGTGAAGACGCCGGTCGCATTCACCACCACCCGCGCCGCGATCGCAAACTCCTCTCCGCTCTCCGCGTCCCGCGCCGTAAGCCCGTTGATATATCCTTCGGCGTCCCGCAACAGACCGGTCGCCGCACAATAGTTCACCACCGTTGCTCCATGTTCGGCCGCGGTCATCGCCAGATGGATCAGCAGGCGCGCATCGTCGAACTGGCCGTCGTAATACACCACTCCGCCGCTCAAATCCTGCGGATCAAGCGCCGGGAGCTTATCCAGAGTTTCCTCCTTGCTGAGGAGGCGTGAGGGCCCGAAGCCATACTTGCCCGCAAGCAGGTCATAAAGTTTCAGGCCAATTCCGTAAAACGGCGCCTCCCACCACGAGTAGTTCGGCACCACGAAAGCCAAATCATGGACCAGATGAGGCGCGTTCTTACGCAACAGACCGCGCTCCTTCAGTGCGCTCATCACCAGAGCCACGTTGCCCTGCTCGAGATACCGTACTCCGCCATGAACGAGCTTGGTGGACCGGCTACTGGTGCCCTTGCCAAAGTCGTGCGCTTCTACCAGCACGACGTCGAGGCCGCGGGTCGCCGCGTCCACGGCCACCCCCATGCCGGTCGCGCCTCCCCCAATCACCGCAAGATCCCACGGCTGCTTTCGATCCCGTAGGTTTCGCAACATGCTCTCCCGCTGCATCGATCGCTCCTCAGTTCTGGTTTGGTGCGCTATTCGTTCCAGCCGCGCGAACGCTCCACGGCCCTGCGCCAGCGAGCTCGCCTTGCTTGCGCCTCGTCCCGGCTCATCAGCGGCTTAAAGCGCGTATCGTGCTCCCTACCGGCCTGCAGTTTTTCCGGGCTCTCCCAAAAACCCACGGCCAGGCCCGCAAGATAAGCGGCGCCGAGCGCGGTGGTCTCGGTCACCTGCGGCCGCACCACCGGCACTCCCAGCAGATCCGCCTGGAACTGCATCAGCAGATCGTTCACCGCCGCCCCGCCATCCACCCTGAGCGAATCGAGAGGCGCGCTCATCTCGCTGTGCGCCGCCTCCAGCACGTCCGCCACCTGGAATGCAATGCTCTCCAGCGCCGCCCGCGCAATGTGTCCCGCCCGCGTTTCGCGCCGCAGCCCGATCAGTAATCCACCTGCATGAGGATCCCAGTAAGGAGCGCCCAGGCCCACAAAGGCCGGCACAAGAACCACCCCCCCCGCATCGGGTTCACTCGCGGCCAGCGCCTCCACTTCTGCCGACGACCCGATCAGCCGCAGCGTATCGCGCAGCCACTGCACCACCGCGCCGCCGATAAAGACGCTGCCCTCGAGCGCATACTCCAGCCGCCGCTGCGCGCTCGCGGCAACCGTCGTGATCAATCTATGTTTGGACCGGACAAACGTGGTCCCGATGTTTTGCAGCAGGAAACATCCCGTGCCGTAGGTGTTCTTCGCTTCGCCCGGATTCCAGCAGAGCTGCCCGAACAGCGCCGCCTGCTGATCGCCCGCAATGCCGCCAATCGGAATCCCCCCGAGGCCCAGCGAAGTCGTCACGTCAGCAATGTGCTCACTCGACCACACGACGCGCGGCAGCATCTTTACCGGCACGCCAAACAGCCGCAGTAGTTCCTCGTCCCACCTGCCCTCCACCACGTTGTAAAGCAGCGTGCGCGAAGCGTTGGTCACGTCCGTTACGTGCTCGCTGCCGCTGGTCAGGTTCCAGATCAGCCAGCTGTCCACTGTCCCAAACGCCAGCTCGCCGCGTTCCGCCTTCGCCCGCGCGCCCTCCACATTGTCGAGAATCCACGCCACCTTCGTCGCCGAAAAATACGGGTCCAGCAACAGCCCCGTCTTCGCGCGGATCGTCTCCTCCACGCCCTCCTCGCGCAGCCGCGTGCACATCGGAGCCGTTCGCCGGTCCTGCCACACAATCGCCGGATAGATCGGCTTCCCGCTCGCGCGATCCCACACGACAGCAGTCTCGCGCTGGTTCGTGATGCCGATCGCAGCCACATCCCGCGGCCGCGCGCCCACCTTGCCCAGCGCCTCCACGGCGCAGGACAACTGGCTGGTGAGAATTTCCATCGGATCGTGTTCCACCCAACCGCCCTGTGGGTAGAACTGCTGGAACTCATGCTGCGCCACGCCCGCGACGCGCCCACGCTCATCGAAAAGAATCGCCCGGGAGCTGGTCGTGCCCTGATCAAGCGCCAGTACGTATGCCATAGCGGAAAATCACCCGCACCAGAATACTCGGAAGATTGTTCGCGTGGTTCCGGCTGTGGAGGCTCAGACTCGATTGCGCTCCTGATGTTCCGCAAATCTTCAGGCAAAGAGAAAATCTGTCATCCTGAGCGAAGCCGCAAAATACGTTGCGCCCGCTTTTGGGCGCAACAAACAATTCAGACGCGAGTCGAATGGACCTGCTTTTCTAACGCAGCCGGTCCCTGCTCACCCCAGGAGCCCCTTCACCACATCCGCCGCACTCTTCAGCGCAGCATCCAGCTGCCCCGCGTCCTTGCCGCCTGCCTCCGCCATGTCCGGACGACCACCGCCCGACCCGCCCACCATCTTCGCTATCGGCGCAATCACTTTCCCAGCCGGAATCTTGCCCGTCAGGTCCTTCGTCACGCCGACGATCAGCGCGACTTTGCCCTCATCCTGCGCGCCGCCCAGCACAACGACGCCCGACCCCAGCTTGTTCCGCAAATTATCGACCAGCGTCCGCATCTGTCCGCGATCGAGGCCATCGACTCTCTGCGACAGCACTTTGATTCCCTCAACATCGACAGCCTGATCCGTAGCCCCTGAAACCCGTGACGCAGCCGACTTCATCCGCGCCTCATCCAGCTCCCGCCGCAGCTTCTTCAGCTCGTCCTCCTGGGCGGACAGCCGCTGCCGCAGCGCGTCGGCTGGGGCGAGGTCGGCGGGTCCGAGTTGAGACGCAATCTGCGCGACCTGGAAATCCTTCCGGAATTCGTTCAGCGCGCCCAGCCCGGTGACGGCCTCCACACGCCGCACGCCCGACGACACAGACCCCTCGCCCAACAACTTCACCACGCCGATTTCGCCCGTGGCGCTGGTGTGCGTGCCGCCGCAGAGCTCGGTCGAAAAATCACCGATTCGGACAACACGGACCTTTTCCCCATACTTCTCGCCGAACAGCGCCATCGCGTGATACTCATTCACCGCAACGTCGATCGGCACATCCTCGAGCGTCTCCACCTTGCTGTTCCCCAGAGTCTGCTTATTGATGATGTCCTCGATGTCCTGCATCTCCTCCTCGGCGATTCCCGCAAAGTGCGAAAAATCGAAGCGCAGCCGATTCGGCTCGACGAGAGAGCCAGCCTGTTTGACGTGTGTGCCGAGAACCTCGCGCAACGCCGCGTGCAGCAAATGCGTTGCTGTATGATTCCGCCGCGTCGCGTTCCGGAAATTCGCATCGACGACCGTGTCGACTTTGTCGCCGAGCCTGATCGGTTGCCGCAGAACCGCGCGATGGGCAAACACCCCCTGCACCGGCTTCGTGCACCCCGTCACATCGGCGATCACAGAATTGTGATCGTCCGACATCAGCCAGCCCGTATCGCCAATCTGCCCACCCGAATCCGCGTAAAAGCTCGTCCGATCCAGCACAATCTCGACCGCGTCGCCGGCGGCAGCGACCGGAACTCCCAGCCCATCTTTGACGACGGCCAGCACCTCAGCCCCATCCACACGCAGCTGTCGATAACCCTCGAACGTCGTCTTCGGCAAATCCCGAAACGTCGGGCTCGCCGACTTCTGCGACCCACCCTTCCACGAAGCCCGCGCCCGAGCCTGCTCTTCCGCCCGAGCCGCCTCAAATCCCTCGAGATCAAACTGGATGCCAGCATCCCGCGCAGCATCCATCATGAAATCCAGCGGTAGCCCGTACGTTTCGTAGAGATGGAACGCGTCTTTGCCATCGAGCTGTTGGTCGGGCTGACGATTTGCCGCTGTCCACGCACCTTGGAGTCGTAAATATTGCGCTTCATCCAAGAAGGGCTTCGCATAATCGAAGAAGAACCGATCGCTTCGACGGCCCATCGCGTCTTTGAAAAACTCACGCAGAGTTGGCCCCAAGTCAGGCCGATGCCCTATTATTTCCTCGACGGAAGCCTGCTTTTTCGAACGAGATTCCTTGCTCGTAAGCCATTCGAATTCCTGAAATCCGAGCGCGATCGCCCGCGCGAACTGCATTTCTTCCGCCTCGACCACCTTAGCCACACGATCCGCGCTCTCCTTCAACTCCGGATACGCATCCGCCATCTCATCCCGCACCGCATAGACCATCTGAAACATGAACGGCTTCTCCTGTCCCAGCAGTCGCCCATGCCGAATCCCACGCCGCAGAATCTTCCTGAGCACATACCCGCGCCCCTCATTCGAAGGCAGCACGCCATCGCCAATCAAGAACGTCGAAGCCCGCGCATGATCCGCAATAATCCTCAGGCTCGCAGCCGCACGATCGCCGCTGTTTTCTGGGGACTGGGGACTGGAGACTGGGGACTTCTCGCAGAGTTCCGCGGCCTTCTTGATCAGCGGCACAAACAAATCCGTCTCAAAATTCGAAACCACCCCCTGCAAAACAGCCGCCACCCGCTCCAAACCCATCCCCGTATCAATCGAAGGCTTGGGCAGATTATCTAGTCGAAACTCCTCTGTAAACCCGTTTTCCTTTCTACCTTCTTCAATCTCCTCCCTTATGCACTCGCGGCAATCTAAGTCCGAAAGGGAAAGCTCCCCGTGGTATCTGCAGTAATGCCTAACCAGCACGCGGTCGAACTGCATGAAGACTAAATTCCAAATCTCCACATACCGAGCCTCATCCTCCCCAAACGGCCGATCCACTCCAGGAGTCTCCGCGGCCTCCAGACCCATGTCGTAAAAAATCTCCGAGCACGGCCCGCAGGGGCCGGTATCGCCCATCTGCCAGAAGTTGTCTTTGCGCCCATACGTGAAGATGCGCGACTGCGGAACTCCCACCTCCATCCACAAACGCTCCGCCTCATCATCCCGCGGAACCTCAGCGTCGCCCTCGAAAATCGTCACGTACAGCTTGTCCTTCGCAATCCCAAACCATTCCGGCGACGTCACCAACTCCCACGCGTACGCAATCGCATCCCTCTTGAAGTAGTCGCCGAAGCTGAAATTGCCCAGCATCTCGAAGAAGGTATGGTGCCGCCGCGTGAACCCCACATTTTCCAGGTCGTTGTGCTTCCCGCCCGCCCGCACACACTTCTGTGACGTCGTGGCCCGCGAGTAGTCCCGCCGCTCCAGCCCCAGAAACACATCCTTAAATTGATTCATCCCCGCATTCGTAAACAGCAGTGTGGGATCGTTGGCAGGCACCAGCGACGACGAGTGCACACGCCGGTGCCCCTTCGTCTCAAAAAACTTCAAAAACATCTCGCGGATATCCGACCCGCTCCACGTGTCAGGACTCTTACTCGATTGCATACACCCCGAGTTTACCGGACCTTCCCTATGCTCCGCGTTCTCGGCGGTGGGCTTCCGAGAACGCTACAGCACGGAGCGCTCGGGGCCCGCACGGTGCCCGGTGCCCGTGGCTCGGCGCCCGTGCCTACTCGCCCGCACCCACCAGCACCTTCGGCCCGGTCGGCCACGGCATCCCGCCCGCTGGCTCTTCCGTCACCGCGAAGGCCTTCGCCTCCATGCCTGGCGTCACATGCATCTCCATCGGGTGGGTCCACTCCTCGCCGAAAACATACAGCGGCATCGGCTTGCCTTCCATGGGCACCAGCCACAGCTGGTAGCTCTTGCCCTTCGGCGGAGCCGGCAGCCATCCAGAGCACGCCACCATCCCCATCTTCGCGTTGTACAGCACGCCCCCGTGCCCCTCCATGCCCGGCATTGGCATCAGCGCCACGCGCTTTGTCGCCGGCCACTCCAGCAGCTTGTTCGTCTGCTCCGCCGCCCGCGCAATTTCGAGCGACCGCGTCTGCGCCACCGCCAGCTGCCCCTCCAGCTCATGAACGCGCCGCAGATCCCTCGCGTCCCGGACCCACAGCAACGCGGACAGCGCCGCAAAAACCACCGCCGCCACCCCAAACGCCGGAGTCAGCCACCCAAACCCTCGCACCCGACCCGGCTTGGCGAGCTCGGCCCGATGCGCCTCCGGAATCCGCTCCGCCCGCACCCTCCGCAGCAACTCCTCTTTCACCCCAGCAGGAGGAGCCACCGCAGGCGCAGCCAACGCAAGAAGCGCAACCCGCTGCCGCGCCTCATCCACCGCGCGCGCACACTCCGAGCACGAGCGCACGTGTGCCTCCAGCTCCTGCATCTCCGCACCGTCGAGCGCCCCTAAGGCGTAGAGGTCAGAGTCTTCCGGATTGACGTGTCGATTCATCGTCAAATAATTGCTTCAGCGTTTGCATCGCGGCCCGTACTCTCGATTTCACCGTTCCCAGCGGACACTTCGTCCGTTCCGCAATCTCCGTCTGTGTCATCCCTTCAAAATAGGCCAGCTCCACCGCCTCCCGTTGTTCCGGCGGCAGAGCTGCCATGGCCCCTTGCAGTCGTCTCATCAGTTGCGCCCGCGCGGCCTCGTCCTCCAGATTCCCGGCCGACGGCATCGCCTCGATGGAAAATTCTTCAGAGTCCCCGAGAATCTCGCGCCGCTCCTTGCCCCGCAGCCGGCTCAGCGCCCGATTTCGCCCAATCACCAGCAGCCATGCAGCCATCGAACCACGGCTCGCGTCGAAGCGCGCAGCCCCGCGCCATAGCTGCAGAAACAAGTCCTGCATCACCTCTTCCGCGGCACCCGGATCGCGCAGGATCCGCAACAGCATGGCAAACAGCATGCCCGCATAGCGATCGTAGAGCGCTTCGAGCGCACCTTCGTCTCCCGCCATGATTCGCTCGACCAGCGCCGAGTCTCGGACCTGCTGCATGGGCGCAGTCACGGCGCCTCGCTTCGGCTACTCATTCGTCTCTGGAATGAATACGCAAATCCACGCCCCGCCGGATTGCCCCTGGCGACCCCAAACCACCCTACGCGACGGTCCCCGGCTCCCGATTCGGCCCCGCCGAACCTTGCACCACCGTTAACCAGCGCCGCCGCCCGTCTCGTCATTTCCCTTCGTTTCCCTGGAGTCCAATCCGATTCTACCTGGCCTGCGTACAGCAAGCAGCAACCCTCCCCACTCCCCCCGATATCGGCCCTCGATCACCCCCTGAAAACTCTGCCGTCTAACCACTCACCTGACCCTCTAACCCGGGGTCAGGCCGTTAACCATTACTCCCCCAATGGGCTGGCCCCTGGCGCCAGCCCAATTTTTTGTCGCCCCGTACCCTTCGCACATTTACCCCGAATGCACTACTGAAGCTGCTACACTCCTCCGCATCCCTCACAGCTCCCCAGGCTGTCAGCACACAATTTCCAATCCCCGGAGAACACCATGGCTACTGCCACGCCCGCCCAGGTCACCCCCGAACGCATCATGCAAATGGCATGGGGCTACGTTCCGCCCCTTGTCCTTGAAGCCGCCATCCGCCACCACGTCTTTGACGTTCTCGACAACGGCCCCAAAGACATCTGGGAAGTCGAGAAAGCTACCGGCGCCTCCGCCCGTGGTCTCACCGCTATCATGGACGCTCTCGTCGGCCTCAACTTCCTGGCAAAAGATGCGCAGGGCCGCTTCTCCCTCACGCCAGAAAGCGACGCCTTCCTCGTCAGCACCAAGCCGTCATTCCAAGGTGGGCTCATCAAGCACTGCAGCGAGCACCTCATTCCCCGCTGGCTCAACCTCAACGAAGTCGTAGCCACCGGCAAGCCCGTGAGCGCCGTCAACGAGGAGAAGAGCGGCGGCGAGTTCTTCCACAACTTCGTCCTCGACATCTTCCCCATGAGCTATCCCGCGGCCCAAAACCTCGCCGCCCACATGAACTACGGCAGCGCTGGCACCCCCGTCAAGGTCCTCGACCTCGCCGCCGGCTCCGGCGTCTGGGGCATCGCCATTGCACAAAGCTCACCCCGCGTTCAGGTCGCAGCCGTCGACTGGCCCGAGGTCATCGACATCACAAAAAAGACCTCCGCTAAATTCGGCCTCGCCGACCGCTTCTCCTTCATCATCGGCGATCTGCACGACGTGGACTTCGGCTCCGGTCATCACCTCGCCACCGTCGGCCACATCCTGCACAGCGAAGGCGAACGGCGCAGCCGCGAGCTCCTCGCAAAAATCCACAAAGCTCTCGCGAGCGGCGGCACCATCGCCGTCCAGGAATTCCTCGTCAACAAGGAGCGAACCGGTCCCGTCAACGGCCTCTTCTTCGCCGTCAACATGATCGTCAACACCACCGAGGGCAACACCTGGTCCTTCGACGAAATCGGCGCCTGGCTCGAAGAAGCCGGGTTCACCAACCCGCGCCTCCTCCAATCCCCAGGCCCCTCGCCACTCATCCTCGCCACCAAACCCTAGCTCGGCGGCCACGAGGCGCACATCAGGACGAAGATCAGGAAAAGAAAAACTCCGTCATCCTGAGCGAAGCATCCGCAAATCAGCGCGCCCGCTCTTGGGCGCGCTGAATCAATTCAGGTGCAAGCCGAAGGACCTGATTTTTCCTTTCTTTCTGCGATGAACAGGTCCTCACCGATGCGCCGCCAACATCCCCGCTCGCATCCGCTGCCTGCGCGGCGAGAGCAACTGCACCGTGATCCCAATCGCCGGAATCAAGAACACAGTCGATCCCATCACCCACATAAACGCCCCAGCAGCGATTTGGTCATTCAGCGCGCTCAACCCAAACATGCGTGGAACCGCCGCGTAGCTCGGATACAGCAGCCGCCCCGAAAAGCACAGAAACGCCGACAGACCCGTGTTCACCAGATCCGCAAGCACCAGATAGGGAAGCAGCAACCACCGCGAACCCCTCTGTCGATATGGCCACGGAGCAATCACCGGCCACCAGAACATCACGCTTGTAAAGAAAAAGCATGCGTGCTCGAAGTTGTGCCAGTTCTCCGACGCCAGCGCACATTCATAGGCCTTCGGAATATGCCAGATCGAATACGCCGCGTTCATCGCGACCCACGCCACCTTCGGCTGCGTCAGGAAGTGCCCGATCCCGTGAATCGCCTGCGTTCGAAACAACGGCTGCAGCACCCGAATCACCACCCGCGGCAATCCCCGCAGCGTCGGAACCGCCGGAGCCGCCAGCACCATCAGGGGCGGCGCAATCGACATCAGCAAGAAGTGCTGCGCCATATGCATGAACAGCAGCGATTCGCTGAACGTGTCCAGCGGCGACGCAACCGCAACAAAAACCGCCAGAACTCCGCCCAGAAACGCCACCAGCCGCCACGGCGGAAACATCTCCGGCCGTGTCCGACGAATTTGTAACCATCCATGAACATAAATCGCCGCGGTCACCGCGAGTGCCGTCGTCACTGCCCACGGCACATCCCACGTCGTAAACAGCGCGCCCAGATTCATGTTCCGCTCATTGCCCGATCATGGCGTACTGCTTCCGCCCGCCGGAGCCGAAGCGGCCGCCTGCTGTGACGCATCGACCGCCGGCGGCTCCTTCTCCGGATGCAGCGTCTCGAGAAAACTCACCAACGCCTCAATCTCCGGCGGCGAGAGATTCTTCCCGTAAGCCGGCATATTCCCGCCACCCGTCACCACCTTGTAGCGCATCTGGTCCATCGTCATCCGCGTCGCGACCGCATCGAGCGCCGGTCCCCGCTCCCCACCCAGCCCGCCAATCGAATGGCAATTGCGGCACTGCTTGGCCTGAAAGATCACCGCGCCTTGCCGCACCAGCGGAGTCGCCTCCTGCAGATACTTCACCGGCAGCGTGTCCCCGCTCCACGCGCTCATGTGCGGGCTCCACGGCGTCGACGTCGCCAGATGCGTGAACACCGCCCAGCTCACCGCCACCATGCTCAGCGCCAGCACAGCAACGGGCCGCCGATGCCAGCTCTTCTCGCCCTCCGACGCGACGAATGGCACCGCCAGCAATCCCGCGATCATCAGGATCGGCGCAATCAAAATAAACGGCGTCTCCATCGACGGCGGCAGATACGACAGCACCGCGTAAATCCACAGAAAAGGAAAGTCCGGCTTGGGCACCGTCTGCGTAATCGATGGATCCGGCTGTCCGCTGGGACCAAACGGGCCCAGCACCGCCGCGCACACGCCCACCACCGCCAGCACGGCGCCCGAAAAAATCAGGTCCTTCCAGAACGCCCCTGGCACAAACGGAATCCCATCCTCGTGCGCGAGCTTGTTGTACTCCTCGATGTACGTTTCCTTCCGCACCAGCCGCCCCGGCATCGGCCACTCGTTGATGCCCAGCTTCAACACCATCCACACATGCATCGCCACTAAAAACAGCAGCGTCCCTGGAATCACAAACACGTGCAGCGCGAAAAATCGAGACAGCGTTGCGCCCGCAATCGTCGGCCCACCCAGCAGCAGATGCACCAGCGAGCCGCCTAAGAGGGGCACGCGGCTCAGGATGAATACGCCGATGCCCAGCCCCCAGTACGCGTCCTGATCGAACCGTAACACCTGCCCGGTGAATGCCATGCCCAGCGTCATCAACAGCAAGAACACACCGACCGTCCAGGTCAACTCGCGCGGAAACTTGTACGCGCCGAACAAAAACACCTGCGCCATGTGGATGAACACCACGGCAACCATGAAGTTCGATCCCCACGCATGCACCGCGCGCAGAAACCAACCCAGCGGCACCTGATGATTCAGAATGTTCAGGCTGTTCCACGCCTCGGCCCCCGACGGCACGTACACCAGGGCCAGCAAAATCCCCGTCACAATCTGCAGCATCAGCAGCGTGAACGCCGCGCTCCCAAATACGTACCACCAACTCGCCGTGTTCCGCGGAACCTTGTGCAGCACCGCATCCTTCACCGGCCCTTCGACCTGCAGCCGCAGCTCCAGCCAGTCGTAGACCCGCTTTGCGGCTTGTTTTATCCCCTGCATGGACAGTCCCCATTTTTCGCTGCTCCATTTTGTCCGGGCGTCGAAATGTTCACCATCTTCGCTGTATTCGACAGGCTCGGCATCTGACCCGCGTCGATTTGTAACTGTCCCCCTGCTATTTTGTAGTCGTACGTGAACAGCCCCCGCTCCGGAGGCCCCGATGCCCGCGATCCATCCGCGTAATACACGCCTCCGTGACATGGACACATGAAAAGCTGCGACTGCGGGAACCAACGCACCGGGCATCCCAGATGCGCGCAATTGATCGCGAAGACTGTAAACTGAGTCGCGCTTTCCTTCCGCACATAAGCCGCCACGTTGTCGGTCTCGCCATCCCAGGGCTGCGTCCACGGATTCTTAAACGACACCAGGCGCGTCTCGCCCACCGGAAAACTATCCGCCGCCCCCAGGGAAATCCACGATTTGTACGAAGCGTCCTTGCGCACCGGCGCTAGTAAATACCGCACAATCGGCACCGCCAGCGCCAATCCCACCAGCCCATTCAGCGCCACGCCGGCCTTCAGCAGCATCCACCGCCGCGAGACAACCACCGGGCCTTCGCGATTGCTTGCCTGCTCGCTCGCCGTCCGGATATCGGACCCGGTGCTCTGCTTCTTCGGGCTATCGTTCACGTCGCTCACCTTCACCTCCCAGCCGGATTGGGTATAGGCGCTGCTGAAACCGCAGCCGGATTCCGCAAGGATCCCAAATACGTAACAATATCGGTTACATCCTGCGCCGAAAGCGGCCCCACGGCCCCCGTGCCGGTCGCGAGCCGCCAGTCGGGCTGCCCAATATCGGCGCGGCCGGCAATAATAACTGTCCGCAGCGCCTGATCGCTCACCAGCGACAAATACGCCGCACTCGTCACCTGCTCCCGAGCCGGATTCTGATGGCACATAGCGCAACGCGCCTGATACGCCGCCTGTCCGCGCTTCGCATCGCCTGCCTGATCCTGCGCATACGCCGGTGGCGTCGCGCCCCCGAACGCATTCGGCATCGCCCATTCCTTCCGCATCCCCGCGATGATCGCGCCGACCTGCGCATCCGTCAGAATCCCGCCCGCCGACAAAGCAAACGCCGGCATCTCCGTCCCCGGCATCCCTCCCGAAATCCACTTTCGCAATGTCGCATCGTCCACCAGCGCGTGGTATTCAGGATTCCCTAACTCCATCGCCGGTCCGCCGTGCCCGTTGGCCCCGTGACACGCCTGGCAATTCGCGCTGTACAGCGTATGAAAATCCATCACCGCTTCCGGCCGCGGTGCGGGCGCCTCCACGCTCGCGCCCGGCACCCGGGAGCATCCGGCCAGCACCAACGGCAACGCGAATGCCATCGCGCCAAGGCGCATCAGTGCTTCTCCTCGTTGCGATACTCCGTCGGTCCTGCTTGCGGATTCGACTCCATGAGACCCGGCGCCTCGATCCCCATGCGCGCAAAAAAGGGCAGCCCGCGGCTCGTGCGAATCTTTCCTTCTCGCGCGACCACGAGCCCTGCCACCACGCCAAACGTCACCTGCGACACGACAAACCATCCCCACTGAATGCGCGCGTCGAGCGCCGGGTTGATGATCCCCATGGCCGAGTGCAGCAACCCCGTCCACAGCAGGGGCGCCAGAATCCCACCCAGCAGCACGGGTCTCGTCGGCAACATCGGAAGCATCGCTCCATACAACAGCCCCACCAGCAAACAAGTAACAGTGTGGATGACAATTGCCACCACGAGCCAGCTCCAGTGGAACGCCGCAATCTCCGCAGTCGTAATGTGCGCAGAGGGTCCCACACCGGCGCCGCCCAGCAGGTTCACCGGATACCAGATGCTGTGCTGGGCAATGAGCCCATACGCCAGCGCGGGAAAAATCATCGCGATTCCCCCCGCGATCCCGCCCTTGATCCCGCTCGTTACCGGATAGGTCTCGACCGGCAGATGCGCGCGATGCTCCGGCCCAATCTGCAGCCGCCGCACCACGCGCCGCGTCGTTGTGATCGTCACCGGCTGCACCACCACCGGCACATCCTCGTGGGCCTCATGCGGCAGCACCTGGCGGAACCACCCCACGCACCCGCTCACCATCAGCACAGCGCCGAACGCAGTCACCCACAGGCTGGTCACCAGGCCGGCTGCGGCCAGCGCGCAGCCAAGCGCCAGCACAATCGGCCACGCCGTCGGCGCCGGCAAATGGATCGTCTCCCCGTGCACCGGTCCTGATTTGTGCTGTGTCGTTTCCGCCATCTCTACCTGCCCACGATGTACACCACGGTGAACACCACGACCCAAACCGCATCCACAAAATGCCAGTACAGCGCGAACACCTGAATCCGTTCCGAATGCTCCTCGCGCACGTGTCCCGTTAGCGTGAAGATCAGAATCAGCGACAACCCAATCAGTCCCACCACGACGTGCGTCGCATGCAGCCCCACCAGCGAGTAGAACGTTGTCCCAAACAAATTCGTCCGGATCGTCAGCCCATCCAGATAAATCAGTTTGTGCCACTCAATCCCGGTTCCGACGATGAAAATCATCCCCAGCGTAATCGTCAGCGCCCACCACGCCGCAAACCCGCGCATCTTGCCACGATCGATCTGCCGCTCAGCGAGCCAGATCGTTACGCTGCTCGAGAGCAGGCAGATCGTATTGAAGAAAGGAATATCCAGAACCTGCGATGGCGTCGGCCCTGTCAGGCTTTTGCCGATGTAGTAGATGTACGCCACCACGAAAATCGTAAAGATCGCGCTCTCGCCCGTAATCAGAGCCAGCATCGCCACGCGCCCACGCGACGGCAGGCGCCAGGGTTCCGCGATCGGAGAGACAGGAATCGCGCTCATGCTTCGTACTTCCAGTCGGGATCGTCCGGATGCTTCAGATCCCACAACGGCCGCCGGCTGTGCACCACGGGATCCGCCGCGAAGTTATACACCGGCGGCGGGGACGGCACGGCCCACTCCAGCGTCCACGCATCCCACGGATCGTTCCCCGCCTTTTTGCCCTTGAGATACGAATGCACCAGGTTCCAGGCGAAGATCAGCACGGCGATCGCCTGGACGATCCCACCCATGGAAATGATGAAATTCAGATGATTCCATCCGCGATCCGGCTCGTAGGTGTAAATCGAGCGCGGCATTCCGAGGAATCCCACGAAATGCATCGTGTCGAAGGTGATGTGAAAACCGATGAAGAACAGCCAGAAATGCCATTTCCCCAGTGCTTCACTCAGCATTCGCCCAGTCACTTTTGGATACCAGTAGTAAATCCCCGCAAAAACATTGAAAACGATCGCGCCCACCAGCACGTAATGAAAATGTGCGATCACGAAGTAAGAATTGTGCAGTTGCCAGTTCCACGGCGCCACCGAGAGCATGATCCCTGTCAGCCCCGCAATCAGGAACTGAAACAGAAACCCGAGACAGAAGAGCATCGGCGTGGCCAGGCGAATCTTGCCGCCCCAGATTGTCGCCACCCAGTTAAAAATCTTGATGCCCGTCGGAATTCCCACCAGCATCGTCGACAGCACAAAGAACGCGTTGCTCACCGACGTCATTCCCACTGTAAACATGTGGTGCGCCCATACACCGAGGCTCACAAACGCGATACCCACCGACGCGGCGACCATTGCCGGATATCCAAAAATCGCTTTGCGCGAAAACACAGGAATAATCTCGCTGGCGATCCCGAACGCCGGCATCACCAGCACGTACACCTCGGGGTGCCCGAAGATCCAGAAGAAATGCATCCAGACCACGGCGGAGCCGCCCGCCTGGGTGTCGAAGAAATGCCCGCCCAGGTAGCGATCGATCACCAGCATGATCTGTGCCGCGGTCAGTGGTGTAATCGTGATCAGAGTCAGCCCGCTCACCACCAGCATCAGCCACACAAACAGCGGCATCCGCAGCAGCGTCATCCCGCGGCACCGCATCGACAGCGTCGTCGCAATCACGTTGATCGCCGTCCCCAGCGTTCCAAATCCGGCTACGATCAGCGCCAGCGCCCAGTAATCCGTCGCGTGCCCCGGAGAAAACGCCTTCGCCGTGAGCGGAGCATAGGCCCACCATCCCACGTCTGGCGCGGCGCCCATGCCATAGAGCCCGAAGCCGCCAATAAAGCTGTAGTAGATCAGCAGACCGCCGAACGCCGTCATCCAGAAGCTGAAAGCATTCAGCCGCGGAAACGCCATGTCCCGCGCCCCGATCATCAGGGGTACAAGATAATTCGCAAACCCGAAGATGATGGTCATGCCCACCAGAAACACCATCGTGGTGCCGTGCATGGTGAACATCTCGTTGTAGAGTTCCGGAGAAAGAAAGTGCATGCCCGGCCACGCCAGCTGGATGCGAATCGCGATCGCCTCCGCGCCCGCCACCAGCAAGAAGAAAATCCCATAGACCGTGTACAGAACCCCAAGCCGCTTGTGGTCGACGGTCACCACCCAGCCGTGCAGCCACTCCAGCAGCGCTGCCGTCGAACGCCGCGGCGGCGTCACATCCACGGTTCCCGCAATCGGTAAGCTCTGGTCTGCCATTCCGTCGTCCTAATGAAGCGTGTTCAGGTACGCCACCAGCTCGTTGACTTGCACCTCATCCAGCTGCATCGCGGGCATCTGCGCTCCAGGCTTGAAGTGATCCGGATCCTCGATCCACGCATGCAGATTCACCGTTGTGTTCCGCGCCGCGCCCGAAGCGATCGTTACGCGGCTCGCCAGATGTGTCAGATCCGGTCCAAACGTCCCCGCTGCCGCCGTTCCCGTAATCCTGTGGCAATTTGTGCAGGCTTCTGTTTCAAATACGCGACGCCCCGCCGCCACGCTTGCGTCCTGCACTCCCGGCTGCTGCTGTAGCTTCACCCACGCGTCGAATTGCTCCGGCGTGTCCACATACACCCGCAGCAGCATCTTCGCGTGTTCCACGCCGCAGAACTGCGCGCACTGCCCCAGATACACGCCCGTACGCAGCGGTTCGATCCAGGTGTCGTTTGGATGATTGGGAATCAGGTCCGTCTTGCCCGCCAGCTCCGGAACCCAGAAACTGTGATCTACATCCGCTGACAGCAGATGCAGAAACGTCGGCTTTGGCTCCAGCCGTGTGCTCACGGGCACATGCAACTCATTGGCGGTCACGATCCCCAGCTTCGGATAGCGAAACTCCCACCAATATTGGTGCCCCACCACCGTCACATCCAGCGCGGCCTGGGGCTTCGGCGCGTCCTGAATCGCAAAAATAATACGCGCCGTGGTCAGGAACAGCACCACGACAATCAAAACCGGGATCACCGTCCACGCCAGCTCCACCTGGGTGCTGCCGTAAATCTGCGGCGGCTCGCTTTCATCATCGTTCTTGCGCTCTCGATAGCGGATGATCGCCCAGGCCAGCAGACCGCCAACAGAAATAAAAATCCCGCCGGTGATTGCCAGTACGAACCACGAAAGATCGCGGATGTTGCCGGCCGGTGTCGATGCTGGAGCAAAAATGTTGGTTTGACTTTGGGCCGCATCCGCCCGGGCCAGCTCTCCCGCGCAGAACACAATCAGCCCCAGAACGAGACGGGAAATTCCTCGAATCGCCTTCGCGGTGTTTTCCCGCATCATGGGTCTCATCCTGCTCTCGCGTCGAACTTCGTGTGATGCTGGTGCGATGATTGGGTAGCAGAAATGGAGTGGGGATGTGTTCAATGTCGCAATGAGACGCGCGTCTCACGGCACTTGCACTTATGGACCAGGTCTTCTGCGCGGCTTTTGAGGACTGAAGATCTCGTTGGCCCGAACACAATCTTAACAGCAAAGTCAGGCTGCACTCCCAGCCTGACGGCGAACCAAAAAATACACCTCTGCGTTTACGCGCTTGTTGCAAAAACCTGCGCAAATCGCCGGATGGCATTCGCCAGAGCCCCAATTTTCGTCCCGTTGGCATAGGCATTGATCACCGCGGCGCGAAACACCGGCGCCGTCAGAGCCCGATAACCCAGTTCGAGATTGCCGTAAAACCACCGTGCTCCCGACGTCGACAGCGACAGGTCATGCCGAAGCTGCGTCGTCAGCTTCGCGAAAGCCTGCTGCGCCGCTTCGCGTCCCCGGAGGGCCCCGTCAATTGCCGCCGCGGCTGCCTGGCCGCTCGCAATCGCTCCATAAATTCCCTCGCCTGTCAGCGCGTCCGCAAATCCGCCCGCATCGCCGGCCAGAAATACGCGGGCCCGCGCCGCCCCCGCCCACTCTGCGCCAAAGCCCAGATGCTGTCCCGTTACATGCTCCACCCGAGCCTCGCCAAACCGCTCGCGAACATAAGCAAGCAGCCGCGGACGATCGACCTTCTCTCTCTCCGTGTCGTTGTACACGCCCAAGCCCACGTTCAAATGATCATGCTTGGGAAAAACCCATCCATAGCCCTGCTTCACGGAGCCAAAATCGAAAACCAGCTCCGACTCAGGCCCTTTCTGCGGATAGACTTTCGCCTCCAGTGCGAATCCCCTGCGGAACCATTGGGGGTTTTCTCCATCGAGCAGCTGCCGAACCCGGCTGTGAACGCCGTCTGCTCCGATCAGAAATCTGCCTTCAAAATCTCTCTCCGCGGTTCGCACCACTACCCCGTCATCCTGCTCGTTCAGTCCTGTAATGGGGCCGATACGCGCGAACTGCGCTCCCGCCATGATGGTTTGCTTCAAACAAAAGTCGTCGAGTTCCTGCCGCACCGTCATTACACATACGCTGCTTCGACTAGCCAGCGTCGACGCCTGACCCGGACGCCGTTCTACCACGATCGACGAAACCATCTCCCGAGTCACCGGTGCAACCGAATACCGCAGTGCGCGCAGCGATTTGCGCGTCAATCCGCCCGCACACGCTTTGTGGCGCGGAAACTCCGCCTTGTCCAGCAACAAGACGGCTCGCCCCGCAGCAGCCAGATCGTAAGCCGCCGCGCATCCCGCAGGCCCGGCGCCCACAACGATCGCATCCCACCGTTTCATCACCAAAATAGTATGACCAGAAATATGGCTTTCAGGAATATCCTCTCGCCTCGGCCTGAGGATTAACCCCGTTCCCAGCTTTCGGCGTCTCTACGCCACCTGAGGTGGAGCTGCAGAGCCCCCCGGCTCGCCACACGGCAGCACGCCCGATCTCCGAATCATCAGGTCCACGCGTACCGGATCCCCCGCCGTCGCCTCGATCGTCTCCCTTGTGCACTGACACAGCGTCGCCATGATCCTGTGCGATTGCGAGGTCAGCTCTAGTCCCGCTGCGATCAGCACGCTGTACATCTCCACACACGTCGCCCGCACGAATTCGAATTCAATGGCCGCCGATTGCCCTGCATCGAATCGCCGCGACAGCACAAGCCCGCCGCAAGCCATCACCGCTCCGGTCAGGAATCGTACCGTCCGGGCGGCGTCTTCCGAACACACCGCGCTGAGGTTCAGTTCCCAACCCTTTTGCCCACTCGCTTTTTGAGCGATCCCGTGCACAATGCATGCATCGGAAATTTGCACGCATCTCATCAATGCGATTTGCGATCCGCTGGCCCTAAAGATTTACTCCTGTGCTACTGTTGCGTCATGCTGGTCGGTACGGGAATCGACCTCATCGAAGTTCCGCGTATCGCGCGCTCCATCGAACGCTACGGCGATCGCTTCCTCCACCGCGTGTTCACCGATGAGGAAATAGCCTATTGCGGCGCCAGAGCCAGCGTAGCGGAGAGTTTCGCCGCCCGCTTTGCCGCCAAGGAGGCAGGAGCCAAGGCCCTGGGCACCGGCATCCAGCACGGCGTTTCCTGGAAAGAATTCGAGGTCCGTCGCGTTCCCGGCAACCGGCCCACTCTGGTCCTCACCGGCCGGGCCCGTGCCATTGCCGGACAACTCGGCGTCACCCATGTCTCACTTTCGCTCACGCACACGGCGTCGCTCGCGATGGCCGCCGTGCATCTCGAAGCCTGACCTACCGTTCCACCATCTCAGCCCGGGTCGCTTCGGCCGTATCCTGTGTTGTCCGTAGCCGGCGCTTCGGGTCCCGAAACGCCGAATACACGAACGACCCCAGATACCATCCGTCAATGAATTTGTACGGAAACTCACCTGTCGTGTAATGTCCGCACGGAAGCACTTTCGCCTCAAAATCCACTCCACGCCGCGCAAAGTTTTCCACCACCTGCTCGGAGTATTTCGGCAAAAACGTCAGATCGTAGCGCGAATACACCACCAGCACTCTTTTGTCCTGCTCCGCAAAACGATCCATGTACGAAACCGGACTGATCCCGCTCCACAGCTGGTACAGCTCTCCCTGCGTCAGGCCCCCCTCCTCAAAACCTTTGCGAATATGCCGCGTGCTTTGCCCCGTCCACACCACATCGCCAAACGCCATCGACGCATGATTGAATGCGTTCACCCGCAGCCGCGCATCGTGCGCGCTCGCGATAAACGCATAGCACGACCCAAGGCTCGTCCCCAGAATCCCGAACTCCTCATATCCCCGCGACTCCAGCCAGTCGAGGCAGCACCGCACATCCACCACCGCCTGCCGCCCCGCCGCCAGCGTGCGGCCGACGTTGGCGCTGCACGCATAGTCCGAGCGCTCGATCTCCCCCGGCCTCCGAATATCATGAAACGGCTTGCTCAGCCGCAGTGCCGAAATTCCAAACCGGTTGAACAACGAGCAAAGCACGTTGTGACTAAACGCGTCGGCATTCCACTGCGGCATCACAATCATCGCGCGCTTCGGTTTGGTCTCTCCCTGTCCCCTGTCCCCTGCACCCTGTACCCTTTCACTTGCCGGGTACCACCGCGCATTCACCAAATCATTTTCCGGGTAGGGTGTCCGCACAGGCGAAGTGAAGCGCAAAAACTGAGCCGCTCGCAGCTTTCCCTCCGCCATCATTCGCTTCAAATGCGCATCGCGCCGCAGCGTCTCCTGCCGAACATTTGTCGGAAACAACTGTGGAACCCGCTCCTCCAGCCGAAAATCAAGTGGCGGCTCATATCCAAAGAATTCGTCGCTGTTCCGCACCACAGCTTCGTTCACCGCGACCATCGCAGCCTCGGCTGTCCCTGGATCGCGCTCCGCCCGCTCCACCACCCCGCGCAATCCGGCCACGTCCACAAAATCGTCCAGCCAATCGAAGCCCCACTCCAGCGGCCGCACCACGCGATTCTCATCCCGCGTCGTCAGCGCCTCTTCCCACGCGTGCATCCATCGACCGTAGAGCTTTTTCAGCATCGCTAATCCACCATCGCCCGCGGCACTCGCGCCGCGATGTTGCACAGCACCTCGTAGCTGATCGTTCCCGTCAGCTTCGCCATATCCGCCGCTGTCACTTTCTCGTCTCCCTGTTCGCCAATCAGCGCCACCTCGTCGCCCACCTCCACTCCCGCAATATCCGTCACATCCACCGAGGTGTGATCCATCGAGATGCGCCCCGCAATCGGCGCCCTCTGTCCGCGCACCAGCACCGATCCACGATTCGACAGCAGCCGATTCAACCCATCCGCGTAGCCCACCGGCAGCAGCGCCACGCGGGTCGGCCGCTTCGCTGTAAACGTCGCATCGTAACCCACCACCCCGCCCGCTTCGATCTCCTGCAGAGAAATCACCCTTGTCTTCCAGGCCAGAACCGGGTGGACCTCGTGCGCTCCGTTGACGGGCGCATCCGGCGCATATCCGTAGAGCCCGATACCCGTCCGTATCATCGCCCGCGCCCCCGTCCGCGTCGCCAGCTCCGCGAGCCCCGCATCGGACGCTCGCACCGACGCCGAACTGCCCGCGCTTAGAATTTCAGGGCGGATACCGGCCGCCGCAATCGTATCCACTGCAGTTACAAATTTCCGCATCTGTCCTGCCGTCAGCCCCGCATCCTGCGGTGTATGGAAGTGCGTCATCGCCGCTTCCATCCGCAGCGGCGAACCTGACCAGAATCGCCCCAGGAACGACTCCAGATGCTTCGGTTGCACCCCCTGTCGCGACATCCCGGTGTCGACCTCCAGATGCACCGGACAATCTCCGGGCGCAACGCGAAGTCGCCCGGCCGCCTGTTCGAGCAGAACAATGTGCCTTGGCTCCCATACCACAGGTGTCAGGTCGTGCTCGATCGCCGCCTCTGCTTCGCGGAACCAGATCCCGCTCATCACCAGGATCCGCGCATTCGGCAGCGCCCGCCGCAGTTCTACGCCTTCCTCTACCGAGGTCACGCCGAACCACTGCGCCCCATTGGCCGCGAGCGCGGGCGCACACTCCGCCATTCCATGCCCGTAACCGTTCGCCTTCACGACGCACAATACTGCCGTATCGCGTCCCGCCAAACGGCGCAGAACATCGTGATTATGGATGAGCCTGCTGCGGGAAACCTCAGCCCAGGTGGGTCGCGTGCTCGTCATCTTCTCCAGGCTACCGCCACAGGCCGCAGTCTACCGGCTAGTCCCTAGTTCGGAGGCGGTGTGTTGTTCTGCCCCGTCGCCGACTCCATCGGTGTCGCTCCCTGATACAGCAGTGGGATGTGGAACGGTTCCGGCGCGTCGCTCTTCTTCGACGACGCCTTCTGCTTGCCCGGCGTCAGATCCAGCACCGCCGTCCGCTGCGCGTTCACGCAGGCCCAGTGCATCCGCGACCGGTTGTAAATGTGAGTGAAAATACCGCGCTCTTCCTTAACGTTTCCGTTCGCGCGCCATTTGATGATGTACGTCCCGCTTACGATCGCCGTGTCGCCGAACTCGCGCACCGTCACCACGCGCTGCTGCATGCTGATCGGATCGTCGCCCTTTTCGAACAGCGACGCGATCTGTTGGTTCCGCGTCGTCACATCGCCCGTCGACGAGATGTCCACGTACAGCGGCGACAACAGAAACTCCATCGTGTACTGGTCATTCTTCACGACGGCGTTGCTCCATTGATCTTCGAGCCCCTGAAACTCCTTCACCTCGGGGGGCTGCTGCGGCTGACCAGGTGCAACCGACTGTGCCTGCTGGGCGCGCACCGAACCCGCAACACCGCACAACATGCTCACTGTAACTGCAATCCAAAATGCCTTATTACGCATACACATCCAATTCCGGGGAGGTCCCCCTAATGATAGACGTTCACCCGCCCCTAAAGCCATCATCGGCAGGGTTCCTGCACTGGTTTTTCACAGAAATCCCAGGTTCTTAAGAAGATTCACAGCGAGTCCCCCCGTCCCATTTCCGTCCTACACTCGTTGAAGACCATGGCCACTACCCCCGACATCGAATTTGAGCGCGGCCTCCCCGCTTCCCTCGACGCCGAACGCACCATCCTCGGCGCCGTCCTCCTCGACAACCACGCCTACAGTGAAGCCGCTTCCTTCCTTCGCGCCGACGACTTTGCCCTCACCGCCCATCAGCGCGTCTTCGCCCGCATGGGCGAACTCATCGACCGCAATCACGTCGTCGACATCGTCACCCTCAGCGAAGAGCTCGCCCGCCGCAAGGAGATCGAATCCGTCGGCGGTGTCGCTTGGCTTGCCTCCCTCACTGAAGGCCTGCCCCGCCGCCTCTCCATCGAAGAATACGTCCGCATCGTCAAGGACAAATCGCTTCTCCGCCAGCTCATCAACATCTGCTCCACCGCCATCACCCGCGCCGCGGACCAGAGCGAAGAAGCCCTCGACGTCCTCAACGCCGCCGAAACCTCCCTTCTCGAAGTCACCGAGAAGGGCATCACTCGCGGCTTCTCCAGCGTCCACGACATTGTCGCCGGCTCGTTCAAAACCATCGACAACCTCTACAAGGAAGGCCGCGAGATCACCGGCCTCGCCACACACCTCACCGAATTCGACCGCATGACCAGCGGCCTCCAGAATTCCGAGCTCATCATCATCGCCGCGCGCCCCTCCATGGGCAAAACCGCCCTCGCCATCAACATCGCCCAGAACGCCGCCATCCAGGGTGGTAAAACCGTCGCCGTCTTCTCGCTCGAAATGTCGAAGGAGTCGCTCCTGCGACGCATGTTGGCATCGGAAGCCATCGTCGACTCCGTCAAAATTCAGAAAGGTTTCCTCCTCCGCGAAGATCGCGACAAACTCACCTCCGCCCTCGAGCGCCTCGTCGAGGCCCACATCTTCATCGACGACACCCCCGGCATCTCCCTCACCGAAATGCGCGCCAAAGCGCGCCGCCTCCGCCAGTCTCAGAGCGGTCTCGACCTCGTCGTCGTCGACTACCTCCAGCTGATGAGCGCCGGTTCCATGGGCCCTCAGGCCCGCCGCTACGAGAACCGTACCCAGGAAGTCTCCGCCATCTCCCGTGGCCTCAAAGCACTCGCCAAAGAACTCAACATCCCCGTCATCGCGCTCTCCCAGCTCTCCCGCGCCTCGGAGCAGCGCGGCGGCGACCGCAAGCCTCTCCTCTCCGACCTTCGGGAATCCGGCTCCATCGAGCAGGACGCCGACGTCGTCGCCTTCATCCACCGCGACAGCTACTACAACCGCGACAAGGACGCCGAGCCCGACCCCGAAGCCGACAACAAAGCCGAAATCATCGTCGCCAAACAACGCAACGGCCCTACCGGCTCCATCGAAGTCGCCTGGGTCTCAAAATGCACCAAATTCGGCGATCTGAGCTACGGCAATCAGGGCGGGGAATATTGAGGAAGAATATGAGTTTGCTCCGGGAAATTCAAAACGATCTTGCAAGACCGGATGCCGACGTGGTCACAGTGCTGCGGAAATGCAAAATTCTCGCAGCACGGCTCAACAGTGTGGAGTTGACCCACTGGGTCGATTCCGAACTGAACGGGTATGGGGAAGCCGAACCGATCCCCGAGTATCGACTGCTCCGTGCCCAATGCTATGGCGACTTCATGAACATAAGATGGCGGGCTGAACATCAACCCATCCATCCTATTGCCGTTCCCGAAGAACATCGTGAGACTTTCTTTGCCCCTATCCAATTTCGCGAAGGTATTACTACCGCGATGGCTTTTGCTTCTGCGGACGGGGCTACCATAGACGAACCTTTAATTGCCATCATGGTCAAACGCCATCAAGTCATGTATCCACAAATGGAATGCATGTCAGCTTGGAAGAAGATCAGCGCGACCCAGTTTCAGCAACTCATTGATGCAGTGAAAAACCGAGTTTTGGATTTCTCTTTGAAGATTGAAGCGGAAAATCCATCTGCTGGAGAGGCGTCGCCTAATTCTCAACCTGTCGCGAAGGAGAAGTTACAGCCGCTCGTGCAGAATACCTTCTACGGTCCTGTCGGCAACGTCGCCCAGAATAGCGACCATTTCAGCCAGAGTAGCGGCACGCTCCGAGCAGATGATCTGAGCAGGCTTGTCAGAGAGTTAACCCAACACATCGACGAATTGGGTCTAAATGATCGCGAGAAACAGCGGGCGGATGCTCAGATTGCTATTCTCAGAACTGAACTCGCGGGAGAACCAGACCCCGCCATCATCACGCAGGCGGGCCGAACTCTGCGCAATATTACAGAGGGAGCAATTGGCAGCCTGATAGCAACAGCGGCGCAGCCGCCTGTTTGGGCTTGGATCCATCAGACGCTAACGGCCTTTGGCGCGAAATAGGACCATCGAACCGCAAGCAAGAGTCATTAAATCTCCCACTGGCCGCGCTAACCGCCGACCGCCGTCTTACCACGCTTGCCCTGAATCTCAATAAACACATTCACCAAACTCAGAGCCGCCGGAGTCACCCCAGGAATCCGGCTCGCCTGCCCCAGCGTCGACGGCCGCACCCGCGTCAGCTTCTCCTGCATCTCACGCGACAGCCCGCTCACCTGCGTGTAGTCGAACCACGCCGGAATCCCGCGCTCCTCCGCCTTCTTCAGCTTCTCGATCGCCTTCTTCTGCTGATCCAGATACCCCGCGTACTTGATCTCCGTCTCCACGGTCTTCAACTCGTTCCGCGTCTGCGTCGCCAGATGCCCATCCGCGCCGGCCTCAACCCACGGCGCAAAAATCGGAGCTCGCAACTGCGACCGCAGCTCCGGCCAAATTGTTGACATCGTCACCTCAGGACGCCGCAAAACCTGCGCCCATGTCTGCCCAGCGGGCCAATCCCCGCCGACAGCCTTCCCCACACTCAATACCTTCTCCAATGCCACAGCCCGAGCCTGCTTCGCCTCATACTCCGCCCAGGCCGAGTCACCGATCAGCCCCAGTCTTCGCCCATACGGAGTCAACCGCCGGTCCGCATTATCGATCCGTAAATGCAGCCGAAACTCCGCCCGCGACGTGAACATCCGATACGGCTCGTTCGTCCCCTTCGAAATCAAATCGTCGATCAGGATCCCCGTGTACGCCTCCGTCCGGTCCAGCGTAAACGCCGCCTCCCCCTTCACGCTCAGCGCCGCGTTGATCCCCGCCATGATCCCCTGGCACGCCGCCTCTTCGTATCCAGACGTACCGTTAATCTGCCCCGCAAGATACAGCCCCTCAAACTTCTTCACCCGCAGCGAGCGCTCCAGCTCCGTCGGATCGATCGCGTCGTACTCAATGGCGTACCCAGGCCGCAGCATCTCTGCATTTTCCAGCCCCGGTATCGAACGCACAATCTCCGCCTGCACCTCCATCGGCAGCGACGTCGACATCCCGTTCACGTACACCTCGTGCGTGTTCAGCCCCTCCGGCTCAAGAAAAAACTGGTGCTGCTCCTTATCCGGAAACTTCACCACCTTGTCTTCAATCGACGGACAATACCGCGGCCCAATCCCCGTAATCTGCCCCGAGTACATCGGCGACCGGTGCACGTTCTCGCGAATAATTTGTAACGTCTGCGGTGTCGTATACGCGATATGGCACGAAACCTGCGGCTGCGGCAGCGTCCGCGTCCGAAAACTAAACGGCGTAGGATCCGCATCGCCCGGCTGCTCCGCAAACTTTGACCAGTCAATCGTTCGACCATCCAGCCGCGGCGGCGTTCCCGTCTTCAAACGGCACCCGCGCAGCCCCAGCTTCTTCAGCGCCTCACCCAGCAGCACCGAAGCAGGCTCCCCGCTCCGCCCCGCCGGATAATTCTCCTCCCCACAATGAATCAGTCCATTCAAAAATGTGCCAGTGGTGATTACAATTGCCCCTGCCAGGATCACTCGCCCATCCCGCAACTTCACGCCGACGACACGCGGCATTTCCCACGCCGAGTCTCCGGAGCCCGGAGCCCGGAGCCCGGAGCCCAGGTGGTCCTGCACCCTGTACCCTGTACCCTGTACCCTCGATCTCGTGCTGTCCAGCACGAGATCGCTCACTTCCGCCTGCTTAATAAAAAGCCCCGCCTGCGACTCCAGCACTTCGCGCATCTTCACCCGGTACTGCTGCTTGTCGCACTGCGCCCGCGGCGACCACACCGCCGGCCCCCGCGAAGTATTCAGCAGACGGAACTGGATCCCCACCGCATCCGCCACCTCGCCCATGATCCCGCCCAGCGCGTCCACTTCCCGCACCAAATGCCCCTTCGCGATCCCGCCAACCGCCGGATTGCAGCTCATCTGCGCAATCAAATCGAGGTTCAGTGTGAAAAGAGCGGTCCGCAGCCCCATGCGCGCCGCGGCCATCGCCGCCTCGCACCCGGCATGCCCGGCGCCCACCACCACCACGTCGTATTGTTCCGTAAATGCCATGAGGTACTCAAGGCGGTTGCGCAAGAACATCGGAGAAGGGAATCAGGCCTGGGGGCCGATCCACCAAGCGCAAACTGCCACATCCTCATTCTACCGGCCCCAATAGAAACGCGGCGGCCGCGGCCGCCGCGCCCATCCTTATTACCAGCCCTCAAAAGTCCAGCTTCACCCCCAGCTGAATTTCTCTCTGGCTATACACAAACGTGGAATCGGCATTTGAAATCGCTCCGAACCCCGACTGCCCGCTCTTGCCCAGCCCAGGATTGAACGACTGATACGTCAGCGTCCCCGTCGACCCAATCGAGTACGCCGTGCTGTTCACGCTGGTGACGTTCATGTGATTCAGCAGGTTGAACGCCTCGCCCAGCAGCTCCAGGTTCATGTGGTACCTCTCGCTGAGCAGAACGTCCTTCTGCAGCCGCGCGTCCAGATCGGCCGTCGTGGGCTGTCGAACCGTGTTGCGTCCGATTTGCAGCAGGTAACCCGAAGCCCCCGAGCCCGCGATACCCGACGCCGCCGCGCCCGAAATCGTTCCGCTCACGCCCGCCGAATACGGCAGGCCATTCTGCACCTGCAGCACCGGATTCAGGTGCCATCCATTCTCGAGAATCTTCTGCCAGCCCGTTGCTGTTCCCGGCCAGGTCAGCAGCCCCCACGCCACAAACCGGTTCGGCACGTTGAAATTCGAGTTGCCGTAGTTCGCCCGCGCATTGCTCCACGGATCGAACCAGCTGCTCGTGCTCGGCGCCGTGCCCTGGTTCTGGTTGAAGTCCAGCGCATGCGACCACGTATAGTTCACGTCGAACTGCGCGTACTGGTTGCCGCGGTTCTGCAGGTCAACCACCATCCCGTGATAGCTCGAGTTGATGTTGCTCACCACCTCGGTCACGTTGCCATAGTGCGTGTTGAGGTACGGCTTCACGTAGTAGTTCGTCGGGATCACCGTGCCGCAGGCGAGCTTGCCGCACGTTCCATCGGTTCCCGCCGTCAGCGTGAGCGTACCGGTCTTCTTGATCGACGGGTCCAGGTTCAGGTTCAGGAAGTTCGGCAGCTCGCGAGCCAGAGCGCCCATGTAGTCCACCGAAAGAAAAGTCCCCCTTCCTACCTGCTGCTGAATCGTCAGGTCGAATTCGTTCACTTCCGGGTTCTTGAAATTCTTCGCGAAGAAATCTACCCCCGGCGTCGGAAAGCTGCCGCCCGGAATGATTTGCGGGAACACCGGCGCCCCCGCGCTCGGCAGCGTGCCGAAAATGCTCGGAATGGTGTACTGTCCCTTCGGGCTGGCCGCCGCCTCATACGTGTTCAGGATGTCCGCGTTGAAGTTCCGCCCAAAGTACAGACCGTAGCCGCCGTGCACCACCGTCTCCCCCTTCCCGAACGGATCCCAGCTAAACCCAACCCGCGGCCCATATTCCGTCGTATCGCTGGGCCGGTTCCCCACCTGGGCCGTCGGATCGGGATAGGGACCTACCGTCAGTCCGTTCACCGTCACACCCGTGTTCAGCACCGACGTCGCCTGCAGCGCAGGATACGGCGGCGGCACATGCTCGTAGTCGTACCGCAGCCCCAGGTTCAGCGTCAGCCGCGGCCTCATCTTCCAGTCATCCTGCGCGAAGAACCCGTAATCGATCGTCGACATCGAGAACTTCGGCGTCCCGAACCCCTGCGTGAATCCGAAGTAGCACGGATACGATACGCCGTTCGTCGAAAGCCCCAGCTGCGACTGGCTGTTGTCGCATGTCCCGTTCGGCTTCAGGATGTCCGCGAAGAAATCCGAGAAGTACGAGTAGGTGTACACTCCGTTGCTCTCGTACAGGTTGTTCACTTCATCGCTGTTGCGCAGAATGTCGAATCCGAACCGCAGCCCGTGGTTGTGATGCTGCCAGCTGGCGGTATCGCCCACCTGATCCTTCCATTCCGCCGGATAAGCCAGCCGGAACGAGTAGTACGGCATGCCCGCTGTGAACCCGTTGCTGCTGCTCGATCCACCGTAGATCGCCAACTGCACCGGCGTTCCTGTCGTGTTGTTCAGATACGTCTTCGTGAAGCTGCTGAAGGGCTGCTCACCCTCATCGTCCAGCTCGCGCCCGTACTGGAAGCGCAGCTCGTTCGAGAAAGTCGCCGAGATCAGGCTCACCAGCCTCGCCATCCCATAGTCCAGCTTCACAAAGTCCGTGCCGAACGAATCAATCGCGTAGTTATTGGAAGTCTGTGTCTGCACCCCACCAGGAGAATCCCAGCGCAGCCGGTGAAACAAAAAGCTCGCCCGCTCTTTGTCCGTGATGTTCCAGTCCAGCTTCGGCGTGTTCAACACTTCATCGCCTGTGCGCGGCGTCGTGCCGTTGTCATCCAGCAATCCCGGACTGCTGAGCCCCGTAATCGACGAAACCGCTTTGCCGAACAACAGTTGATCGTAATTCGCCGCCGCCGTTGCATAATTGCCCGCAAACACGCGCTGCGCCAGCGCGCATGCATTCGTATCTCCCGCGGTATTGGCTGTTCCCGATGTACCCGCGGAGAACTTCGCCGCAACCGTCGTCGTCGTACCGCTGGTCGTCGTTGCCGTGGTGCAGCTCGCGCCGCTCGGCAGTGTCACGTCCGCAAACTGGTTGTAGAACGCCGACGGCGATCCCGGTTTCGACACTCCCGGGAAATCTCTGCGGTACTGGTCGTACGCATAAAACCAAAACAGCTTGTCGTGGATCAGCGGTCCACCCGCTCCAAATCCCCACCGCTTCCGCCAGTCTTTCGGCCGGAACGGAACCCCCGTGATGATCTTCGGGGCCCCGCCACTCGCCGGCTCGCTCACGCTGGTCAGCGTCGTGAAGGGATTGATCGCGCCCCAGTCGTTGTCGCGATCGTAGAAGTATGCCTGCCCATGCAGCTCATTGCTCCCGCTCTTCGTGATCGAATTGATCACCCCGCCCGCGGCCCGCCCGTACTCCGCCGAATACACGCCCGTATTCACCTGGAATTCCGCGATGCCAATTTGCGACGTCGAATAGCCCTCGCGCGTCCGCCCGCGCTCCTCCGAGAAGAACGCCTGGTTGTCGTCCGCGCCGTCAATCTCCACGTTGTTCAGCAGCGGGCTGATGCCGCGAAACACGATCAGTCCGAAACCGTTCCCGTCAGAAACCGCGCCCGGCGTCAGCAGCGCCAGATCCGACCACCGCCCGCCGTTCAGGGGCAGATCCACAATTTCCTTCGATGTCAGCGTCTCGGAAATCTCCGGCGACTCCAGTTTCAGCACCGGCGCATCGCCCGTCACCGACACCATTTCTGAAGCTGTTCCGGTCTTCATCACCGGCTGCAATTCCGTCAGCGAACCAACCGTCACCGCCACGGTATTCGCCGTATACGTTCCGAACCCCGACGCCGTGATCGTCACAGTGTACGTGCCCGCCGTCACCAGCGGAGCCCTGAAATAGCCGCTGCTGTCCGTGATCAGGCTGATCGTCTCGCCCGTACCCACGTTGCGGATGTTCACCGCCGCGCCAGGAATCACCGCGCCCGATGTATCGAACACCGTTCCCGCAATCCCGCCTTCCGTCACCGACTGCGCCGCCGCCATCGGCGAATTCACCGTCAGAACCGCAGTCAGGGTGACTGCAAGTCCAGCGGCCAGCAGAAATTTGTAACAAAAGCTGCGCATATAGGCCCTCCTAAAAAAGATTCGTGCCAATGTGGTGCGCGGACGGTCGACACTTGCCCACTCTCGCGCCCGGTTCTTGTTTTTTTCTGACCAGACCCAGCGGGAACGGCCAGCCCGCGCGAGCTTCACACTTCGATCTGCCGCGATCTACTGAACTTTTTTCGCCTGGATGAACGAGTCTAGCTTGTCACACGTCGTTTAACGTGTGATTACAGCATGAAATGAATACGCCGCCCGGGAATATGTGACGGTGTCTGTTGAAAAACGACGAAAAACGCACCGCCACTGTGACGAAATGGGCCGGCCCGCAAAAGCTTGTTCCTTTGTCCGATTTCAGAACGTCAGATGCAGCGACATCTCCACCAGACGCTGGCTCCCGATCGCGTTCGTCACCACTCCCAGCTTATTGCTTGCCGCTCCCGGCACCGTATACAGCTCGTACGCGCAGTTCGGCGACGATCCCTGGCACGAAGCCGTTCCGTTGGGTGACGACGGAGTGGTCACCGCATTGCTCTGATTCGGCTGCACCTGGTGCCCATTTCCGTTTCCGTTCAACTCGCTGTACATAGGATTCAGCGTGATGTTATTCGTCGGAACGTCGAAGCTCGGCGTGTTGGTCACGTTGAAAACCTCGAACTGATAGTAAAGGTCGTACTTTTCCTTGATGTGGATGTCCTTTTGCAACGCTATATTCGCCTGCTTCTGGAACGACTGGCGAAAGATATTTCGCTGTCCCGAAATAAAATTTGTCTCGTACACGTCGCACAGCGGCCCTCCGCCCGGGCCTGCATTTCCTCCCGCGGTCGTCGTGTCGCAGGGCGGCACGCCATTGTCGCCGGGATTGATCAGCGGAATATAGAAGTCGTCGGCGTTCAGCGCGGGTACGTAATTTGCCGAAACTCCGCCCTTGCCGTTTGGAGTCCCATACGTATACGCCCCCGAATGGCCTGTCGCCACCGACTTCGGGCTGAGCCCCGGCTTGATCGGCACAATTGGATTGGCCAGTTCGATGTTCCCGCCAAAGTACAACCCGCCCGCCGATCCCGAGTAGTCATAGATGCTGTACGGCTGCCCGCTGTCCAGCGTCGTGATGCCCAGCAACGACCAGTTATTCGCCGCATAGCTCAGCCAGTTTTCGGTCTTCACCAGCTTCGGTGACTGCAGCAGCCAGTTGAAACTCAGCGTGTGCGTCTGATCGAAGTCCGCCGATGCGTACGATTCGCGAAGATGGTCCGGGTTATCGCCCGTAAAGAATAATCCCACATCGCTCTGTTCATCCAGCGTATGGGACCAGGTATAAGAAACCCCGAACTGGATGCCGTGCGTCAGGCGCTTGGTGATCTGCGCCTGCAGCGCATCGTACGACGAAATTCCCGACGTCTGGAAAGTCGTGGAGTTGGGATCGTACCCGATATACGGCACCCGAAGGTCCACGTTGCCGCCGCTGTACGTATCATATGGCTCGCTCGCCATCGGCAGCGGATTGCCAAACGCGTCCGTCGCATTGCTCAGAACCTGCAGGCCGTACGAGTACATCTGCCCGTTGATCGGATTTCCAGGCGTTGCGATTCCCGGCTCGTTGAACGGAATCGGCATTACTGCGTGCTTGCCGCGGTTGCCGACATATCCGATATCCACCGCCGTGTCGTTCCGAGGCTGCCACTGAACATCCAGCATCCAGTCCTCCGTGTATGGCAGCACATTGTGTACGCCGTAATTCCCAATCACGAGCGGGCCATTCGGCGCGCCATCCCCGCAGTTGTACCCCAGCAGGTTTGTGCCGTTATAAACATTGGCCGCCGTGCAGGCGCTTTCTATCGAGTCAATCGTCGGCATCGTCCCGGCCAGCTGCGACGGTGTCGTCGGCGCAGTAATGGTCGGAAATGGATTGTTCAGCTTCCCGGTCGCGTCCGTATAAGCCGCGAAGGGGGCTTCCTGCGTCACGCCAAACGGTCCGCTGATCCCCGAGCCCGCGGGAGGCGACAGGTACTGGAAGTACTCGCCGCGATCGTAGTAAATGCCGGCGCCCGCGCGCACCACAACCTTATTCTTGAAGTATTCCGGCGACCACGCCACACCCAGACGCGGCGCAATCCCCCACTGCCGGCCCTTCAGCGTTGAATCGCTGACCCCAGAGGTCCCGTACTGCTTGTTGTTGCCCGCCACGATGAAGCCGGTGCTGGTGACTGCGGCCGCCGTCGATGCATACAGCGACGGATCGAAGTTGAACAGGTCTCCGTTCTTCTCGCTGAATGGGCCGTCAAAGTCGTATCGCACTCCCGCCGTAATGCTCACATTCGGTCTTATCTGCCACTTATCCATAACGTACGAGCCGGCATCGTTCGACCGGTAGTAGCGGTCGGTGGCCCCCTCCAGCACCGTTCCGGAGTAGAGGCTGCCCGTCAGGAACTTCGTGAACCCCTTCGTCTCCAGCTCCGAATGCCCCGCCACGTTGTTCCGGATGTTTAGCTGGTTGTAGTTGTAGTTAAAGCCCACGCTCACCGTGTGCCTGCCCAGCGAGAAAATCGCGCTGCTCGACGGCGATACCCGGTTTTCGAAGTATCCCTGGTCCACAAAGTTATCGCCGTTGTAGGGACCAATCTTTCCGCTCAGCGATTCGGAATTGTTCTGCGCGAAATCCACCAGGTCGATGCCCGGCATGTCGTTCCCCGGAATGGTGATGCCCACTGAGGATGCCGAAAGCGGCGCGGCGAAGTTGCTGTAGACCTTCTGCCGCGAGAACCCAATCTGCTGCGTCCAGTTGATCTTCGGTCCCAGACCGATGGAGTTGCCCAGCGCAAAGACCTGCGCGCCCGTGTCTTCTCGCTCCGGAAAGCCCTCGCTGTTGCTCGACGCGAACGGGCTCACCGTCGGCATGTGCTGGTAGAAGTACTTCGTCCACATATGGTCCCTGCCCGTCAGGTTGTAATCCAGTGACGCCGTCCCCTGGTCCCCGCTGAAGGTCGACGTGCCCAGAAACGAGACGTCCGGTTGCTTTTGCTGGAGCTGCGACACGGCGTTCGCGTCGGCCGATGGAATCAGGTAGTCCCCGTTCGCCAGTTTTGCATTCAGCAGCGCTATCGACGCCGGATTCCAGCTGGTGCTGGCCGGGCACGTGGTCGACTTCCCGCCTCCCGCCACCGTTGCCGCCACGTAGCTCGCGCACGCCGCTGCAATTCCCGTTGCACTGCGATCGCTGCTCAAACCCGCGGGCACCTGCCACTGCGACAGAGCGCCGGTCTGATCTGAATCGTAGAGGTGCTGGTAGCCAAGAAAGAAGAAAAGCTTGTTCTTGATCACCGGGCCGCCCAACGTACCGCCCACCACCCAGCGATGCAGTTGCGGATCCTCCTCCGATGCCGGCAGCGTCCCCAGCATCACGTCCTGCTTGTAGAAGAATGGATCGGCGTTCATGAAATTCGTCCCGCGCTGCCCGTAAAGCTGCCCGTGAAAGGCATTCGAGCCGCTGCTCGTGTTGATGTCCACGTGCGCTCCGCTCGTCTGTCCCTGCTGTGCGTCGTACATCGACGTGGTCACGCTGATTTCCTGCATGAACTCCGGCGGCGGCGAAGCCAGACCGTTGCCGTTCGACCCGTAGACCGCGATGTTGTCCTGCGCCTGCCCGCCCGTCGACGCGCCTTCCCCGATATTGAACTGGTAGCGCTGCGACTCGTCCTGGCTTGAGCTCTGCCCGTTGAACAGATTCGTCACGTCCACGCCGTCAATCGTGAACGTGTTGCTCGTCGCGCGCTGCCCGTTCGACCAGATCGGCTGATTGCCCAGCCCTGCGTCGGTCCCGATGCCCGCCAGCAGCTGCGAGCTCACGCCCGGCGCCATCACCGCCAGCTGCGTAAAACTCCCCGTCGCCAGCGGCGTCTCCATGATCTGCGACTTATCCAGCGTGTAGCCGTTCGTCGTGTCCGTCGCGTTCAGCAGCGGGTTCGCCGTCACCGTCACCGACTGGCTTACCTGCCCCGGCTTCATCGACGCGTTGATCGTCGTCGGCCGCCCCTCCTGCACCGTGATCGAGGGATAGTTCACCGTCTCGAAATTCTGCTCAGTCGCTGTTACTTTATACGTTCCTACCGGCAGATCCAGGATTTCCCAGTAGCCGTTCTTCTGCGTCGTCGTCGACCGCGTCAACCCGGTCTGTTCGTTCACCACGGTCACTTTGGACCCGGCCATCGCCGCGCCGGAAACATCTGTAACCGTTCCGTTGATGCTGCCCTGGGTTTGTTGGGCTTGAGCGATTGAAGCTGTGAGGAGAGTTGCGAAAAGCAGGCACAATGCCGCCACTGCGCGGAAGCAAAGAAGCTTTTTCATTTGTCTGGCCTCAGAAAATGTTGTTATCAGCTTCCATGAGACCGGGGAAGACCTCATGGATCACCACGATGGGGAATCTACGTGGACTGCCCCTTTGAGGGTGTCACCCCTGAATGAACGACGGGTTAATTACAGCACGGATTCATTCCCGTCGCGCACATTTTTCACAGGTCAAGTGGAAACCTGGGTGGAAAACTATCCGTCACAGATACAAATTCTCAGAAATTCAGCCGCATCCCGATCTGCATCTGCCGCTCCCGGTTCACCGCCCCGCTGTTGGCGTTCGTCACGCTCCCAAACGCCGCCGTCGGATCGAAAACATATTGCGCCTCGCTGCTGCCGTTCACCAGAACCGTTTTCGTTCCCGGTTTCTCCCCGCTCTGCCACGTCAGCGTCGCCATATTCGCGTGGGCCGTGTCATTGCTCATCCGATATCCCACTGTCTGGATATTCGTAACATTGCGATGATTGAATGCGTTGAATGCTTCGCCCAAAATCTCGAATGAGCAACGGTCGCTGATACGAATTGTCTTCGTGAATCGCAAATCCAGATTCACTGCCACCGGATAGCGGAAAGTATTCCTCCCCATCGCCGGAATCAGATCCTCGCCGCTCGATCCATTCAGGTTCTCTCCCAGGCTCGGAATCGGAACCACCATCCCCGCCGTGTTGTCCGTGAACGTCTGGTCCGGCTGGGTCACGGCCTTCAGGCAGTTGGCACCGTCGCCCGAGGCGCCGCCCGCATTCAGCCAGTTTTCGTACGAGCACGACGGCGTCGGCGCCCCGCCCGACGTCCGCATCGAATACGGCAGCCCCGTTCGCCAAGCTCCCGCCGCCGCCAAAGAATAACCCCCGAAAAACATCCCTGCCGGCCCACGCAGCCGCCACGGCTCCCGCGCCACAATTCCGCCCGCCACGCGTTGCCGCACATCGTAATTTGACGTGCCGTGCTCCACCCGCAGATCGGCCGGATCGTAAACATCGTTCCGCTCCGCAAACGTCGCCTCATGCTGGTTGTCGTCGATCGCATGTGCCCACGTGTACGCCGCATTCACCTCCAGCGCCCGCGACATCCGCCTCGTCAGCCGCACCGTCGCTCCGCGATACCTGGAGTTTGTCTCGCTCACCATATCCGTAACAGCGCCGTACGCAGGATTTAGCCGCTGATAGTAAAACCGCGCCGGCGCATACACTCGGTTCGTGTACCCGGATACCAACCCGCTCGCCTTCCCCAGTGGCCCGATGTTTCCGTCATTTCCCGGCGCCACCACGCTGTAAAACATCGTGGCCATGTTGCCCAGGTCGATATTCGTATCGATGAACTGCGTCAGATCGTGCCCATCCGTCGCCATTCCGGTCAACACCAGCACCGTGCGCAGGCCTAGTTCCTGCTCCAGCGACAGCTCCATCTGATTGATCTGCGGATGGCGAAAACGCGGATCGAAATAAACCGCTTCTGGCGCTGTCGAATTGTGATCCGGCGCATTCGGATTCACATACGGGTGCTCGTTGCTCGCAAACACATGCGGAAACGCCGGAGCCGCCACGTCCATCGGCCGATACGAATAGGTTCGCGGTGAACTTGCCGCCCCCGTCGACGTCAGCGCGCTGAATACCATCGCGTTCGGCACCCGCGCGTAGTAAATTCCATAGCCCCCACGCAAGACCGTTTGCCCTTTGCCAAAAATATCCCACCCAAATCCGCCCCGCGGCCCCAGCCCATCCTTATTCCGCGGCAAACGCGCCGTTTCCGGGATATCCGCGTTCACCAGCGTCGAATTTGTATCAGGCACCTGCTCATATTCGTAGCGCGCGCCCAGCGTCAGCGTCAGCCGCTGTCCCACCCTCCACTCATTCGCTATGTACGCCGCATAATCCGCCGTCTCGAAACTCCAGTTCGTGCCACCCACCGTCTGTCGAAACCGCGCGTAGCACGGATACGGACCCGTCCCCGTCGTCGTCCCGTCGCAGCTGTTTGGCGCGAGCATGTCCGAGAGAAAGTTCAGCAGGCTCGCGTACGAATATTCGCCGTTCTCGCCATTCACTCCGTCGATCGCGTCCGTCACATAGTTGTAGTCATAGCCAAAACGCAGCGCCTGCCTCCCATGAATCCACGTCGCTGCATCCATCAGCTGCTGCCGCGTCTCCAGCGGATACTCCCGCTTGTTCACCGTGCCCAGCGTCCCAAAACTCAGCCCCTGGCTGCGGTCGACCGACACCTCCGGCGGCAGTCCCCACCAGTTGTTCGCAAATTGTTGCTCAAAGGCGCTCACGGTGCCCGGCGTCTGCGACAGCAGATCCCGGCTGTACTGGTAGCGCATACTGCTCAGCAAACCCGGCCTGGCAAAAAAATCCCACCGCGCCACCGCCGCATCGTCGCTCGTCGAGCTGTTCCCGAAGCTCCCGATCGCATCCGTCTCCGACGCCCCACCCAGCACGCCGTGCGGTGCCGTCCTCCGCATCGAGTTGTACTGCGCCACGATTTGGTTGCGCGGATTGACCCTCCACTCGATCTTCGGAAACAGAATCGTCTGCCGCGTCGACCGCGGCACTGTTCCCAGCATCCCATTCAGCTGCCCCAGCACCGTCGTCCACGCGCACTCCGCCCGCGCTGTCGAGCCCGATCCGGCGCTCCCCGCCGCCGGGCATCCCTTCAACAGCGGATTCGTGCTCGCCGCAATCCTCGCCTCCAGCGTTGTCAGCGACGCTGCTGACGGCGGCGCGAAAAACACCTCCGGCTCATTCGCCCGTGCCACCGCTGGGTCGTTCCGCTCATGCCGCGACCACGCAAAGAACCACCACAACCGGTCCCGTCGAATCGGCCCACCCGCCGACACTTCACCCTGCTGCCTGCGATCCGGCGCATGATACGGCACCTCGACGTACGTAACGGTCTGCCCATTCAGATAGAGCACCGGCTGCCCCGACGCAGACACTGTCGTCCCCGCCGGCTCCTCCACCATCGTCTTGCTGAACGCATTGAACGCCTGCCCGATCGCCCCGCGGTCGTAGAACACGCCCTGCCCATGCATCCGGTTCGCCCCGCGCTTCGTCACGGTGCTCATCACCCCGCCCGCCGCATCTCCCGCTGACCCCTCCCCGCCAGCACGAATCTCCCCCACCGCCGACTGCGCCGTCGCGAATCCATTGCCTTCCGTACCGCGCTCCCGCGACCGAAACGCCAGCGTGTTGTTCATTCCATCCCGACCAATGCTGTTCATCAGCGGACTCAGCCCGCGAAAACTCGATCCGCCGTCCTCCCCCGTAGTCGACCCCGAAAACAACATCGCCAAACTCGACCAGTGCCCGCTGTTGTTCGGGACTTGGTCGGCCAGCGAATCACGCGAGCCGGCCGCCTCCGCCGCGCTCTCACGCCGGTTCGCCGCCTCTGCATCAACGAGGACTGTCCGATGCACCCAGCTCGGCGCCAGTCGCGCCGTCAGATACGCCGTCGTCCCCAACCCCACCGTCAGATGGTCCGCCTCCCACTCCGACAATCCGTCCGCATGCACGCGCAGCGTGTAGTCGCCTGGCGCTACTTCCGCAAATCGAAAATTTCCCCGCAGATCGCAAACCGTCTCGCTGTGTTCTCCGGCGGCGGCGTCCTCCAGAAGCACCTCGGCGGCGCTCACCCCTCGGCCTTCGCCATCCATAACGCGACCCGCCACCGAGCCCCCAGTGTCCGACTGCCCCGCGCTCGACAACCCAAAGCTCAGGACGAGCCAAAGCGCAGGCAATGCCGTAATTTCGATTCGGGGGAGGCGCACCTTAACTCACCAAAACAGACCAGAACGGATCCAGTCCGCAACGCATTTCTGCCGGATGAGTCCAACGTAGCCCTTTCGTTAAACTGGAAACAGCGAATGTTCATCGATGAAGCCAAAATTCGGGTCAAAGCCGGTGACGGGGGTAATGGATGCATGGCCTTTCGCCGCGAAAAGTTCGTCCCCCGCGGGGGACCCTCCGGCGGCGATGGCGGACACGGCGGTAACGTTGTCCTCGAAGCCAGCCAGCGCCACAACACCCTGATCTACTTCCGTTTCAATCCCGAGCACAAAGGCGAGCGTGGCGAGCACGGCATGGGCTCCAACTGCACCGGCCGCGACGGCAAAGACACTGTCCTCAAAGTCCCCGTCGGCTCGATGCTCTTCGACGCCGACACTGGCGAGCTCATCCACGACTTCACCCGCCCCGACGAGCGCCTTATCATCGCGCGTGGCGGCCGCGGCGGCCGCGGCAACCAGCACTTCGCCACACCTACGCACCAAGCCCCGCGCGAGCACGAACTCGGCCGCGCAGGCGAAGAACGCAATTACCGTCTCGAGCTCCGCGTCCTCGCCGATGTCGGCCTCGTCGGCTATCCGAACGTCGGCAAGTCCACGCTGATCTCGCGCATCTCCGCCGCGCGGCCCAAAATCGCCGACTACCCCTTCACCACCCTCGAGCCGCAACTCGGCGTTGTCACCATCGGCGACGCGCCCTATGAAGAAAGTTACGTAGTCGCCGACATCCCCGGCCTCATCGAAGGCGCGCACCTCGGCGCCGGCCTCGGCGTCCAGTTCCTGCGCCACATCGAGCGGACCCGCATCCTCGTCCACCTCGTCGATGTTTCCGACGCCGATGGCCGCCCCGATCCCGTCGAAGACTTCAAGGTCATCATGGAAGAACTCAAAAACTTCGGCCACGGCCTCGACACGAAGCCCATGATCGTCGTCGCCTCCAAAGCCGACGTCGCCGATTCCGCCAAGCTAAAAAAACTGGAAACTATGGCGAAGCGCCGCAAGCTGCCGTTTTTCGCCATCTCCGCCGTCACCGGCCTCGGCGTCGACAAACTCAAATACGCCATCGGCGACCGCGTCCGCGAACTACGCAAAGAAGTCGCCGCCGTCGAAGTCTCCGACCCCGCCACCCGCGCGGCCGGCTAATGTCGCATTCTGGAAGTTCTTCGGCTATTGACTCGCTGCTTTTGCAGAAGGGCACGGCTTCCCCTCACGCGGAAAAATGCCGGACCCGGCTGAGACTTTCGGGGGGTAAGCCCTCAGCAAATGGCTGATTCGATTGTGGCGGCGTGAGGCGAGGGCGTGCATGTTAACTACTCAGTTAAGAGATCGCCCCGGGTCCAGCGCAGGTGCGCTAACCCCGCAAACTCGCCGCGCACAATGCCGCCTGCCCCACCAACACAACCCCCGTCGCCCAAAGAAACACCCGGCGACCCCTCGTCTCCAAAGCATCCGCAAACACTCCCCCCACAAACACAATCAGAAACGGCAGCGCCCACAGCCACGGCTCCGACTCCACCCCCGTCGTCACCAGAACCATCAGCGGCGCGCCCACCAGCAGCGGCGCCGTGTTCCCGAAATACCGCGAACGTCGCGACACCGTATACAAAATCAACGCGCCCAACAGCGCCACCGTGAACGCCGCGTTCGCCGGATTCGTGAAAAACCACTTCAACCCGTCGAACGACATCCACATCCGCCCCGCCGCGCTCCGAAATACATAGCTGAACGCATCCGGATGAAACGCGTACGACGCGAACAGCAGGAAGAACGCGCCCACCACCCACACAATCGACAGCGTTGGAATGTACGCCCGCCGTCCCTCCGCTACCCATGCCATGAAAATCACCGTGAACAGCAGCGCCACCACAAATGCCGCCACGTGCGCCGCCGCCGTGAACCCTAATGCAACCGTGAGCAGCACAATTCTGGGCCTCCATTTCTTCTTCGGACCCTGCAGCGCATGCCCCACGCCAATCGCCGTGTAGATGACTGAGAAAACACCAAACGCCGCCAGAATCTCGTTGTTCGGCGCCGTCGCAGCGCGCACCACCGCGGGCATAAAGCAATACAGTGCCAGAGATATGTAACCGCCCTCGTTACCAAAGAGGCGTCGCGTCACCCACCACAGGCAAGCCCCGAGCGCCACCCCCGCAAGAATGAATGGAAGCCGCAGCAGCAGCTTGATCTCCCCCGCCTCATGCCGCATCTCCCACGTCGAAGTCGTCGCCGCCTGTCCCAAAACGATGCGCTCCAGCGTCAGCGGCAACCCCGCCGCCCGATACGCCAGCGTCCCATCGTGAATATTCCCGCATGTCGTGAAATATCCCGCTACGGGCGATGGCCGCTCCCACATCTCGCGCCCGCAGCGCGCATACTGATAGTCCAACTCCCCCAGCGGCCGGCGCGCGCTCACCCACAGACACTGCGCCAGCAGCAGAAAGAGCATCCCCGCCGCTATCTGCTGGGGCCGCTCGAATCTAAATTTTCGGAGCTCGTGTGTAGTCCGGCCTGATCCCATCGAGACTTTCAGCAGTGTACCGAACGCATCCAGCCGCACATCCTGAATCGCCCGGCGCTTCACCGCCGTTCATGGCAGTCTCGCCCCCTGCCGATAAACCACTTGAGTCGCCGCATAGACCCTCCCGCGGCGCCGCGAGCGCCCATGTCACCCGTCGCATCCCTGACCCGTCCCGAAGGGCCCAGTCCCACCGCGCCCCATCCTCCCCTCTCAGCGCCCAGCCGTTTCCTCGGCCGCCAGCCCATCCTTGACGCGCATCGCCACCTCTTCGGCTACGAGCTCCTGTATCGCGACGGCAAAACCGATCGCTTCTCCGGCGACCCGGATCAGGCCACCCGCGAGGTCATCGACCACTGGCTGCTCCTCATCCCGGATTCCAGCCGCATCGCTTCCTTCGTCAACTGCACGCGCAGCGTCCTCACCGAAGGCCTCGTCACCCTGCTCCGGCCCGAATGCGCCGTGCTCGAAATCCTCGAGGACATCGATCCCGATCCCGAATTGATCGAATGTTGCCTCGCCCTCAAAAAGCAGGGCTATCGCTTCGCCCTCGACGGCTTCCTTCCGCAGCCCTCGCGCGCTCCTTTCCTCCATTTCGCCGACTTCGTCAAGATCGATTTCCAGACCGCCGATTACGATCTCCGCCGCGAAGTCTATGCCATGGCCGCCGGCCTGGGCGCCAGTTTCCTCGCCGAGAAAATCGAAACCGACATCCAGCTCCGCATCGCCATCAGCGAAGGTTGCACGCTGTTTCAGGGATACTTCTTCTCACAGCCCGTCCTGCTTAGCTCCCGAATCGTTCCCCAGAATTACTTCGTCTACCTGAAGCTCATCGCTGAGCTCCATCGCGATCCCACCAACCTCCGCAAAATCGAAAAGCTCATCTCCGCCGACGCCCCCCTCTGCTATCGCGTCCTCCGCCTCTCCAACTCCGCTATGCAGGGCCATGCCGGCATCGTCTCCACCATTCGCGAAGCCCTCCTGATGGTTGGTGACGACGCCGTCCGCAGGGTGGTCACCGTTGCCATGGCGGGCGCCCTCACCGCCCATCGTTCTCCCGCGCTCCTCTCCATGGTTCTCTCCCGCGCCCGCTTCTGCGAGCTTCTCGCCTCCGCGCTGTCCGCCGAGCCCGCCCAGCTCTACCTCGTCGGCATGCTCTCCCTCCTCGACGTGCTCTTCGAGATCCCTCTCAGCCGTATCCTTGAGACCGTCCCCATCACCCCTGCAATGAAATCCGCCCTCGCCCGCGATGGCAGCCCGGGCAGCCTCGCGCTCGATCTGGTCCGCAGCCTTGAAGCCTGCGACTGGGTCGGCTGCGAAAAAACCCAGCACCGGCTCGGCCTCGCTGAAGGCGCTATCGCCGCCATATACGCCCAATCCCTGCGCTGGGCCTCCAGCATGATCGGCCAGGCCATCCAGACCTGATCCCGACTCCGCGCGCCCTTCAACCGTGGCTCGATTCGGGGCGCGTCTCTTCCACGCACCAGGGTAGGGGCATTTCCTTCTGAACGCCGGACGCTGAACGCCGTTCTCCCCCCTGCCTCTTTTCCAGCCACCCTGAGCCATCTCCCCGTTCCCGCCGATAACCGCAATGCAGACCCAACAAGTCGGCCCCCTGCGCACCGATGGCTACTCTCGCTCCACCAACCCAATCCGCCGCCACGCGACCGCTCGACTCGTCTTCGCGGACGCCCAATCGTTTCCTCGGTCGCCAGCCCATCCTCGACGCCAATCGCCGCCTCTTCGGCTACGAGCTCCTCTACCGCGCGGGCAAGACCGACCACTTCTCCGGCGATCCGGAGCTCGCTACCCGCGAGGTCGTCGACCACTGGCTGATGATCATTCCCGAATCCAATCAGGTCGCCTCCTTCGTCAACTGCACGCGCAGCGCCCTCGTCGACGGGCTCGTCACCCTCTTACCTCCACAGTCCACCATCCTCGAGATCCTCGAAGATATCGACCCGGACCCCGAGCTGATCAACTGCTGCCTCCGCCTCAAATCCAAAGGCTATCGCTTCGCCCTCGACGGCTTCCGCTCCCGCCCTGCCCGTGCCCCCTTCCTCGCCCTCGCCGACTTCCTCAAAATTGACTTCATGACCGCCGACTTTCTCGCCCGCCGCGAGATCTACGCCCTCGCCTCCGGCACACCAGCCCAGCTGGTCGCCGAAAAAATCGAATCCGAGACCCAGTTCCGTATCGCCACCTCCGAAGGCTGTTCGCTCTTCCAGGGATACTTCTTCTCCCAGCCCACCCTGACGCAAACGCACGCCATTCCCCAGAACCACTTCGTCTACCTCAACCTCCTTGCCCAGCTCCATCGCGTCCCCACCGATCTGCGCAAGCTCGAAAAAGTCATCGCCGCCGACGCCTCTCTGTGCTACCGCATGTTGCGTCTCGCCAACTCCGCCCTGCAGCATCATCCCGGCGTCATCGGCACGATCGGCGAAGCCCTTCTCATGGTCGGCGAAGATGCTATCCGCCGCATGGTCACCGTCGCTATGGCGGGAACCGTCGCCAGCCAGCGCTCTCCAGCGCTTATCTCCATGGTCCTCACCCGCGCCCGCTTCTGCGAACTTATCGCCCCCTCCATCGCCGAAGATCCCGCTCAGCTGTATCTCCTCGGCATGCTGTCTCTTCTCGACGTCCTCCTGCAGACGCCTTTCCCGCGCATCCTCCAGTCCATTCCCATCAGCAACGAAATGAAACTCGCCCTCGCCGGCGACCGCAGCAACGCCGGCCTCGCCCTCGACCTGATCCGCAGCCTCGAAGCCTGCGACTGGACCCGCTGTGAAGAAGTCCAGCTCCAGCTCAGCCTGGCCGAAGTCGCCATCGCCCGTGCGTACGCCGAGTCGCTGCGCTGGGCGTACACCATGACCGGTGAAGAACCCAACCACTAGCCGACAGTCCGTCGCGAACAGCTCCAGGCTCCCAGCCTCCCCGCTGCGACCTTCCCGCTTCCAGCTTCCTGCTGCACCCTGTACCCTGTAACGGATGACCACCCTGCGCACGGCCAAGCGCTTCGTCTTTCCCCTGCTCGGCCTCTGGGTGCTCCTCTACGCTTCTTTTTCCCTCGTCAAGCCCCCGCTCCTCGACGGCTCCGATGCTCTCAGCGCCCAAATCGCCAGCGAGATGCTCACCGCGGGCCACTGGCTCACCCCCTTCGCCAACGGCATCCGCTATCCGCACCATCCTCCCTTCCTCTACTGGACCATCGCTGTCAGCTTCGGCCTCTTCGACATCTCCGGCTGGGCCGCGCGCCTCCCGGTCGCCGTCGCCGTCCTCGGCATCATCATCGCCACCTTCTCCCTCGGCCGCCGGATCTTCCACTCGCCCGCCGCGGCCTTCTACGCCGCGCTTTGTCTGCTCACCTCCAGCGGCGTCTTCCTCTTCGGCCATCTCCTCCTGCCCGACGTCTTCCTCTGCCTTTGGACCACCCTCGCCCTCAATTTCTTCTGGCGTTCCCACACCCGGGAAAAACGTCATCTCGAAAGCGCCCTCGCCTTCGGAGGCTGCTGCGCCCTCGGTGTCCTCACGCAGGGACTCGCCGGCCTCGTCCTTCCCGTCGTCATCGCTGTCCTCTATCTGCTCGCAACCGGCAGGATCAGCCGGGTGCTGCACTGGCATCTCATCCCCACCACCCTCGTCTTCCTCGCGCTCTACCTGCCGTGGCACATCGGAGCCCGCCACGCACTCCGCCATCAGGACCTCATCAACCTCCTGCCTCCCATGACCGGCGGCCGCGTGCCCCTCCTCGTCTTCTGGCTCCTGCTTCTGCTCTGGATCGTTCCCTGGTCCATCTACTCCATCCGCGCTCTGCGCATCGGCGGCTCACCCAACCCCGACCGCCGCGGCGAAGCCCGCCTCTTCTGTCTTCTCTGGATCCTCGTTGTCCTGGTGTTCTTCAGCTTCACCGCGCGTCAGGAATTCAACCTCATCACCGCCCTCCCGCCCATGGCGATCCTCGCCGGAGGCTGGCTCGCCGAAGATGAATCCCTCCCACATCACCAGGGCCGAATCGCCGCGTGGATTCTCTTTTTCATCGGCCTCGCCGCCGCCGCTTTCATTGCCTGGAGTCTCCTCACTGCGCCCCACCCTGCTCCCGATGCCGACATCGCCACCCTCCTCCGCCCCAACCCCGGCCATCACGCCGTCTTCTTCGGCTTTCTCTTCGACTTCACCCGCCCCGCCCTCGGCCTCTTCCGCGTTCCGCTCTGGATCAGCTTCTTCGCCATCCTCGTCGGCGTCTCCGCCTGCCTCTACTACCGCCTCCGCGACAACGCCCGCATGGCCAACTGCTTTCTCGCCGGCATGATCGTCGGAATCCTCATCGCCGCGCACCTTGCCCTCAATACCTTCTCGCCGGTGCTCTCATCGGCCATCCTCGCTGAAGCCATCAAGCCCGAAGTCCTCCCCGCCGACCTCGTCGTCGTCAACGGCTCCATCGACTCCGCCTCCTCCTTCGTCTTCTACGTCGAGCACCCCGTGCTCCTCCTCAACGCTCCAACCGCATCCTCCCAGGTCCCCGCTCCCTGCACCCCCAAAGTACGGACGAATGCCGAGGTCACCGCCCCCGCCACCCTGGGCCCTCCCACTCCCCGCACCTTCTTCACCGACTCCGCCGCCCTCTGCGAACTCTGGGAGGGGCCCAGCCGCGTCTGGCTATGGACCACCCCCAAAACGGTCCCTGCCCTCCCCGGCGATGTGTATGTCATCGGCCGAAGCGGAGGCAAAGAAATTCTCAGCAACGAACCCAACACCGGCGGCGCCAGCTTCTAGCTTTCGATCCGGGGTTGGGACGATGACTGGTGCTCTTTGCGCCCCGCCCCCTGTACCCTGCCCAGGTTCTACCCAGAAATCAATCCAAAGTAGGTTGTCCCCCGTAACAACATTCCGGCATCCTTGCCGAACCTATGCTGAAAGCCTCCGCAGGCCTCCTCTGCCTCCTCGTTCTCGCCTCCGCCGCCAGGGCGCAACCCGCAGTCTCCACCCCCGAACCCGCGGCGGCTGGCGCTGCTCCAGCCCCCGTCCCCGCCTCCCACGGAGTCACCTTCTCCATCTACGAGCGCGCCCGCAACGATACCTGGCAGTGGTTCGCCGCTCCGCCCTTCAACGACAACTACTCCTACCTCCAGTCCCTCCTCCGCATCGGCGTCGCCCAGCGCATCAACCGCTGGGACTGGCAGGCCGAGCTCGAGCAGACCTGGGTCGGCCCGCTCCCCAATCACTCCGTCTCCGCAGCCTCCGCCCAAGGCCAGCTCGGCTTCGGCGGAACCTACTACGCCGCCAACGCCAATAACACGGAGCCCGCCGCCGCCTTCTTCAAGCAGGGATTCATCCGTTACAGCGGAGAGGGCGACAAAAACATCCGCCTCGGCCGCTTCGAATTCTTCGAAGGCGTCGAAACCCATCCCAAAGACTCCACCATGCTCTGGCTGCAGAACAATCGCGTCCAGCAGCGGCTCGTCGGCAACTTCGGATTCTCCAACGCCCTCCGCAGCTTCGACGGCATCGACGCCCACTTTGGCCAGACATCGGGCTCCCACCCCTGGGACATCACCGCGATGGCCGCCCGCGCCGATCAGGGCGTCTTCAACATGAACGGCAATCCCGAGCTCAACGTCGACATGCAGTACCTCGCCTTCACCACCACCGCCGCGCACGGCCACGTCATCGCCCGCGCCTTCGGTATCGGCTATCACGACGGCCGCACCGGCATCACCAAAACCGACAACCGCCCCCTCGCCGTCCGCGCCGCCGACCACAGAAACATTCGCCTCGGCACCTACGGCGGCGACCTCATCGCCACCGCGCCCGCCGGCCCGGGCACATTCGATTTCGTTTTTTGGGGAGCATTGCAAGATGGCAACTGGGGCGCGCTCTCGCAATCCGCCGGAGCCGCCGCTCTCGAAGGCGGCTATCGCTTCACCAAAGTTCCCACCAGCCCCTGGTTCCGCGGCGGATGGTGGCGCTCGACCGGTGACAACAACAACGCCGACACAAAGAACAATACCTTCTTCCAGGTCCTGCCCACGCCCCGCGTCTACGCCCGCTTGCCCTTCTACAACGCCATGAACTCCACCGACGAATTCGTCCAGGTCATCGACAAGCCTTATAAAACCTGGGATCTCCGCAGCGAACTCCACTGGCTCGACCTCACCTCCGGCAAAGATCTCTGGTACACAGGCGGCGGCGCATTCGACAACAAGGTTTTTGGATTCACCGGCCGCCCCGCCAACGGCCACACGTCGTTTGCTTCCGTCGCCGACATCAGCTCCGACTGGCAAGCCACTAAAAACGTCGCGGTCGACTTCTACTACGGCCACGGCTGGGGCAAGAGCGTTCCCGGCGCTATCTATCCCACTGACAAAACCATCCAGCTCGGCTACGCCGAACTCGTCTACCGCTGGGGTATCACCTCCGGAGCCACCAAGCCGAAATAATCAGCTCACCCGAGATTCCACCCTCGCCGGCGCCGGCGCTCCCTGCAGCGTGACAAATCTCTGCGGCGCGCAACAAGCCCTGTTCAGCCTGGCCAGATCCGACTGCATCTCGCGATCTGCCTCCAGCGATTCGAGTGTCGTCCGAAGAATCGCCGCCGCTGCCGCATCGGCCGGCGTCTCGAGCCTGTAGTGCATCCATTTCCCGTCGCGCCGCGCCCTCACAATCCCCGCCTTACGCAGGTACGCCAGATGCCGCGAAATCTTCGGCTGGCTCTGCCCCAGGATCTCCACGAAGTAGCACACGCATACTTCGCGTTCGTTCATCAGGTTCAGCAGCCGCAGCCGCGTGCGGTCGGAAAACGCCGCAAACATCCGCGCCAGATCAAAAGCCTTGCCGCCACGACCCATGCTGCAAATATACGCCTTGACAGATGTGTCTATCGAAAATACATTCGCATTAGCGTATATGAAGGAGGCTCCTCGATGTCTACCGCAGCCCAAAAAGAAACCGAGAACAACGCCGCTCAGATCCGCGACGAAGTAAAACGGAAATACGCCACCGCCGCACATGCCGTCGCCGAAAAAGCCAATGTACAGGCCTGCTGCGATCCCGCTCTCCGCTGTTGCGACCCCATCACCACCAACCTCTACAGCAGCCAGCAAACAGGCCTCATCCCCGAAAAGGCCGCGCTCGCCTCGCTGGGCTGCGGCAATCCCACAGCGCTCATCGAGTTCCATCCCGGCGAAATCGTCCTCGACCTCGGCTCCGGCGGCGGCATCGACGTTCTTCTCTCCGCGCGCCGGGTCGGCCCCACCGGCAAAGCCTACGGCCTCGACATGACCGACGAAATGCTCGCCCTCGCCCGCGAAAATCAACGCCAGGCCGGTGTCCACAACGTCGAATTCCTCAAAGGCGAAATCGAAAACATCCCTCTCCCCGACAACTCCGTCGACGTCATCATCTCCAACTGCGTCATCAATCTCTCCGCGGATAAAGATCGCGTGCTCCGTGAGGCCTTCCGCGTCCTCCGGACCGGCGGCCGCTTCGCCGTCTCCGATGTCATCGTCCGCGGAGAAGTTCCCGCAGCCGTGCGCGAAAGCATGTTGCTATGGGCCGGCTGCATCGCCGGTGCCCTCGAAGAAACCGACTACCGCGCCCGCCTCACCGCCGCCGGATTCGCCCAAATCTCCGTCGAGCCCACCCGAACTTACAACATCGAAGACCCCCGCACTTTTCTCACCGAAGCCGGCATCGACGTCGACTCCATCGCCCCGCGGATCGAAGGCAAATTCCTCAGCGCCTTCATCCGAGCCGCAAAACCCGAAGCCAAACCAACCACCAACCCGGCAACCGGTCGGGCCAAACCCTGCTGCGCCCCAGGCTGCTGCTCATGAGCCCGACTCCCATGCCCCATCACAACGTGCTCTTCCTCTGCACCGGCAACTCGGCCCGCTCCATCATGGCGGAAGCCATTCTCAACCACAAAGCTGCCGGACGCCTCACCGCATACAGCGCCGGCAGCCATCCCTCCGGGATCGTCCGCCCTGAGGCTCTCCGCCAGCTCCGGGACGCCGGCATCCCAACCGCCGGCCTCCGCAGCAAATCCTGGGATGAGTTCGCCCAGCCCAATGCCCCCGCGATGAACTTCGTCTTCACCGTCTGCGACAACGCCGCGAACAAAGTCTGCCCCCTCTGGCCAGGCCAGCCCATCACTGCACACTGGGGCATCGCCGACCCAGCCGCCGTTCAAGGCGCCCCCAACAAAATCGCCCGCGCCTTCCGCGAAGCGTTCACCCTGCTGGATCGCCGCATCAGCCTTCTCCTCGCTCTCCCCCTGTCCAACCTCGAACCTCGCGCACTCCAGCGCGAACTCGGCACCATCGGCCGCACCAATCCGCGCTGATGCGCCTGCACCGGTAACCTGCAACCTGTGCCCTGCAACCAGGATTGACCCACTCCGCCAATCCCGATAGACTGAATTGGTTTGGCGATTCTGCCCGTCCCGCGTGTCTCCGGGACCCTCCAGCCATTTTCCGCCGGAGTCGAAGCACAGTTTCCGCCCAGCTCAGTTTTGTTTTCGCGCCTGCCGTTTCGGTGGAGTCTTGCCGCGGGCGCCGGAGGAATTATGTACGCGGTCATCCGCACTGGTGGTAAGCAATACCGGGTCGCACCCGGCGACCTCGTGAATGTCGAGAGCCTCGCTGCAGGCGACGACGGCAAGGTCGAATTCGGTGACGTCCTTGGCTTCTCCGGCGAGTCCGGCTCGCTGGTCAGGCCAAAAGCGGCGAAAGTCTTCGGCACTGTTGTGAAGCAGGGCCGCGACAACAAGATCCTCGTCTTCCACTTCAAGCGGAAGAAGCAGTACAAAAAGCTGCAGGGTCATCGCCAGGGTTACACCCAGGTTCTCATCAGCGAAATTCAGGTCGACGGCAACAGCTACACCTCCAGCCGCGAGTAGCTGGCAAACTTCACTCCGCAGCGCGCGGATTCAGGATCAGAGAAATGGCACACAAAAAAGGTTTAGGCAGCTCTAAAAACGGCCGCGATTCCAACGCCCAGCGACTGGGCGTGAAGCTCTTTGCCGGACAGGTCGTCACCGGCGGATCCATCATCGTCCGCCAGCGCGGGACCAAACTCAAGCCCGGGCTCAACGTGGGCCGCGGGTCCGACGACACGCTCTTCGCCAAAATCGATGGCCGCGTGAAGTTCATCAACCGTGGGCGCACTGGCCGCTACGTTGCGGTCGAAGCCATCGCCGCGGAGTAAATTCACTGCACCAGCCAAAAACCAGGCCGGACTCGTGGGCGAGTTCGGCCTTTTTTGCGCCTGCATCCCCCCCCTGGGGAGTCGTTTTTGGCTAACTGTTTCATTCTGCTTGTTTTTGTAGTTTCGAGCTCTGGTATTCGATTCATATCGTTCGACTTCGATCTTAGGCGGCTGTGGCCATGAACTTTAGGTTCCTTTTTGGAGGTTGGCGCCTCGAATCCGCTGATGGGACAGGAGTTGAACTTGATCTCATTGGTTTCTTTGAGTTATCCACGGGGTCCTGATGCCCTGCTTCGCCTCCGTGGCGGAAAGCAGAAACGGCCGCCGAAGCGACCGTTTTTTTTCTTACCCTCTATTATCAGAATACCAAGTCCAGCCTGAAAAACTGCCAAATTTGTTTCGTGTTTTTGGCGGGGAAGCCTTATGGAATGAGGCGTCATTACCTTGGTGTTTTCCACAAAGGCTTGACAGTTTTTTGGGGTGAACCCCTGGAGTGAGACAGTTCGAGTTTTGACAGTTCGCCGTTGACTGGATTCTGGTTGTCATTTGGACTGAGCGCTTGCAGACTCAGCCCTGGGGCGGGGTGGAGACGAGGAGGCTTATCGCGGAGCAACCACCGGATTCTTCGCC
>CAZHTJ010000014.1:64086-71684 GCA_964535525.1 uncultured Acidobacterium sp. | reverse complement strand
GAGTCCTTCTCCGAAGAGTCCTGTAACGGAGAGTCCTGTTCCCGAGGCTGCGGAAACCTCCCTGTCCGGGGCTGCGTCGCTCGCAAAGAGCGGGGCCGGATCGGCGGGATCGGCCACCGTGGTCGAAGACAGTATCCGCGTCAACGTGGGAACGCTCGAGATGCTGATGAATCTGGCGGGCGAGCTGGTGCTTGGGCGGAACCAGCTGCGCGCCGCCATCGCGCAGGACAATCCGCGGGCGCTCAAGACCGCCGACCAGCGCATCAACCAGATCACCTCCGAGCTGCAGGATGTTGTCATGCAGACCCGGCTCCAGCCGATCGGCAACGTTTTCGGCAAGTTTCCCCGGCTGGTGCGCGACCTTTCCGCGTCGCTCAAAAAGGATATCCAGCTGGAGATTCGCGGCCGGGATGTGGCCCTCGACCGGACGCTGATCGAGTCGTTGTCCGATCCTCTGACGCACATGGTGCGCAATTCCGTCGACCACGGGATCGAATCGCCCGACGACCGGGCGCGCGCCGGCAAGCCGCGTCAGGGAACGATCGGCATCGATGCCCGCCATGAGGCGGGACAGGTGGTGGTCGAAATTGCCGATGACGGCAGAGGCATCGATCCGGAACGCATCGCGCGGGTAGCTCTCGATAAAGGACTGATTGCGGCGGAAAAACTGCAGAGCCTGTCGGCCAAAGACAAGATGGGCCTGATCTTCCTTCCCGGACTGTCCACCAACAGCCAGGTCAGCGATATTTCAGGACGCGGCGTCGGCATGGATGTAGTCAAGACCAATCTCGACCGGCTGGGGGGCAAGGTGGAGATCGTCTCGACGGTGGGCAGGGGGACAACGTTTCGCATCAAGCTGCCCCTCACTCTGGCCATCATTCCGTCGCTGATCGTCTCGGTCGAGGGCGAGCGCTTCGCCATCCCCCAGATCAACGTCGAAGAGATGCGCCGCGTGGTTCCGGGCCAGGCGAAGACCCGCATCGAGGTGGTGGGAGGCGCCGAGGTCCTGGTGTTGCGCGACCGCCTCATTCCTCTGGTGCGATTCGCCGATGTCCTCGGAGTGGCGCCCACCTGTGCCGTCCCCGAGACCGGAGGACGCGAGATCGATCGCCGGACACGGCTGGCCGACCGGCGCTCGCCGCACAGCCCGCCCCTCGGGGAGGCATCGGAAACGCCGGACGCTCCCTCCGGGGCGCTTCCGGCGCGCCAGGCGGGGGACCGGCGCCATCAGGGAGGAGCCCTCGAGATCGTCGTGGTCACGACCGGCTCACAAACCTACGGACTGGTTGTCAGTGGTTTTCACGACACCGAAGAGATTGTGGTCAAGCCGCTGGGCGCGCACCTCAAGGGGCTCGAGGAGTATGCCGGGGCGACCATTCTCGGCGACGGCTCTTTAGCCCTGATCCTCGACGTTGCCGGGCTCGCCGCGAAGGCCAGTCTGGATGCCCTGGTGCGCATGACCCGCTCGCGCGAAGCCGCCGGGGATTCCGCGAAGGAGATTGCCGACGGCCAGTCTTTGGTTCTTTTTCACAACCGTCCGGACGTGCTCTGCGGGGTTCCGCTCGACAGCGTCGCGCGGATCGAACGCATCCATCCCGGCCAGGTGGAGACGATCGGCGGGCGGCGCACCATGCAGTATCACGGCGGGCTGCTGCCTCTGGTGACACTGGCCGATGCGGCTCGCGTCGAGTCCATCGGAGAGAACGAGGACCTCGCCGTGATGGTGGCCAACATTCGCGGCCACGACGTTGGCCTGCTGGGAACCCTGCCCGTGGACGTGGTCGAGTCCGGCGCCCGGATCGATCCGGCGACGCATCGGCAGAAAGGGGTGGCGGGGTCGGCCATTATCCAGAAGCGGACGGCTCTGATCGTGGACCTGTACGAGCTGGTGGACGCATGCTGGCCGGAATGGGCGGCCGAGCAGACCGCCGCGCAACCGCCCCTTCCCGCAGCCGGGACGAGCCCGGTCCTGCTGGCCGAGGATTCGGATTTCTTTCGCAGCCAGATTCAGCGGTTTCTCGAGGAGGACGGCTATCCGGTGCTGGCGGCCGCCGATGGCGAAGCCGCCTGGGAGCTTCTTCTGAGGAACGTGGACAAGGTGCGCGCCGTGGTGACCGATGTCGAAATGCCCCGCCTCGACGGGCTGGGCCTCGCGCGGCGCATCCGCGCCGACCGGCGGACGGAGCACCTGCCCATCATCGCCCTCACCTCGCTGGCCGGAGAAGACGACGTCGCCCGCGGGATGGCCGCGGGCATCGACGATTACCAGACCAAGCTCGACCGGGATCGGCTGCTCGACCGGCTGCGGGAGTTCGCCGGACAATCCGCCGCGCACCCGCCGCCGGGGGCACACCGAGCGGCCTGATCGCGCCCGGCCAACCGGACGCGGTCCACCACCAGGGAACCAGGACACCGAAGGGATGAATGCAATGAAACTCAGGATGCGCAATCAACTGTTACTGGCCTTTTCCGCCGTTCTGGCGCTGACGCTGATTTCCTCTGCGGTGGTCTTCGTCAAGGCCGCCGGAGTGCAGAACAAGCTCGATTACATGCAGCAGAGCCGGATCCCCATTCTCTTCAAAGTGAGTGAGATGGACTACGCGCAGATGAAGGCCAGGTCCGACGTGCGCCGCGCCGTCCTCTTTGTCGCGACCGGCAGGATGGACGGTGCGAAGGAATATCAGCAGAAGCTCGAAGCCGATTGGGCGACCATCGATGCGGACCTCGCCGTGCTTCGGGAGTTGAGCCCCCATTTCGCCCTCCAGGTGAACAAGGATCGGGTCAGCCAGCTTGTGGTCGAACTGCCTGTCCTCCACCGGGAGCAGGCCGCGATTATCGATCGGGCGCTCGGGGCCGGCCGCAACCGCATCGCCGCGGTCGACGACGACCTGACCAAAAACTGCGAGCCGCACGGCGCCGCGGTCCGGACGGTCATCGAGGCCTTCACGCAGAGCGTGAAGGATCTGACGGTCGCCGATGTCGACAGCCTGCTCCGGAGCCAAAGTGAAACCCAGTGGATCCTTGCAATCTCGACCCTTGTGGCGCTGTCGACGGGCATCGGCATCGCTTTCCTTTTCAGCCGCAGGCTGATCGGCGCCCTCACGCCGGTGGTCGAGCGTCTGAAGGCCATCGCCCGCGGGGATCTGAGCGGCGCCCGTCTGAACGAGGGGCTGCTGGCCCGGCCGGACGAGCTGGGAGAACTCGCGGGGGCGGCGCAAACCATGGCCGAGAGCCTGCGCCAGCTGCTGGGCGAGATCAACACCGGAGTACAAACGCTGGCCAGCTCCGCCACCGAGCTGTCCACCATCTCCCGCGAAACCGCTACCGGCACCGCGTCGATGTCCGAGCGGACGCAGACCGTGGCCACGGCGGCCGAAGAGGCCAGCGCCAATACCTCGTCGATCGCCGCCGGCATGGAGCAGTCCTCGAGCAGCCTTGCCTCGGTGGCGAGCGCCACCGAGCAGATGAGCGCCACGGTCGGCGACATCTCCGCCAACACCGCGCGGGCCAACGCCATCAGCGAGCAGGCCACCTCCCAGGCGCGCAGCATCACCGAGCAGATGCAGAAGCTCGGCAAAGCGGCCGAGGAGATCGGCCATGTGACCGAGACCATCAACAACATCTCCGCGCAGACCAATCTTCTGGCCCTGAACGCGACCATCGAGGCGGCGCGCGCCGGCGCGGCGGGCAAGGGCTTCGCCGTGGTCGCCGGCGAGATCAAGGAACTGGCGCGGCAGACCGCCGAGGCGACCGAAGACATCAAGGGCAAGATCTCCGGCATGCAGGGATCGACCGGGGCCGCCATCGCCGATATCGGTGAGATCGCCACCGTGATCCGCGACGTGGGCGGCATCGTCGCCAGCATCGCCGCAGCCATCGAAGAGCAGGCGGCGGTGACCCGGGACGTGGCGGGAAACATTGCGCAGGCATCGGCGGGGGTGCGCGATGCCAACGAGCGCGTCTCGCACACGGCCCAGGTCTCGGGAACCATCGCCCGGGACATCGCCGGCGTGAACGCCTCGGTCTCCGATATTCGTCACGGCGGCGAGCAGGTTCAGGCGAGCGCCTCCGAGCTGTCGAGGCTCGCCGAAGTGCTCGGCGCGCGGGTGGCTCAGTTCAGTCTTTGAGAAAAACCGGAGCGGGAGTGGAAATCCGATGTTCAGGCACTTGAGGCTTTCTCAAAAAATCGTGGGAACAATTGCGGTCGTTCTCAGCGTCACTTCACTGATCTCCTTCCTGATCACGCAGGGGCGCATCAACCGGCAGGCGGAGGACAGTTTCCGCGACAAGGTCCGCCAGATTACCGGCATGGCGGCCGCAACCCAGGCCTGGGACTCGGACAATCTGGCCACGCTGGTGCCCGATAAGAAATTCAAAGACCTGAAGCAGGTCCCGGTAGTCGCGGCGTGGAGCGTGGCCGAGGCGTATGCCGGGAAGAACGGCATGACGTTCCACACCCCGTCGCTGACGCCGCGCGACGCGAAAAACCAGGCGGACGATTTTGAACGCCGGGCGCTCGAGATGTTTCAAAACGATCCCGCGCTCAGGGAGTTCTCCGAGCAGCAGACCGTCGACGGCAGGAAGGTGATGCGGTATGCGCAGCCGGTGCGCCTGACGGCGGACTGCCTCGTCTGCCACGGCGGCCCGGCGGGGACGAAAGACCCGTTCGGGTTCACCAAAGAGGGCATGCGCGCGGGCGATCTGCGCGGGGCCTTCGCCGTGACGGCGTCGACCGACGCGCTGGCGGCAACCTCGCGGTCGAATTCGCTGGCCACCTTTCTGCTGAGCTTCTTCACGCTTCTGGCCTCGGGCGCGGCTGTTTTCCTCGTGATCCGCAAAGTGGTGATCCGTCCGCTGCGCAGATCCGTGGACTTTGCCAACCGCATCGCCAACAGCGATCTCACCCAGGCGGATCTGGCCGTCCGATCCGGGGACGAGATCGGGGAAGCGGCCACTGCGCTGAACACCATGAAGAACAGCCTGCGTCGGCTGCTGGGCGGGATTTCGACCAGCGTCCAGACCCTGGCGAGCGCGGCGACCGAGCTCTCGGCCGTCTCGCGGGACACGGCCTCCGGCACCGCATCGATGTCCGAGCGGGCGCACACGGTGGCCGCGGCCGCCGAAGAGGCCAGCGCCAATACCGCATCGATCGCCGCCGGCATGAAGCAGTCGACCGGCAATCTTTCTTCGGTGGCCAGCGCCACCGAGCAGATGAGCGCCACGGTGGGCGACATTGCCGCCAACAGCGCCCGCGCGCGGGCCATCAGCGAGAACGCCGCCTCGGAGGCCCAGACCATCACCGCGCAGATGCGGAAGCTGGGCCAGGCGGCGCAGGAGATCGGCCAGGTCACCGAGGCTATCAACGACATCTCCGCCCAGACGAATCTGCTGGCGCTCAACGCCACCATCGAAGCGGCGCGCGCCGGATCGGCGGGCAAGGGCTTCGCCGTGGTCGCCGGCGAGATCAAGGAGCTGGCCCGGCAGACCGCCTCGGCCACCGAGGACATCAAGGTCCGGATCTCCGGAATCCAGGGCTCGACCGGCGAGGCGGTGGGCGAGATCGGGCAGATCACGACCGTGATCCGGGAAGTGGGGGGCATCGTGGGCAGCATCGCCGCGGCCATCGAAGAGCAGGCGGTGGTGACCCGGGACGTGGCCGGCAACATAGCCCAGGCTTCGGCCGGGGTCGAGGACGCCAGCGAGCGGGTGTCGGAGACGGCGGAGGTTTCGCGCAGCATCGCCCGGGACATTGCCGCGATGAATGCGGCGGTCGGCGGCATGCGCGAGGGCGGCCAGCAGGTCGAGGCCAGCGCCGCCGAGCTTTCCAAACTGGCCGAGGAACTCAGCGTCCAGGTCGCCCAGTTCAGAATGTGAGCCGGCATGACACCCAGGAGGTCCGGTCGGGATGGAAGGAAAACGATGAAACTGAAAATCGGTTCGCAGCTGCAACTGGCCTTTGGCGCCGTTCTGAGCCTGGTCCTGCTCTCCTCGGCGATTGTTTACATGAAGTCGGCGGCGGTGAGCGCCAAGCTCGACCACATGAAGCAGAGCCGGCTCCCGGTCCAGGTCAGGACAGCCACCATGGAAGAGGGGCTGACCAAGGCAAGAGCCGACGTCCGGCTAGCGGTTCTGGCGGTCGCGTTTGGAAACATGGAAAGGGCGAGGGACGCCAGTCAGAAAACGGAGCAGGACTGGAAAATCGTCGATGCGAACTTCGCCGGTCTGCCCGCGATGAGCCGGAATTTTGCTCTCGAGGAGAATAAGGACCGGGTGGCGAGCCTCGCGGCGGCTCTGCCCGCTCTGCACCGGGAGGATGAGGAGATCGAGCGGGACGCCCTGGCCGCGGGCCCGAAACGTGCCGGACCGGTTTTCGATCGGCTGCAGAATACCGTCGAACCGCACGGGGCCGTGGTCCGGGATATCGCAACGGCGCTTACGCAGAGCAACACGGACCTGATCGAGAAGGATGTGGAAAGTCAGGGCAGGAGCCAGACGGAGACGCAATGGCTGCTGGTGACTTCAACCCTGCTGGCCATAGGGATCGGCATGGGCATCGCCTTGCTCTTCAGCCGCGGGCTGGTCGGCGCGCTGGCTCCGGTCGTGGGCCGCCTGCAGGCGATTGCCGCGGGTGACCTGAGCGGGGGGCCGCTGGCCGGCGCCCTGCTGGGCCGGCCCGACGAACTGGGGGAACTGGCATCGGCATCTCAGACGATGACCGACAGCCTGCGCCGGCTGCTGGGCGGTATTTCGACCAGCGTCCAGACCCTGGCGAGCGCGGCGACCGAGCTCTCGGCCGTCTCGCGGGACACGGCCTCCGGCACCGCATCGATGTCCGAGCGGGCGCACACGGTGGCCGCGGCCGCCGAAGAGGCCAGCGCCAATACCGCATCGATCGCCGCCGGCATGAAGCAGTCGACCGGCAATCTTTCTTCGGTGGCCAGCGCCACCGAGCAGATGAGCGCCACGGTGGGCGACATTGCCGCCAACAGCGCCCGCGCGCGGGCCATCAGCGAGAACGCCGCCTCGGAGGCCCAGACCATCACCGCGCAGATGCGGAAGCTGGGCCAGGCGGCGCAGGAGATCGGCCAGGTCACCGAGGCTATCAACGACATCTCCGCCCAGACGAATCTGCTGGCGCTCAACGCCACCATCGAAGCGGCGCGCGCCGGATCGGCGGGCAAGGGCTTCGCCGTGGTCGCCGGCGAGATCAAGGAGCTGGCCCGGCAGACCGCCTCGGCCACCGAGGACATCAAGGTCCGGATCTCCGGAATCCAGGGCTCGACCGGCGAGGCGGTGGGCGAGATCGGGCAGATCACGACCGTGATCCGGGAAGTGGGGGGCATCGTGGGCAGCATCGCCGCGGCCATCGAAGAGCAGGCGGTGGTGACCCGGGACGTGGCCGGCAACATAGCCCAGGCTTCGGCCGGGGTCGAGGACGCCAGCGAGCGGGTGTCGGAGACGGCGGAGGTTTCGCGCAGCATCGCCCGGGACATTGCCGCGATGAATGCGGCGGTCGGCGGCATGCGCGAGGGCGGCCAGCAGGTCGAGGCCAGCGCCGCCGAGCTTTCCAAACTGGCCGAGGAACTCAGCGTCCAGGT
>CAZHTJ010000014.1:61397-63986 GCA_964535525.1 uncultured Acidobacterium sp. | reverse complement strand
TCGAGGCCAGCGCCGCCGAGCTTTCCAAACTGGCCGAGGAACTCAGCGTCCAGGTGGCCCAGTTCAGAATGTGAAGGAGGAACCATGGCAATCGACGTTTCCCGTTCCGAGGCCGGAGAGGATCTGCTGACAGCAACGTTCTGTCTTGGCAACGACCTCCTCTTCGGGATCAACGCCATCCTGATCCAGGAGATGGTGATGGTGGGTGAAATCACACCCGTCCGCCATGCTCCCGGCTTTGTGGCCGGCATTCGCAATCTGCGCGGCCGCATCATCACCGTCATCGACCTGGCGGCGAGGCTGGGGATCGGATCGGTCGAGATCGGCCCCGAGACGCGCATCCTTATTGCCGACTGGAAGGGTGAGCCGGTCGGCCTGCTGGTCGATCGGGTGTCGGACGCCCTGGCTCTCGAGCCGGGCGATCTCGAGCCGGCTCCATCGAATCTCCATGGCGTGCAGATGCAGAAGCTGCTCGGCGTGTTTCGGTGCGGGGAACGGCTGGCGGCGCTGCTCGATCCGGCGGCGGTGCTCGGCCACGACGATCCGGCCGGGAATCCGCCGGCGGGTGAAGTGAGGAGAGGGTAGCCGTGCGCGTCCTGGTCGCGGACGATTCGGTCCTCTTCCGGCGGCTGCTCGCGGATTTGCTGGCGTCCTTTCCCGGCGTCGAAGTGGTGGCAACGGCCGCCAACGGCAGGATCGCGCTCAAAAAGGTCCAGGAACTGAAGCCGGACCTGCTCACCCTCGATATCGAGATGCCCGATATGGATGGGCTGGCGGTGCTCGATGCGCTCCGGCAGGGGGGCGGCCCGGAGCTGGAAACGATCGTAGTGAGCGCTCTTTCGCGGCGCGGGGGCGATCTCACCATCCGCGCCCTCGAGAAGGGCGCTTTCGATTTCATCACCAAACCGGACGCAGAGAGTCCGGAAGCAGCGCGCGAGGCCCTGGTGCGGGAGCTGGGTCCGCGCATCCGGGCAGCCCGGCATCGGATGGAGGTGCACGCCATCCTGAAGGGCCGGCCTCAGGCGACACCGCCCGCTGCGCCCGGTCCATCACCCGAAGCTGTGCCGCGAGAGTCGGGCCTCGAGGGGATCGCCACACGGATGCAACGGCTCTCCCAGCCCGACAAACCCGAGATGGTTCTGATCGGCGTTTCGACCGGGGGCCCGGTGGCTCTGGGCCGGCTTCTGCCGGCGATTCCGGCCGAGATCGGCGTGCCGATCCTGATCGTGCAGCATATGCCGCCGATCTTCACCAGATCGCTGGCCGAGAGCCTGGCGCTGAAGTGCCGCGTGGATGTGAGGGAAGCGGTCGATGGCGAAACGCCCCGGCCGGGGACGGTGTACATCGCGCCGGGGGGGCGGCAAATGCGCCTCGGAGGGGGGCCGGAGTGCGGGCCGGTCATCGAACTCACCGACGATCCTCCGGAGAATAACTGCCGTCCGGCGGTTGACTACCTGTTTCGCTCGGCGGCGCACCGTTTCCCGGGACGCGCCATGGCGGTCATTCTTACCGGGATGGGCAGCGACGGCACCATCGGCCTGCGCCTGCTCAAACGTCACGGTTGTTTCGTGATCGCTCAGAACGAGGAGAGCTCGGTGGTCTACGGCATGCCGAAAGCGGCGGTCGAGGCGGGGGTGGCGGATGTCATCCTGCCTCTCGATTCGATCGCCGCCCGCCTGACGGCGGTGGTGCGGGGAGGCCGCGGGTGACGATCGCCATCACGCGCGAGGAGATGTCGGTCTGGTCCCGCTATATCCACGAGATCTGCGGCGTTCATCTGGACGAGTCCAAGGGATATCTGGTCGAGACGCGCCTCGGAAGCCTGCTGGCCGAATCCGGCGCCTCCAATTTCTCGGAATTCTTTCACAAGGCGCGGGCGGACGGAAGCAGCCGGGTGCGCTCGAAGATCGTCGAAGCCATCACCACCAACGAAACGTCGTTCTTTCGCGACACGGCTCCCTTCGATCTGCTGCGGCACAAGATCATTCCCGAGCTCATCGACCGGCGCCGCGCCGCCTCGGCCGGCGGCCGGATCCCGATCCGCATCTGGAGCGCTGCCTGTTCGACCGGCCAGGAGGCCTACAGCACCGCGATCGTGCTGCGGGAGCTGCTGGGGGATCCCGGGCGTTACGACATCCGGATTCTCGGCACCGATATTTCGAACAAGGTCGTGGCCCAGGCCAGTTACGGGGAATATAACCGCGTGGAAATCGAACGAGGCATGCCGCCGGAGACGCTGCAGCGCCACTTCGTCATTTCCGGAGACCGCTGGAAGGTCCGGGACGAGGTTCGCGCCATGGCCACCTTTCGCACCATGAATCTGCTGGAGCCCTTTTCGTTTCCCCAGCCGTTCGACGTCATTTTCTGCCGCAACGTGGCCATCTATTTCACCGAGGCGAACAAGACGACGTTGTTTCGGAACCTTGCGAGGTGTCTGGCGCGAGACGGATCTCTGATCATCGGCTCGACCGAGTCGATCTCGGGTCTTTGTCCGGAACTCGAACCGAAGCGCCATCTGCGTGCGGTTTACTACCAGTGGAAGGGGCCCGCGTAAACACCTGGGTTTTGGCGGGGTCACTTCCGCTACCG
>CAZHTJ010000014.1:0-61297 GCA_964535525.1 uncultured Acidobacterium sp. | reverse complement strand
AGTGGAAGGGGCCCGCGTAAACACCTGGGTTTTGGCGGGGTCACTTCCGCTACCGGGTGGCCGACCGGCGTCTCTGCGATCCTGTCGTTCGCGGAGCCCACCTGGCGTCTTTGCGATCTTTTGTTGCCGGAGTCTGCCCGGCGATGCGCGCGCGGAGGCTATCGAACCGGTTCGAACGAGATCGCCGGTGCGGACAGCTTGTGGCACCTGCTCAGGACGGCGTCGAGGTCCGGGTTCATGATGGGTTTGGTGAGGTAGTCGTCCATCCCGCCATCGAGGCAGCGCTCGCGGTCACCCTTCATGGAGTGAGCGGTGAGACCCACGATGATCTGGTGGCTGCCGGTGGGCTTTTCTTCCGCGCGGATTCTCGCGGTTGCCTCCATGCCGTCCATTTCGGGCATCTGCACGTCCATGAAGACCAGGTCGAAGCGCCCCTGCTTCCACGTGTCGACGCCCTTGCGTCCGTTGCCGGCAACTGTCACGCGGTGGCCTCTTTTTTCGAGCAGGCGCCTCGCCACCAGCTGGTTCACGGCGTTGTCTTCGACCACGAGAATGCTGAGCGAGCCTTCGGCGGCCGAGGGCGGGGAGACGGTCTCAGCGGGCGGCCGAAGGGCGGGTGCGGAGGCCGCGGGCGGGCAGGAGCCGGCGCCCAGCGCGCCGACGAGCGCGTCGCGCAGCTCCGCCTGGCGAACCGGCTTCGAGAGGAGGGCGGAGATCCCGAGCGATCTGCGCCGCTCCTGATCGCCGGAACGGGCGCCGGAGGTCAGCATAATCGCTGTGACGCCGCACAGGCCAGGGTCCAGGCGGATATTTTCAACCAGCTCGAAGCCATCCATTTCCGGCATGTGCATGTCGGTCACGATGAGGGTATAGGGGGCGGCGGAATCCCGGGCGGCGGCCAGCCTGGCGAGGGCCGCTGCCCCGCTCTCGACCGCCTCCGCGTTCATCTCCCAGCGCGTGAACAGGCTCTCGAGGATGCGGCGGTTGGTGCGGTTATCGTCCACCACCAGCACCCTCACGCCGCGCAGGCCGAGGGGCGCTCTCGATGCGAGGGCGCGGTTCTCCATGTGCGAGGCGCCGAGCTTCAGGGTGAAGTGGAAATCCGAGCCGCGGCCCTCCTCGCTTTCGAGCCAGATCCTGCCGCCCATCATCTCGACCAGGCGAGTGGTGATGGTCAGGCCCAGCCCGGTGCCGCCGTACCGGCGAGTGGTCGAAGTGTCGGCCTGGGAGAAGGGCTGAAAGATCATCTTCTGTTTTTCTTTCGGAATGCCGATGCCGGTGTCGGAGACAACGAAGTGGAAGAGGCAGGTCTGTCCGTCGCACGCGTTTCTCTTCGCTCCGGTCGCGGGGTCTTCCTCGACCTCTCTCCCAACGGTCAGAACCACCTCTCCCTGGTGGGTGAACTTGATGGCGTTGCCGATCAGGTTGGTCACCACCTGGCGCAGACGCGTCGAATCGCCGGAGACAAACTCGGGCACATCGGCGCCGATGGTGCAGGCCAGCTCCAGTCCTTTTTCATTGCTGCGGACGGCGAGGGACCGGAGTGTGGATTCGAGGGTCTCGCGCAGGTTGAAATCCGCTTCTTCGAGGTCGAGCTTGCCGGCTTCGATCTTGGAAAAGTCCATGATGTCGTTGATGACGGTCAGCAGCGCATCGGAGGAGAACCGGACGGTGTCGAGATGCTCGCGCTGCTCGGAGGTGAGCTCGGTGGCCAGCGCCAGCTCGGTCATGCCGATGATCCCGTTGAGCGGGGTGCGGATCTCGTGGCTCATGTTGGCCAGAAACTCGCTCTTGGCGCGGCTGGCTTTCTCGGCCACGTCGCGCGCCTTTTCGAACTCCGCGGTTCTGGTGCGCACGCGGATTTCAAGCTCGTCGTTAGCCGCGCTGAGGGCCAGGTCGCGCTCCTCGACCTGCTCGAGCATGCGATTGAAGGACTCGACCAGCTTTCCGACTTCGTCCGAGCCGAGCCCGGCGACGCGCAGCGAGTAATCCTGCTCCTCGGTGATGCGTGCCGCCACCCCCGCGAGGTGCAGCATGGGATTGGTGATGCTGCGGAGCAGGCGGGTGGAGATCAGATACGTAATCAGGCTGGCCAGCAGCAGCACCATACTGCCGATCTTCAGATACTCGGTCATCCTGGCGCGGAAGGCCCGCAGATCGGAGACGATGGCAATCGCCCCGGCGTTCTCCCCGTTGAAGGAGACGCCGCGCAGCAGGGTCAGGGAGCGGGGCTGAAAATAAGCTCCATCGGCGCGCCAGGCGGGCAGGGCGAAGCCGGAGGGCAAGTCCGGGCGCCGGTAGGCCGCGAACACGTGGCCCTGGCTGTCGTAGAGGCAGGCCGCCTCGATGTTGTGGTCGGCGCGGAGCGCGCTCAGCAGCTCGGCCGCGCTTTTCGAATCGTCGAAGGTGAGCGAGGCGGCGGTGGTCGCCCCCAGCGTGTCGGCCAGCGTGGAAAGCTGCTGCGCGAGCTCCCGGCGGAAGCTCGAGCGTTCGTAGATCCCGAAGCTGGCGAGCGCGAGGAACAGCGCCAGCAGCGTTGCAAAAAGGATCAGGAGTCCGAGTTTTTTCTGAATCGACACGTTCTTCAGCGACATGATCTTCTGCGCCTCCTGGCCAGCTGGGCCGAGCCTGCTCTCCGCCCTTCGTCTCTGCTCTTCATCTCCGCCCTTCATTTCCGCCCTTCGACTCCGCGCCTGATTCGAGCGCTTCGTCTCCACAATTCCCCTCAGCCAGGGCTATTTGCCCATCACGGTTTTGGCCAGCATCAGGAGCCGCGCGCTGATCTTCAGTCTGGCCCGCGATGCCGCGTCGACGTTGATGACGAACCGAACCTTGTTGTCGCTGTCCATGGTGAAGCCGATCATGCCGCCCTGCTTCAGGAAATCCTCGCCTTCGCCCACGGTGAGAACGGCGGAGTCTTTGAGCGCGGCCAGCGCCTGCGCCGCCTGTTTCCGGTCGCCCGGGACAAACAGCAGCTGGCAGGCCTCGGCCTCGCCCGGGTCCTTCAGATGGCGGATCGCGAGCGGCCGGGAACCGATCAGTTTCCCCTGCAACGTAACTTCGAGATCGCCGCCGAAAGGGTCCTTGCCGATCGTGCACAGCGTGATCGGCTTCTTTTCATCTCCCCCCGCCTCCCCCGGCCACTCCACCATCTGGGCAAAGTGGTACAGAAATGCAGCCTTCACGCGGTACTCTTCGGCCTCCGGTGTCTCGCCCCGGCCGGAGGCGGACATCAGCGCCGCCAGCCCGAGCATCGCCACCAGACACGCCGCTCGCACTTGAGGCCTCCGTCCTGGCGAGGCAGGTGCGGCCCGGCTGCCCCTCGCCAGGGCGAGCCATCCCACCGGCGCCGCTCGATCCACCCGCTATTTGCGGCCGCGCGTAAACTCGAGTCCGGCATACACGGTCCGGCCCTGCTCGACGGGGATGCTGTCGATATTCGAAAAGCCGAAGCCCGGCAGCCAGACCGCCTGGTTGAGAAGATCGTTGCCATGCGCGGCAATCGAGACGCGGTTGCTGTCCCCCAGACGCAGGTACCGTGAAATGTCCTGACGCAGTTCACCGTTCATGCTGTTGTGCCGGCCGGGAATGGGATTGGTCGGGAAGGGATAAGCCGGAGGCTTGCCATCGGAAATTTCCGACAAGCCAAAAACCAGTCCCCGGCTGTTCTGATAACTGACGCCGGCCTTGAAGCCGAGGTTGGGTATGGGCGTGACGTTGCTGGCTCCGGTTTGGTCGTGGTTCGCCTGATAAAGCAGCGAGCCCTGAACAAAAATGTCCCGGCGGACGTAGTACTTTCCTTCGGCTTCGGCCCCGTCGAAGGTGACGCCTCCCAGGTTTTCATAGTGAATGGGAGCGTGGCTCACGGTAACGATGCTGTTGGTCTGCTGGCTGTGGAAGTAATCGGCGCCGAGCTCGAGGCGCGGGAACTCGAGGTTCAGTCCCAGGTCGAAGGTTCCGACCGTCTCGGGCAGCAGCTTCGGGTTGCCCTGAATGTCGGCCAGGTTGAGCGTGGACTCGTCGATGCTGGGGGGGCGGAAGGCCACTCCGTAGAGGACCTTGACGCTGGCCCATTTGGACGGGCTCCAGATGCCGCCGACGCGGGGGACCGTGGATACGGGAATCTCGGCGAACTTGTTGGTCTGAAAACCGGCGATCAGCTTCACGGCCGGGATCAGCTGGTGGTCCAGCTGGGCGTAAAAGCCGCCCGCCGGACGGCTGCCGCCCGCATCGTCCGGATGCGGAACGATGGGGAGGTAAGCTTCGGTTCCGGCAATGCGGTCGAACAGCGCGCCGACGGTCAGCCGGTCCTTCGATCCAAGCGTGACCCTGTTGGTCCACTCGGCAACGAAGTCGTTCGCGTCCCGGAAGATGCTGGGGTAGGCGTTCAGCCCGAAGGTCGTGCGCGTATACGTGACGTTGAAGTTCATCTCCCAGTTATCGCGGGCTTTGGCCTCATAACCCAGATTGGCAAAGTCGCGGCTGAGGCGGGTTTCCCCCACCGAGCCCTGCGTGAACGACGTCGATTGCCACTCCGTGAGCATCGACATGAAGCTCAGTCCCTTGTAGTTCATGCCGAGATAATCGCCCGTCCCGCGGTCGACCAGCGTGGCGTCGTGGAAGGAGGGCTCGTGAGGAGCGGTGGGCAGATTCTGCAGCGCAACCGGCACCAGGTAGACGAAGTTCCAGTCGGGCACCCCGTGGATCTGCGAGGCGGCCGCCATGCTGAAATCGCCTCGCCGGAAGAGCAGGTCCGCCGAGGAGGACAGCGCGCTGTTCGGCCCGCCGAGGCCATGGATGCTGAATTCCGTTCCCTTCGCTTTGCGCGTGATCAGGTTCACGACGGCCGAGAAGGCGTTCGACCCATAGAGCACCGAACCGGGGCCGCGAATGACCTCGATGCGCTCGAGGATCCCGACCGGAAAGGATTCGAGCAGGTCGGAGATGATTCCGCCTTCCATGACTTCGCGGGTGGGCCGCCCATTGATCAGAAAGAGAATGTGCGCGCCCGAAGTCTTGGTCTGATCGCCATCGGCGGCGACCATGCTGCGGTCGGTGAAATATTGACTGGACTGGGTCAGGCCCGGGACGCGATCGAGCACCTCGCCGAGGGTTGCGCCCCCGAAGCGGCGCAGCTCGTCGCCGGTGACCACCGACATGATGCTCGGAGCCTGGGAGAGCTTGTCGCTGAACAGAGACGCGGTAGTGACGCGGATGTCCATCAGCTTCTCCAGATCCATGGACGCCAGATCGGCGGACGGCGCCGGAGCCGGTCGAGCGGATGCCGGCCCCGCCGGATACGACGGAGCCGGCTGCTGCGCGACTCCCTGGGCCATGCACAGAACGAAGAATGCGAGAACGAAGAATGCGCCTGTTGCCGCGTGCCGTTTCCACCTGTCCATCATCGCCATCGGCCTCCCATTGCCATACGGTTCGAGGATTCCGATTTCGCCGCCATGGACCGGCCGCAAAACAACGGCGCAACACAGGGGTGAAATCGGTTCTCTTGAACCAACATCGGCGGGACGGGAGGAAGCTTTACGGGAGAGATGGGCGGGCTGATCGCGTGAGTCGGGGGGCGCCGGCGCGCGGCCCCGATTCGGGGACACCCGCGCTCTCTCGAGCAGGGACCTCCCCGCATCCGCCGCGCCGGGCTGCCCCGGCGGACGGAGATTGCCTGGCCTCCCCGTAAGGCCTACTTTCCGGGGAGCGCGTATTCGAGGCCGGCGAAGACCGTGCGTCCCTGCTCCACCGGAACCGTGTCCACGCTGCTGAATCCGCTGGGCAGCCAGATCGCCTGGTTCGCCAGATCGTTGCCGTGCACGACCAGGGCCATGCCGCCCCCGAAAATACGGGCGCGGGAAAGCTCATAGCGGAGATTGCCGTTGAGATTGTTCCGCCAGCCCGGCAGCGGGTTCACCGACGGGTAGCCGGCGAAGGGCCCATCGGACACATCGAAGAGCCCGGCAGTCAACCCGTGGCCGCCCGCATAGCTGACGCCCGCCTTGAACCCGAGATCGGGCACCGGAGACACATTCGTGGTCCCGTGGCCATCCACATTGGTCTGCCACAGGGTCGAGCCCTCGAGGAACAGTTCGCGGCGCAGATAGTACTTGCCCGCCACCTCGACCCCGTTGAAGGTGAGCTGCCCCTGATTGAAATAGACCGCGCGGGTGGGCCCGGGCAGGTTGACGATGTTGTCGGTGAATTTGCTGTGGAAGTAGTCGATCCCGAACTGCGCCTTCCGGCTTTCGAGGTAAAACCCCAGATCGAGGGTCGCAACCTCTTCCGGCTTCAGGTTCGGGTTGCCGCCGAGGCCCGGATTATTCAGCAGGTTTTCGTCGAGGCTGGGCGCGCGAAAGGCCTGACCGTAGAGCGCTTTGACGCTGGCCCACGGTTTCGGCGTCCATACGGCGCCGCCCCGGGGATCGAAATGCAGCGGGATGCTGCCGATCTTATTGGTCTGGAATCCCGCAATGAGCTTCACCTGGTCGAGCAGCTGATGGTCGATCTGGGCATAAAACGCCCCACCCAGCCGCCTTCCCTGGGCATCGACGGTGATCGGATTGGCGGCGGTGAACCATTCCTGGCCTTCAACGCGGTTCAGCGATCCGCCGGCCGAAAGCCTGTCCCTCGACCCCAGCGTCAACAAGTTGGTCCACTCCGCAATGGACTCATCGGAGTCCCGGGTGACGAAGGGGAAGGGCGGCTCCTTAAACGTTGTGCGCGTAAAGGTCAGGTCGAGGCTCGTGTCCCAGTACCGGGTGACTTTGCGATCGTAGCCGAGGTTGCCAAAGTCGCGCGACAGGCGCGTCCCGCTGACCGTGCCCTCGATGAAGCCGGTCGACTGCCACTCGGTGAAAGCCGACATGAACCGCAGTCCTCGCCAGTTGGCTCCGAGGTAAGCGCCGAATCCCCGGTCTTTCAGATCCACGGCCTCAACCGGCGGCACGGCCGGCGCGAAGGAGAGATTCTGCTGCGACGGCGGAACCAGGTAAGTCAGGTTCCAGTCGGGCAGCTGATGCAGCTGCGCGGCGCCCACCGCGCTCAGATGGCCGCGCTGGAAGGTCAGGTTCGCGGATGAGTCCAGAGCCGCGCCCGCGCCTCCGGTTCCCCGGACCGTGAACTCGGTGCCATCCGCTTTCCTGGTGATCAGGTTGACGACCGCCGAAAAGGCGTTCGAGCCGTACAGCACCGATCCCGGTCCCTTGATGATCTCGATGCGGTCCAGAATATCCACGGGAAACGACTCCAGCAGATCGGAGATGATGCCGCCCTCCATCACCTCGCGGGTCGGCCGCCCGTCGATCATGAACAGAATGTGGCCTCCGTCGGTCTTGGTCTGGTCGCCGCGCGCCGCCACCATGCTGCGGTCGACGAAGTACTGCGTCGAGCCGGTCAAACCGGGGACCGTCTGCAGAATCTCATGGAGGGTCAGCCCGCGAAAGCGCCCGAGCTCGTCGGCGGTGACCACCGACATGATGCTGGGAGCCTGGGAGAGCCGGTCGCTGAACAGAGACGCGGTGGTGACCCGGACGTCCATCAGTTTCTCCAGATCCATCGACACCAGGTCGGCGGAGGTCGCCGAGGCGGATGCCGGTCCAGCCAGATACGACGGAGCCGGCTGCTGTGCGACTCCCCGGGCCATCCACAGAACGAAGAATGCGAGAACGAATAACGCGCCCGTTGCCGTGTGCAGCTTCCACCTGTCGATCATCGCCCTCGGCCTCCGATTGTCCTTCGGTTCGAGGATTCCGACTGCGCCGTCATGGACCGGGCCGCAAAACAACGGCGCAACACACGGGGTGCAATCGGTTCTCTTGAACCAACATCGGCTGGAGGGATAGAAGCTTTACGAGAGAGATCAGCGGCCGGCTGCCTTCACCGGCGGCGAGCAGAATCGAGCACGAGCCTGTCCCGGACACCGCTCAGTTGCTTTCCCAGCTCCCGCACCTGCTCCCGCACCCGGCCTGCTGCCGCGGGCGCATCCCGCAGCTCCCCGGCCCGGCCCATCGATTCGAGGGTCTGCGCGGCCTCGGTCGCCTCCCGATGTCCGAAGAGGCTCACCGTGCCCTTCACGCTGTGCGCCGCGCGCTCGAGCCGCGCCGCATCGCGCCGGTCGACCGCGTCCGCAACCCGGTCGAGCAGACCCTCCGACTCGGCCAGAAAGGCGTCGATCAGCTCGACGAGAAGCTCCTCGTCCCCGTCAAGGCGGCTCAGCAGAACCGACTCATCGACAGCGTTCGTCATCCTTGTCTGTCCTCTCTGTCCTCGATCCGGATGTCCGCCCGGGGGAATCCCCGATCCGGGGCGCCGGGCGAGCGATGCGAGCCTGCGCCGGACGATCGGCATTCTTCCTCCGGGAAGTTCACTGCGGCATCCTCGCCCTGCGGGGACGGCACGCAGGACGACTCCGGGACGACGCAGTATTCGGAGCGGTTCCGTCCCTTCCGCTTCGCCTCGTACATGGCACAATCGGCCGCTCTCAGGGCCAGATTCACATCCGGAAACGCTTCGGTGACGGTGCTGACGCCGATACTGGCGGTGACCTGGATCGAATGCGGGCCCGCGGCCATGGGGTCCATTGCAATGCCGAGCCGCACTCGCTCGGCGACCTCCATGGCCTCGCCGGGACCACAATTCGGGGTCAGAACCAGAAACTCCTCCCCTCCGAATCTTCCGATCGAATCGTAGGGCCTGAGGAAGCGGGCCATGCGCTCGGCGAGCTGCCGGATTACCTGGTCGCCCGCGAAATGCCCCCAGGTATCGTTGACGGATTTGAAATGGTCGATATCCACCATCAGCACGCTCATCGGCTGGCGGTCGCGCGCACAGCGGGAAGCCTCCCGGACGAGTAACTCGACGATGGCGACCCGGTTAAAAATGCCGCTGAGAAAATCATGGGTCGCCCGATGCTCGGCCGTTTCCAGAGCGGAAAGCAACCGGCGCTCGAGATCGAGCACGCGGCGGCCCACATGCAGCCTGGCGCGCAGCTCCTGGGCGTCGAACGGCTTCTTCAGAAAGTCGTCGGCCCCGGCACTGAGACCCTCCAGAAGGTCTTCTTTCTGCCCCCGCGCCGTCAGCAGGATCACATAGGTATATTGCGCGCGGCGGGATGCCCGCAATTGCCGGATCACCTGCGTTCCGTCGAGGCCCGGCATCATCCAGTCCAGGATGGCCAGTTGTGGAGCGTCGTGCCGCAGCAGCTCGAACCGGGCGTCAACGCCATTGTGCGTGACTTCCACCTCGTAGCCCCACTTCGTCAACAGGCCGCTGAGAAGCCTGCACACGACTGGATCGTCATCCGCGATCAGGATTCTCGACATGATTTCCGCCTCGACCGGCCGGCGTCCATCGCCGCGTTCGCAGCTGGACGCCGGGACGGGCAGCGGCTTCAGGCTCAGGTCTCCTCTCGTGGTCATCGGCAAAAGCGGCCTTCACAACAGGGCGGCCGGCGCTGGACGGTACCGAACCTGCGGCCCGTGCCCCGCGCAGCGGCCGCGCACGCCCGAGCCGGCGTAATCCGGACGCGGAACCTGCCGATAAGAGAGCCGCAGATCCGGATTGATTGAGGTGAAGTGTGTCCGAGACGATGAACCGCCGTGTCGATACCGGTTTTTCGGCAGCCGTGGAGCAGGCCTCCACAGCTCCGACGATCCGGGATGCTGTTGCCCTCCCTGGCGGCCCGGCGCCGTCGCCCGTAGTCTTCGATCGCGCCGGTTTTGGCGAGCGCATGATGAACGATGAAGAATTCATGCAGGAAGTCCTGCAGGCGTTTCTGCTCGATACTCCGCTTCAGATCGCCGATCTGCGCCGGCACATCGACCAGGGCGACGCGCGCGAAGCCGGGCGCAGGGCCCATCAGATCAAAGGGGCTGCCGCCAACGTCGGCGGCGAAGCCATGCGCGCGGTGGCGAGCGCGATGGAGGGGGCGGGCAGGGACGGCGACCTCGAACAGCTGATGGCGGCCATCGACGAGCTCGAGCTGCAGTTCGTCCTGCTCGGCAACGCGGTCGGCGAGGGCTCGCCGCCGGCGCCCGTGTCCTGACCCCGGCACGCCAGACATGCATGCGCGCGGGCTAACCTAACTGAAGTAAAACCGCACTCGATCCCGGACGACAGAGCGCCCTCATCCCGATCCCGCCTCTGCCGCTCTGCACGATCCGGCGACGCAACTCGGGCGGTGCCCGGGCTAAGGTGTGGAACCGGCGCTGATGATCTGGTGAAAGCTGAACTGGTTTACGATCTGCTTCAGCGTGACGGCCAGCTCGGAGAGATGATCGCAGGTATTGGTGGACAACTGCGCGTCCTCGGTCGATTCGCTGGTCAGCCTGGCGATCTGTCCCACGTTCTCGTTGATCTCGATGGCCGCTCCGCCCTGCTCGCCGGCGGTGGCGGAGATGCGGGTGATCATCTCGCCCACATTCTGTGCGGCGGCGATGATCGCTTCCAGAGACGCGCCCGCCCGCGAGGTGGTGGCGACGCCCGCCTCGACCTGCGACGTTCCCTCCTTCATGCGCGCGACCGCTTGCCGGGTCTCCTGCTGCACCCCCGCAATCATCTGAGCGATTTCCCGGGTCGCGTTGGTGGTGCGCTCCGCGAGGCGGCGCACTTCGCCGGCCACCACCGCGAAGCCGCGCCCCTGCTCGCCCGCGCGCGCTGCTTCGATGGCCGCGTTGAGCGCCAGCAGGTTGGTTTGTCCGGCGATCTCGTCGATGACCGCGACAATTTTGCCGATCTCATTGGAATTCCTGCCCAGTTCCTCGATCCGGTGCGCCGTCGCGTTCACCGATTCGGCGATGGCGCGCATATTGACGAGCGCGTCGTTGACGATCTCGCCGCCCCGGCGCGCGATCTCGAGCGTGTTCCGGGCGGAGTCCGAGGCCCGGCTCGAATCCTCCGAGACATGTTGCACACCCTCGACCATGGCATGCATCGAATCGCTGATTTGCCGGATGCGGTCGCGCTGGATCACCGCCGCTCCGGCCGCGCGCGTGGCGCGCGCCAGAATATCCGAGGCGGCTTCCGTGATCCTGCTGCTGCAGTAATCGATGCCCGATACCGTGCCTGTCATCTGTTCGAGGGCGCCGTTCATGTAGGAAGCCATGCTCCCGATGTCGTCGTTGGTGACGACTTTGACCTTGCTGCGCAGCACCCCTTCGCCGAGCGCGCGGATGGCCGCTTCGAGGGGCTCGATGGAGTGGCGAACCATGCGCGCGAAGATCAATGCGCCGGTGGTTCCCACCACGATCGTCGCCAGCAGGAAGCCCCAGATCAGGGGGATGCCATGCGCCATCTCGTACACCGCCGACCGGGTAAGAGCGTCGCCTCTGGCTTTGTCGATCTCCGCCAGCTCCTCCTCGATTTTGCGCCGCGCCTGGGTTGCGGTTTGCAGGCTGGAGTTGTACATCTGCCACGCTTCCTGCTTCCGGCCGGCGCGGCTCAGGGTTTCGATCTCCCGCCCCACCCGATAAAACTCCGCCTGGCGCCCGCCCAGCGCGGTCATCATCTCCTGGTCCTTCGGGTCTTTCTTCGGATACTGGTCGCGAATCTGCTTCAGATCGGCTTCCGCCTTGTCCACCGCGGCCTCATTCTGCGCCATCTCCGCGTCGCTCGAAGCGGCTAGATGCAGGATGATGGCCATGCGCTGGTCCTTGGCCACGGCCTTCATCTTCCCGGCCAGGAACAGCGTGGCGTAGGTGTCATTGTTCATGGCATTCACAATCCGTCGGGCCTGGTACATGCTGTGCAGGGACAGAAATCCCTGGATCACCGTCAGCATCCCGAGCCCCATGCCAATCAGCATGATTCTTGCGCTGAGCGTCAATTTCGGCATCGAACGATAACTCCTCCCCAACTGCGTGTATCTGCTCTGCGCGCTACCCGATCAGCCCCAGCTCCTCCAGCTCGTTGCGGAGAGTTGTCGTATCGATCGGCTTCATCAGATAGGCATTGCACCGGCCCAGCAGGGCATTGGTAATGCTCCCTATGTCGGTTTGGGCCGTGGTGACGATAACCCTGGTTGGCTTCAATCCTCCGGCGGCCATATCCAGCTTGTGAATCTCCCGCAGAGCCTGCTGCCCGTCCATCACCGGCATGCCCAGATCCAGGCAGACCAGGTCGTAGCCCCGGCCCTTCTGCTTTGCCTCTTTCACCGCCTGTACCGCCTCTTTGCCATCCGCGGCAACGTCGCATTCCCCATATTGAGAGAGAAACTTCTTCAGGATCATCCTGCTGCTTACATCGTCTTCTGCCACCAGGCTTTTCAATGACTCCTCCCCTGCCTTCAGCGCCGATCGCGGATCGTTCCTGCTTTGCATGCAGGCCTCAGCCCGCCTTCGCCGCTCACTCTTTGAGAGCCTTCTTCCTCTATCGGTCAATTTCGCCTGGCCATGACTGGAAATCGAAGCGGTGCAGCCAGGTAAGGTCTGGCCGGGCTGCATTCCGGGGACCGGGACGAGCGCCCCTGCGAGCGACTGGGGGGCGATGAACAACGCCGTTTGCGGCGTCCACTGCGGCGGCTCGATTTCCTGATCCCTCCACCCGCGGATTGGCGAGCCTGCTAAGTTCTTAAGTTTGCCGAACATGCGGCAAAGCTGTTCGTCTCATCAAAGCCTGTTGTTGCTAAGTTCGACAAACGCATGGCATCCAGATAGAGTCAGAGGTGAGGAGGTTACTTCACCTCCTCCTCTTTCAGGTTCCCTGAACTAAGTCAGCCCATCTGAAGTACTCCCTTCTTAGCTAACAAGCGGCCTCTTAAGGAGGACCTATGTTCGCACGCAATGTATCTCTTCGTCTGAAGTTCAATATGCTCTCTGAGTACGGCCACGTATTTGACGCCCAGGTTCTGCCGTTACTGCGGAAGCAAAAGGGATTCAGGGACGAAATCACGATTGCCAGTCCTAACGGCCTGGATGTAACAGCGATCAGTCTGTGGGACAACAAATCGGATGCGGAAGCCTACAACACCAGTGCTTATCCGGAAGTGTTGAAGACCCTGGGAAAAGTGGTCGATGGAACGCCCAAGGTTCAGACGTGCGAGGTTGTTAACTCGACCTTCCACAAGATCGACGCTCCGGTTCACGCGTAAGAACCGCCAGCCTGTTTTGGGGGGGAGGCGGTCAACTCCGCCTTCCCGAGGCTTCTCCCGATTCGTTCTTTGACTTACATGGCAGGTTTGAAATGGCGAAATTCGGGCTTACGCCGTTCTCCTGAGTGGCCGCACCTCTTCATGGATGCGTCCGGCGGATTCCTGACGAGCCTTGCTCAGATCGTACATCTGCTGAAGGTTGAGCCAGAATTCCGGGCTGTTGCCGAAGTACCGCGAGAGACGCAGCGCGGTATCTGAAGTGATGGAGCGATTGCCTTTTACGATTTGCCCGATGCGCGTAGCGGGTACGCGGATATCGAGCGCGAGCTGATTCTGGCTGATGGACAGAGGGATGAGGAACTCCTGTAAGAGCATTTCGCCCGGGTGTGTGGTCACGCCCTCAATCTCCCATCCTCCGCGCGGTCGTTTGATCGTCATAAACCCTCGAAACACCACCTGGTGATAGTCGACAATTTCGACTTCGTGCGCTCCATCCCTCCGCCAGATAAAGCACACACGATATTGATCGTTGATGCGGATGCTGTGCTGGCCGTGCCGGTTTCCTTTCAGCGACTCCAGGCGGTTGGCTGGAGGGGTACGGAGATCGTCGAGCGACTTCGCAGCCTTCAGTTGATCCAGTTTTCGCAGGGCCACGGTGGCGATGCCGGCAAATCGCCGGCTCTTCCGTTTCTCGAACAGTCTCCAGGTTTCTGCGTCCCTGAAGCTGGCGATCATACGTTTATCGTATGACGCCTTGCGTCATACGTCAAGCACCAAATCACGCAGTACGCGCCATTCGTCACAACCATCGACACCCCTTCGCTCTTGCACCGGCTCCTTTCCTTTAACATCGAAGCTGGGAAGTCTCCCGGAGGATTCGTGAAGCGTTTGGGATTTTTGTTTTTGCTCGTGTTTTTTTCTGCTGCGCCTTTCTTGCGGGCGGCCGATGTTGCGCCGACCCGGGCGACCTTGCCCAATGGCATGCGGGTAGTGATTATCCGCAACACGCTGGCGCCGGTGGTGACGGTCGAGGCCAACTTCATCGTCGGCGGAGATGAGACGCCCGATGGGTTTCCTGGCATGGCGCACGCGCAGGAGCATATGGCGTTCCGCGGCTGCAAGGGGATGACGGCGGACCAGACGGCCGCGATTTTTGCGCTGCTGGGCGGGGCCAACAACGCGGACACGCAGCAGAACATCACACAGTATTTCGAGACAGTGCCTTCGGCCGATGTGGACATCGCGTTGCAGGCGCAGGCGGCGTGTTTGCGGGGGATCGACGACTCGCAGGCGGAGTGGGATTCGGAGCGGGGAGCGATCGAGCAGGAAGTGGCGCGGGATCTTTCGAATCCGACCTACAAGTTTGTCGATCGGCTCAATGCGGATATGTTTGCGGGCACGCCTTACGCGCACGATGCGCTGGGGACGCGGCCCTCGTTCGACAAGACGACGGGGGCGATGCTGAAGGAGTTTGCAGACAAGTGGTACACGCCGTCGAACATGATTCTGATCATCGTGGGCGATGTGGATCCGGGGGGGACGCTCGAGAAGATCAGGAAGCTGTACAGCGATATTCCGAGCCATGCGCTGCCGGCGCATCCGGAGATTCAGTTGCAGCCGGTGAAGCCGGAGACGTTCACGCTGGACAGCAATTTGCCCTATGTACTCGGGTTTATCGCGTGGCGGATGCCGGGAACAGATTCGCCGGACTACGCGGCGATGCAGATTTTGTCGGACGTGCTGGCGAGCCAGCGCGGAGATTTATACGGGATGGTGCCGGCGGGCAAGGCGCTGGCGGCGGAGTTTGGGCTGGCGGAGGCGTACCCGAAGGCCAGCGTGGCGTTTGGGCTGGTGGCGCAGCCGGCGGGGGTGGACACGACTCCGGCAATCGAGGAGATGCGGGGGATCATCAACAAATACGCGCAGGACGGCGTTCCGGCGGATCTGGTGGACGCGGCGAAACGGGCGGAGATTGCGCAGGCGGAGTTCCAGCGGAATTCGATTCCGGAGCTGGCTTCGCTCTGGTCGGATGCGCTGGCAGGCGAAGGGCGTAATTCGCCGGATGAAGACATTGACGCGATACGGAAGGTGACGCTCCAGGATGTGAATCGGGTGGCGAAGCAGTATTTGTTCAACGCGCCGACGATCACGGCGACACTGAAGCCGGCGCCGAATGGAGAGCCGGTGGCGGAGAAGGGATTCGGCGGAAGCGAGAAGGTGACGTCGGCGCCGACGAAGCCGGTGACGCTGCCGGACTGGGCGGCGAAGGAGCTGGCCGAGCTGCAGGTGCCGACGACGTTCATTCCGGTTTCGGACACGAAGCTCGCGAATGGGATTCGGCTGATCGTGCGCACGGATACGACGAGCCCCACGGTGACGGTGATGGGGACGGTGAAACACAATGGCGATCTGCAGACGCCGCCGAGCCAGGAGGGAGTGGGCGACGTGCTCGACCAGCTCTATTCGTACGGTACGACGACGCTGGACCGGCTTGCGTTTCAGAAAGCCCTGGACGATATTGCTGCGACGGAGAACGCGGGATTTGGATTTTCGGTAAAGGTGCTGAAGGAGTATTTCTCGCGCGGGGTGCAGCTGCTGGCGGACAACGAACTGCATCCGGCGCTTCCGGAACAGGCGTTCAAGATTACGCAGCAGCAGATGGCGCAGTTTGTGGCGGGGAATCTGCAGAGCCCGGGGTATCGTACGTCGCGGGCGATGGATCTGGCGCTGCTGCCGAAGGGCGATCCGGTGCTGCGCGAGGCGACTCCGGACACGGTGACGAAGCTGACGCTGGATCAGGTGAAGCAGTATCACGACGCGACGGTGCGGCCGGATCTGACGACGATTGTGGTGATCGGCGACGTGACGCCGGACGAGGCGAAGGGTGTGATCGAGAAGTGGTTTGGCGACTGGAAGGCGACGGGCGACAAGCCAAACACGGTGTTGGCGGCGATTCCAGTGAACAAGGCTTCGGCGGCAACGGTGCCGGACGCGCAGGCGGTGCAGGATTCAGTGAGCCTGGCGGAGCAGATCGACGTGAACCGCTTCGATCCGGATTATTATCCGCTGCAGCTGGGGAACCATGTGCTGGGCGGGGGATTCTACGCGACGCGGCTGTATCACGATTTGCGGCAGGTGGCTGGCTATGTCTACAATGTAGACGTGAGTATGGATGCGTCGGAGACCCGGGCGAGTTATTCGGTGAATTACGGATGCGATCCGCCGAATGTGTCGAAGGCGCGGGCGCTGATCGTGAGGGATCTGGAACAGATGCGGACCCAGGATGTGTCGGATGCGGAGCTGCATCAGGCGAAGGCGCTGCTGCTGCGGCAGATTCCGCTGGGCGAGTCGAGCGAAGAGGCGGTGGCCGGTGGTTTGCTGGGGCGGGCTGAAGTGGGGCTGCCGCTGGACGAGCCGATCCGGGCGGCGCAGAAATATTCCGCGCTGACGGCGGACGATGTGAAGGCGGCGTTTGCGAAACATGTACGAACGGATAATCTGGTGCAGATTGTGAGGGGGCCTGCTCCGCGGTAGGCTCGCTGGGTAACGCGCCGAACCGAGCCAGGGCGGGGTCAGGGTGCCGGCCGGGGCTGATCGACAATCCGGGGTTGGGTCGTGGTCACGCGTTCTGTTTGCCGCCGAAATGATGACGGCGCAGCTGGAAGAGAATGAGCGCCAACAGAAAACTTCCATAGGTGCGGTGATGACAGTAACGGCAGCGGATGGGGTACTGCAGGACAGCCAGATGTTCCAGATCGCGGAAGCGAAGGCTGGAGAGGCGGAACTCGGTTGCGTGGCAACGCGAGCAAACCATGGTGGCACCACGATACGGGGATTGGGGCGCGAAATCCAGAGTCGTCCCACCGAAGAGCTCCTGGCAGGGCCTGGATTGCGGTGTAATGTAGCGATAACTGTGTTGCGCGAGGAGTAATCATGGTTTGGGACGTATCTTTCACCTGCGACATCTGCGGCAAGAAGAAAGGCGACTCGAACCACTGGTGGATGTTTGTGCTGGGAGACGTGCCGTGCTTCGATGAGGGGCAGCCGGGCCAGCGGTTCACGCTGCTGCCGTGGAACTTCGCCGAGAGCCGGAATCCGGAGATGCGGCATTTGTGCGGCCAGGGTTGCGCGATGCAGGCTCTGGAGCGATTCATGACGAATCGGAGCATCGAGCGCGAGGCCAGCCGCGAGATGGGCGAAGTGGCCTGAGGGCCGCCGTTTCCGTCCATTTGCCCCTGGGCAGCCAGAACCATCCCTCGGGGGGCTAAAAAGCCCTTTTCCGTCCGATCTTCACGGCACCGGCTGAACAGCTTGCGGAAAAGGGCTCAGGGCGAAGAGGAACCGTCCCTCAGCGGCTGAAGCCGGACTGATTTTGCAGACCTTACGGCATAGCTGAAGCTATGCTCTTTCAAAGCTGGCGAGTTGTTTCCGCAAGCTGTGAAGCCGTGCCCCTTCAAAACAACGGCTCATGAGAGTCTGAAGGAATCCCCCGGTGGTTCTCGTTTATTGATAAGTGTGCTAACTGGCTAGTTATGGGAGGAGTTATCAGGTTGATAACTTCGGTTGAATGCGCGCTCTTTGCGCAGGCGGAGCAGAGGACAGGTCCCGCATGATCCATCGAGCGATCCGGTTTCTGGGCAATGTGGTGACTGGCTCGCCCAACGAAGAGGAGTTTCCCTGCCCTTCGCTGGTGCTGCTGCTGGCGATGCCGGTGGAGTTGACCGATGAGATGGTGCTGGAACTGGCGGCCCAGGCGTGGGGCGGAGCCGACAGCGCGGCGACGCTCGAGCGCGCGGGCCGTGGCCGGTGGCTGATCCGGGTCGCCGACGTTCCCTTCCTGCTGCGCAACAGTCGCAAGCGGTATTGGCAGCACCGCCACGAGACGAATCAGGCGCGGGAGCGGGTTTGGGACCGGCACAAAGCGTGGCTGGCGGTGGATTATCCGGAAGGGCCGAGAATGCCGGAGTCGGCCTGGCCATCCTTCTACAAGCTGCTCTTTCTGATGGCGAACCAGATGTGGGACGCGAACTGCCTGGGTCTGTATCTGCCGGTGCAGCATGTGACGGTGCCGAACATGGGCGATCTGATCGCGAGCATTCGCTGGGCGGGGAATAACGGCACGCCTCTGCCGTTCCTGCATGAGCCGCAGCAGAAGAACGCGTGACTACGAATTTCAGCTGACGGCGTTTGTGTTCCGCTTCGGACGATGATGCTCCGTGAAGTCTCTTTATCGCAGCAGGTCTTCGAGGACCAGGCTGAGTTCGGTTTTTTCGTCGCGGTACTTCACGATGATGGGCGTGTAGACGCTTAGCTGCCACTGGGCCGCCGGTTTGAGCTTCTTCGGAGGCAGCGCGCGCGCTCCGGGAACGACGACGGCGCCTTCGGGGATGATGAGGGGCTTGTCCGCATCGGCGCGGAGAACTTCGCCGCGGACGACGTCGTAGACGGGAGTGCCGCGGGTGAGGATGGTTCCGGCGGCGAGCACAGCGCGACGGCGCACGACGGTTCCTTCGTAGACACCGCAGTTGCCCCCGATGAGGACGTCGTCTTCGAGGATGACGGGGCTGGCGTTAACCGGCTCGAGGACGCCGCCGACCTGGGCTGCAGCGCTGAGATGCACGCGCTTACCGATCTGGGCGCAGCTGCCGACGAGGGCATGCGAGTCGATCATGGTTCCTTCGTCGACATACGCTCCGACGTTGACGTAGCTGGGAGGCATGATGACGACGCCGGGGGCGATATACGCTCCGGCGCGGACCGACGAACCGCCGGGCACGATGCGGATGCCCTGGTCGGAGGAGAAGCGGCGCGCGGGGAACGTGTCCTTGTCGACGAAGGAGAGGCCGTAGCCGGTGGGCTGGAGCTGTCCGATGCGGAAGCCGAGGAGGATTCCCTGCTTGACCCAGGGGTTGACACGCCAGCCGGTTGGGGCGGAGGGATCGGGCTCGGCGGAGCGCAAGCTGCCGGCTTCGAGGGCGAGGCGCAGTTCGAGGAACGCTTCGAAGGCGCCCTGATCGCCGACAGCGTCGCCACCGGCAGCAGTGAGTTTCTCGAGTCTTGACCTGAGGTATTCGAACGGATCAGACATCTGTCTGTTTGAGGATAGACCGAGGTCGGTTTTTGCGAGGGAGGAAAGAGGCGATGCGCGGTTAGGTGTGGCGACGGCCCCCGCCCCAGAAGAGATCGTCGAGGGCTTTTGAGGGAATGAACGCGTCGGTGGTGCCGTCGGGTTTGCGCTCGACGATTTCGGTGCAGGTTCTGGCGCCGAGGGGGTCGACTAAGTAGAGGTACGAGATTTTGCCGTCTTCCGAGGTTACGCGGACATGTGTGCTGTCCATCCAGGCTTCCTTCGCCATGAACACCTCCGCCCGTTTGGGGGGATGAAACCATTACAGTCGTTGGTTCTTGTGTAAATCAAGTGGATAACGGGTACGAAATTGCTAATAGAGGGCGGCAGATAAGACGCGAAGCTGTTACAGATTTTTCGCGGATGAGCCGCGCGTATTCTGATTTGTGGCTCCCCGACCATTATCGGATACAGTTCCGGGCGAACTCGCTTTGATCGAGGCGATCCGTCGACGAGCGGGTTCCCGGACGGCGGCGCTGCGGGTGGGGATTGGGGACGATTGCGCTGTTCTGCGACCGAGGCCCGGCTATGAGATTTGTGTCACGACGGACTTCACGCTGGAGGACCGGCATTTTCGGCGGGGTTGGCATCCGGCGGAGTGGGTGGGACATCGTTGCCTGGCGCGGGGGCTGAGCGATCTGGCGGCGATGGGGGCGGAGCCGATGGCGGTGTTTCTGTCACTGGCGGTTCCGGCGCGGTTGCCGGCGGTGTGGGTGCATCGGTTTCTGGATGGATTTCTTGCGCTGGCGCGGAAGCATCGGGTTGAGTTGGCCGGCGGGGATACGGCGCAGTCTCCGGCGATCTCGAACGCGGCTTCAGAACAGAACGACGGGCTGATCCTCGCGCATGTCGTCGCGGTTGGGCAGGTTCCGCGGGGCAAGGCTGTGCTGCGGCGCGGAGCGCGGGTGGGGGATTGGATCTACGTCACCGGAGCGCTGGGCGGAGCGGCGGCGGAGCTGGCGGCTCTGGAGAAGAGTCCTGGGAGACTCGGAAGAATCACCGAGGCGGCGACGGGGCATCCGCATCTTTATCCTGAACCGCGTCTTGCTGTGGGTCGGCGGCTGCGCGGGCTGGCTCACGCGATGATCGACTTGAGCGACGGACTCTCCACGGATCTGGCGCATCTGTGCGAGGAGTCCGGGGTCGCTGTGGTTATCGATGAGCTGGCATTGCCGGTGCATGCGCTGGCTTCTGACGCAGCGAATCCGCTCCATCTCGCACTGCATGGTGGCGAGGATTACGAGTTGCTGTTTACCGCCGCGCCATCGGCACGTGTTCCGCGGAAGGTGGCTGGCGTGGCGATTCATCGGATCGGGACCGTTTGCAAAGCGAGGCGGCGCGGGCCACGGATGGTGCTTGTGAGGCGCGACGGTGAGCAGGCGCCGCTGGAAGCCCTGGGGTGGGAGCATTTCCGGCAGGTCAAAAGTGATGGACGGCGCTGACGAAGCGCATGGCAACACCTGGCCCCCGTCTGCATCCTAGGTAAGCAATCGGATACGGTAGACCGCCAAACCGAGCAAGACGGCGCTGCTGTCCCACCGCCCGCGCCGAAGGCGCATGCTCGACCCGCTCTCCAGTTCGTTTTTCCATTGAGGAGGCCCCGTGAAGGGCTTTGCCATGCCGCGCGGCATTCTGCTGGTCGACGACGATCCGGCGATCACCGAGACTCTCTCCGCAATTTTCGAGAAACACGGCTACGAGGTGCGATGCGCGCACACGGCGGAGACGGCGATTGAGATCATCGCGGAATGGGAGCCCGACCTCGCGATTCTTGACGTGATGTTGCCCCGCATGAATGGCATCGAACTGGCCGTGGTGCTGAAAGCCAACCGTCCAGCTTGCCACCTGGTGCTGTTCTCCGGCCATGTTGGCACACAGACGCTGATGGAAGAGGCGGCGAAGAAGGGCAACATGTTTGAGATTTTGGCGAAGCCGGTCCATCCGCTGTTCATGCTGGATTTTGTTTCGAGCCTGTTCGCGGATGTGCCGAAGGGGACGGCGGCCTAGCCGGCTTCGGAGATTTGAAGGCCCCGGCCTTCCTTGCCGGAGGGCCGGGGCCATGTGTGACAGACAGACCTGTAAGCCGGATTCTGTCGAGGACGGCCATTCCTCTTGGCGACGCATTGCTGCGGCGCTCCAGCGACCTACCCGGAACTTTCATCCCTTGCAGGATGCCTCTCAGAGGCTGCCGCGCCGGGCCGGCGCGTGTCCGCATTGCTGTGGACTCGTTCCCTATTTGGTCTTGCTCCGTGTGGGGTTTACCCTGCCTCCGCCGTTGCCGCCGGAGCGGTGCGCTCTTACCGCACCTTTTCACCCTTACCCTGACTTCTTGCGAGATTTATCTCGAAAAAGCTGGGCGGTTTGTTTTCTGTGGCACTAGCCGTCCCTGAGCTTTGAGGCTCAGAGCCCGGATGTTATCCGGCACACTGCCCTGAGGAGTCCGGACTTTCCTCTGCCGCGTTGCTTGCGCTCGGCTGCAGCGGCCGCCCAGTCTGCCTGCTGATTCGATTTTATCGCGGATTGGGCGGGCGAGCGGGAAGATTCGATCGCCGATGTGCTTGCCAGGACCGTCGGATGCGTTGAACTTCGCCGTCGTCTTTCAGGTCGCTTTCACCGCAGTGCGAGAATAGTCGCCGCTGTTGCCGCCGGTCTTGCTCTGCAGCATCAGGTCGCGAATCACGATGCTTTTGTCGAGGGCTTTGCACATGTCGTAGAGGGTGAGGGCCGCGATGGCTGCGGCGGTCATGGCTTCCATTTCGACGCCGGTGGGTGCCGTGGTGGCCGCGGTTGCGCGGATTGCGATGCCGTCGGCCACAACTTCGGTGTGGACATCGATGAAGCTGAGCGGCAGTGGATGGCACATGGGGATCAGGTCCGCCGTGCGCTTCGCGGCCTGGATGCCGGCGATGCGGGCGACTTCCAGTGGATTGCCTTTGGGGTTGTGGGGCAGAGCTGCGAGGGTTTCGGCGTTCAGCGCGACGAAGACCGAGGCTTCCGCCTGGCGTCGGGTCGAGGGCTTCGCGCTCACGTCCACCATGCGCGCCTCGCCTGCGTCGTCAAAGTGGGAGAGCTTGCTCATAGCTTGTCAGCATACCGCGATGGGAACGAGGCGACGCCGTTCGCGATGAGGGGCGGGTTACGCAGGCCGCTCGCCGCGCCAGGGGCAATGGCGGCATCCGGAACCGCAGCAGTAGCCGCGACGGCGATGGTATGCCTCGGTGAAGACCACGTACGTTCCCTCGCGATAGAAGTCTTCGCCTTCGACGAGAGGCCGTGCTGGAGGGTCCGGGGTCGGGTGGGGGCCCTGGTTCGGTGATGAGGTGGGCTCGCGGGATCCGTCAGGCAAGCGCGCCGCCTTCGATGGGCAGATCGAACGAGAAGGTCGCGGGCGGTGGCATTTCGAGGACCGCCGCATCGGGCTCGGCTTGTGGCAAGGGCAGCCTGACGGTGTTGCCCGCGATGGACGGGGTTCGCTCGCCGGGAATGACGATGCCGACGAGGTTCATGGGATCGGCGGCGGCGAGGGTGAGAGGCGGCATGTCGGCGAGGGTGCGGGTGCGGTTCGCTCGCAATGCGTCCGCGGCTTCGGGGAGCGCGAACTGCTCGCCGCCGAATCCCGAGACGAAGCGGCCGCCGCGCACAATGCCACGGGCTTCCAGGCGGCGGAACATGGCGACCAGTTCGCGCCACGGGGGCACCGTGGTTTCGCGCGCCAGGACATCGCGGAAGACGACGCCATAGCGACGCAAGACCATTTTGCATGCCGACTCTACCTGAGCGTCGCGCCGGGCGGCAGCCTGGGCAGCGGCCTCGGCGTCGCGGTGCTTCAGCTCGCCTGGCGGAATGGGGTCGGCGGGATCGGCGAGGAGGGCCCAACGGCCCGAGGCATTTCTGGCCGTTGTCTTCGTTTTTCCTGGGACGGCCAACGCGCGCTTGCGACGGGGATCGATCAGCATGCGGAGGCTGTCGAATCCATCGGCATTTACGACTCCGGCTGCTACTAATTCCCAAAGCGCGCGGTGTAGTTCTTCGGGTGGCGCGCCGAGCAAGCGGATGATGTCGGCTGCGAACATCGCTCCGCGGTCGGCGAGGCTCGAGCGCACGCGATTGGCGAGCTGGCTGAGGCAGGCGTCGAGCGTGGCCTCGGGAATTTGTCGCTGTGACAGGCACAAATCCATCCACAGCGCCTCTTCGCGGACGAAGAACGTGACGGGAGCCATGCTGGTGGGCACTACGCGGCGCGGTCCCCTGTTTCCGTTCCCGTTTCCGCCGGCGGCGTCGGCAAATGCCGCATGCGGGGAGATTCGGCCCCATCCAACAGCACCGGTGAGGCACAGCGCGTCGAGCCAACGCGGGTCGTATCCGGCAACGCGCTGGGGCAGGATCGACCGCTCCCATTCCGCGGCCGGTGCTTCGAATCCCTCAAGGCAGCGGAGTGCCTCCAGCAAGCCCTGCTCGCCGCCGAGTTGCCTGCGCTCGCCGAGGTGCTGCCAGTCGAGGAGGAATCGCATGTAAACGGCCGGGGGCACCGGTTCGACTTGTTTGCGGAGGGTGCTCAGGGTGCGACGATGAATGCGCTGCAGAATGCGGCGCTCGCACCATTCCACATCGAGGTCGGGAACGGAGTCCTGTCCTGGATCGCCTTCAAAGATGCCGCGCAGGATGATTCCGGTCGATTCGAGGCGGACCATTTGCTGGAAAACCGCGGCTGCATCGAGTCCGAGAAGGTGCGCAATGCTCGTGGAGGTGACGGGGCCGAGAATTTGTAACCATCCCTGTAACGTTTTCTTCAAAATGTCGCTGTTGTCGGACGTTTCTCCGGTTGTTTTCAACATTTCCACAGAGAATTCCACATCCGGCCAGAGTGAAGTGAGCAATTTTGCTCTTTCCGCGGCGACAAAATATGCCTGGCCCTGTGTTTTCGCGGTTGTGACGCGGTTGGAGCGCTCCAGGCGGGCGAGAAAAATGTCCCAATCCCGGCATGTCTCATTCCAGGACAAGGCCCCCTGGGGAATCACGACCAGGGAACACAGTAAATCGTGTAACTCATGCTCGTCGCGGATGTCCGGCCAGACTTCCTGGCGGATTTCTGCGATGGCCTCCTGGGAGAGACGTCCCGCCTCGCCCAACTGCGCGTCGGGGAGAACGCCCCGCATCTGCACGGCGCGGGTGCGACGCTCTTCAAGACCGGCGTCGTCGAGGAAGGCGAAGGGATTGGCATTGATCAGCTCGTGCGCGAATGCGGAGGGCGTGGTGGTATCGACGGCAACGCAACGGATGCGTCCATCGTGCATGGCCTCGAGAACGGCCTTCAGCCCGTCGAGGTCCATCGCTTCCTGCAGGACGTCGTGCATCACTTCCCTGACCAGGGGATGGTCGGGAATCTGGATGTCGCCCTCGATGTTCTCGAAACACGCGGCGGCCTGGGGGAAAACGCTGGCCAGGAGATCGTCGCTGCGGATGCGCTGGATCTGGGGAGGGACTTTCTTTCCCTTTTGGAACCGTAACAGTTGCAAACTGCGCGATGCGTCCCAGCGCCAGCGTGTTTTGAAGACGGGCGCGGCGATGGAGGCCTGCTCCAGCAGCTCGGTGACGGTATGCGTAGTGAGGAAATGGAAAACATCGCTGAGGGGAAAGCTGTGTTGTTCCGCGAGGCAGATGTTGAGGCCGTTGTCCGTCGCTGCGGCTTGCAGTTCGAAGTTGAAGCCGCGGCAGAAGCGTTTGCGGAGGGAGAGGCCCCACGCTTTGTTGATCCGGCCGCCGAAGGGGGCATGCAGGATGAGCTGCATGCCTCCGCCTTCGTCAAAGAACCTTTCTGCAACGATGGTTGTTACAGATGGCACGACGCCGAGAACGGCGCGGCCTGCAGCGATGTAGGCGATGAGCTGTTCCGCTCCGGCATCGTCGACGCCGCATTCTTCTTTAAGGAATGCAGCTGCATCGGCGATTTCGGGAATGGCCTGGCTGACGTAGCCGGGGAGCACATTGCGGGTGCGGCGATCGATTTCCTCGCGCAGCTCCGCGACAAATTCCGAGAGCTCGCGGGTGCGCTGGGGGGCTTCGCCGAACCAGAACGGCAGGGTTGGCGGCGCTCCGTGCGCGTCTTCGACGAGGACGCGGCCCGCCGACTCGATGCGCTGGATGCGCCAGCTGGCGTTGCCGAGCTGCACGACGTCGCCGGGAGAGGAGTCGACTGCGAAATGTTCGTCGAGCGTAGCAATTTGTACGCCTTCCGGTTGCAAAATCACGGGGAAGAGCGCGGTGTCAGGGATGGCGCCGCCGTTGGTGATGGCGGTAGTGCGCGCTCCGCGCCGGGCCTGGACGCGGCCCTGCACGCCGTCACGCAGGAGGTAAGCGCCGTAACGGCCACGGCTGGACTCGATGCCTTCGGTGAGCAGATGGAGGGCTTGATCGAACTCCTGCCACTCTAAATCGCGATAAGGTTGCGCCCGGCGCAGGACTTCGAAGAGGGTTTTCTCTTCCCAGGGCTCAGAGGAGCAGGCGGCGACGATCTGTTGCATGAGGATGTCGAAGGGTTTCGCGGGGATTTCGAGACGATCGAGGACGCCGGAGCGCATAGCGCGGATGAGTGCTGCCTGCTCCATGAGGTCGTCACGAGTGAGGGCGAAGAAGCGGCCCTTTGGGATGGCCCCGCGCCAGTGGCCTGCGCGGCCGACGCGCTGCATGCCGACGGATATAGCGCGCGGCGACTGAATTTGGCAGACGAGGTCGACAGTGCCGATGTCGATGCCGAGTTCGAGCGAGGCTGTGGCGACCAGTACCCGAATCTCGCCATTCTTGAGGCGGTGTTCTGCGTTGAGACGCAGTTTGCGCGAGAGGCTGCCGTGGTGGCAGGCGACATTTTCTAAGCCAAGGCGCTCGCCGAGCTGGAAGGCGAGACGCTCGGCCATGGAGCGCGTGTTAACGAAGACCAGGGTCGAGCGGTGCTGGAGGGCCAGCTCAGCGAGGCGCGAATAGACGCTCTCCCAGATGGCCATGGTGGCGACGGAGCCGAGTTCGTCGGTGGGGACCTCGATGGCGAGGTCGAGTTTGCGGCGCTCGCCGGCCTGGACGATCTGAACTTCGTCGCCGCGCGCGCCGCCGAGGAACTGTGCGACGAGCTGGATGGGGTTCTGGGTTGCGGAGAGGCCAATTCGTAACGGTGACGGATACTTAAGCAGGCTGGCCCCGACCATGAGCGCGTTTTCGCCGGTGACCAGGGCATCCAGACGCTCGAGACTGAGCGCGAGATGCGATCCACGCTTGTCGTCGGCCATGGCGTGAATCTCGTCGACGATAATGGTGTGCACACGGCGCAGATGTTCGCGGCTCTTCTGCGCGGTCAGCAGGATGTAGAGCGATTCCGGTGTGGTGACGAGAATATGGGGCGGCGTTTTGAGCATGGCACGGCGCTCGGCTGCGGGCGTGTCTCCGGTGCGGACGGCCGCGCGCACAGGCGGACAGAGGTAGCCGCGCTCGAGGGCGAGTTGCTGAATTTCGCGCAGCGGGGTTTCGAGGTTCTTCTGCACGTCGTTCGAGAGGGCTTTGAGCGGGGAGACGTAGACGACCTCGGTTTCGCAACCGAGACGGCCGTCGAGGGCTTTGCGGATGAGGCCGTCAATACAGATGAGGAAGGCGGCGAGAGTTTTGCCGGAGCCGGTGGGCGCGGAGATGAGCACGGGTTTTTCGGCGAGGATGACGGGCCAGCCGAGTTCCTGCGGCTCAGTGGGCGTGCCAAAACGCCGGACGAACCACTCCTGCACAAGAGGGTGGGCCCACTGGAGGGACGCGGGGACAGGGGTCGAACCAGGGAAACCCGGGGGGATCTCCGGGACTGGGGTCACCGGGGAGAGCATCCGCCTATTTTAGCGCGGCTTTCGATTCTTCTTCGCCTTGCAATGGAGACGAAGGGGTATGAAGATACGAGCTTGAGCGTCCGGAGTTGACGAATGAATCAGGTTGCCGAGGAATGCGTCGCGCTGATCGCGAAACAGAAAGGCATCAAGCCTGAGGAGATTCGCCTCGACAACACGTTCGATGAACTGTGTGTCGACTCGCTCGACCGCGTGAGCCTGGCGTTCGACATCGAGGAGAAGTACGACATCGAGATTCCCGAGGACAGGCTCGGCCAGATCAGGACGGTCCATGACATGGTCACGGGGATTGAAGAGGCTTTGCGGCGGAAGAACACAGCTTCGTCAACAAACGCATGACGCGGGTCGTCATCACGGGCGCGGGCTGCATTACTCCGATCGGGCAGGAAGTCGGCCGATTTGCGGAGAATCTTTTTGCGGGGCGCAGCGGGATTCGCGAAATGACGGATCGCCCGCCGGATCTGCACTTCGCGCGCACCGCGACAGTGGAGGACTTTCAGCAGCAGGAATGGCTGACCGCGAACCAGCGACAGATCGCGGAGCGATCATCGGCGTTCGCGATTGCCGCGGCGCGCCAGGCGGTGCAGCAGTCCGGCATTGTCGCGGCGTATCCGGGCGATTCGGTTGCGGTGATCTTCGGCTGCTCTACCGGCGGACGGACGACGGAGGATCAGGAGTCGCAGAAGCTCTACACGCGGGGCGGACGGATCCATCCGCTGACGGTGCCGCGGGTGATGGCGAGTGCGGGGACGAGCCTGGTGAGCATGGAGCACGGCATCACCGGCCCCGCGTTTACGATTACGACGGCGTGCGCATCGGGGACGCATGCGATTGGACTGGCGTTCCAGATGGTGCGGTCGGGGGCGGTAAAGGCCGCGCTGACGGGGGGGCATGAAGCGCCGCTGACATATGTGTTCCTGAAGGCGTGGGACAGCATTCATGTTGTGTCGCCGACGGCGTGCCGGCCTTTTGCTGCGGATCGCGATGGGATGACGCTGGCCGAGGGCGCGGCGGTGTTCGCGATTGAGGCTCTGGAGCCGGCGCTGGCGCGTGGGGCGGAAATTCTTGCGGAGATTGTCGGGTTCGGGATGTCGTCGGATGCGCACCACATCACGCAGCCTACCGCTGCCGGGCCCGCCGCGGCGATGCAGCGCGCACTTGACGATGGGCATATTGCGATGGACGAGGTCGGCTACATCAACGCGCACGGGACCGGCACCGAGTCCAACGACCGCGTGGAGGCGGAGGCGATTCATCTTGTTTTTGGGGAACGCTCGCGGAATTTGCCGATCAGCTCGACGAAGGGACTGCACGGGCATGCCATGGGCGCGTCGGGGGCGATCGAATTGCTGGCGACCGTCCTGGCGTTGGGGAGGAATCTGCTTCCGGCGAATGCCGGGCTCGCGGAACCGGGGGCTGTGGTCGATCCGGCGCTCGATTTAGATCATGTTCTGTTACAGAATGAGGCGGCGAGCTTAAAGTTGGCGCTTTCGAGCTCGTTTGCGTTTGGTGGGTTGAACGCGGTGCTGGCGGTGCGGCGGTTTGACGGCTGATGCGGTGAAGACTCCGGGGGCGGACAACGTGATTGACATTCCGCGTGGGATGGCCGAGATGGCAAGATTCTCGTTGCACAACTCATAGTGCAACCGTATACTACCGCATCCCTCAAAAAACAAGGAGGCGGTATGGGCAAGATCAATGTCGGGCGCTGGATTTTGGGCGGTTTGGTTGCAGGTGTGGTTGGGGACATCGTCGAAGCCATTTTTCAGGGTGTGTGGCTGGGACCGCAGTGGAATGCAGCGATGCAGGCGCTGGGCAAGCCGGCGCTGACCACCGGGAAGATCGTTGAGTTCAACCTCGTGGGGCTGGTGATCGGCCTGGCCGCGGTTTGGATTTACGCCGGAATCCGGCCTCGGTTCGGCGCGGGTCCGAAGACGGCCATTTACGCGGGTTTGGTGACGTGGGTGCTGGTTTCGCTGCTGCCGGTGCTCTTCTTCATGGTGATCCCGTACATGTACCCGCACCACCTGGCGCTGTACGCGGTTATCGCCGATCTGGTCGCGAGTTTAGCGGGGACAGTGGCGGGAGCGGCGCTCTACACCGAGGCGTAACGGCGCGGTTGAAGCTGCGATTCAGGAAAATGTAACCGTGCAGGTTCCAAATTCCGGGAGCCTGCACGGTTTTCCTTACTTCGGCCAGGCTGGTCTTAAAGATTTTTGCTTTTGTTGCCGCTGACCAAACGGATCAGCCACGTCAGAATCACCGCTCCGATGACGGCGATGACGATGCTGATGATGAGGCCGTGCTGGCCGACTCCTCCGAGGCCGAGGTGGCTGGAGATGAAACCGCCGATGAGCGCGCCGACGATCCCCACCACCATATCCATCAGAAAGCCAAACCCGGAACCCTTCATGATCTTTCCGGTCAGCCAGCCTGCGATCACACCAATAATGATCCAGGCAATAATCCCATGTCCCATCATGTATCGATCTCCTCTTTATTCGTTTTAGGGGGAAAGACTCTGATAGTCCTTTCGCGGGGAAACGTCAAGAGGGATTCGCGGGGCGGACCCGTTCTGCGGTGCCGGCCGCGTCGCGCCAATCCTATCGGCGACCCTCCGGGTCCCACGCACGAGCGCCAGCCCGTTCGCCCACCACAGGAAAGTGAGTGCTGGGCGAGGGACGTCAGTAAATCCGGAAGTTCACCTCGATATTCACTTCCACGGCCACGGACTTGCCCTTGTACTGCGCCGGCTTGAATTTGTACTGCCGCACGGCTTCCATCGCCTTCTCGTCCAGCCCCATGCCCAGCGGACGAACAATATGGACCCGCTGCGGATTTCCCGTTGTGTCGACGATCAATCCCACCACGCAGACGCCCTGATACTTCGCGCGCCGCGCCTCATCGGAAAACTCCGGATCCGGCGCATAGATCAGCGTCGGGTTCGAAACCCCGCCGCCCACGTGGTAGACGCCTCCGCCGTAACCGCCGCCCTCGCCCGGCCCAATGCCGTTGCCGTTTCCCGAGCCGATCCCGCCGCCGGATCCTGAGCCAAATCCCGACCCCGAACCGGAGCCCTGCGACGCAAACGCGGCCTGCTGAGACTGTGGGATGCCGAGGTCCGGCATGCTCACGTCCGGCAGCTTGATCGGCGGCATCACCACCGTCGGCTCCGCCTTCAGCTTCGGATCGTCCAGCTTCAGAATCTGCGGCGGCACAATCTGCTGCTTCGCAAACTGAGGCAGCTTCCCTTTCGACGCCTCAATCAGCTCATGATTCCCGCCGCCTCCGCCCCCGCCCATCGTGTCCTTCATGTTCAGAGGCGGCACGAAGGGAGTCACGTCGACCGTCGTCGCCAGCAGCTTTCTCTGCACCTGCCGCGCGTGCCACTGGTCCAGGGCGAGCAACAGCAGGAGCGAACAGATCAGTGCATGGGCGCCCACCGACAGCATGCTGGTCCAGCGCGACTGCGTCCTGATTTCCAGCCCCGCAAACGTCGGGATGAAAACCCCGCCCGTAACTCCCGCCGGCTGCAATTCCATCGCACCACGATTCACACTCAACCGCCCTTCCACGTTCGCCATGAGCGTCGCCGGCGCAGCCTCGCGCGCCAAAGCCGCATACAGCGCCTGTTCCAGATCCGAATCGCCGTTCATCGTCGCCTAACCTCACTCCCCCGCGCCCCGCGCCTCAAATGCAGGACTAATGCAGGACCCGGGTCATCTTCTCGCGCAGCAACTCCAGCGTGCGGCGCAAATGGCTCTTCACCGTTGCCGCCGGCATGGCCATCGCCTCCGCAATCTCCTCTACGGACATATCTTCCTGGTAACGCAGCGAGACCACTGTGCGCTGTGTCACCGGAAGCGAAGCCACCATCTGCCGAATCTGCCGGCTGAGCAGCGGATCGCTGGTCTCGTTGTTCTGCGCGGCCTCCACCGCCAGCTCCGGCAAGTCCGCCGCATCCATCGCCACTTCCGGCCGCCGGTCGCGCTGGCGAATCCTGTCAATCGAGCGGTGCACGGTAACGCGGCGCAGCCAGTGGACGGCGTGATCGGCCGACTCCAGCTGCGCGAGCTTCGCGTGCAGCTCCAGAAACACATCCTGCGCGGTCTCTTCAGCGAGAAAGCGATCGCCCAGAATGCGCAGGGCAATGCTGAAGACCATCGACTGGTGCTCCAGCATGAGCGTACGGAAGGACTGCTCGCGAGCGTTCAGGTGTACATCCTGCCTTCAATTGTGTATACGCCACGGCAGGCCCTGCAGGATGCAGAAATTTGGGACGGGCCGGTGCCGTAGTTTGCTCCGGCGAGTACTAAAGAGTACCGCAGCCTGCGCACGGCCGGTGCCATCCCGGCCCAGTTGCCGGACCTGGTCGATGCTCCGCGCCGCCATCGTTCCGTCGTTTCAGTAGCGCTCGAAGTCCTCATCCAGCCGGAGGCGCCTCTCATTCAGCCGCAGCTTGACGCCCGCCTTCTTCAGCACCCTGGCGCAATCGTTGAGCGTGCCACCGATAGCGGCGCGGATTGCCGTGGAGGTTGGAAGGCCTGGGGCGCTTCGAGTTTCACTTTGGGCAGAGGCTGAAAGGCGCGGTTTCTCTTGCCCTCTGAGCGGAACTATCCAGTTCCAGAACGACCCCCGCCATCGTCCCCCTGCCTCGTTCCACTAAATTGTTCCTAACTCCATGACAAAAGCCGCCGATACCTTATCCAGCCACGGTTCTGCGACGTTCGCCTGAGTTAGTTGTGAGTTATACGTTCACTTAGACACGAACCACAGCAGCTCCGGCACAACGGCCGCAGGTGTTATCGGCGATGGAAGTACTGAGCTCCAGCCCTGCCGGGTTTGAGCCACTCCCGCAGCCGAAGCAACGCTTGTCGGCGGATCAACGGGAGTTGCTATGAAGAGACATCGCAATTATTGGTCGCTGGCGCTGACTGCCGCGTCCGTCGCCTCGCTCGGACTGCAAGGCATCGCTCAAACCGCGGAACCCACAGCCACCGCCACCGCCTCGGGCAAGCCCTCCGCGGCAACCACCCAGGACCTTGACCGGCTGCGCCAGGCGATGGAGGAGCAGAATCGTCTTGCGCTGCAGCGTCTGGACCAGCTCGAACAGCAGAATCAGGAGCTCGTCCGGCAGCTCCGCGCAGCCGAGGATCAGCTCGCGCAGGCCCAGCAGCAGATGCACCAGCAGAACGTGCCGGCGACGCCGCAGGTGGCTGAACTCGAGGCAGCTGTCGCCTCGCTCAAGTCCACCGAGACGGCCGCGGGCGCCTATATCGAGCAGCAGAAGAAGCTCGATTCGGCGCGCGAGAATCCCCTCGGCCTGCGCTATCGCGGCATCACTCTCGTGCCCGGCGGTTTTTTCGCGGCCGAAGCCCTCTATCGCAGCCACGCCGAGAACGCCGATATCAACACTACGTGGGCGAGCATTCCCTGGGACGCGCAGACCATGTCCCACCTCACCGAGTTCCGGGCCAGTTCGCGCCAGACCCGTCTTAGCCTGCGGGCTTCCGGAGCCGCCGGCAGCGCTACCGTCACTGGTTATTTCGAAACCGACTTCCTGGCCAGTGGCACCGGCGCCAGCGAAAACCAGACCAATGGCTACAGCAACCGCGTCCGCCAGATGTGGGGCCGCGTGCAGTTCCCCGACGGCTGGAGCTTCGCCGGAGGACAAATGTGGTCGCTGCTCACCATGAACCGCGTGGGCGTCGACAATCTCACCGAGTTCGCTCCGGCGCTCGTCGACAGCACCATCCTTCCGGGCTTCGATTACGCGCGGCAAACCAGCTTCCGGGTCACCGGTCGGCTTCCGGCCTGGAAGACCACGCTTGCATTCTCCGCCGAAAATGCCGCCACTGTCGGAGTCACTCCGGCCAACGTTCCGGCCAGCGTCAGCGGTAACTTAGCCGGATTAGCGACCACCGGCACCGGCATTATGGGGAACACCACTTACTCGACCAACGTAGCTCCGGACCTCATCGCCAAAGCCGCCTTCGATCCGAAAGCCGGCCACTTCGAAATCAAGGCCGTCGGCCGCACCTTCCGTGATCGCCTCGACACAACCGCCACCGTGCCGGGAAGGAACCATACCCTCCTCGACGGCGCGTTCGGGGGATCCGCCTATGTCCCCGTCTTCACTCCAAAGGTCAGCTACCTGGCCCAGGGGATGTGGGGCGCCATCGGCCGCTATGGAGCCACGTCCACCGATGTCATCGTGAAACCGAACGGCGTGCTTTCCGCCGAAAAATCCATTCATGGCATCACGGGCGTGGAGTTTCACCCAGGGACGCGTTTTGACGGCTATGTTTATGGCGGGGATGAGTATCTGCCTCGCAACTACGGATACGGCCTTCGCAGCATCGACAATTCCAAGTGCTTCGCCGAACTCGGCTACTCCTGCTCGGCCAGCGTGAAGCAACTGGAAACAGGAGCAGCCGGCTTCTGGTATCGCTTCTATAAGGGTCCGGCCGGGACCGTGCAATACGGCGCCGATTACGTCTATGTCCTCAAGGAAGCGTGGTCCGGCGTCGGGCGTGCGCCCCGCGGCATCGATAACATCGTTGAATCCTCTTTCCGCTATTACATTCCGTAAGTCCACTTAGGCCTCCGGTTCCCCACCGGAGGCCGCTTCTCTTTCATGCTCCCCGGCACTGTCTGTTTTTAGGACAGTAACGCCCCCGCCGGTACTTCCTGGGCATTGCCCAAAACAACTCTGAAAGTAGAATCGGCAGAACGAGAGAAGGGTTGACATCCTTCTCTGGTTTTATTTGGACCCGCCTCCGGTAACCCCAACTGGCGTCTGCGCGTCTATCGAAAGAAAGGTTGACCCATGCTCATCTCCACGCCACTCCTGCGCGCACTGGTCATGACCGCCTGCCTCATGGTTGCCGCAGATATGCCTGTCTTTTCCCAGTCCGCAGACTCTCAGCCCGTGTCGCAAACAATTCCGCCCTCGACTGCCATTCCCGTAGTGCTGACGCGATCGGTCGCCGCCGGACAGTCAAAGCCGGGCGACGCTGTCTTTGCAAAAACCCTCCAGGCTGTCCTTCTCCCCCACGGGCGCGTTCTTCCGTCCGGGACGCCGCTCATCGGACACGTCGTCGCGTCCACTCCCTTCGCGTTTGACGCGACTCCGTATGCCGCGCAGAAGCCGTCCGTGCTCTCGATTCATTTCGACAGCATCGCCATCCCGAGTACGATTGCGCGGGTTTCCTCCGTCCAGGTTGCCGCTGTCGCGGGCGCCGTGGTTCCCGTCAACCTTGCGCTGCGGGCGATCGCGGGTCCCGTGGCCTCCCATGAAGCCGAAACTCCGCACGGCCTCGATGAAATCGACTGGTCGCCCGCGCGAAGCCTCATCGGTGGCGAGACAACTTCGGCGCTCGAAACGACGGTGCTGGCTCCCGATGGCGGCATTGCCGGCTACAACCGCGGCCAGGGCGTCTTCGCGCGCCTGATCGCTTCCGTCAGCGCGGATCCGAACGCCGGCATCCGCTGCAACGCGACGGACACAGAGCACTCGGTCGGCATATTCTCCGCCGATGCATGCGGCGCTTACGGGCTCAATTCCGTCTCGCTCATGAGCAACGGCAGTCACGACGACGGCACTTTCGTGCTCGAATCGCGGCAGCGCTCGGTGAAGCTCTACGCCGGCAGCACGGCGCTGCTTGAGGCGCTCGCTCGCTGACGCGTAACGTTCAAAACCGGGCGGCGGATCACAGCCCCGCCCGGTGCTCGACCACGCCTTCCTTCATCACCAGCCGCAGATTTTTCTTCGGGTCGGCCAGTACCGTAATGTCCTTGAGCGGATCGCCTTCCACAACGAGCAGGTCTGCGATGGCGCCCTCTGCCACCACGCCTAATTTGCCCTCCATCCCCAGCAGCTTTGCGCCTACGGTCGTCGCGCTCGCCATGATTTCTTGGGCTGACAGGACTCGGGCGCGAATCGCGAACTCCTCCGATTGGCGCACGTGGGTCGGCCCCAGGAGATCGGTTCCGAAGCCCATGGTTACGCCGGCATCGCGCAAGATGGCCAGGCTTTCGAGGCCCGCCTTTCGCACATTGTCAATCTTTGCCACTGAGGCGGCGGGAAGGCCCAGCGCGGGCCCATCCTGCGCCAGCGCTTCGTACGTCACCAGAGTGGGGACGGCGACACATCCCGCGTTCGCTGCCACGCGCGCCGCGTTCGCGTCCACCCGATTGCAATGCTCCAGCGTCTTCACGCCACACTCGACCGCGCGGACAATGCCTTCGGCGGTGTAGAGATGCGCCGCGACATAAGTGTGCGCGTCGCGGGCCTCCTCGACCGCGGCCCTGAGTTCCTCCACGGTGTAGCCAAACCAGTCGACCGGATCGGTCGGGCTCGCCACGCCGCCATTCGCCATCACCTTAATAAAGGTTGCGCCCTCGCGCAGCATCTCCCGGCACGCCCGCCGCACTTCATCCACGCCGTCCGCGATACGCCCCAGCGCGCCAAAATTCTGCGCCCATCGATTCGCGTCGTGGGTATCGTGCCGCGGGCGCGCGTCCGAGTGGCCGCCGGTTTTTGACAGCGCCTTGCCGCAGACAAATAGTCGTGGGCCCGGTGTCAGCCGCTGGGCAATTGCCTCCGCGAGCGCATACGGCGCGCCGCCCAGGTCCCGCACCGTGGTGAATCCGCGCTCTAACATGCCTTTGAGAATCGGCACCGCGCGCAGCACCGCCATCGCCGCCGGCAGCTGCGCGTTCGCCGCGATGTCCATCAGGCTCGCCACCACATGCACGTGGCAATCGATCAGCCCGGGCATCAACGTCCGTCGGCCGACATCGATCGTTGTGCAGTCCCCGGCGGGCTTCTTCGCATTCACATCGCGAATCACGCCGTCTTCGATGAGGACATTGCCTGGGCGGGGCTCCGGAGCCGTGGCGTCCACGATCATTGCGTTCGACAGAAGCGTCTGCATGATGTTCGATAGTACTGCCGGGCGCGTTTCCCCGTAGCCAAAACCTGGTACGGGCGGGCTCGGCTGCGGCTGGCAAGTTACCGGCGAGTTCCGGTCTTTGGAGCTATAGCCAGGGTAACGTACTAAAACGTTATACTAGCGGGTTTGAGTGTGGAGGAAGGCCGGGTTGCGAACGGACTTTCTTTTTCTGTGTGGTGCATGATGAGGTGGATTCGGCCAATGACGAAAAGGGTTGCGGGAGCCTGCGCGCGGGCTTTTGGGGTTGCGATTTTGTGCCTGGCCTGGTGCGGGCTGGCGGCCGGACAGGATGCGGCGCAGGGACAGCAAGGAGCGGTGTGGGTCGTATGGGGTGGGCTGGTACGAAGTAGTACGGGGCTGCCGGTCGCCGGCGCGACGCTGGTTTTGACCGGCGAAGAGGGCGTATATACCGCGAGGACGGACGCAGACGGGCACTTCAGATTTGCGAGGGTCGCCTCGGGGCGGTATGGGCTGGTAGTGAAGGGGAGCGGCAAGCAGGCGACCGCGGCCGTCAAGGTCGGCGTATCGAATAGCAATGTCACACTCACGGTTACAAATGAGACCACCGTATCGGTGACTACACTGGCCGGGGTTTCCGGGAATGCCGGCTCGGTAACGTCGGGCGGGGAGAAGCTGTCGAGCGAAGCGGTGAGTTCCCTGCCCCTGAACGGGCGGGATTTCAGCACGCTGCTGCTATTGGCGGCGGGCACGATGACCGATGTCAACGGTGCGACCAACTTCACGCAGCAGTTCGCTATCGACGGACAGCGGGGCGTGGAGGCGGTGTTCGCCATGGATGGCGCGGACATCAGCGATCCGGAGATGGGCGGGAGCACGTTCACGAATTTCAACGTGGATGCGATCGAGGCGCTGCAGTCGAGCTCGGGATGGATGCCGGCGGAGATTGGGCGCGGAGCCGCGGGGTTCACGAACATCGTGACGCGCTCGGGGAAGGCGGGATTCCATGGGTCGGTGTTTGAGTTTCTGCGGAACTCGGCGCTCGATGCGCGGAACTATTTCGACTATCCATCGATTGTGGAGCCGGGGCGGATTCCTCCGTTCAAGCGGAATGAGTTTGGGTTCACGAATGGCGGGCCGGTGGTGCTGCCGCATTTGTATGACGGGCGCGGCAAGACGTTTTATTTTGGGCAGTATCAGGGGTTCCGGCAGGTGCTGGGGACGACGCAGGTGCTGCCGATGCCGACTGCGGCGGAGCGGGCGGGCCAGGATGTGGTGCAGTATGCGGACGGCAGCACGGACACGCTGACAGTACCGGTGAATCCGGCAATTGCAGCAGTGCTGAAGCGCTATCCGATGCCGAACAATCCGAGCGGCACGTATGGAGGGCGGACGTACGCGGCGCCGTCGAATGTGAGCACCGATGCGGATCAGTTTTCGATCCGCATCGATCAGAAGCTGGGCGAGAAGGGGCAGTTTCTGGGGCGTTTCAACTACGACAATCTGACGGGGCCGACAACGAATCCGGATCAGACGACGATCGATCCGACGTTTGGGGTGCGGTATGTGGACCGCCAGCGGAATGTGGTCTTCACGTTTTCGCGGACGGAGTCGCCGCATTTTTTGTGGGACGCGGCGCTGAGCGTTACGCGGACGACGCCGTCGTTTCCAACGCCGAACCACACGGATCCGGCGGTGAAGTTTACGGATGGGCTGTATGAGGGTTTCGATACGGCGGCGGGATCGGTGATGTCGTCGTTTGGAAATTTGTTTCAGGGGCAGCTGAACGCAACCTGGACGCGGGCGCAGCACACGGTCAAGGCGGGCGTGGAGGCGAGGCTGAATCGCGACTCGACGTATTTCGGGATCAGTCCGAACGGGGAGTATGACTTTGGCGGGGGGACGGTGTATTCGCCGGTGTTTATTCCGTCCGCGAGCGGGACGCACAACGTGAATGTGGGGGATCCGCTGCCGAATACGCTGGCGACTTTGCTGGTTGGGTATCCGTATGGGTACACCGTTGCGGTGGCTCCGCCGTATTTTTCAAATGGGGCGCACATTGGACCAGCGGCGGTTAGTCGCAACGACGTGAACTTTTATGTCGAGGACACGTGGAAGATCAACCAGCGGTGGGCGCTCGATTATGGGCTGCGGTATGAGGTGTATTCGCCGATCAGCGAGCGGGCGCACCGGACGGCTGGATTTCTGGCGGTGACGCCGCCGCCAGGACAAACGCAGGAGTATGTGATCGATCCGCAGCCGGGGTATCAGTTTGGGTGGAATGGCTGGGGGCCGCGGGTCGAGGTGAACTGGAACGCTCCGCGTGGATTTCAATTACATGCGGGCGGGGGGATCACGGTGATTCCGCCGAATATCTGGCAGGACAATTTTCTGACGGGGTCGACGCCGTTCGCGGTGTATCCGAGGGTGAATGCGGCGAAGAGCGGGGAGATCGCGTACGGGTTCACGATCACGCCGGACGAGTTGCCGCAGACCTATACGCCGGCCGGCGAGAACGTGTTTGCGAGCGGGGATCCGAAGAAGGTTCCGGCGAACACGCCGATGGATGTGAACCGGTACCAGAACGATTTGGCGGCGCTGTCACCGGGGCATCAGCTGTCGCTGCTGAATCTGGCCGCGATTGATCGGCGGTTTGGGGATGGTTTTCTTGAGACGTGGACGCTGGGGTTGGAGCGCACCCTGTTCGGGCTGACCGCGGATGCGGGCTATGTGGGGACAGCGAGCTTCCGGCTGCCGCGGACTTCTTATACGAACGGGTATCCGGGCGCGGAGCGGGGTTTTGCGCCCTACACGCAGTTCGACAGCGCAGGGGTGGTGACGGGAGGGCTTGGATTCGAGCAGGTGATCACAGACACATCGCACTCGTCGTATCACGCGCTGCAGACATCGCTCGCGGGGACGGTGAAGCATGGCGGACCGGGATTGCAGGCCGGGTACACGTGGTCAAAGTCGCTCGACGACGTGAGTGCGGTGGCGGGAGGAACGGGATCGACGGGGGCGGTGGCACTGCCGCTGCCGCAGGATCCGTTCAATACGCATCCGGAGAAGGGGCCGTCGAATTTCGATGTGGCTCATGCGTTCAGCATGAGCGCTGCACAGGATCTGCATTTGCAGGAGCTGGGGTGGATGGCGGGGCCGCGGGCGCGGACGCTGTCGGGGGGTTGGGAGCTGCTGAGCATTTCGTCGATTTCGAGTGGTGCGCCGTTCACCGTGTATTCGGGGATCCAGCAGACGGGCGCGGGGACGATGGGGGCGGATCGGCCGGATCCGATTGCGACCCCGCTTTTGTCGACGGCGCACGCGGCGGGGCGGACGCGGGAAGATTATTTTGGGCGAGGGGCGAACAATGCTTCGTTCTTTTCGATTCCGGTTGGTGTGCCGGGCGGGACGGGGCCGAATGCGGGACGGTATGGGACGCTGGGACGGAATACGTTTCGGGGGCCGGCGTACTACGACTTCGACTACGCGGTGATCAAGGACACGCCGGTGGGGCGGCGGGCGAGTGGGCTCGAGCGGGCGGATGTGCAGTTTCGTGGGGAGTTTTTCAACGTGTTCAACGTGGTGAATATGGGGCTGCCGGCGAACACGATTTTGGGGTCGGGGTTTGGGGAGATCAGCAAGACGGCGGGGACTTCGCGGCAGATACAGTTTTCGGTGAAGGTGATTTATTAGCCTGGAGCCTGGAGCCTGGAGCTTGGAGTTGGGAGCTCGGTGACGTTACTGGGTGAGGTTGACGCCGGGGGTAACATTATCTCTGGATTAAGTCGTTTATTTTGTTGTGAATACTGATTTCATGTGAATATGACAATAAAACGCTCACATTTTATGCATCTCCTGTGCTATATTTCCATCAGATGTTGTGACGGCCAGTCCGCCATGGATGGTTCGGCTGGCTCCAACACTCAACAAAATCTGATGGAGGATGTGCAATGGCGATTACGAGATGGGATCCGTTCAGGGATGTATTGGCTCTGCAGAACCGGATGAACTCGATTTTCCAGGAGTACAACCGGAGCAATCAGGGCGAGGGCGACTCGCTGGTGAGTGCTGCTTTTGTGCCGCCGGTCGACATTTATGAGGACGAGCACAAGATCGTGTTGAAGCTGGAAGTGCCGGGGATGCAGGAAAGCGATCTGGACATCGAGCTCGAAAACAACGTGCTGACAGTGAAGGGCGAGCGCAAATTCGAGAAGGAAGAGAAGGAAGAGAACTTCCACCGGATTGAGCGGCGCTACGGCAGCTTCTACCGGTCGTTCACGATTCCGAACACGGTGAACCCGGACAGCATCAAGGCGAAGTATGAGGCCGGCGTGCTCAGGATCGAGCTGGAAAAGCGGGCTGAAGCGAAGCCGAAGCAGATCAAGGTGGAATTGGGCGCTGGAACTTCGAAGCCGATCGAGGCTGGCAAACAGCCGCAGGCTGCCTGAAGGTGGCCTTTAGCCGGTGGCCGTAGCCGGTAGCGAATCCTGAGTTGATTGACTGCAACCGGGAGCGCGTTTTGCAATCCAACGATTGATGCGCGCAATATCAAGCGGGAGGGAGAATTTCTTCCTCCCGCGTCATTTTTATGAAGTCAGTGCTTCGGACCTGCTGCATGACTGACGCAATCCGGGGCGTGATGGAGTCCTGGATACAGTCCGCGCTCTGACAACTCATAACGAACAACTCATAACTAACAACTGAGGTTTTCATGGCGATACGGTGGGATAAGTTTACGGTGAAGTCGCAGGAGGCGGTGCAGAATGCGAGCCAGCTTGCGGCGGAGAGCGGGAACCCGGAGATACTGCCGCTGCATTTGCTGGCGGTGCTGCTGAGCGATAAGGAGGGCGTGATTCCGGCCGTCCTCGACAAGATTGGTGTGCCGGTGGGGCAGCTGGAGACGAAGGCGCAGGAAGCGGTGGCGCAGCTGCCGAAGGTGAGCGGAGCGTCGGCGCAGCCAGGGGCTTCGCATGCGCTGAATCAGGTGTTCGATCAGGCGTTCAAAGAGGCCGAAAATTTCAAGGACGAGTACGTTTCCACAGAGCACCTGCTTCTGGCGCTGACGCGGCAGAAGAACGATGGCGCGCAGTTGCTGCTGGCTTCGCTCGGCGCCACGCACGATGCGGTGCTGAAGAGCCTGGCGACGGTGCGCGGAAGCCAGCGAGTGACGGATCAGAATCCGGAGGCGAAGTTCCAGGCGCTGGAAAAGTATGCGAAGGATCTCAACGAGCTGGCGCGGCGGGGAAAGCTGGATCCGGTGATCGGGCGCGACGAAGAGATTCGGCGCGTGATCCAGGTGCTGTCGCGGCGGACGAAGAACAATCCCGTGCTGATTGGCGAGCCGGGCGTGGGCAAGACGGCGATCGTCGAGGGCCTCGCGCGAAGGATTGTGCACGGCGATGTACCGGAGATCCTGCGGGACAAGCGGGTGATCTCGCTGGACCTGGGTTCGATGCTGGCCGGGGCGAAGTATCGTGGCGAGTTTGAGGATCGGCTGAAGGCGGTGCTGAAGGAGATTGAGGAGTCGAATGGGCAGATCATTCTGTTCATCGACGAATTGCACACGCTGGTAGGGGCAGGCGCGGCGGAAGGTGCGATTGACGCTTCGAACATGCTGAAGCCGGCGCTGGCGCGGGGCGAGCTGCGCGCGATTGGCGCTACCACGCTGAATGAGTATCGGAAGTACATCGAGAAAGATGCGGCGCTGGAGCGGCGTTTTCAGATTGTGTATGTGGGCGAGCCGAATGTGGAGGACACGATTGCGATTTTGCGCGGACTGAAAGAGCGGTACGAGTCGCACCATAAGGTGCGGATTCGCGACTCGGCAATTGTGGCGGCGGCTACGCTGTCGCATCGGTATATTTCGGACCGGTTCCTGCCGGACAAGGCGATTGACTTAGTCGACGAGGCTGCGGCTTCGCTGGCGATTCAAATCGGGAGCGTGCCGACGGAGATCGATGAGCTGGAGCGGCAGGCGACTTCGCTTGAAATTGAGCGCGAGGCGCTCAAACGCGAGAACGATGCGAACTCGAAGGAGCGGCTACAGGTGGTGGAGCGGGAAGTGGCGCAGCTCAAGGAGAAGGCAACGGCGCTGCGGGCGCGCTGGCAAAAGGAGCGCGAGGCGATTATGCGGCTGAGCGATCTGAAGAAGCAGATCGAGACGCTGCGGTTTGAAGCCGACGAGCAGACCCGGCGTGGGAACCTGGAGCGGGCAGCGCAAATTCAATACGGCGACCTTCCGAAACTGGAAGCGGAGATGAAGCGGCTGGAAGCCTTACAGGACGGCAAGGGCGGCGCGCCTCGGCTGCTGAAGGAAGAGGTCGACGAGGAAGATATTGCGCGGATCGTGAGCAAGTGGACCGGGATTCCGGTGTCGCGCATGCTCGAAGGCGAAGTAAAAAAACTTGTCCAGATGGAAGATCGGCTGAAAGAGCGCGTGGTGGGGCAGGACGCCGCGCTGTCGACGGTGGCGAATGCGATTCGGCGGTCGCGGGCGGGACTGAGCGATCCGAAGAAACCGATTGGGTCGTTTATTTTCCTCGGACCGACGGGGGTTGGGAAGACGGAGACGGCGCGGGCGCTGGCGGAGTTTCTGTTCGACGACGAGCAGGCGATGATCCGGCTCGACATGAGCGAGTACATGGAGAAACATGCTGTCGCCCGCATGATCGGGGCGCCTCCGGGCTATGTGGGGTACGACGAAGGCGGCCAGCTGACGGAGGCGGTGCGGCGGCGGCCGTATTCGGTGATCCTGCTGGACGAGATCGAGAAGGCGCATCCGGATGTGTTCAACGTACTGTTACAAGTTCTGGATGACGGGCGGCTGACGGATTCGAAGGGCCGCGTCGTGGACTTTAAGAACACAGTGCTGATCATGACCTCGAACCTGGGGGCGGGCTTCCTGCAGGGCGATTCCCTGAAGGATGAGACGACGTTTGCGCACGCGACGGAGAGCGTGATGAAGATGTTGCGCGAGCATTTCCGGCCGGAGTTTCTGAACCGTGTGGACGATGTGGTGATCTTCCGTCCGCTGGGTGAGGAGCAGTTGACGCACATTGTCGACCTGCGGCTGAAGGACCTGGAGAAGCTGCTGGCGGATCGTCACATCACAATCGAGCTGACGGCGGCGGCGCGGCGGCTGATCTTCACGTCCGGGTACGATCGCGCGTACGGAGCGCGTCCGCTGAAACGGGCGATCCAGCGGCTGATTCAGGATCCGCTGGCGATGAAGATCCTGGATGGCGAAGTGCTGCATGGGGATCACGTGCGCATCGACGCTCACAAAGGCAGCAGCACGCTGCAGTTTGAGGTGGTGAGCCGGGCGGGGATTCCGCTGGAGCATGGCATGGCGATTGGGCAGGCATGATCCGGCGCTTTGCGCCGGATCAACAGAGTTTAGAGTTTAGGGATTAGAGCTTAGAAAGCTGAGGCCTGCGGGAGAGATTCCGCGGGCCTTTCGTTTGGGGGGTGAGGGGTGCCATGCTGACCGGTCGCATTGACTGGTCGTTTTGACTGGTCGATAATCGGGACATGCGGCAGATTCAGGCTTCGGAAGCCAAGACCAAATTTCTGCAACTGCTCGACGACGTTGAGCGGGGTGACACGCTGATCATTACCAGGCACGGGAAGCCGATTGCGCGGCTGAGCCCGGAGGTGGAGCGGCGGCAGGAAGAGATTCGTGAGGCCATGGACGCCATCAGGAAGCTACGACCTCGATTTGGCCAAATGAGCGTCAAGGAGATCATCTCGGCGCGAGATGAAGGGCGAAAGCGCTGATGCCCTTTGTGGTGGATGCCTCGGTCACGGCCAGTTGGGCGCTGGTTGAGGGTGATCCGAGCGCCGAGCTTGCTTTCGAAAAACTGCTGGCTGATTATGCCGTGGCGCCCTGGCTTTGGTGGTACGAAATCAGGAACCTGCTGATCATGGGGGAGCGCAGCCGCGGAAGAAGCCCCACGGATACTGAGGCATTCATCGGGTTGCTTTCCACTTTGCCGATTCGCCTTGATTATGCTCCCGACCAGAGATCGATATTGCATTTGTCCAGAAAATACAAACTGACTGTGTATGACACGGCCTACCTCGAATTGGCGCAGAGGCTCGATGTTCCGCTGGCGACCCTGGACTCGGAACTGATTCGAGCGGCGCAGGCCGCTGGAGTACCGCTGATCCAGAAGAGCGGGCGCAGGGGCAGAATTTAGATTTCGGAAATCAGAGCTCAGAAAGTTAAAGGCCTGCGGGGAAGATTCCGCGGGCCTTTTTGTTTTCGGTTGAGAATTTGTGCCTGTTACGGTGACTTATTCAGCACCCATCAGAGGCGGTTGAGCCACTGATCTTTCCATTTAATGTTGCAGCCGACGCTGGGGAATTGCTCCTGGTTGACCGGTTCGCCGGCGATGAGAGCTTTGAGGGCGGCGCGGAGGTCGCGTCCGGTGACGGGAATGTCGTTGCCGGGGCGGCTGGCGTCGAGCTGGCCCCGATAAACGAGCACCCCGGAGGCGTCGAAGAGGAAGAAGTCCGGGGTGCAGGCAGCATCGTACGCGCGGGCAACTTCCTGGGTTTCGTCGTAGAGATAAGGGAAGATGAAACCGAGTTTGAGCGCTTGTTCGGCGAGCGAAGCCGGCGCGTCGTCGGGGTAATTTTCCGCGTCGTTGCTGCTGATAGCGACGAAGCCGACGCCGGAGTGGCGGAAATCGATGGCGAGCTGGGCAAGTTGCTGTTCGATGTGCTTCACGAAGGGGCAGTGACAGCAGATGAACATGACGAGGAGACCTTTGGGGCCGGTAAGAGATTCGGCGGTGTGGAGCGCGTTGTCGCGAACATCTTTGAGCGAGAATGCGGGCGCGGGCGTACCGAGCGCAAGCATGGCGGATTCAGTGCGAGCCATGGATGGAGGACCTCCGGACGGAAATAGAGTAACGCCAGAACCGGGCACAGGGCACGGAACGGCGTGACTGCTAGCTGACTTTTTCGGCGGGGCCGGAAGCGAAGAGGGGGCGGACGAGGTCCTCGATGCGGGCGACGACTTCGTCAAGGGAGAGGTGAGTGGAGTCGATGATGACGGCGTCGGGAGCTGGGCGCAGCGGGGAGTTGGCGCGGTTGCGATCGCGTTCATCGCGCTCGCGGAGTTCGTGGAAAACGGCGGAGTGACTGGGACCCGACTCGGGGGCCGGAGAGTTTTGCTCGCGGGGGCCGAAATTCTGCTCGTAACCAGAATTGGTGAGGCGGTCCTTGCCGCTGGAGTTCTGCTCGTAGCGGCGCTGGCTGCGGGCCTCGGGAGACGCATCGAGAAAAACTTTGACGTCGGCGTCGGGGAAGACGACGGTGCCGATGTCGCGGCCTTCCATGACGACGCCACCGCGTCGGCCAAGCTCGCGCTGCAGATCGACCATCCAGGCGCGAATGCCGGGATGGACGCTGACGCGAGAGGCGGCCTGGGTGACATCGGAATCGCGGATGCGCTCGGTGACGTCGGATCCATCGAGATAAACACGATTGCCGGAGCGGTCGGGCCGGAGAGCGATGTCGGTGTCGCGGGCGAGACGGTCGAGGGCGCAGGCGTCGTCGAAGTCCTGATCGGCGCAGATGGCTTTGAGGGCGAAGGCCCGATACATGGCGCCGGTTTCAAGATTGAGGAGGCCGAAGTGCTGGGCGAGATGGCGCGCGACTGTGCTTTTGCCCGCGCCGGCGGGGCCGTCGATGGCGATGATCGGGCCGCGAGTCATTCGGGATTCTCTTTCCGGTTACGATTCTTGCGCGGTTTGGGTTCGCCTGTGGCAGGTTCGCGAAGTTTGTCTATGAGCTTATCAGGACGGGCGGGGCGTGGGCTGCGAGAGGTGGGCCGCGGACTGCGGCCAGTGGGCCGGTTGGGTTTGCTGGAGAGAGATTTTCCTGGGCGAAAGGGGCGTGTGGGGCGGTCTGGGCGGCCTTCACCTGGTTTTTCGGCACGGGGCGGACGTGGCGCTGAGAAGCGGGGTTTGGCACCGGACCGGGGACTGAATCTTGCTCCTTGCTTTGAACCGAATTTGCCGCTGGGCTTTGAGCCGAATTTGCGAGCTGGTTTTGGGCCAAACCTGCCGCCGGATATGCCGCTGAATTTTGCGCCGGGCTTGCCGCCGAATTTTGTGCCGGGCCCTGGGCGGAAGCTTCCCGGGCGGGGGGATTGGGGGCGGAAAGGACGCTTTTCGCCGGGGTGCTCGGTGCCGGCGGGGCGGTCGCTGCGCGGTGGGCGCCGATCGCGGAAGGGACGGTCCTTTTGCCAGGTGCGATTCTGACGCGACTGCGGTGCGGCAAATTTTTTGTTGGGCCGGCGTTGCTCGTTCGGCGGGCGGGATTCGGTCGGCTGACGCGATTCAAGGGGCGGGCGGGCGTCTGGTGATGGGCCTTCTTGTTTGCGGAATGCAGATCCAGGTTTTCGGAATGGCGCGTCGGGGCGGCGTTGCCATGGCTTGCTGCCCGGCCGACCGCGGCTTGAGCCGAACGATGGTCTGGAGCCGGGCCGCGAGGGCCTTGAATCGGGCCGCGAGCCGACGCGAGGTTTGGCGCCTGGGCGAGCGAAGCGTGGAGCGAAGGATGGTTTGGAGTCACGAGGCCAGGTCCTCGCGTCGGGGCGTGGTCCGAGATGGGGTTTTGCTTCACGCTCGGGCTGTTCGGCGGGACGGTGTGGAGCGGCGGGTTTTTTCTGCCACGGCGGGCGGCGGTCTTGCTGCGGGCGCGCGGACTGGTTTGGCAACTCCCACTTTGTGGGGCTCGGTGCTTTACGGAACGGGGCGCGAGTCGCGCGGGATGGCGTTGCGGGCGGGGCAAATGTTTTTGTGGGCTCGGGTGCGTGTTCGGGTTCTGGAGCGGCGATGGTATCGGGGAGCGAGCCCTCAACGAACAGCAGTGTTTGCGCGGCGACGGTGGTCGAGCCGAGCTGGCGTGTGGCTAACATGCCGTGGAGAACTTCGCGGATGCGCGAGCGAGCGGTGAGGGGCGAGAGGAAGACTTCGGCTTCTTCGGCGGTGGCGGCGACGGCGGTGCGTAGATAGAGGGAGACGAGTACGGAGAGGGCGGTGGATTGCGCAGTGTTGGCGGCAGTGGCGAGCTGCGCAGGGAAGCGGTTTTTGAGGAGGGTCCAGCGGGTGGGCTGATTGGCTGCGTAGATCGGCATCGCGCGGAGGTTGGTCCAGAGCTCGATGAGGGCGCGGAGGACAGCGGCTTCGGTGAGTTCGCGGCCGAGGGTTTCGCGGATCTGAACGGCGGTCAACTCGCCCTCGCGGTCGAGGGCTTCCCAGGTGCGGAGTACGATGGGCGCGGTGCGGCCTGTGGGCGCGGATTTCCATTGGCGATCGCCGCGGACGGCGACGACCCAAGGAAGGATTTCGGTGGTGACGAGGAAATCGGGCTGCTCGGAGAAGACGCCCAGGAGGTTGAGGGGGATGGCGCGGCGCTCTTCGATGAGGCGCGTGGCGAGCTCAGTAGCTGTGGCGATGGCGGCGGGAGGCGGCGTAACGGCGGCGGCTCCAAGGCAGGCTTCGACGAAGGAGGGCGCGGGCGCGGGGAACTGCGTGTGGCGCGGGAGAAACAGGCAGAGGCCGAGGTCGTCGAGCCAGTGGGCCGCGTCGTCGAAGGTCAGCAACGGGGATGCGGGGGCGGTTGCGGCGGTCTGGCGCCACAGCGCGGCCCGCGCGATTTGTAACTGTTGCTGATTCAAATTACGTCCGGCTGCGAGGGTTGGAACGACGAACCAGGTTAGCGAAAACAATTCTAGATGCGCTGGAACGCGCGCTGAATGTCTTTCCATGAATATCGTAAAGCAATGGGGCGGCCGTGAGGGCAGCTGGTGGGGTGGTCGGTTCGGGCGAGGGCGGCGAGGAGCCATTCCATGCGGGCCGGATCGAGGGGCATGTTGACCTTGATGGCCGCGTGACAGGCGATGGAAGCGGCGATGCGGGTGCGGGCGGCTTCCAGGTTGTCGGACTGAGCGGTGGCGCCGGGCTGCTCGAGGACTTCGAGAATCATGCGCTCGAGTTCGGCTCCGGAGAGGCCGGAGGGCGCGGCTTTGATGGCGATGGTGTGCGGCCCGAAGGGCTCAGCTTCGCAACCATTGCGTTCGAGCTCGGCGGCGAGCGAGGAGAAGACGACCATTTGCTGGGGGAGCAGGTCGATGAGCATGGGCATGAGGAGGCGCTGGCGCTCGACGCGCTCGGTTTGGCGCTCGCGGAGGATTTTTTCGAAGAGGACGCGCTCGTGGGCGACGTGCTGATCGATGATCCAGAGGCCCTCGTCGTTGGTGGCGAGGATGAAGGATTCGCGGAGCTGGCCGAGGGGCTTGAGGGAAGCGAGGGAGTGGAGCGAGGGGGGCGCGTCGCCTCCTTCCGGAAATTGTTCCTCGAAGGTTTGGGTCGCGCAGGCGTGGCCGTTGGTGGTGGGGGCAGTGCGAAAAGCAGGTTCCTCCGCTCCGCTGCGCTCCGGCCGGAATGACAAGTCGAATTTGGTTGGCCCGTCCGCGGCGAAGGGAAGGGGTTGGTCTTCAGGGCGAGGCTCGGGAGGGGCGAGGTTGAAGGGCGTGCCCTCGCTGGGCTGCGGCGGCAGGTCGGAGTCGGGAAGTTCGGCGACAGGATCGGCGTGGGCGGAGGCGCTGTCGGGAACGAGCGAGGAGGAGGCGTTGGGGCTGTTGGTAAGCGCGTCCAGAAAGCTCGCGCCTGGTCGGATCTTCATCAGCGTGATCCGGATGCTTTCGCGGACGAAGTCGTGAATGAGCGATTGCTGGCGGAAGCGGACCTCGGTTTTGGCGGGGTGGACGTTGACGTCGACTTCGTGGGGCGGCATTTCGAGAAAGAGGAGGACGACGGGGAAGGAGGTGGGCGGAATGATGTTGCGGTAGGCTTCGACGATGGCGTGGATGATGAGGCGGTCGCGGATGAGGCGATGGTTGACGAAGACGTAGATGGAATTCCGGTTGAGCTTTTGCAGCGCGGGGCGCGAGACGAAGCCGCGGACGCGAAGGAAGCCAGGCTCGGGGGGCGTGTAGTCGCGATCGCGGCGCCATGGCGGGGGCTCCGGAATGCCGGAGTGATCGAAGCGGCGTTCGGCAGCCATGGGGAGAAGCTGGTCGAGAGTGTCGCGGCCGAAGATCTGATAGATGCGCTCGGAGGGTTCGCGGACGGGCGGCGCGGTGAGCAGGGTGTGGGTGGCGGAGTGGAGCTCGAAGTAGATTTCAGGATGGGCCAGCGCATAATGCGTCACTAACGCTGTTACATGTGAAAGCTCGGTGGTTTCGGCGCGGAGGAATTTGCGGCGGGCGGGCGTGTTGAAGAAGAGGTCGCGGACGGCGATGGTGGTGCCAGGCGGGCCGGCGGCGTCTTCGACGGCAAGGATTTTGCCTCCGGCAATTTCGAGGCGGGTTCCGGTCGCATTTGGAGCGGAGTTGCTCGTTTCGGGCGCGGGGCGGGTGATGAGTTCGAGGCGTGAGATGGAGGCGATGGAGGGGAGAGCTTCGCCGCGAAAGCCGAGGGTGGCGATGGAGAGCAGGTCGTCGGAGGAGCGGATTTTGGAAGTGGCGTGGCGCTCGAAGGCAAGCAGCGCATCATCGCGAGACATGCCGCAGCCGTCGTCGGCGACCTTGATGAGGCGGCGGCCACCGGCTTCGATTTCGACGCGGATGCGTGTGGCGCCGGCGTCGAGGGCGTTCTCGAGAAGTTCCTTGACGACCGAGGCGGGGCGATCGACGACCTCGCCGGCGGCGATCTGGTTGGCGACCTGGTCGGAGAGAACGCGAATGCGGCCCATGTCTGGGTCAAGGATACGCGTGGGTAAGGTGTGGAGAAGTGGTCCGGATTTGGACGCGGATGCACTGTGGCAGGACGATTGCGCGGGGTCGGCTCAAGTGGATTGGCGGTACGCCGAAGTCCAGAGTATGCGGCTCCGCGGATTGCGGGTCGCGAGGCGGCGGCCATGGATGTGGATCGGATAGCGGCGATGGGCGGAGTGGGGCAGGAGCATCCGACGTGGACGCGCGGGAAGATGCAGCGTAAGAAGTTCACCGAGGATGTGGCGGCTTCGGAGGGTGAAGTGGAAGAGCAGGCGGCGGAGCCGGTCGTGGATGAGGATCACGATGGCTTGCTGGATGTAATGGCGTGATGCAGCCTGGAGCACGGAGCTCGGAGCCGGGAGCTGGTGGCGAAGCGCGAACACCTTGCACACAATTTTGCTGCTAAAGCGAACCTAAGATTGCATCGGCGACGGTGGCGGCTTGGCGGGCGGGGCGGACTTCGTGGACTCGGACGATGCCGGCTCCGGCGAGGATGGCTGCGGTTGTTGCGGCGAGGGTGGCGTTGGCTCGGGCTTCGGGCGGAATGTCGGCGCCGCTGTAGTTTTGAGGCAGCGCCTGGGCGAGAGTGTAAGCCAGGAAGGATTTGCGGGAGACGCCGGCCAGCAGCGGTTGGCCGAGGGTGAGTAGCTCGTCGAAGTGGGCGAGGAGCGGATAGTTATTGTCGTAGGCTTTGCCGAAGCCGTAGCCTGGGTCGAGGACGATGCGCGTGCGGTCGATGCCGGCGGCGAGGGCAGTCTGGAGAGATTGCGCGAGGCCGGACTTTACCAGCGGGACGACTTCGTTTTGGGCGAGGCGAGGCTGGGTGCGCCATTCACTGGGGCGGCCGCGCGTGTGCATGAGAATGACGCCGCAGCGGAGATCGGCGCAGGTCCGCGGCATTGCCGGGTCCCACTGAAAACCGGAGACATCGTTGACGATTTCGGCTCCGGCGAAGAGGGCGGCACGGGCGGTTGCGGCCTGATATGTATCAATGGAAAGCACAGATTGGGGGCGTTCGCGGAGGAGCGCTCCGATCACGGGAAGGACGCGGGCTTGTTCTTCCTCCGTGGTGATGGATTGCGAACCGGGACGCGTGGATTCCCCGCCAATGTCGATGAGGTCGGCGCCTAGATCGAGCATCGAGAGCGCGTGTTCGATTGCGCGTTCGGGATTCAGGAATTCGCCACCGTCAGAAAAGGAGTCGGGGGTGACGTTGAGGACGCCCATGATGAGGGTGCGCTCGCCGGTTGCCAGGGCGCGGGTGCGGAGTTGCCAGGGGGAGCGTGGGCGGCGGACGAAAGCCATCAGAAAACGATGCTACAGTCAGAGGCGAGCGGGAAGCGAGGGAAAGGCGAGCGAGAGGCGAGTGAAAATCGAGCTACAGACGAGTGAAAGGCGAGTGAGAGGCGAGCGGTGGTCGAATAAGCGATCGGCGAGATTTGGCTGGGCTTGCGCGGTCGTTGTGTTGCTTCTGACGGCGACGGCGGGTGCGCAGACGAGGCACAAGGCGTCGAGGCCGGTTCACAAATCTGTGCCGCTGGATGCTGCGATTAAGCAAATATTGGCGGATCCTTCGGTCGCTCGCGCGCATTGGGGGATTTCCGTCGTCACGCTTGAGGGCAAGCCGGTGTATGCGCTGAACGATGGCCAGTTTTTCCAGCCGGCTTCGAATGCGAAGTTGTTTACGACAGCGGCGGCGCTGGGGTTGATTCCCGCGAATGCGACATGGACGACGAATGTAGTGACGTCGGGGACTCTCGATGCCGAGGGAACGTTGACCGGCGATGTGCGGCTGCTGGGCGCGGGCGATCCAACGATGTCGGGGCGGACGTATCCGTGGAGCGGGAAGACGGAGCGGCCGAATCCGCCGCTGCAGGCGCTGGAAAACATGGCGGACCAGATTGTCGCGGGCGGCGTAAAAACGATCACGGGAGATGTGATTGGCGACGATGCGTGGTTTGTGTGGGAACGCTACGGCGGAAGCTGGGCGTGGGACGATTTGCAGTGGGATTACGGTGCGCCGGTTTCGGCACTGACGGTGAATGACAACGTTGTCTATCTGAACGTGACGCCCGGAGTCACGCCTGGGCCGTCGGGCGGGACGAACGCCGGGGCTCCCGCAGGCAGCGAGGGTGATACGGTGCAGACGTCGCCGATGGTGGTGGCGTGGAATCCCGACGTGCCGTATTACAAGCTGGAGAATTCGCTGACGCTCGCAGGGCCAGGCACGGCGCCGCATGCGGGGGTCGATCGCGCGCCGGGGAGTTTGTCGATTCGGCTGTTTGGGTCAGTGACGGCGAACGGGATGCACGAGGGGCTGGCAGTGGAGGATCCGGCGGAGTTTGCGGCGACGGCGCTGCGGCAGATGCTGCTGGCGCGGGGCGTGACGGTGACCGGCACGGCGAAAGCGTGGCACCGGCTGCCGGTGGACACAGAGGATTATCGGGCGGAGGTAAACCAGGCGGTGGCGCTGCGGCCGCTCGATTTGCCAACGATTGCGCCGCCGGTGACGGGATTAAAAATCCTGGCCACGCATGTGTCGCCGGCGCTGGCTGAGGATGTGACGGTGACGAACAAGGTGAGCCAGAATCTGCACGCGGAGTTGTATCTGCGATTGCTGGGACGGCTCGAGGGTGAGGATGGGTCGATTGCACAGGGAGCGCGGGTGGTGCGGCAGTATCTGGTGAATGCGGGCGTCGACCCGGGAGATTTTTTGTTTTATGACGGGTCGGGGTTGTCGGGGGATGATCTGATTACGCCGCGGGCGGCGACGACGCTGCTGGCGTATGCGGCGCGGCAGCCATGGGGGAATTTGTATCGGTCGTCGTTACCGATTGGGGGCGTGGATGGATCGCTCGCCGGGCGGTTCGCGGGTCCGATGAAGGGGAAAGTGTTTGCGAAGACGGGAACGCTGGCGGAGGTAAACGCGCTGAGCGGGTATGTGACGACCGCGAGCGGGAAGACGCTGGTGTTTTCGGTGATCTGCAACGATCGGCAGCCCGCGGGAGACGCTGCGCGGAATGCGCTGGATCGGGTGGTGGAGCTATTAGCCGGGAGCCTGTAGCCGGTGGCCTGTAGCGAAAAACGAGTGAAGCTGCGAGCGAGAGACGAGTGGAAGAGCGAGTAGAAATGCAGGTGAAAAGTGGACCGATAGCCGAGCGCTGGGAGTTGCAGTTCTCGTAAAGCGAAGTGTTCATTATGAAAGAGACGTTGCGTTGGTGGTTGTTATTGGCGGTTGGGGCGCTGGCGGCGGTCGCCGGGATTGGCGCCGTTGGATGTGGGCCTTCGCTGGGGCCTTCGAAGCCTGTGAGCGCGCTCACTGCCCAGGAGCAGCGCGGGCGGGCGGTGTATCAGCAGTATTGCGCCAGCTGCCACTATGCGAATCAGACGGGCGATTTGCATGGACCGAGTTTGTTTGCGATGTACCGGAAGAAGTATCTGCCGTCGGGCGCGCCTGCGAACGATGAGCGGGTGACGCCGGTGATCCAGCGCGGGCGGAACATGATGCCTGGGTACGGGAACGATTTGAGCGATCAGGAGCTGGCGGACCTGGTGTCGTATCTGCACACATTATGAGCGAAGAAAAAAAGCGCGGGCTGCTGCCGGGAGTCGTGGCGATCGCGGTATGGATGCTGGTGCTGTGCGTGTTTGGCCTGGTGAGCGTGACGCTGGGCAAGCTGGGGGCGATGTACCTGGTGCCGTGCGCGGCGGTGGCGGTGGCGGCGGTTGGGTTGATGGCGCGGCGGCGCTGGGGATGGGCGATGACGCTGGCCGCGGTGTTTTTGTCGGGGCTGTATGGGATGTGGGGGATGGTGAGGTCCTATCAGACGACGGAGCTGGTGGGGGTGGTGCTGAACCTCGTTTTCTTTTTGTATCTGGTGCGGCCTGAGGTGCGGGCGAGATTAAAGTGAGCGAGCAGGGAATAGGAAATAGGGAACAGGGAATAGAAAAGCGCTTAGGACTTGGGAAGTGAGTAGCGGATTCCGGTGAGCTGTTCGGAGACTTGCCACAACTTTGCGGCGACGGCTTCGTCGCAGGCTTGCTGTTCGGCGCGGACTTCGACGGGATAGCCGCGCATTTGGCGGAAGCCGTCGGGTCCATAGAAATGGCCGCTTTGCGCGTTGGGAGAGGTGGCCCCATACAGGGTGGGGAGTGCGCCCTGCGCGTCGGACTGCGCGAGGAGGCGGATGACGAGCGGGGCTATGACGGCCTGGAGGCCTCCGCCAGTGCCGGGTCCGGCGGCGAAGAGGTTGGTGTTGGAGACGCCGGGATGGACGATGATGCTCATCGTCGATGAGCCGGCGCGCTGGAGGCGGCGGTGCAGTTCGAATCCGAAAAGTAAGTTGGCGAGCTTGGTGCGGCGGTAGGCAGGCCAGGGTTTGTAGCCGCGCTCCCAGTTCAGGTTGTCGAAGTCCATGGTGGCTCCGCGATGGGCGATCGAGCTGACGGTGATGATGCGCGCGGGCGCGGGCGCTTCGGGCCGAAGGAGGGTCGGGAGCAGCAAACCGGTGAGGGCGAAGTGGCCGAAGTGGTTGGTGCCGAGCTGGAGCTCGAATCCGTCGGGAGTAAGGCGGCGCTCGGGAAGCGCCATGACGCCGGCGTTGTTGATGAGAAGGTCGAGGCGGCGGTTGGTGGCGAGGAAGGATTGCGCAGCGGCCCGAACGGAGGCGAGGCTGGCGAGGTCGAGGATTGCGATTTCGAGCTGGGCGGCGGGGACTTCGGCGAGGATGCGTTTGCGGGCGGCTTCAGCTTTGGCTTGATCGCGGCAGGCGAGGATGACGGCGGCTCCCGACCGGGCGAGTTCGAGGGCGGCGTGGTAGCCGATGCCGCTGTTGGCACCGGTAATGTAGGCGAGCTTGCCGTTTTGCGGCGGAATTTGGGCGGTAGTCCAGTGGGTCACAGTTCAGCACAACTTTCCGGTGCGGGCGTGGCTATTGGATGTGGACCTCTCGCTTTCTGACTCAGGCGGATTGGTCGTGAGCTTCTCCTAATGTGACGCGGGCGGACATTTTGCGGCGGCCGCGGAAAAACACGATGGTGACGGTGTCGCCGGGCTGATGGGAGTTCATGATTTCGGAGATGTCCTGAGAGTTGGTAATCTCCGTGTCGTCGACGGCGACGATAAGGTCGCCTCCGATGGAGATTTGCATGTTGCCAAGGTAGGCGACCTGATTGCCGCCGTGGAGGCCGGCGCGGTCGGCGGCTCCGCCGGGAACGGTGCTCTCGATAAGGACGCCATATTGCGCGGGGAGACCCATCTGCTCGGCGAGGTCGGGGCCGATGGGGAGAGTGCGTACTCCGAGCGAGGGACGGCGGGAGTGGCCGTACTTCTGGAAGTCGCTCAGTACGGCCTTGGCGGTGTCGATGGGAATGGCGAAGCCGATGCCCGCGTTTTGCTCGGCGCCGTTCTGGGCAATCATCGAGTTGATGCCGATGACTTCGCCCTGAGAGTTGAGGAGCGGACCGCCGGAGTTGCCGGGATTGATGGCCGCGTCGGTCTGAATGGCGTTCTCAATCGGCGCCCCGCCTTCGGCGCCTTTGACGGAGCGGATGGCGCTGATGATGCCGACGGTCATCGTGCCGCTGAGGCCGAACGGATTGCCGATGGCGTAGACCTGCTGGCCGACCTGGAGATCGTGTGAGGAAGCGAGGATGGCGGGAACGAGGTTGGGCGCGTTGATCTGCAGGAGCGCGAGGTCATGCAAGCGGTCGCGGCCGATGATCTGGGCCTGGTAGCGATGCTTGTCGTGGGTCTGGACCTCGACGTTGCGCGCATTGGCGACGACGTGGTAGTTGGTGAGGATGTGGCCCTGCTTGTCGAGTATGAAGCCGGAGCCCTGGTCCTGCTGGGGAACCAGGCCCATGAAGAAGTCGAGGGTGACGGTACCGGCGGTGATGTTAACGACAGAAGGAACGACGCGCTTGTAGACGGAGATGTTGTTGAGCTCGGTGTTGGTGAACTCAGGCGCGGCGTGAGCCTCGGTGATGGTAAGCGGGGAGCCGCGGCCGCCCGCATCGCCGGCGCGGCGGACTTCATAGTGGGTGACGAAGTACCAGAATCCCGTAACGAGGATGAGAACCAGGAGAAGTCTGCGAAAGGTCATGGTGTTGTTGTGTAGCCGCGTTTCGTTGTTGAGCCAGGGATGCGCAGCGGGCCGTGGGTTTTGTGCGGCCGAGGCGCGCGTGAGGTGCGGAAACAGCCTCCTTTCATTGTATCGAGATGATGCAGGGATTAGGGCTTGGGGTTTAGGGTTTAGGGTTTAGTGGGCTCACGCCCACAAGCAGGTTTAGTCCTCAGTCAAGATCCTTCGTCGCTTGCTCCTCAGGATTTCGCCTGCCGGCTCGGACGCCCGCAAAGCGGCTCAAGTTCTGAGTTCCGCTGCAATGCGCTCGGCCTGGAGGCGGGTCGAGTCGAGCGAGCCGGAGTTGTCGATGACGAAGTCGGAGCGTGGGATCTTGATGGCGTCAGGAAGCTGGGCGGCGAGGCGCTGGCGGGCATCGCGCTCGGCGGCGGCGCGAGCTTCAGAGGTTGCTTCGGGCAGTGCGCTCGCCGGAAGAATGCGGGCGAGGAAGCGCTGGATCTTGAGATCGTCGGGGGCGGTGACGAGGACGATGCGGTCGAAGCGCTGACGCCAGTTTCCCGGGGCCCCCGGCGAGCCGGATTTGCTCGCTGGGGTGGAGTTGGGGACAGTGCCCCAGGCTTCGGCTTCGAAGATGAGCGCGGATTCGATGACGACGATGGCTTGTGGATCGCGCGCGAAGATTTCGCTCATGCGGCGCTCCTGTTCCGCGATGACAGGGGGATGAACAATTTGGTTGAGCTCGTTGAGGCGGCCTTCAGAGAAGGCGAGGGTGGCGAGGAGCGGTCGGTCGAGGGAGCCGTCGGGACGAACGACGGAGGGGCCGAAGTGTTGGGCGATGCGGCGAAAGACCCGCTGGCCAGGCTGCATCATCTCGCGCGCGATGGCGTCGGCTTCGAGCACGTGGAAGCCATGTTCGCGGAAGATGGCGGCGACGGTGGTTTTGCCGCTGCCGAGAGCGCCGGTGAGGCCTACACGCAACATGCGTCTCCTATCCGTACACCGAGGATGATGGGGCGCGGAATCTCCGATGTGATTGTAAGACGCGTGACGGCGAACCGAAGGCGGGGGCGCAACGTATACAGAGTGCGCGGCACGACTCAGTGCCGATGCAGCAGGGGATGGATGAAGAGCCAGGCGAAGCCAGTGGCAACGAGCATGGCGAGGAAGATGAGAGCGAGCATCAGGCCCCAGGAGGGGCCGTCGCGGTGGGAAGGGGTTGCCTGAGGAGAAGCTTCTTTTTGCGGATCGGTCACTGCTCAGTGTACGGCGGCAGGTTACGAACAGAGCGGAAAGCGACCGAAGAGGCTTGCGGGGGGGAGTGAAATCGCGGGGTTTGCCGCTTGCATAGCAACACAAATTCAGGGAAAGGGTGTCTAAAAGGAGCAGAGGTAAAGGGCCAGAAACGAATATCGAGAGGCGCCTGGACGATGACGAGTCCGGACAGAACGCGGCGAGGAGACGACCATGGCAAGCGACAGCAGAATCGAGAAATTCCCGGTGACAGAACTCGCCGGCCTGCGTACGGAGCTTCTGCAGTCGGGCATGGATTCGTGGCAGGCCGCGCAACTGGTGACGACGTTTCTGTCGGGACGGGGCTACGGAGCGGATCCTACGATGGTGAGGGAAGCGGTGGTGCGGCTGGAGGCGAACGCGTGCAACTTCGAGTGCATGCAGCGGGAGCTTGAGGGCGTAGCATACGTAATGTAAGTGTGCCGTAAAAAATCGTTTTAGTAAGATTTTTTTTCCGCCCCCATTCATCGATTTTTCCTGAATCTAAAGCACGCCTTCGCACGTCGAAATGTGCAGAGGGTGGTTTTCTACCTTCTCTGCGAGCGATGTGTTTTCGAGCCTTCGAAGTTGAATGTTTGGGAATGCGCGTTTGCAGCGATGGTTGGGGGTCGTAATCTTCCGCCGTTTGTTCCTGTGCTGGCGTTTGAGACGATCCACGAGGCGGAACCAGGTTGTATTCCGCTGGCGCGCTTACGCTGACTCGCGAAACCCATAATCCCTGCGGCTGCCGGATTGCGGCGGGTTCGCAGAAGCTCGTCCGGAGGCGGGATTGCAGAGGCGACGGAAGCGCAACGGCAGAACATTTCTGCAGAAGGGTTGATTCATGCGTATTCCATCTTTGAAGAATTTGTCTTTTGGTCTGGCAATCGTTTCGATGGTTTCGATGGGCGTTGCATCCGCGCAATCGCTGGTGGGGGTGAATGCGAAGCTCGATCGCACCCTCGATTCAAAGAGCGCCGCCGCGGGGCAGGCGGTCACCGCAAAACTGGATGGGACCATTACGGCGGACGGCACGAAGCTGCCGAAGGGCACGGAACTGATCGGGAAAGTAGCCGATGTGAAGAACACCGACGGCGCCGTGAGCGTGAGCGTCGTGTTCACGTCAGCCAGGCTGAAGGACGGCAAGCAGGTTCCGGTGAAGGCCACGCTGCTGGCAGCGTATCCGGCGTTGGATCCTGTGAGTGAGTCGCTCGGAGATGCGGGTGCGTTGCCGCCGCCGGCGCAGGTGTCCGCGGACGACAAGTTCAATCAGGAACCGGGCGCGCTGGCGCACGTGACTCTGACGAGCGCGGTGAAGGACCCGGCCTCGGGAACATTTTCGAGCACGGGCGGAAACTTCAAACTGATGGCAGGGACGAATCTGCAGCTCGGAGTTGCTCCGTCGAGCGCCGGCAGCGGAGTCAACGCAGCCGAGTAAGCCAGAGTTCGGCACCACCCTCTGAACGACGAAGGCCGTCCGCGTGGACGGCCTTCTTATTTTGTGTGAGGTTTCACCACAGAGAGCACAGAGGACACGGAGAAAATACTGGGGGCACTTCAGGCGCGACGATCGCCCGCCGCAGCGAAGGAGGGTTCAGCAGCGTCAGACCTGCATGACTTCGGCTTCCTTCTTCTTTGCCATTTCTTCCATCTTTTTGATTTCTTCGTCGGTGAGCTTCTGAATTTCGTCGAGAGAGCGCTTTTCTTCGTCTTCGGAGATCTTTTTGTCTTTTGCGGCCTTTTTGATGAGGTCGTTGCCGTCGCGGCGGATGTTGCGGACCGCGGTGCGGTGATCTTCAAGGACGCGGTGGAGGTGTTTAACGACTTCCTTGCGGCGATCCTCAGTCATGGGCGGGACGGGCACGCGGACGATTTTGCCGTCGTTGTTGGGATTGAATCCCAGATCCGAAGTCCGGAGAGACTTTTCGATTTCGACGATGAGGCTGGTGTCCCAGGGGGTGATGACGATGAGGTTGGCGTCGGGGGTGGTGATCTGGCCGACCTGGTTGAGGGGCGTGGGTGTGCCGTAGTAGTCGACCTTAACCTGATCGAGCATGTGGATAGAGGCGCGGCCGGTGCGAATGGAGCCGAGGTTGGTCTGGAAATCGGCGACGGCTTTGTCCATGCGGGTGCGGAGCTGCGCGTAGTCGGATTTGAGGGCGGGAATGCCCGCCATAAAGGATGGCGCCATGGTAGTGGTCCTTCTTGAATGCTGATCAAAAGAGGTATTGTACTGCCGCGAAGGCCGCGTTCGACGGATTCCCTATTGGAGCAAGCGGGCCGCGATTCCCTGCTTCTTCAAGACGGTGACGGCCTTTTTGTCGAAAGACACGAAAGATTCGCCACCCAGCCAGGCGCCGTCCCATGCAATTACGCCGTCAGCGAAGTCGCCACCTCCGCGCAGTGTGGCGAGTCCGGCATCGGCTGCGGCACGATTCAGGGCGAGATTTCCGGCCTCCAGCAATGTCTCGAGAGCGCGAACGATTTCGGTGCGCTGGAAGCGATAGACGCGGCGCAGAACCCAGACCAGTTCGCACAGGCAGGAAAGTGGAACGGCGATAAGCTCTGCTTCGCGGAGAATGCGGAAGGCTATCCGGGCCTGGGCCGCGTCATCGCGGACCAGAGCACGGACCAGGATGTTGGCATCGGCCGTGATCTTCACTTTTGGCCGGCCCAACCTTTCTCAATGGCCTCGTTCATTTCCTCGATTGTGGCCACCTTTGAGGTGCGCCCGGCGAGAAGGCCAAAAATGCGTTCAATGCCGCCGGAAGGGCGAGCCGCTTTCACCATTCCGCGTCCACCGGGAAGCAGATCGAGTTCGATTTTGTCTCCGGGCTGGATACCGAGGTGCTGCAACACTTCTTTCCGGAACGTTACCTGACCCCGGGATGTTACGGTCAACTTCGCCATGTGCACCTCCGGATTCATTGTAATGCACATCTGCATTATCTGCAATGTTCAGTACGCCGGAAAAGAAAAGGCGAAAGACGGTTCAGTCTGCGGGAAAAGGAATGCGGATAAGCTCCTGCACCGTTGTATTCGTGTGTGCGATAGCTGTTTCCGATCGCGTGAAGCCCATGCGCTCCGTTACTACCCAAAGAAGGTAATCGACGATTTTTTTCTCGGGCGCCCTTTTGAGAAGGAGCTTGTAGATTTCTGGGATATAGCCGTCGTATTCGTCCTGCGCATGCGGTTCGTCACCAATTCCGATGGGATCCCAGCTTTGGAGCAGCACGCGACGGATCGCGGTGTGAATCTCTGCAGACTGCTCTTTGTCCGGGCGATGCACCACGTCACATCACTCGGATCGCCGAAGCAGCAGCAGCCTCGTTTTGTGAGTCGGCTTGTTCGTGGGCGTGGTAGCTGGAGCGCACCAGCGGCCCGGATTCTACGTGACGGAACCCCATCGCTAACGCTTCCCTCTTCATGAAGGCAAATTCGTCCGGTGTGTAGTAGCGCGCGATCGGGAGATGGTCCTTCGACGGCCGAAGGTACTGGCCGATGGTCAGGACGTTGACTCCTGCGCTGGCTAAGTCGCGGTAAACGGCGAGGAGTTCGTCCATTTCTTCGCCGAGGCCGACCATGACTCCTGATTTTGTAACCGTCGATGGATTAATTTCCTTCGCGAACTGGAGGAGGCGAAGAGTGCGCTCGTAGCGGGCTCCGGAGCGGACGACGCGGTAGAGGCGCGGGACGGATTCGGTGTTGTGGTCGAGGATTTCCGGGCGCGCTTCGACCACGAGGCGGATGGCTTCTTCGTTGCCCTGGAAGTCGGGGATCAGAACTTCGACCTGGCAGCCGGGCGCCTGGCGGCGGATTTCCTCGATAACCATGACAAAGGCGCGGGCTCCGCCGACAATGTCGTCGTCACGATTAACGCTGGTGATGACGGCGAATTTGAGACCGAGAGCGGCGACAGCTTCGGCGACGCGGCGGGGTTCATCAAAGTCGATGGGCTCGGGACGGCCTTTGGGGACGGCGCAGAATCCGCACCGCCGGGTGCAGGTGTTGCCGAGCATCATGAACGTGGCGGTGCGGTGGTGCCAGCACTCGCCGATATTAGGGCACTGCGCGGATTCGCAGACGGTGTGGAGGTTGAGCGAGCGCGCCAGCTTTTTGAGGTCGTGATAGTTCTCGCCCATAGGCG
>CAZHTJ010000013.1:0-74262 GCA_964535525.1 uncultured Acidobacterium sp. | reverse complement strand
TCGAGTTGTTCTTCAAGCTGTGAGGCCGTGCCCTTTCAAAACTGGGGTTGACCCGATAGCGGGTTGACCCGCTTCTCTCGCTAACTGGACAAATTCGGCGTTCCTGCGAGGGAGGAAGCGAGGCCCATGGCTTGTCGGACTTCCTGCATGGTCTGCTCGGCGCGGGTGGTGGCGCGGCGAGCGCCGTCGGCGAGGACGTCGGACACGAGCGCGGGGTTCTGTTCGAACTTTGTGCGGCGTTCCTGGATGGGAGCGAGGGCGGAGACGATGGCGTCGGCGACCCAGGTTTTGCATTCGATGCAGCCGATGCCGGCGGTCGTGCAGCCTTCGTAGACCTTCGCCAGGGTTTCCGGCGACGAGAAGATCTTGTGCAGGTCGCCGACAGGGCATTTGTCAGGATTGCCAGGATCTTTGCGGCGGATGCGTGCGGGGTCGGTGACCATCGGCTTGAGCTTGGCGCGAATCTCTGGCTCAGGGTCGGAGAGCAGGATGGTGTTGCCGTAGCTCTTGGACATCTTGCGGCCGTCGGTGCCGGGGAGTTTGGGCGATGGGGTTAGGAGGACGTCCGGCTCGGGGAGAATCTCAGAGCCACCGGAGCCTTTGTAGAACTGGTTGAAGCGGCGGGCGACTTCGCGGGTGAGCTCGACGTGAGCGACCTGGTCCTGACCGACGGGGACGAAGGCGGGTTGGTAGATGAGGATGTCAGCAGACTGCAGGAGCGGATAGCCGAGGAAGCCGTAGGTGCTGAGGTCCTTGCCCTGGAGGTTTTCCCGCTGCTCTTTATAGGTAGGGACGCGCTCGAGCCATCCGACCGAGGTGATCATGGAGAGGAGCAGATGGAGTTCGGCGTGCTGCTTGACGTCGCTCTGGACGAAGAGGACGGAGCGCGCGGGGTCGAGGCCGGCGGCGAGGTAGTCGAGGATGACTTCGCGGGTGTTGGCGGCGATCTGCGAGGGGTCGGCGTAATCGGTGGTGAGAGCGTGCCAGTCGGCGATGAAGAAGTAGCAGTCGTAGTCGTCCTGGAGGCGGACCCAGTTGTGGAGGGCGCCCATGTAGTTGCCGAGGTGAAGTTTGCCGGTGGGGCGCATGCCGCTGAGGACGCGCTTACGGGCAGGAGAAGTGGGGTTCGACACGGAATCCTTCGTGAGGGAGATGGCTTTGGATATTGTAACGGGCCATTGCATGGAGCAGCCCCGCCTGCGGCGGAAAACGCGGCGCGCCGCGATTGCCGGTCAACGCTCGCGAGCGGCTTCGCGCGGCGAAATGGATTTGTTTGCACGATTCATTTCACAAGCGGCTTGACAGAGTAGACAGACAGAATGTCTAATAACGCTGAGAGGATAGTCTATGCAGTTCGAGTTGAGCGATCTGGTGCGCGCCTACGCCCGCGAAAGCTATGTCGATCCAGCGAAGAGGAGCCGGCGGAAGAGATTTCCGATCCCGGTAAAAGAGCTTCATGAAAACCTGGTTGTGAACCATGGATTTCCCCGGCAAAATGTGCCGCAAGTTTGCAGCGCTCTGCGATCGAAAAAGTTTCTGCATCAGCTTGGACTGGAAATCGAAAAGGTGGATGGACCTCCTTCGAAGACGAGCACGACCGTTGTCTTCCATTATCGATTCCGGGACGAACCAACTGGAGATCAGGGGGATCCCAGGGCCCAGTCAGCAGGGGGGTCCGGAGAGCAAAGGTCTCCCGAAGCCGCACTTGCGAGGATGCGCGGCCTGATGCGAGAGGAATTCGCAGCCTATGGGGGCGGGGAAGCCTTTCTGAAATGGTTGCGGACCGATCCTGAGAAGGACAGGAGATGAGCCGGGTTTACTGGGACACAATGCTGTTCATTTATCTGCTGGAAGACAACAAGCAATATGCGTCCCGGGTAGAGGCGATCTACAACAGGATGCAAGCACGGGGAGACTCCTTATTCACGAGCTTCCTCAGCCTCGGAGAACTTCTCGCAGGCGCAAAGCGGTTGCCTCAGCGGGAAAAGGAGCTACGGGATGACTTCGCCGCTCTAAAGGTTCAACTCTTAGCATTCGACAGCGGTGCCGTTGATACGTTCGCATCTTTGCGCGGGACGCAGAAACTGGCCACCGCCGATTCGATTCATCTGGCGTGTGCGGCGTCAAAGGGAATCGACCTGTTTCTGACCGGAGATAAGCAATTGACGAAGCAGATTGTGCCGGGAGTCCAGTTCATTTCCAGCATAGACACAAGTCCGATTTAGCTACGAAGGCGAATCTTCTGCTGAAGTCTCGGTTGTAAGCTAGGAGCCGGGACGGACCTGTGAAAGCGGCGATCAGCGTATCGAAGGAAGATTATTTGAAGGCGATTCTCGAGGCTGAGAGCGAGGGGCAAACTGTGATCTCGGCTACGCTGGCGCACTGGCTGGAGGTGTCGGCGCCGGCGGTGTCGATGGCGCTGCGGCGGCTGAAGCGCGATGGGTATGTGGAGGTGCGGGCGGATGGGGTGGTGCGGCTGACGGCGAAGGGGCACGAGGCCGCGTACCGGACGGCGCTGCGGCATCACCTGATCGAGCGCATGCTGTCGGAGATGTTTGGGATGCCGTGGTTCGAGGTGCACGACGAGGCAGAGCGGCTGGAGCATGCGGTTTCGCCGGCGTTTGAAGCGCTGCTGATGAGGAAGCTGGGCGAGAAGGGGACGTGTCCGCACGGCAACGCGGTGCTGCCGGAGAGCGATGCGACACGGAAGAGGCATGGGGTGCGGCCGCTGGCGGATGTGGCGGAGGGGGCCGAGTACACGGTGACGAGCCTGTATGAGCGCGATGAAAAGCTGCTGCGGTTTCTGCAGCGGGCGGGGATCGAACCGGGCGGCTCGGTGCGGGTGGTGCAGCGGAACTACGATCAGACGGTGGCGATTGAGACGGCGGCGGGGCAGTTCACGATTGGGCCGGCGGCGGCGGAGAGGGTGCGCGTGAGGCGGAGCGGCGTGCGGAACCCGCGGTGATGGCGCAAAATTCCCCTGGGACGCAACGGGGAAGATTTAGCATTCCATACAACGTGTTGCATCGACCAGGCGGAGGGTGGAACCTCAGGGCGTGAAGCCCCCCGGGGGGGGGCGTTTTTTTTGCGTTTATGGGCACGACTGAGCAGCGTCCAGAAAATGTTGAACATGGGGAAAAGCATCCCTCAGCGGCTGAAGCCGCGCACATTTTGCAGCGGGTACGGCACAGCTGAAGCTGTGCCCCTTCAAGGCAGTGTCTTTTCGCGAGCTGTGAGGTCGCCCCCGTTCAAAACCGGCTCCTCACCGAGTGTATGGCTTCGACGGCGGGCAGTACTTTCGCTGGCCGGAGCCGGGATTGTTCTCGCCGGGATGCCGCTGATGGCGCTCGATCCGCATACGCCGCTGGCGCAGTACGGCTACCAGTCGTGGCAGACGGACACCGGGTTGCCGCAGAACACCGTGCACGCGATTGTGCAGGGGCGCGATGGGTTTCTATGGATAGCGACCGAGGGCGGGTTGGTGCGTTTCGATGGGGTGGAGTTTCGGGCGTACACGCGGGCGAATACGCCGGGGCTCGACCCCATTCGCGCCAACAGCAGCGCGATGGGGACCCCGGGGTTGCCCAGCGATCTCGTCGACGATTTGATGGAGGGTCGCGATGGGGCGCTTTGGATCAGCACTTCGGGCGGGCTGGCTCGGATGCGGGGCGGGGTGGTGGAGGCATTTGGACCGGAGAAGGGCATTCCGGCGACGCAGGTGTGGCGGACGTTTGAGGATGCGCGCGGGAGTGTGTGGGCGCTGACGGCAGCGGGGCTGTTTCGGATCAATCAGGAGCACGGGGGTGAGCGCGGGGAGCGGATCGCGCTGGATTCGGCGCTGACGGAAAACAGCAGGATCGTGGCGGGGCGGGACGGTGCTTTGTGGCTGGGGACCGCGGATGGTCTGATGCGCGCTGGTGCGGACGGATTGTTTCGCGCGCTGGGTACGAAGGGCGACGTGGTTGCGCTGGTCCTGGACGGGAGTGGCAATGCGTGGGCGGGATCGCGTTCCGGGTTGGAAGAGTGTTGGGCGACGGGCTGCCAGAATTTTGCTGTTCCGGGCGGTGGAGCGGTGGAATCCGTCGCAATGGATGGTTTTGGGGGGATCTGGGTCGGAACGGATACAGGTTTGTTCAAAGCGCTGGAGGGTGAGCTTCGGAAAATCCCCGCTGTACCCGGAGGGGTGGGCTTTATTTATGGCGACCGGGCCGGTGTCATTTGGGTGGGGACGCCGCGTGGGCTGATGAGGGTTGGGCTGGACGGCGATGTTGAGTCGCTGAAGGGCGGGGAGGTTTTTCTGAGCGCGGCGGAGGATCGCGAGGGAGATTTGTGGCTGGGCACGGAGAGTGGCGGGCTGGCGGTTTTGCGGGATCGGAAGTTTTCGACGCTGACGGCGGACGATGGGCTGACAGACGAATTTGTTCTGGCGCTGGCCGAGGATCGTGGGGGTGCGATTTGGGCGGGGACGCGGGGCGGGGGTTTGAATGCCGATCGCGGCGGAAAATTCAAAGCGCTGACGACGGCGCAGGGGCTGACCAGCAACATTGTGCTGACGGTGGCTGCGGCTGCCGATGGTGTTTGGGCGGGAACGCCGGATGGACTGGACTTGATTCGCGGGAATCAGGTGCGCGTGTTCACCACGGCCGATGGTTTGGCGGATGATTTTGTGCGGTCGCTGTACGTGGGCGCGCGCGGGGAGTTGTGGATCGGGACGCGGCGCGGGCTTTCTCGCTATGCAGGCGGGAAATTTACGACGTGGACCGCGATGGATGGGCTGGGCAGCGATCTGATTGGCGCGATGGTGGAGGACCACGACGGTTCGCTATGGATTGGGACGCTGGGTGGGCTGAGCCGTTTTCGCGATGGCCGCTTCACGAATTTCACGACGAAGGATGGGCTTTCGAGCAACGTGGTGACGGCGCTCTATGAAGATCGCGAGGGTGTGTTGTGGATCGGGACGAATGATGGTGGGTTGAATCGTTGGCGGAACGGGAAGATTGTTAGCGTGGGGCAAAGGCAGCTGCCGCAGCGGGTAATTGGGATTTTGGAGGATGGCAGCGGGTATCTGTGGATCAGTTCCAATACTGGGATTTATCGTGTGAGCCGCGATGCATTGAATCGCGAGGCCGATGGGGGCGAGGCGGCGGAGGCGATGCGGTTTGGCGTTGCGGATGGGATGCGGATCAGCGAATGCTCCAGCGGCGGGCATCCGGCGGCGGTGCGGCTCAGAGATGGTTCATTGTGGTTCGCGACGCTGAAGGGGATCGCGCGCGTCGATCCGGAGCACATGCCGGTGAACCGCGTGGCTCCGCAGGTTGCTGTGGAGCGGGTGAGCGTGGACGATGCGCCGCAGGCTTCGATTGAAGACCTGACGGTGACGCCTGGGCACAGTCATTACGAGTTCGACTACGCGGGGCTGAGCTTTGTTGCGCCGCAGAAGGTGGAGTATCGGTATCAGCTCGAGGGGTTCGATCCAGGCTGGGTGGATGCGGGGACACGGCGCGCGGCATATTACACAAACTTGCCGCATGGGCGGTACACGTTTCGCGTGATCGCGCGCAACAACGATGGAGTGTGGAGCGAGGCGGCGGCAACGGCGGCGCTGACCATTGAGCCGCACTACTACCAGACGGCGTGGTTCCGGCTGCTGGTGCTGGCGGCGATGGCGGGGCTGGCGTACGCGGCGTGGCGGCGGCGGCTGCTGCACGTGGAGCGGGAATTTCAGGCGGTGCTGGGGGAGCGGGCGCGCATTGCGCGGGAGATTCACGATACGCTGGCTCAGGGGTTCGTGGCGGTTTCGGTTCATCTGGAGCTGGTGGCGCAGCTGATGCGGAACTCGGTGGACGCGGCGCGAGAGCAGCTGGAGCGGGCGCAGGCGCTGGTGAGGAGCAGTCTGGACGATGCGCGGACTTCGATTTGGGAGCTGCGAGGACAGGGCGCCGGGCGCGAGGGCGAACGCGAAGATCTGGCGGTGCGGCTGCTGCGGGCGGCGGAGGAAGTGACGGGACGCGCGAAGTCGAAGGCTCGGGTGCAGATGCAGGTGGCGGGAACGAATCATCCGCTGGATGAGGATGTGGAGCGGGAGCTGGCGCGGATCGCGCGTGAGGCGGTGACGAATGCGGTGCGGCACGGCGATGCGGAGAACATCGTGCTGCGACTGGAGTTTGAGGGGAGTATGTTCGGGATGGAGATTCATGACGATGGGCGCGGATTTACGGGGAAGCCGCCGGATGGGGCCACTGGGCATTTTGGGCTGACGGGGATGCGGGAACGGGCGTCGGCCATTGGCGCTACGCTGACGGTGGAAAGCAGTGCGGGCGAGGGAACCACGGTGCGGGTGGGCCTGAACGACTCGCGGACCGCGGAGACGGAGAAGAATACGTAACGATGGCGGATACAATTAACATCCTGCTGGTGGACGATCATCACATCGTGCGCCAGGGATTTGCGGCGCTGTTGAAGACGGTGCCTGGGTTTGCGGTGGTGGCCGAGGCCTCGGACGGCGAGCAGGCCGTGGAACTGTTCAAGAAGCACAAGCCGGATGTGACGCTGATGGACCTGCGGCTGCCCAGGATGAATGGCGTGGAAGCCATCACGCGGATTCGCACGGATTTTCCGGCGGCGCGGATTATTGTGCTGACGACGTTCGATGGGGACGAGGATATTTATCGCGCGCTGCAGGCGGGGGCGAAGGGGTATTTGCTGAAGGGGATGGATCTGGCGGAGCTGACCGAGGCGGTGAAAATTGTGCACGCGGGAAAATCGCGGATCCCGTCGCGGGTGGCGGAGAAGCTGGCGGAGCGGATGGGTGGACCAACGCTGACAGCGCGCGAGCTGGAGGTGCTGCGGCTGATTGTGGCGGGGAAGAGCAATAAGGATATCGGGGCGGCGCTGTTTATTTCGGAGGCGACGGTGAAGACGCACGTGAACAGTTTGCTGGGAAAGATGGGCGTGGAGGATCGGACGCAGGCGGCGACCACGGCGCTGCAGCGAGGGATTGTGCATCTGGACTGATCAAAACAGGGATTAGGGATTAGGGAACAGGAATCAGGGATAAACGATGAAGTGGCTGGACGAGAATCGGCTTCGAGGTTGGATGGTTGCGGGTTGTTTGGCGGTGGCGCTCGCGTGGTGTGGGTTGGCGCAGGAGACGCGGGCTGCGGAGTGGCGGGTGGCGAATGACGCGGAGTTGCGGTCGGTGATTCCGGCGCGGGCGCCGGTGGTCGAGGAGAGGATCGAGACGGAGATGCGGTCGGCTTCGGGGATCACGAATGGGCACGGGAAATATATTGCGGGGGTGGTGCTGATCACGGCGGGCTATTCGGCGGAGGGTAAGTACTCCCACTTTTTTCTCACGCAGGTTCCGCTGAAGCTGGGTGCAGACACGCGGCTGGGGCCGGGGGAGTACGTGCTGGGTTACGAGCACACCGAGAACAATGTGTTGTTGGTGCATTTTTATGAGGCGGCGACGGGCAAGCCGGTGGGCAGCGTTCCGGCGGGGCTGCTGGCGGGGGTGACGCGAGTGGAGGCGTTTCGCATCTGGCCGCCTGGAGAGCGGTCCGCGATTCAGATTGGGCGGTTCGGGTTCAGTTATCAGATTGGGAGCTGGTAAAAGCATGGCGCAGAGTGTGTCGCAGAAAGAACAGAAGGTGCTGGAGGCGCTGAGCGAGAACTGGCAGGCGGAGATGCGCGGCTTCCACACGTACAACACGCTGGCGGAGCGCGACGAGGATGCGGTGCGCAGCAAGGCGCTGCGGCATATGGCGGAGGCCGAGGCGCAGCACGCGGCGATGTGGGCGAAGCGGATCCGCGAGCTGGGCGCGGAGCTGCCGAAATACGATGGCAAGGCGACGGGGGACGCGGACACGCTGGTGAACCGGCTGGGGGGCCCGCAAATGGCGCTGCGGCGGCTGGAGATCGACGAGAGCCGGGACATTGCGCGCTACGGTCAGCAGCTGAAGGAACTGGGAGACGAGCCGAGCATCGCGATTCTAAAGGTGGTAATCGCGGACGAGCAGGAGCATTATCGGGAGCTGAGCGAACTGATCCGGCACCGCTATCCGAAGATGGCGGTGAGCTCGGAGATGGCGCGCAAGGAACTGGACGATCTGCTGACGCGGCGAAATTCTTCAGGAAGGCAGACGGCGGGGTGGATCGGCGACGCGATTTATGGCGTGAACGACGGGCTGGGCGCGATCTTCGGGATCGTGTCGGGCGTGTCGGGCGCGACGCTGGGCAACAGCCACTGGGTGCTGCTGTCGGGGATTGCGGGGATGGTCGCGAGCGCGTTGTCGATGGGGTCGGGCGCATACCTGGCGGCGAAGAGCGAGCGTGAAATTTACGAAGCGGAGCTGACGCGCGAGCGCGAGGCTGTCGAGATGAATGGGCCGGAGGCGCGCGAGCTGCTTTCGCTCTACTACCAGGTGAAGGGGATTCCGCGGGACGATGCCGATCACGTGGTGGGGCATCTGGCGGAGTCGCCGGAGCAGTTCACGCGGGCGCTGGCGGCGGAGCGGCTGAACATGACGGAGGAGGGATTGAGCCAGCCGCTGGTGTCGGCGTGGTCCGGAGCCCTGTCGACGGCGGTCGGCGCGTTCATTCCGATTTTGCCGTTCTTCTTCATGACCGGATATCCGGCGGTGATCGCGTCGGCCATCGTGTCGCTGCTTGCGCATTTTGCTGTGGGCGCGGCGAAGTCCCTGATCACGGTGCGTTCGTGGTGGGCCAGCGGTTTGGAGATGACGCTGGTGGGCGCGGTGGAAGGCGTGGCGACGTATGTGATCGGGATTGGGCTGGGACGCCTGGGCGCTTAGGGGCAGCCCACTCTGCTCGTCAGCCCATCCGCAGCCTTGTATCATGAGGACAGGCCGTCCGCTCGGTTCGCCGGAATCCCCAACTCTCCATGACGTCTTGCTCAAAACTATGGCTGTGAGTTCCGCGGCATCCACGATCGAACCAGGCGTCGCAGCCCGTGATCCGCAGGCCGCCGACGGCCCACATCCGCATCTGCACGCTCCGCGCGCCGGCGAGACGGCTTCGCTGTTGGTCGACTATCGCGAGCTGTTCAAAGTGCGCGTGACCCTGATGGTGACGCTGACGGGGTTCGCGGGGTTTTATCTGGGGTCGATGCGGTCCGGGATCAGCAGCATGCAGCCGGGCCTGGTGGCGACGCTGCTTGGGATCAGCATCGTTTCCTGTGGAGCAGCCGCGCTCAATCAGGCCATCGAACGCAGGCTGGACGCGAAGATGCTGCGCACCGCCGATCGGCCGATGGCCACGGGGCGCATCGGTCTGGCGCACGGCATCGCGGTGGGCTTGCTGGCCATCATCGCGGGAACCCTGTGGCTCACCTGGCAGACCAATTTCATCACGGGCGGCCTGACGCTGCTCACGGCATTTCTTTACGTCGCGGTTTACACCCCGCTGAAGCGGTTCACGACGCTGGCGACGTTCATTGGCGCGTTTCCGGGAGCCATGCCACCGCTGCTGGGCTGGACCGCAGCGCGCGGCGTGATCGAGTGGCAGGGCGTGGCGCTGTTCGCGATCCTGTTTGTCTGGCAATTCCCGCACTTCATGTCGATCGCGTGGCTCTATCGCGAAGACTACGCGCGCGCCGGCATTCGCATGCTGCCGGTGGCGCAGCCCGACGGATGGTCGACCGCGCTCGAGGCGCTCACGTATGCGGTGCTGATGATCCCGGCGAGCCTGCTGCCGTATTGGCTGCACATGGATGGCCGGATTTACGCGGGAATCGCGCTCGTGCTGGGGCTGTTCTATCTCGGCTACACGATCCGCTTCGGCCGCATCGTGCGGGCGAAGAACGAGTCCGAATCGAGAATGTATGCGCGCGACCTGCTGAAAGTCAGCGTCATCTACCTGCCGCTGCTGCTCACGGCGTTGATGCTGAATGCGAGATGACGCAGGGATCGGGGATTCGAGGTTAGGGGTTAAGAACCCAAGGGCGATGCCTACAGCGACTACCAGTCCGAAATTGAATCCGAAACCCAGGCCGTCGGCCGCGGCGCCGGTCGCGGCGATCATCGGCGTCAGCATCGTTGCCACCCTGTTCCTGTTCTGGCTCATCTACGTGCATCCGGCGTCGGATGCCGCAGCCGTCCACTACACGTTTCTGCCGAATCTCAACGCGCTGCTGAACGGACTGAGCGCCATCGCGCTGCTGGTGGGCTTTTATTTCATCCGCACGCACCGCATCGCCGCCCATCGCGCCAGCATGATGACGGCTTTCGTCTTCAGCTCGCTGTTTCTGGTTTGCTACATCGCCAACCACGCGCTGCATGGCGACACGCTCTACCCGGTGCACAATCGCGTGTATTACGACGCGTACCTGCCGATCCTCATCAGCCACATCCTGCTCGCGATTGTCGCGCTGCCCGTCGTGCTCATCACGTTTTATCTTTCGCTCTCGCGGCGGTTCGCGGCGCATCGCAAGCTGGCGCGCTTTACTTTTCCGCTGTGGCTCTATGTTTCTGTCACCGGCGTGGTGGTGCGGGTGATGCTGGTAGCGGCGTTTCGTTAGCGTGATGCCCCACACGCAATCGGATTCCCCCGACGACGGCACGCGGGCCCTGCTGCGGGCAGGCGGCGGAATGCTGATTGCCGGTGCGATTGCCGCGATTCTCACCGCCACCGTATTCGGGGGAATCAGCCGCCAGGGTCCGCACTCTAATACCGGGTGGCTGCTGCTGATGGTGGCGATGTCGTGCCTGCCCTTCGGACTGATGCTCTTCGCGCTGGGCGCGGCGAAGTGGTTCCGCAACCGGCGACTCGCTCGCGAGCAGTCTGTCAGGTAACCGCGGTGGTTCGCGCGATTTCCGGAATCTGTGGCGCTGGCTCGCCCGGCCAGGATAGGCTCGTCAACAGGATGACCTTGCATCGAGCTCATCGGCTCCGATGCCGCCCCAACGTCTCCCCGTGTTTCGCGACAAAAATTCGCGGCGCGGGTTCAACGAAGTGCTCGAAGCCGGACCCTCGTCTCGCCTGGGCCTCCGGCAAGGAGAGAACGCATATGAAACTCACGGGCCGATTCGCCATTCTGGCGGTGTTTGCCAGTTGCTTTTGTCTCGCAACCGCGTTTGCGCAATCGGCTCCGCCTGCGCAGTCGCAGCAGCCTCCCCAGGATCAGGGCCAGCAGCCTATGACCGGCGTTTCGCAGCCGCCCGCCGATGACACCATCAAAGCGGACGAAGATGCGCCGCCACCGGTCGCCGCGCCTGTTCCCAAGCCCTCCGCGGCGATCCCGATGACACCGGCAAGACCGGCCGTCACAGCGCCGCAACCCGGCGATCCGGACTACGGCATGGTCACCTCGGCCCCGTCCTCGACCGCCGCATCGCTGACCAGGCGGGCGTGGAATCCCGACGATGAGATGGTCAATGTGGTTCCATCGAATCCCAACGAGCTGGCCTCCGGCACGAACATCCGCGTGCGCCTGTCCCAGGAACTGTCCACGACGGAAGCGCGCCCTGGCGAGGCGTTCCACGCGGTGGTCGACCGGGATGTATATAAGGAAGGGCGCGTCATCATTCCGGCCGGTGCAGAGTTGCGCGGCAGAGTCGTCGGCGTTTCGCAGGGGCATCACCTTGGCCCACATGCAACTCTTCGCCTTCGTCCGGAGACGATCGTGCTGCCCGATGGCACCGCGTATCACCTTTACGCGCAGGCGGTGCAGTCGAAGGCCCCCAACACGCGCACCGACGATGAGGGCGGAATTCAGGCCAGCCCCCATTACAAGAAGGATGCGGTCGAGTATGGCGCGGGCGCGGGCGCCGGAGCCGTCGCGGGGGGCGAGCTAGCCGGTCCGGTGGGCGCCGGGGTCGGATCGCTGGTGGGTGCGGGCGTGGTCACGGCCCACATGATGATGACCAAACCATCAGCAGCCAATCTGCCGCAGGGGTCGATGCTGGTCTTCAGCCTGACCGAGCCGATGGAACTGACGCCGACTAAGAACTGAGGGGCAGCTTTTTTGGCTGGCGCCGGCCGACATGGGAAGGTTGAGGCATTTTCCTGGGTCCCGGGCGCGCCTCTCCGATTTTCCGGAGTCTGGTTTCCAGCTGCCTGAGAGTGCGGCGAAGCTCCTCCAATTCGTCGTCGAGAACGTAGCCCGGTATATCCAGACTTTGACGGATGACCTGAGCCGTGATTCCGGCCCTCTGGATCGCACGTTCACCCGTAGCCGTGTGTCCCCAGCGAAAACGCGTCTCGGCGCAGTCGCAAATCGCCGCCGCAAGAGAGAGCCGAGAACGGATTGCCTGCACGCGCGTCTGCCGCGACTCATGGCGGAGCCGCCGAGTCTGCCAGACGTTCTCACGCGCAGAACGAAGGAGCCGCACGTCTGGCTCCCCGGAGAATTCCGGCAATCGCTCCACGGCGCTCACCGCCGCGTTCTCGAGACGTTCCAGCCGGCGCCGCAGCTCGGTGGCCTCTTCGCGGAAAGCCGTCACCTCTTTGCTCAGCGTCTCGACGAGCGACGTCCCCGGGCCTTTCATGCGAGTGCGGGTCCATGTGTCCAGTTCCTCGGGAAACGCGAGGATCGCGTGGGTGGATGAGTTTGCCGGCCGTCGCACCGGCAGCGCGGCGTCGCGTTCCCAGCGCTGGACGGTGCGCACACCTTTGCCCAGATACTGACCGATCTCCTTCCACGATGTGAGAGCGTTGGCCATGGGCCCAGCTATCGGGGCGCGGGATTTGGCAGAAGCCGCCCGGCCATTATTATGCGCTCAGACTCGACTATTTTCGTCGGGAAACGGAGTGAAATCGGTTTGATGCGGTCACACGATTTGTCCTCGAACGCGGGCCGGCGCTGGGGCCCAGTATCGATCTTGCCACGGACTTAGTTACCCATGGAATACCAATAGGTAACTTCCGTAGTGATGATGCGGTATATTTACCGAAAAGTAATAACAAGAACATTAGTTATGATTTGCATACTTAAGTTACATGCTTTTCCCGTTATGGGAGACGATTCTGCTCTGCGCCACTTTTTGGCGTATCTTTTCACGGCTTGCATGGCATCCGAGCTTGACACTGACCTTCACGTGTCCAATACTGCAAGACATCTACAGCCTGACAGAAAGTTAGCCGGTCTGAGTCGCTTCACCTTTTCCCCTCTGCATCATTGGAACCGCGCGCCGCCCCTGGCGGCTCTGACGAATTCTCTGGAAATCGCTGAAGTTCAGCTGGAAAAACGGTCATGGTTGCGGAGTTCTCTTGCTGACCGCACCTCCTCCCCTTTTCCTTTCCGGCCTCGACAGCGGCGTGCGGTTCCGGGCCCTCAACGCTGGTCAACCGCTCACAGGAGGGCATCCACATGGTCAGTAATTGTGCAAATCCCGGATGCGCAAAACCTCTGCACTATTTAAGGGAGGGACGAATTTATATCTTTGACGGGTCTGCCGGTGGGACCGACCCGAACCAAAAACGCCAGCGATGCCTGGAGCACTACTGGCTTTGCGGAGTCTGCGCGGAAACGCTGATGCTGGTGCAGGATCCGCACGGATCGATCCGCGTTTTGCTGAAGCCTGCGGCCGTCCGTGCAACGGACGAGCGGCTCCCCGCCTTCGGCTCGATGATGGCGTCTTAAAGCACCCTCCCCCCCCAGGCGACAGGCGCTCCGCCTCCCCCGCGGGGCGCCTGTTTCTGTTTGCGCGCGTCCCGATTTTCCTGCAATCTGACAGTCAGGGCGCGCCATGCATCGCCTCTACATCCCCGCTCCGCCGCTGGCTGCTTTCATTCGCTGCTTCTGGTACGCAGAAGGGGCGCCGCAGCCGCACGTGCGGGAGCGCCTGATGCCGAATGGCGAGGCTTCGATCGTCTTCAACCTGCGGGACGACGAGATGCGCCTCTACGATGCGGACCGTCCGGAGCGATACACCTCCTGTGGAGTCGCGGGCCTGACCGGCCCCAGGACCGGCTGCTTTGCCATCGACACGGCCAGCGAGGATCGCGTCATCGGAATCCAGTTCCAGCCTGGAGGAACGTTTCCGTTCCTGCGCGAGCCCGCCTGCGAAGTGGCGAATCTGTCGGCGCCTCTGGAGGATTTTTGGAGCGGCGCAGCCCTGGAGATCCGCGAACAACTGCTGGCGGCGGAATCCGTCGACGCGATGTTCGGCCTGCTTGAGCGCAGCGTGGCGGCGCGACTGGTTCGGCCGCTCGAACTGCACCCCGCGATCCGGTTTGCCCGGGCGCACATCTGCCGCGCGCCTCAGGTGGGAACGGTCTCGGGAGTGATGGATCGCATCGGCCTCAGCCAGCGGCGATTCATCGAGCTGTTTCACCAGCAGATGGGGCTGAGCCCGAAAGCCTTCTGCCGCGTGCGGCGCTTTCAGGGCATTCTGGAGGCGGTTCATGGAAGACGCGAAGTGGACTGGGCGCAAGTGGCGCTGGATGGCGGATATTACGACCAGTCCCACCTTATCCACGATTTCCAGGGGTTTTCGGGAATGACGCCCGCGTCGTATGTGGCCGCCGCGGGCGAGCATCTGAATCACGTGCCGATGGCGTGACGGCCGGTCGGGTCACCGCCGGGGCGAGAACGGGTTCAGCACCTGAACCGGAAAATGCTGAAAGTCGCGTACATTTCTGGTGACGACGGTCAGGCCTCGCACTCTTGCGGTCGCGGCGATCATCGCGTCTTCGAACAGATCATCGGTCTTGCCAGCCATCAACCTTGCCCACTCGCGAAATATGGAGCCGTCCATGGGGATGATCTCCCATGCTCCGGGAAGGTCTTCGATCCAAGCCTCGATCTCTGCTGCTTTTCGAGGATCCTGTCGTCGCGTCCTCTCGGCGCCTGCCTGTAATTCGCCAATCGTGAAGGCGGGCAGGAAGACCTCGGTGATAGAGACGGTGTCCAGCCATGCGATCACGCCCCCGTGCGGCCGTGTCTTGCGCAATTCGGAAATGACGTTGGTGTCGAGCAGGTACATCTAGTCGATCCCAGGGTTTCGCCGCCGACGCACTCTGCCTCGTTTCGGGATCATCTCCGCGAAACCATCAAACCGCGGGGTCGGAGCCAGAAGCCAGTCTTTCAGTGTTGGACGCGCGGCAGCCTTCAACCTCTTCCATTCCTCGATGGGGACGACCACCGCTGTCTCGACTCCCCGACGCGTCACCACCTGCGGGCCGTCACGCAGGGTCGCCTCGATCAATTCGCTGAATCGCGCCTTCGCATCCTGCAATTGCCAGGTCATGGTATTCGATATCTCCTGACTAGTCATATCACTAGTCAGCGCTCGTGGCAAGGCCGTTGAGCCTGAACCCGGTCAAGTTTTTACAATCCACCCAGGATGGCAGAGAGTGACAATGGTGCTCATCACGAGGAGCGAGACCATGTCCCCAGTCAAACCTATTCCCGAGGGCTACCACAGCGTGCAGCCCTATCTGCATATTCGCGGCGCAGCCCAGGCCATCGAGTTTTATAAGCACAACTTCGGCGCGATCGAAATCATGCGCATGCCGCAGCCCGATGGCCGCCTCACCCACGCTGAAATCCGCATTGGCGACTCGGTCGTGATGCTGGCCGACGAATTCCCGGAACGCGGCGTCCACGGCCCAGCGCACTACGGCGGCGCGCCCATGGTCCTTATGTTCTATACCGAGGACTGCGATGCGACTTACCAGAAAGCGATCGCTGGCGGTTCGAAGAGCCTCCGCGAGCCCACCGACCAGTTCTATGGCGACCGCATGGCAGGCATTGAGGACCCCTTCGGCTTCCAGTGGTACATCGCCACGCACGTCAAAGATGTTTCGCCGGAAGAAATGAAGGCGGCCATGGCGGGGCAGGCATCGTGACAGCCGATGATTTTCGCCGTCTCGCTCTGAGCCTGCGGGGGGCTGAGGAGCGGAGCCACATGAACCATCCGGATTTTCGAGTGGGCGGAAAGATTTTCGCGACCCTCAGCTATCCGGACAGGGACTGGGGCATGGTGAAGCTGTTTCCCGATCAGCAGGCGGAGTTCGTCGCCGCCGATCCGAAGATGTTCGTGCCGGTGAAGGGCGGGTGGGGCAAACAGGGCGGCACCAATGTTCTGCTGAAGGAGGCGACGAAAGAGCGTGTTCTGGAGGCGCTTTCCGCCGCCTGGGAAAACACGGCTCCGAAGAAACTACAAAGCGAGAAGAAGGTCAGTCCGGCCCAACGAAGCTTATCGGCAAGAAAGCTACGGGCCCGACGCTAGACTTCGCGCCGGCCCTCAAGGGCGCGCGTCATGGTCACCTCATCGGCGTATTCGATGTCGCTGCCCGCGGGCACGCCGGTGGCAATGCGCGTGATGCGCACGCCCGAGCCGCGCAGCAGGTCGGCAAGCCAGCTCGCCGTCGCTTCGCCCTCAACCGTCGGCGACGTCGCGAGGATCACTTCGTCGAGCTCGCCGCGTTCGGCCCGCACGATGAGATTCTGCGTGCGCAGATGCTCAGGACCCACGCCGTGGAGAGGCGACAGCGTGCCGTGCAGCACGTGGAAGACGCCATTCCAGGAGCGCGTCTTCTCGATGGTGCCGATGTTGGTCGGCTCCTCGACCACGCACACCAGCCGCTGATTGCGCGTGGGGCTGGCGCAGTAGAGGCACGGATCGACGTCGGTGATGTTGTTGCAGATGGAGCAGAGACGGAGCCGCTCCTTCACCTCACGGATCGCGGTCGAGAGCGCATCGGCGTCCTGGCCGTCCGAACGAAGGATATGAAACGCCAGCCGCTGCGCGGATTTGTTGCCGATGCCGGGCAGCTTACGCAACTCCTCGATCAGCCGCGCCATGGGTTCTGCGAATCGTGACATCAGTCCGTCATTTCCCAACCGCGACGGTTTCGGCGGCGTTGGCGCGCCCGGCGCGGACAGCCTGTGCCAGCTCGCCCAGCAAAACGCGCGTCTCGTCCCAGCCCATGCAGGCGTCGGTGATGCTCTGCCCGTAGACGAGCTCGCGCCCGGGAATGAGCTTCTGCGCTCCCGCGACGAGGTTGCTCTCGAGCATCACGCCGATGATGCGGCGATCGCCTCGGGCAATCTGTCCTGCGACATCGCGGCACACAGCGGGCTGGCGCGTGTGATCCTTGCCGCTGTTGGCGTGGCTGCAGTCGATCATCGCGCGCGGCACCTGGCCGGCCCTTTCGAGCAACCGGCAAGTCTCGTCGACCGACGCCGCATCGTAGTTCACGGTCTGGCGTCCGCCGCGCAGGATGATGTGGCAGTCCGCGTTGCCGGCCGTGAACAGAATCGCCGACTGTCCATATTTCGAGTGGCCGAGAAACGTGTGCGGATGACTCGCCGACAGAATCGCTTCGATCGCAATCTGCACGTTGCCCGATGTGCCGTTCTTGAAGCCGATGGGGCACGACAAACCCGAAGCCAGCTCGCGATGACTCTGGCTCTCGATGGTGCGCGCGCCGATGGCGCCCCAACTCACCAGCTCCGCTACATACTGGGGCGAAATCATATCGAGGAATTCGGTGCCCGCGGGAACGCCCATCTCCGCCAGATCCAGCAGCAGCTTGCGCGCGAGGCGAAGTCCGTCGTTAATGCGGAATGACTCGTCGAGAAAAGGGTCGTTGATCAGCCCCTTCCAGCCCAGCGTCGTGCGCGGCTTCTCAAAGTAAACCCGCATCACGATGCGCAGCTCGGCGGCGAACTCCGTCATCGCCTCCTTCAGCCGCCGCGCATAGTCGCGCGCCGCCGCGGGGTCGTGAATGGAGCACGGGCCGGCGACCACCAGGAGCCGGGGATCGCGACCCTGAAGGATGTCGACAATTTCCTGGCGCGCGTGAAAGACGGTCGCTGAAGCCGCCTCGGTGACCGGCAGCTCTTCCTCCAGAAAAACGGGAGGCAACACAACCCGGGTGCCGCGGATGCGCAGATCGTCTGTGCGATAAAACATGGGCTCGTCTTCAGTGTAAGCGAGCCGATGGCCATTGGGCAGCGCGCCGAGTCTGGCGTTTAGCTGGGTCCGGTGCCGGTGCCGCCGCGCTCCTTTTTGTGCGCGTCGAAGTACACATCCTGCTCCAGCGACATCTGATGCGCCTCATCGGCGGCGCTCTTCGCGGCCTCGAGCGCGGTCTTGTGGGCGAAGTCGTAGCTCGGATCGGCGCCCGCTGCCTTGAGCGCCTCCGGCCACCGCGCCGTATCCGTTACCAGATCCTTGAGCGCTTTGCGAATATCCGCGTGCGCCTCGTCGTACGTGTCGAGATTGTCCTGCAACTCGTCGCACAGCCGCGTGAACTCCTCCAGCTTGTCGCGCACCTGGGCCTTCTCGTTGGCGCTCTTGCCCGGGCCGGAAAATTGTTTGATCCCGTCCAGGCGCTCATCGATGAACTTGATGTAGAGCTTGATCCGCTCGTTGGGATTCGTCTTGTTGTCGCGGATCTGCTGAATCTCGTCTTCAGTCAGAGGATCGTTCGGGTCCTGGGCGTGAAGCTTCGGGACGAATCCGGCGGCAAACAGGAGGAGAAAAAGGAAACAGGGAATCCGGCGTAGCATGGCGCAACCTCTGCGGGTACCCACCATCCTGGACGCTCCAGGGGTCGCCGCGCAAGGGGGACGCGGGAGTCACTGGGGGTGAACCCGCTCAGCCTCCAGCCGGACCGACGGAGCGTGGTCACGCCGGCCTTGCCCGGGCGAAAACACCCTCGCGCCGAAGTTGCGGTGACGCCCGTCACCGTTGCCTTTGATCTTCGTTTGCTAGAATTTGCGGTGGACTCCTGAGAAAAATCGCAAGGCGAAAGGCCTTCGATGAGCATTCTGGAAACTATAGGCGCGGCCACCGGGGAAGCGATTCGCGTGGATCGACGGCCCAAACTCAAAGAGCGGCTAGAGCACCACATCACAAGGAGCAAAATGATGGAAATTGCTGCGATTCACGCGCGGGAAGTTTTGGATTCACGCGGAAACCCGACGGTGGAAGCCGATGTGGTTCTGGAAAGCGGAACGCTGGGCCGGGCCATCGTCCCCAGCGGCGCTTCGACGGGCGAACACGAAGCAGTGGAGCTGCGCGACGGCGACAAGAGCCATTACCTGGGCAAGGGCGTGCTGAAGGCCGTCGAGAATATCGAGAGCATTCTGGCGCCGGAGCTGACCGGCATGGACGCGAGCAACCAGCGTTTGCTCGATGCGACGATGATTTCGCTGGACGGCACCGACAACAAGGGCCGCCTCGGCGCCAACGCGATCCTGGCTGTGTCGATGGCGGCGGCGCGCGCGTCGGCCAGCGAGCTGAAGATTCCTCTCTACCGTTATCTCGGCGGCGCGAACGCATCGATTCTGCCCACGCCGATGATGAACATCCTCAACGGCGGCGCGCACGCGGACAACAACGTCGACTTTCAGGAGTTCATGGTCATGCCTGTCGGGGCGGAGCGCTTCGCCGATGCGCTGCGCTGGGGCGTGGAGGTCTTTCACACCCTGAAGGGCGTGCTGAAGAAGAAGGGCTATAACACGGCGGTGGGCGATGAGGGCGGCTTTGCGCCGTCGCTGAAGTCGAACACGGAAGCCATCGAGGTCATCCTCGAGGCGATTTCGCTGGCCGGATACAAACCCGGCGAGGAAGTCGCGATAGCGCTCGATCCGGCGTCGAGCGAGTTCTTCGACGTGGACAAGAACAAATACGTCTTCAAGAAATCCGACAAAAGCGAAAAGACCGCCGAAGAGATGGTGGCGTTCTATGCGGACTGGGTGCGCCAGTACCCCATCGTCTCGCTCGAAGACGGCCTGGCCGAGAACGACTGGGCCGGCTGGAAAATCCTGACCCGCGAGCTGGGCCAGAAGGTCCAGCTGGTCGGCGACGACATCTTCGTCACCAACACCGAGCTGCTGCAGAAGGGCATTGAAGAGAGCGTCGGCAACTCGATCCTGATCAAGCTGAATCAGATCGGCTCCGTGAGCGAGACGTTCGAGTGCATCGAGCTGGGACGGCGCTACGGCTACACCTCGGTGATTTCGCACCGCAGCGGCGAAACAGAAGACACGTTCATCGCCGACTTCGCGGTGGCGACGGGCGCGGGGCAAATCAAGACCGGCTCGGCGTCGCGCACCGATCGCATCGCGAAGTACAACCAGCTGCTGCGCATTGAGGAGGAGCTGGGACAGACGGCGGAGTTTCTCGGCCTCGAGGCCGTGAACTATGGGGATTAAGGAGTTCTAATCGGCAGGCTGCCCTCGCGGCGCTTCGGTTGCCGGAGTGTCCAGGGCAGAGACTCATCCATGTCTCCACGTCGAGACATTTGAATCGAAGCCGCAGTGTTTGCGGCATCGCAACAGATGTCCTTTGGGGAGGCTCCAATGCGGAAGATGGCGTGGATGGTTCTGTTGGCTACGATGCCGGTGATGGCGGCGACCACAACAGCGAAGCCCGGAAGCGGCTGGATCGCGGCCGGAACCGGGGCCGGAACAGCAGTCGGTGAGAATCCGCCGCCAGCGCACCCGGTAACCGCGGCGCAGGTGTACGAGATTCTCGAGCTGACGGGCACCAATACCATGAAGCGGGAAATGCTCGACGGCATGCTGCCCCACCTGAAGCAGATGATGCCGTATATCCCGGCCGACGTTTTGGCCGACCTGCAGCGAACCCTCGGGACAGCAGACTTTGAAGGAGCGATGGTGTGGTCTTTCCAGCAGCATCTCTCGACCGAGGACGCGGCCGCGATCATCGCGTTTTACAAATCGCCGCCGGGCCAGCGCATGATCGCCGTCATGCCGAAAGTTCTGAATGACGGGCAGGATGCCGGCGCGCAACTCGGGCAGAAAGTAATGCTGGACGTCATCCAGCGGCACAAGGATGAGATTGACGCGGCAGAGAAGACGTATCACGAGGAGCATCCCCCGGCCGCGCCACAACAATAACGTTGCGACAGATTGGGAATGCGGAGCCAGGGCTCCGCATTTTCGTGCGTATCCGGCAACCCGCAGAGGAGATTTCGTGCCCGTTTCAAAACCCGTTGTTCTCACGATCCTGGATGGTTGGGGTTATCGCCCGCAGATTGAAAACAACGCCATCGCGCTGGCCCGCAAGCCGACCTACGACAAGCTGCTCCAGGAGTATCCCAACACGCTCCTGCACGCCTCGGATCACTTTGTCGGCCTGCCCGACGGGCAAATGGGGAACAGCGAAGTCGGGCACCTGAACATCGGCGCCGGCCGCATCGTGCAGATGGACATCACGCGCATCGACGCTCTGATCGCAAGCGGCGAGTTTTTCAGGCACCCGGCCATCGTCGAAGCCATGCAGAAGGCGCGCAAGACTCAGCTGCATCTCTTCGGGTTGGTCTCCGATGGCGGCGTGCACTCCCACCAGGAACATCTCTACGCGCTGCTCAAGGCGGCGAAACAGCAAGGAGTCGACAAAGTATTCGTCCACGCTTTCATGGATGGCCGCGACACGCTGCCCACCAGCGGCGCGGGGTATCTGGCAGCGCTCGAACAGAAGATGCGCGAATTCGGGGGCAAGCTGGCCAGTGTCTCCGGCCGCTACTACGCGATGGATCGCGACCGCCGCTGGGAGCGGGAGAAGAAGGCCTTCGACGCAATGGTCAAAGGTCAGGCCGAAGGCGGCGCCCACAAGGACGCCATCGCCCGCGTGAAGGAGTCGTACAACAACGGCATCACCGACGAGTTTATTGTGCCGTTTGTTGTTACAGATGAGCACGGGCATCCGAACGGCGTCATCCGCGACGACGATGTCTGCATCATGTTCAACTTTCGCGCCGACCGCGCCCGCCAAATCACCCGGGTGCTGGCGCGCAACAGCGGCCTCAGCAAAGAAGCAGGGCGCGAGCTGCCTTCATGGGAAGAACTCGACGCAACCATCCCCCGCGCAGAAATTCCCGGCAACCTGCACTACCTCTGCATGACGCAATACGACAAAAACTTCACGCTCCCCGTGGTCATTCCGCCGGAGTCGATGGAAAACCTGCTGGCGAACATGATGGCGCAGGCCAACCTGCGCAACCTGCGCGTGGCGGAGACAGAAAAATATGCGCACGTCACCTACTTCTTCAATGGCGGCATCGAAAAGCCATTTCCCGGCGAGGATCGCATTCTCATTCCATCGCAAAAGGTCGCCACCTACGACCTGGCGCCCGAAATGTCAGCGGCGGGGATCGCGGACACCGTCATCAAAGCCGTCAACGACCGCGCGTTCGACGTGATCGTCGTCAACTTCGCCAACGCGGACATGGTCGGGCACTCGGGCAAACTGGCGCCGACCATCAAGGCCGTCGAAACCGTCGATGCCTGCCTCGGCCGCATCTATCAGGCGATGAAGCAGCGCGGCGGCGGCGCGTGGCTCATCACCGCCGACCACGGCAACGCGGAGCTTATGGTCGATCCTGGAACCGGCGGCCCGCACACCGCGCACACCACGAACCCGGTGCCGTTCATCTTCGTCAGCGAAGATGCCAGTCACTATTCGCTGCGTCCGGACGGCTCGCTGCGTGATATCTCCCCGACCATCCTGGCTCTGTTGGGCCTGGCGCAGCCGAAGCAGATGACGGGCGGCGATCTCCGCGTGCGGAAGGCGTAGCGGTTGCAGCACAAGCGCCGGGCAACGCCTCAGCGGCCTTCTTCCTTGCGGCTCGCGATCAGCTCCCGGTAGAGCCGAACGGTCTGTTCCGCGATCGCCGCCCAGGAAAATTTCTCCTCCACGCGCCGTCGCCCGGCCTCGCCGAAGCTCCGCGCCGTGGCCGGATCGGCAAGCAGCGCTGACACCTTTGCCGCGAGCGCACGCGAAAATTCCTCCGGATGCAAAGGAAAACTGGTCCCCGGGTCCTGCTCGAACGGGACCAGGTATCCGGTCACTCCGTCGACGACGACTTCCAGAATCCCACCGGTTGCGCTGGCCACGACCGGTGCGCGGCAGGCCATGGCTTCAAGGTTAATGATGCCGAACGGCTCGTACACCGAAGGGCAGCAAAAGACGCTGCAGTTGCTGTAGAACTGGATCGCCTCCGGCTTGCTCAGCATTTTCTCGATCCAGATCACACGCGGGTTGATGGCCCGCACGCGTTCGACTTTCTCGCGCATCTCAGCCGCAATTTCCGGCGTGTCCGGCGCGCCCGCGCACAGCACCACCTGCGTGTGCGGCGGCAGGTGCGGGATCGCGTCGACCAGATGCGTGACGCCTTTCTGCCGCGTGATGCGCCCGACAAACAAGACATAGGGTTGCGATGGATCGACGCCGTATTCGGTTAGCGCCCTGGTCTCCGGCGTCTTCTGGTATTCGTTCAGGTCAATTCCGTTGTAGATGACATGAATGCGCTCGGAGTCGATCTCAGGGTACGCGCGAAGAATGTCGGCCCTGGTCCCCTGCGAAACGGCGATTACCGCATCGGCGTCGAGGATCGCGGTGCGCTCCATCCAGGAACTCATCGCGTATCCGTTACCCAGTTGTTCCGCCTTCCAGGCGCGCAGCGGTTCCAGGCTGTGCGTGGTCAGCACAAACGGAATCCTGTAGAGCTTTTTCGCCAGAAAGCCGGCCATCGCAACGTACCACGTGTGCGTGTGCACGATATCGATCGCGGAGATGGATGTCATCTGCGCAAGGTTCAGGCTGAACGTCTCCAGCGCAGTTTTGAATTTCTCCTGCGTGCCGTTTGTGATCTCCGACCACGGCTCGGCGCCGCGAACATGCAGATTGCCCTGGTCGGAAAGCTGATCGCCCCAGCAGTGAACCTCGACCTCGATCGTCTTCGCCAGTTCACGGCTCAGGTATTCAACGTGGACCCCGGCGCCGCCATAAACATACGGCGGATATTCCCGGGTCATCAGCCCAACGCGCAAGCAAGCCTCCAGCGACGAGTTCCATCTTAACGTGCCTGCCGCGAATGGCCATCGGCAACGAACGCGTACCGGACTTCGGTCAGCGCGGCACACATCACCAGAATTGAAGAGCCGCACAGGGAAACCATCACCAGCAGCGGAGCTTCAAAAATCCATGTGCCCGCGGACCGCCTCGACCCATACGGGCCCGCGGTCGCGGTTGTAACCGGGATTGTCGATGTGCTGCACGTCGAGGGCGAAGAACAAACCCTTCCAGACGTGCCAGGTGTAATAGCTTTCGACGATGTTTTCGCGGCCGTAGTTCAGTTTGCCATCGCCGAGCAGAAACCCAAGGCCGCCATACTTCAGATAATTCTGGTGGTCCTTTTTGATCGCATTGCTGACGAAGGCAGTCCCAATCTTGTCCGCGGGGCGATGCCACCGCGCACCGGCGTAGTCGCCCGCCACGACCGCAGACTGCGCGACTTCCGTATAGGCGTACGACTCTTCGTGGTCGTCGTTCCAGCCAAAGCGCGTGCCGATGCGCAGGTTCTCCGTGATCTCCTGCATGTTGTTCCAGCTGAACCCGTACTTCACGGTGCCGAAGCGTTCCACGGAAATGATGTCGGGTACGGGTGTCCGTCCCGCAAAGTAGTTCTGCACGGCCAGCCGATAGTTGCCCATGTGCGCCGTGTTGGCAAAGGCGAGAATGCGAGTCGTGCCTTTGCGCCCGTGGACGAGGGAATGGCGGAGCTCGTACTCCCAGTTTTGCCCGCGCGCGCGAGAAAAGGCCCAGTCGAGCGAGATGCCGTTAGCGACGATGGGCATGGCGAAGATTCCGTAACGTGCGCTCCAGTTGCGGTCGTCGTATTCGAGCAGGCCGCCTACCGTGTAGCCGCGAGTGTCGGCGGCGTAGTCCCACGCGCCGTTGTCGTCGATCGACCAGTTGAGGAACTGGAGATGGCTGTCGGTGGCAACGTCATTCACATCCATGAAATCATTCGCGCCCATCTTGCCCACGCGGGCTTCGAAACGGCGGACCGGGACCTCGGCCGCGAGAGAAAACTGGCCGCGATCGGCTTCCGTCATCTCGCTGGTGAGTCCGAAGGTCTGATGGATTTCGCCGCGCGACAGATAAGGCGCAACACTCAGATTGGGATTGCGCACGACGTCGAGGTTTGTGAATCCCGCGATGCCGAGCGCCTGGCCGATTCCGCGGCCGCCGGCGCTTTCGAAGTCCACGATGAAGTCCGTGTTATAGCGCAGATTACGATGAGGCTGATAGCCGAGAAACAGCGTCTCCAGCAGCGAAGTCTTGTACTCCGGCGCATTGTCCAGGCTGTTGGCGCCCTGATACGGCGCATGGAAACCGGGCTTGGCCTGGAAAATGGTGTTGGTCTGGCCGGAAATCCAGTAGCGCGCCGTTTGGCTGTGCGGGAACATGGTGACGACAGGAGGGTCGGCTGCGGGCGGCTGGGACTGCGCTGCTGGCGCCTGGGCCTGGCCTGAAGCGGCAGACCCTTGAGCAGCGGCGGCTTGCGGGAACATGATGGCGCCGGGAATCGCCGCTCCGGCTTCCGGGACGGGGACCGGCGCGTCAGGAAGAGCGGAGCTCAGGGCACGCACCGGCTGGGCGCGCGCCACGGCAGCCCAAAGCAGCAGCGAAATGATGAGAAAACGGCGCAGCAACGCCCCTCCTCGCAGGGCCTGAAGGTTCAGGGATGATCTTCGCCGCGATGTTTTGCAGCTTTGTTACAAAACTCGGTACAAAAAGGAACGCCCTCAGTTACAAATGGCGCGAGGGAAGAATCGCGGTCTACCGGCCCTGGACATTTATAGCATATCCCCCTACCATATATAAGCATGAGCCACACCGTACGGGAGAAACAGAAGCTGGTGGCGCGGATCCACCGCATTCGCGGCCAGGTGGACGCCATCGAACGCTCCCTGACCGCCGAAGACGACTGCGCAGCGCTGCTGATGCTGCTGGCCAATGTGCGGGGCGGCATCAACAGCCTCATGGCCGAGGTTCTTGAGGATCACATCCGCAACCACATGATGGCGGCCGACAAGCCATCGATGCCTCCGCCCGAAGTCGCAGAGGACCTTATCGAGCTGGTGCGTGCGTACCTGAAGTGATCGAAACGGAACCGTCGCGAAAAGGGCGCGACAAGCGGTACCAACGGCACAGATTCCATTACCAAGGTTTCGAGAATCGCCCGCCAAAAATCGATATTACAAATCTGCGACAGAGCGCCCGGGCCGGGCGGTGAAACCATCGAGCCTGGTATGCAGGAACATCCAGTCATCATTCAGGGCGGAATGGGCGCTGGCGTGTCCAGCTGGCGTCTCGCTCAGGCGGTTTCGCGCCAGGGGCAGCTGGGCGTTGTCTCGGGCACGGCGCTCGATACAATTCTCGCGCGGCGCCTGCAGGACGGCGACCCCGGCGGACACATGCGCCGCGGGCTCGACGCTTTTCCTTTTCCGGCCATGGCGGAGCGCATTTGGCGTGCCTGGTATATCGCCGGCGGCAAAGCCGCTGAAGCCCCGTATGGAACGACGCCGGCGCACGTGCAGCACGATCCGCGCGAGCTGACCGAGCTGTGCATCGTGGCCAATTTTGTCGAGGTGTTTCTGGCCCGCGAGGGGCATGCGAATCCCGTCGGCATCAACTACCTCGAAAAGGTCCAGCTTCCCCATCTGCCTTCGATGTATGGAGCGATGCTCAGCGGCGTAGGCTACATCCTCATGGGCGCGGGGATTCCGCTGCACGTGCCGGGTGTGCTCGACGCACTCGCCGGGCACAAGGCCGCGGAGTACGGGCTGCACGTGATCGGTTCGCGCGACGGCGACGACACAACCGTGCATTTCGATCCTCACGACTTTATGGATCATGACCTGGCGCCGCTCGAACGGCCCGCGTTTCTGGCTATCGTTTCCTCGAGCACCCTGGCTGCGACCATGCTCCGCAAGGCCAACGGCAGAGTCGATGGCCTGGTGATTGAAACGCGAACGGCGGGCGGCCACAATGCACCGCCGCGCGGCAAGCTGCAGCTCACTTCCGGGGGTGAGCCAATTTACGGCGAGCGCGACGTGATCGACCTCGGCAAAATCCGCGAGCTGGGCTCGCCGTTCTGGCTCGCGGGTGGCTACGGTTGTGCAGAAAAGCTGCGCGAGGCTCTCGATCTGGGGGCTACAGGCGTGCAGGTGGGAACGGCTTTCGCCTTCACGCGCGAGTCCGCGCTCCGTGAGGACCTGAAGCGGGCGCTGCTGGACCTCGCGCAGCGAGGCGAGGCTCGGGTCTTCACCGATCCGCTGGCGTCACCCGCGGGATTTCCCTTCAAAGTAGCGCGCCTCGAAGGCACGGCCTCGGAAGAGGCAATCGCAGCGGCGCGGCCGCGCATCTGCGATCTCGGATTCCTGCGCGAAATGTATCGCGACGAGGATGGACAGATTGCGTACCGCTGTCCTGCCGAGCCGCTGCCGGTGTATGTGGCGAAGGGCGGAAATGCGCAGGATGCTGTGGGGCGCAAATGCCTTTGCAATGCCCTGATGGCGAACATCGGCCATCAGCAGGTGCGTTGTGGGCATCACGTCGAGCCGCCGCTGGTGACAGCCGGCGACGATCTGACCGAGATTGCGCGCTTTCTGCCTGCGGGAGGCGCGAGTTATGGCGCGGCCGATGTGCTCGATGCGCTGCTGAAGGCACCGATGATCTTCCCCCGTACGAGTGAAGCCGGTTGGCTCACTGCCGCAATTGAGCAAAGCGGTGAACCAGCGATGCGCTGAGCGAGGCCTGGTCAGGCTCTCCCAGTTTTTTGCCTGCGGAGGTCAGATAGAAGACGTCGATGGCGGCCTCGCCTTCCGTGTCGATGAGCGCAACTTCGATGTTGCAGCGGCAGCTGGCAAAGCCCAGCGCCATTTCACGCAGGAGGCCAGGGGTGTCCTGGGTGACGATCTGCAGCAGCGTGCTGTGCGACGACGCTTCGTTGTCGAATTCGAGCCGCGTATCCACGCTGACCTTCGGCCGGGCCGGCTTCTGCTTGCGCGAGCGCAGCAATTCGTCGATCGAAACCCTGTGCAGCAGAGCATCGCGAATGCTGGAAAGAAAGCGATCGATCTCCGAATGGTTGAGTTCGAGCGTCCGATAGGTGTCGGTGAACTGAAATGTATCGACGATGACGCCGGCGGCGTTGGAAAACGCGTCGGCCTTGACGATGTTCATGCCCCACGCCGATAAGACGCCGGCCATGTCGGCGAAAAGACCGGGGCGGTCGCGCGTGACCAGGGTGATTTCGTTTGCCTGACGGAGGGCGCGGTAGGTGAGCTGCACCGGATCCTCGCCGAGATCCATGGCCATGCGGAAGTGCACGGCGATCTGCTCCGGTGTGCGAATGCTGAGGTAGCGCTGCGGGAGGCCTTCCAGAAAACTGCGCAGTTCGTCGGTGGGAACCGGGGTCTGGAGGGCGGAGCGCCCGGGCGTGACGGCCGGAATGAGCGCCACGATGCGACTGAAAAACGCCGGATCGGCCGAGGCGTGATAGCGAATCTCATCCACGCTGCGATCGAGAAAATTCGACGCGCTCATGTAGAGCTGCCACAGGCTCTCGGCCTTCCACGGCGTCAGCGCTTCCGGCGATACGGCGCGAATATCGGCGTAGGTCATCAGCGTCAGCATCTTGAGCTGCGGCTGCGTGGCCACCTTCTCGGCGAAGGCGCGAATGGTCTCCGTGTCGAAGATGTCGCGGCGCATGGCGGCTGACATCTCGAGATGATTGTGGATCACTCGACGGACCATTTCGCGCTCATCGGGATCGAGTTCGAGACGCGAGAACAGGCTCTCGCTCAGCTCCACGCTGTTGCTGGCGTGATTCCCGGTGCGGCGCGCCTTTCCCGTGTCGTGCATGAGCAGGGCGAGAAAGAACAGGTCCAGGCGATCGATCTCCGGCAGCAGTCCGGCCAGGCGCTTCTCCCATTCATGCTGCGGCTGGCGCAGCCGGTGGACATTATCGATCACGTGGAAGGTGTGCTCGTCGACGGTGTAGCGATGCCAGGTGTCGCGGATGACGAGGGACTCGATGCCGTGAAACTCGGGAATGATCAGCTCAAGGATGCCGAGCGCATGCATGGTGCGCAGCGCATGCGCGGCCCACGGGCCCAGCAAAACTTCGCGCAGGCAATTCCACAGAAAGGGGCCTTCCGGCATTTGCACGGCGAGGATCGGGAGCGCGTCGGAGATGCGGTCCTCGGCGGCGAAACTGAGCCGATAGCCATGCCTGGCCATCAGTCCGAAGATTTTCAGGATGCTGTCGGCGTCGTTGACGGTTGCGCCTTCGGCCAGATCGAGCCGGCCCTCTTCAAGGAAGAAATCGGTGCCTGGAACCGGCGTCCGCTTGCGGCGAAATTGTTTGTAGAAGGAGCGGCGCGGCGGCGGGACCGCGTCGATGAGCAAGGATGCGCGGCGGTAGACGGTGCGGGCCTGGCGATACCACGTCCTCATCCAGTACGCCGGGTCGGAGGTCCCGCGCGTTTCGAGGCCAATCGATCGCGCCGCAGCTTCGTCCTGGGCGTGCCAGTCGAGGGTGTTGTCGTCGCGGCCGGAACGATAATGCAGAAAACATCGCACCGCGGAGAGAAAGTCGTATGCGGATTCGGGCTCGTCGTGCGTGCCGTAGAAGTCATCGGCGGCGGAGCGCGGCCACGCCTTTTGTTCCTGGATGGAGTTCAGCAGTGTCAGCCATTGCGCCAGATGGTAGTCGCGCAATCCGCCCGGGCACTCTTTTACGTTGGGCTCGACATGAAAAATCGTATTGCCGTATTTGGCGTGGCGCGCGCGCGCCATCTCAGCCAGGTTCTGCACCACTGTGTCCCATTCGCGCAGGATCACCGAGGGCAGGAGTTCTTTCTCGAATTTCGCGTAGAGTTCGCGGCTGCCGGTCAGATAACGGCGGTCGAGCAGAGAGACCGTGAACTCCAGGTTGTCCGGGTGCACACGCTCCGTCTCTTTCAACGTGCGGGTCACGGGGCTGGCGCGAAGGCCGATATCCCACATGGCCTGGGTGCAGGCGCGAATCTGCTCCTTGTAGACGGGTTCCGTCTTTTCGTTAGCGCAGAGGAACAGGACATCGACGTCGGAACAGGGAAACAGCTCGCGACGGCCGAATCCGCCGGTCGCGACGAGCGCGATGTCATTTTGCGGAGCGATGGGCGCAACCTGCTCCCAAAGCTGGCGCAGCAGCGTGCCCACAATCTGGGACCGGCGGCGAATGACCGCGGAGCCGTCGCCATTGCGCTCGAAGCTCTGACGCAACGCAGCGCTGTCGTCCTGATAGCGACTGCGCAGACGCGACAGAGTGAGCGGCTCAGTGATCATGGCTCGGCTTGAGGGCCCATCGAATGATCCAAACGTATTCGCCGCTCCGGCGGAGACGGCGGGTGCTGCTCAAGCTTCGTTCGGACCCAGCGGAACCCCGCGGGCCCTAGAGCGCGGAGGGGCCGCGCTCGTCGTTGCGGATGCGAATCGCGTCGTCGATTTTCGAGACAAAGATTTTGCCGTCGCCGATTTTGCCGGTGCGGGCCGCGGAAAGGATGGCCTCGATGGCTTTGTCGGCGAGCTCGTCGCGCACCACCATCTCGATTTTGATTTTGGGCAGGAGGTCGACGGTATATTCGCGGCCCCGATAGAACTCGGTGTGGCCCTTCTGCCGGCCATGGCCGCGGGCTTCGAGAATGGTCATGCCTTCGATGCCCGCTTCGAGCAGGGCGTCCTTCACTGCGTCCAGCTTGGATGGTTGAATGACTGCTTCGATCTTTTGCATTGCGTGCTCAAGTCCTGGCTGAGTGTGAGTATACGTGGATGATTACGATCCGAAATCGTAGCCTTCTTCGCCGTGCTGTGTCACGTCCAAACCCTCGATCTCGTCCTCGCGGGTCACGCGCAAACCAATCACCATGTCGACAACCTTGAGCAGAACCAGGGTGCCGACGATGGAAAGGCCCCACGCAATGGCGACACCGACAAACTGATTCAACACCTGATGCCAGTTGCCTTCGAGGCCGCCGGTGGGCTTGCCGGCGCCGTACACGGGATTGATGGCACTGGAAGCAAAGACCCCGGTGAGCAGGGCGCCAATCGTACCGCCGGCTCCGTGCACGCCGAACGCGTCGAGCGAATCGTCGTAACCGAACCAGCTCTTGACCACGGTCACCATGAGGAAGCAGCCGACGCCCGCGACCGCTCCAATGATCAGCGCCGACATCGGCTGCACGAAACCGGAGGCGGGGGTGATGGCCACCAGCCCCGCCACGGCGCCGGAAATCGCGCCGAGGGCACTCGGCTTGCCGTTGCGAATCCACTCGGCAACTGCCCAGCCTATGGCCGCGGCAGCGGTGGCAAAGTGCGTGTTGACGAATGCGCTGGTAGCGAGCCCGCTGGCATTCACCGCAGAACCTGCGTTGAATCCAAACCAGCCAACCCAGAGCAAACATGCGCCGATAAAGCTGAGGACGACCGAATGCGGCGGCGAGGGTTCCTTCGGATACCCGACGCGTTTGCCGAGATAGAGGGCGCAGATCAGCGCCGAAACCCCCGAGGTAACGTGAACCACGGTGCCGCCGGCAAAATCGAGGCAGGGAATCCTGCCGTTGAGCGAGGCATTCAGCAGTCCGCCCTTGCCCCACACCATGTGTGCCATCGGGGAATAGACGACGATGGCCCACAGGGTCAGGAACAGGCACATCGCGCTGAACTTCATGCGCTCGGCGAAGGCTCCGGTGATCAGCGCCGGCGTGATGATGGCGAACATGAGCTGATAGATCATGTAGGTCTGAGCCGGGACGGTGGCGCCGTAATCGGGATCGGGGGCCAGACCCACGCCGTGCATGAACGCGTTGTGCAGGCCGCCGATAAAAGCGTTGCCGGTTCCGAACGCCAGACTGTAGCTCACCAGCGCCCAGAGCACCGTGATGATGCACATCATGGCGAAGCTCTGCATCATGGTGGCGAGCACGTTCTTGCGGCGAACCAGACCGCCATAGAACAGAGCCAGACCTGGCCCGGTCATCATCAGCACCAGGGCGGCGCTGGTCAGCATCCAGGCGTTGTCGCCGTTGGAGACCGCCGGCGCCGGCGTTTGGGCCAGAGCCGCGGAAGCGCAACACAGAGGGAGAACGCAAAGCAACCGAATCAAGCGACGAAAGTGCATATAACTCCGTTGGCAATCGACGGAAATATGTCACGACGGGGTGACCGGTGAGGCGCGGGCCGAAATTCCCGCAGCCTGATGGTGGAATCACAAGAACGCAGGAAATACCTGAACCTCACTCTTACATATTTTTCGTAAATCGAAAACAGAGAAATGCAGAGGCCAGGGCCGCGGTTCGGAATCTACAAAGTGGGTACCAGAGTTTATTGCGTGGTGAAGCCACCGCGGCGTTATGCCCATCATCGAAGGAAGTCTGCGCGGTCGAAGAACATCGGCTGGGCGTGGAGCGGCATTTTCCCAAACGGTGAAGAAAAATTTCCGGGCGCGCTGGGAACCATCAAAAGCGGCGCCCATGCCGGGTATAGTGAAGGTATGAGCGAAGCGCTACGAGATCGCCGGCTTTTTGGCACGCTGGAGAGCAGCGCGAAGAACCGCGAAAAAGTCCTCGAGGCCAGCTACGGATACGAGCAGCCCGACGGGGTTTTTCTCACCACCGCCGATGCGGCGATCAACTGGGTTCGGAAAAATTCGATCTGGCCGATGACTTTTGGCCTGGCCTGCTGCGCGATCGAAATGATGTCGATGGGGGCGTCGCGCTTCGACGTGGCCCGCTTCGGCGCAGAGGTCTTCCGCCCCTCCCCGCGACAGTCGGATCTGATGGTGATCGCCGGCCGGGTTTCCTGGAAGATGGCGCCGGTGATTCGCCGCCTGTACGACCAGATGCCGGAGCCAAAATGGGTCATCTCCATGGGCGCGTGCGCGACCTCCGGGGGAGTGTTCAATAATTACGCGCTCGTGCAGGGTGTCAATCAGGTGATCCCGGTGGACGTTTATGTGCCCGGGTGCCCGCCGCGGCCCGAGCAATTGCTGTATGCGATTACGTTGCTTCAGGAGAAAATCCAGCACGAGCACGGCAGCCTGAAGCGGGTTCTGAACTTGCAATAGAGGGCGGAAGTTTAGTATTTTATTATCAACGCACTAGCCCGCAGCCGGTCGTGACTGCGAATTCCCCCTCGATATGAATTTCCGTTTACTCCCTGGTTCCGGAGTAGCGGCGCCATGTTAATCGTTTCGATACGTGACGTTTTTTCAGCCATTTCAAGCAACTTATTGAAACAATTGCCTTCTAAGGAAGGTGATCCTGTGGTAACGTCATTTTTGCAGAAAGTTGTCCGTTCCCTCCCCGTTAGCCGCTACGAATCAGAGAGTTGCACCGGGTTCACCCACGTCATTATGAGCAGTTATCAGTAGATTTGCGGAGGATAGACGCATGGATTTTCGCACGATCAGCTTTCCAGGCCGTACTTTGCTCACGGGGTGCGCGATGCTACTCGGGGCTGCGGCACTGTGGGGGCAAACTTCGTCCTCAACGCCGTCGGCTCCCACTCCAAAGAGCGCGGATCAGAACACGTCCCGCATGGACGTATTTATGGGGTATTCCTATGTCGCGCCCCATGGAACGGTTGCCACGCCCGAGCCGGGTGGGGTAAACACCGACCTGGACTACTCTTCGATTAACTACGGCGCTATTGGCAGCTTTGCCTATTACTTCAACCGCTACGTCGGCGGACAAGTCGAATACGCCAACCACCCCAATGGCGCCAACGATGGCGCCCAGACCGCGTCGGCCGGCATTATTTTCCGCTACCCGACTGACGAAGGCATGGCTATTTTCGCTCATGCTCTGGCCGGCGGCGTCCGCCTGGGCGGTCCCAACGTCTCGGGTCCAGGCAACCAGCCCAAGCATGGTTACACGTGGGGACCGGCGCTGACGGTTGGCGCGGGGATGGACTACAACATCACCCCTCGCTTCGCCTGGCGCATCTTCCAGGCCGATTATGAATACTGGCACGCGGACTTCGGTCCGGCCCAGTACAACGGTGGCCGCGCCAACACCAACAATGCCCGCCTCAGCACCGGTTTGTTGCTCCACTTTGGCAGCATCGCGCCTCCGCCGCCGGTGCAGTACGCCTGCGTTGTCAACCCGACCTCCGTCTTCCCGGGTGAACAGGTCACCATCACCGGAACCGCGACGAACCTCAATCCCAAAAAGACCGCCAGTTACACCTGGAGCGGTCAGGGGCTGAAGGTGGGCGGCACCAGCCCCACGGCCACGATCGACACGGGCAGTCTGCAGCCGGGCACGTTCACGGTCTCCGGCCATGTGACCGAAGGCCCGAAGGCGGGTCAGTCCGCCGACTGCACGGCGCAGTTTACCGTCAAGCAGTTCGAGCCGCCGACCATCAGCTGCTCGGCGAATCCTTCCACGGTTCAGCCCGGCGCCAGCTCCACGATCACCTGCAACGGCGTCAGCCCGCAGAGCCGTCCGCTGACTTACAGCTACTCGGCTTCGGCTGGCTCCATCAACGGAACCGGCAACACTGCAACGCTGTCCAGCAACGGTGCTCCCGCTGGAACGATCACAGTGACGGGCACAGTACAGGACGACAAGGGGCAAACGGCTTCAGCGACGACCACGGTCAATGTGGAAGCGCCGCCGCCGCCGCCGGCTCCGAAGACGCAGACGCTTTGCGCGATCCAGTTCGATAAGGACAAGCGGCGTCCGGCGCGTGTGGATAACGAAGCCAAGGCATGCCTGGACGATGTGGCGCTGAACGCCCAGCAGAAGGCGGATGCCTCTGTCGTGGTGGTCGGCAACTCGGCTCCAGTGCCGGCTCCGAGGAGCAAACACTCCAGGGCGCCCACTGCCGCTGATCTGGCAGCGCAGCGCGCAGTCAACACCAAGGCTTACCTGGTCACGGAGAAGGGCATCGATGCCAGCCGAATCCAGGTGAGGACGGGCACGAATGGCCAGAACGAGGTGGAGGATTACCTGGTTCCGGCAGGCGCGACCTTCGACAACGACGTGCCTGGCACGACCGCTGTCGATGAGAACGCCGTGAAGGCCCAGCCTCGCAAGCCGGTTCCTGTGCACCACCACAAGGCGGCTGCGAAAAAAGCCCAGTAACCACCAACCCGAAGCGAACAGGGCTGACCGGATTCCGGCCAGCCCTGTTTTTTTGCCAAAGGTCAGACGCGACCCTGCATGAGGCGCCGATCGAATGTTGCCGATGATGAGGCTGATTCCGCCGGCAAGAGCCGCGGGGCCGCCAAACCCGATAGCATGAAACCAGCGGCCCTGCCTGTTCGCAACCGCCTCGCGGGTCCCGCATCATCGATGGGAATGACGAACCTGAAGCGCTTTCGAATTTTATGGGTGGCTTTGGCCGCCTTTCTGCCTGCGTTATGCGGCGCGGCCGCGCTGGCCGCGAATACGATTCCCTGGTCTCCCACCGGCCCCGACGGAGGCGATGCCCGCCGCTTCGCCTTCAGCGCGCGCGACTCCAACCGCATTTACCTGGGAACGACCGACAGCTGGATCTATGTCTCCTCCGACGGAGGTTCATCCTGGTCCCGACTGGCCAGGCTTGGAACCAGAGACGATCTGGTGGTGGACAGCCTGGTCGTCGATCGCTCCGACCCGAAGACTCTCTATGCCGGCGTCTGGGTCATCGATCATCCCGACGGTGGCATCTACACCAGCCACGATCAGGGACGCACCTGGGCCGAAGCCGCCGACATGCACGGACAATCCGTGCGCTCCATGACCCAGGCTTCCTCCAATCCGCGCATCCTGGTGGCCGGCACGCTCAGCGGCGTCTACCGCAGCGCCGACAGAGGTGTGCACTGGCAGGAGATCAGCCCGCCCGGCGGCGCCGAAATTCACGAAGTGGAATCGATCGCCATCGATCCCTACGATCCGGAAATCATCTACGCGGGAACCTGGCACCTGCCCTGGAAGACCAACGATGGAGGAGCGCACTGGACCAACATCCGCCAGGGCGTGATCGACGACTCCGATGTATTCTCGATGATCGTCGACCCCTCCCGCCCCAGTGTGATGTTCCTCAGCGCCTGCTCGGGAATCTATAAAAGTGACAACTTCGGTTACGAATTCCGCAAAGTCCAGGGCATCCCTTCCACGGCGCGCCGCACCCGCTCCCTGCGCATGGATCCGGCGGAGCGCAACACGGTCTATGCAGGCACCACCGAAGGGCTGTACAAGACCCAGGACGGTGGAGAGAACTGGGCGCGCACCACGGGCCCGGACGTGATCGTCAACGACGTCTACATCGATCCCCGCAATCCGAAACACGTCCTGCTGGCGACGGATCGCAGCGGTGTGCTGGCCAGCGAGGACGGCGCGGCGGCATTTCAGGATTCCAATACCGGGTTCTCCCAGCGTCAGGTCACGGCTCTGCTCGTGGACGAAAAGTCATCCGGCACCATGTACGCGGCCGTCATCAATGACAAGAACTGGGGCGGCGTCTTCGTCAGCAACGATCTGGGCAGCAGCTGGAAGCAGCAGAGCGACGGCCTGCATGGCGGCGACGTCTTTGTCCTCGCGAAGGCCGGCGACGGCACGCTGCTGGCGGGCAGCAGCGATGGAATCTATCGCTGGGACGGAAATTCCTGGGTGCATTCCGATGCCGTGGCAGGCCAGCCGGACCCGCCTCCAGCGCCACCTCCGGTGAAGGTCGGTGCCCGCGAAAAGAAGGCGCGTCTTCAACACACGGCTGCGGCCGTTCCGCGGAATCCGGCACAGCTCCGCGGCCGCGTCACCTCCCTGGCCGTCACAGGCGAAACCTGGTTTGCCGCAACCGCGCAAGGCATTTTTCTCAGCACCGATCGTGGAACCTCGTGGACGCCGGCCCTCACTGCCGACGCAGCCAAAGCCCTTCCCGGCGAAGGCGATTATCTGACCATCGCCGCCGATGGAAAGCGTGTCTTCATCGGCCGCCGCGAAGGCATTGCCGTTTCCGAAGACGACGGCGCAACCTGGCATTCGCTCAGCTTCCCCGCGGGCCTCACGGCTCTCGCAACTCTGGCCCTCACCCCCGACGGCACGCTCTGGTCGGGGGGCCGCGAAGGCGTCTTCTATTCTCAGGATCACGGCGCCACATGGTCGGCCCTCAAGCGTCTTCCGGTCGTCGCGGTCAACAGCCTCACCTGGGATTCCTCGCTGAGCCGCCTGATCGTCACCTGCAACGTGGGCACCGTGATCTACTCCGTCGATCCGCGCGATCAGTCCTGGACGTGGTGGAACACAGGGTGGACCGTGCACTCGGTGGCCTCGCTGAACGGCCGGCTCGCCGCTGCGTCACTCTATAGCGGCGTCGTTCTCCAGCCGGTTGCGGAAACCAATCGCGCTGCCGACACTGTGCAGGACGCGCGCAGATAGCTGTGGCCCTTTCACTGCGGCCCATTGCACCAGGCGATTTCCCAAAACTCTACGCGCTCGATCAGTCCTGCTTCGCCCCCGGCATCGCATGGTCGAAGGCCGAGCTGCAGTACTTCCTCAAGTACCCCGGCAACATCGGCGTGCTCGCCGAAGACGAAACCGGGCGCCTTGCCGGCTTTGCGATCGCGGGAAAGCAGCGTCGTGGGGGAGCGCTTTTCGGGCGGCTGATCACCATCGATGTCGAGCAGGCACTGCGGCGGCGCGGCGTCGGCCACAGCCTGCTGGAGGAGGCCGAAGCACAGCTGCGCGCCCAGGGGGCGACAGCGGTGCTGCTCGAGGTTGCCGTCGACAACGCCACAGCACAAAGCTTCTACGAGCGCCACGGATTTATCCGCACCGGCCGTATCCCCGGCTACTACCTCGGCCGCATCGACGCGCTGGTGATGGAGAAGCCACTGTAGCCCGGCCCCCGCGACTACAATGAAGCCAATGCCTCGCATCGGAGTGCGTCTCGCGTGCCGGATCGCGGCCCTCGCGTGCCCAATCCTGCTCTGCGCCGCTCCCGCCCACTCTCAGGCCGTCAAAGACCTGCCCAGGCCCACCGACTACGTCAGCGACTACGCCCACGTCATGTCGGCGCAGGCCATCGATCAGCTGAACCACCTGTGCGGCGAAGTGGATCACGAAGCCCACGCTCAGATCGCCGTCGTCACCGTTAATACGACGAACGGGGAGCCGATCCAGCAGTACGCCGTCGAGCTGGAGGATGCCTGGAAAGTCGGTCCCAAAGGCTCCGACCGCGGCGTCATCGTGCTGCTGGCCGTCAAGGACCGGCATCGCTGGATCGAAACCGGCTTCGGACTCGAAGGGATTCTGCCCGACGGCAAGGTCGGCGAGATCGGCCGCCAGATGGTGCCGATGCTCCGCAACAACGACTTCGACGGCGCGGTCACACTCGCGGTCGACGAAATTTCGCAGATCATCGCCCAGGACGCAGGCGTAAAGCTGCAGCCGCTGACACAAGGGGGTGCGGCGCAGCAGCAGCCGCACGCGACGGTGGGTCAGATCATCGGCGGCATCGTCTTCCTCATCTTCGTTCTCATCTTTTTGATCTGGGCCGGAGGCCATGGCCTGCTCGGCTTCCTGCTTGGCATGTTTCTGGGTGGCGGCCGCTGGGGTGGGGGAGGCTGGGGCGGTGGCGGAGGATTCGGCGGCGGCGGTGGTGGCGACAGCGGCAGTGGATTTGGCGGCTTCGGCGGCGGCAGCACTGGGGGTGGCGGAGCGGGAGGTAGCTGGTAAGGCTAGCTGGTAACATCGAATCGAATTCGCAAGGGAGAGCAATCGAATGATGCGTCGTGGCCTGTGGATCGCACTAGCGGTGGTAGCCGTAATTGTCTTTGCGGGACTGCTCGTGTTCGGCAGCTATGTGAGCGCGCGGAACCAGATGGTGAACAAGCGCGAGGCGGTTACGTCGCAGTGGTCGAACGTGCAGACCCAGCTGCAGCGCCGCGCCGACCTCATTCCGAATCTCGTCGCCACCGTGAAGGGCTATGCCACACACGAAGAAGCCGTCTTCGCCGACGTCGACAAAGCGCGCGAATCGCTCCTCGCCGCCCACGATCCCGCGGGCACAATTCAGGCCAACCGGCAGCTCGATGGAGCCCTCGGGCGCCTGCTCGCGATCAGCGAGAACTACCCCAACCTCAAGGCCAACGAGAATTTCCTCCAGCTCCAGGACCAGCTCGAAGGCACCGAGAATCGCATCGCCGTCGAGCGCCAGCGCTATAACGATGCCATCCGCGACTACAACACCTTCATCGGGCAATTCCCCAACAGCATCTGGGCGCACCTGGCCGGCTTCCAGCGCAACGATGCCTACTTTGAAGCATCGCCCGCATCCCAGGCCGCGCCGCAGGTGCATTTCTAGGAGGTTGGGGCGATCGCAGTTTGGCCGGAGATACAATCAATCCAAGGTAAGCCATGGCGGCCAGCCCACAATTCGCAACAAGGCTCGACTATTACCTCCAAACCGATTTCCGCCCCGATTGTGACTATGTGGACGGGGAGATTCTGGAGAGGAACGCGGGGGAACACGAACACGCCTTCCTGCAATCTCTGCTTGCTACGCTGATCAACGAACATCGGCGCGAATGGAATTGCACTGCGCTTACCGAACTTCGCGTTCAGGTTTCGCCGTCGCGATTCCGCATCCCGGACATCAGTGTGGTTGCGGCCGATGTGCCCTTTGAGAGAGTTCTGAGCCGCCCTCCGATTCTCTGCGTTGAGATTCTCTCTTCCGAGGACCGCTGGGCCCGCATCACCGAGCGCTTTGAGGACTACCGCCGCATGGGCGTACCGGCTTTATGGGCTGTCGATCCCATCGACAGCAAGGCGTGGGTTTGGTCATTTGGCAGCCCCGAATGGAAGGAAACCAGCCTGCCTGAGGCGGCCGGCACACCCATTCGGGTCGACGTTGCGCCGATTTTCGCTGAACTCGCCGAGCGAAAATCCCGGCAATAGCTACCCCGCAATCAAAATCCGAAGATCGCGCAGATTATTCCCCGTCGGCCCGGTCATGATCGTATCGCCCAGCGAGGTAAACAGCGTGCATGCGTCGAAGCGCGCCAGTGTCGCCACCGGATCGAAGTTGTAGCTCTTCGCCCGCGCAATCGTCGTCGTATCCGCAATCGCCCCCGCCGCGGGACTGTTGCCATCGATCCCGTCCGATCCCGCGCTTAGCACCGCCAGCGGCTCGCCGTCGTACCGCGCCAGATGGAGCGCGCACTCGAGCGCGAACTGCTGGTTGCGCCCGCCGCACCCCGGGCTCTTGCCCAGGTTCACCGTCACTTCGCCGCTCGAAAGCAGACACACCCGGCGATACTGAGCGCGCAATTCGTGGAAGCGCGCCAGCAGATATTTCGCGGCCTCGGCATAATCCCAGTCGTCGCACGTGTTGTCGATGACCACCTTATATCCCATCGATTGCGCATGATCCCGAGCCGCATTCACGAAGTCGTGGTTGGACAGCAGCGTGTCGAACTGCGCGTGCTGAAAAGCGACCGCCGCAGTCGCCCGCTCCTTCTCGGTATTCGGCCCCGACCCTTCGCTCTTCTCCAGCTTTTCGAAATACTCCCGCACCGCCGGCGGGAATTTCTCCAGCAAATGAAAGCGCTCCAGAATTTCCGCGCACTCAGCCATCGTGGAGTAGTCCGGCAGCGTGGGGGACGACGCAACCGCGGCCAGGTCCTTCAGCGGAACATCGGCCAGCAACAGCGAAAGCTTCTCCGCCGCTGGGGCCGCCAGCGCCAGCCGTCCGCCTTTGACCGCGGAAAAATATTTGCGCGCCGTATTGATTTCCGTGATGGTCGCCCCGCTCGCGACCAGCGTCTCGTGAAATGCAATCGTATCGTCCAGCGTGATATTCCGGTCCCGCGGCAACTCCAGCATCGCCGATCCGCCACCGCTGATCAGAAAAAAGATAAACGTCGTCTTTTTCGCGCCCTTCAACAAAGACAGCACCGCGCGCGCCGCCGCCAGTGAATCCTCGTTCGGCAGCGGATGCCCACCCTCAAAGTAGCGGATGTGCCGATTGTGTTTCTTCGGGATCACCGGCGCGGAACACACGCCGTGCAGATGGATCTTCGGTGGCAGCCGCTCCAGCAGCGCGTCGAGCATCGTCAGCGCAGCCTTGCCGAAGGCGATGACGTAGATCTCTTTGAAATCTTCCAACGGCTGCGTGATCGAAGGCAGCCGCGGCGAAGGATGCCGCACCAGCGTCCTGCCTTCGAAATGCAGATGGCGATCGAACGCCCTGGGAATGTCGCAGGCCTCAAGGGCCCGGTCAAAGATCTCTCTGGAAGCTGCGTGTAGTTCTTCGAGCGGGGTCATTGTCGGAGAAGGGGGAAACAACCCTCGGTCCACGCGCGGATGGCTTGCCTCACATCCTCCAGCTTACTCGCAAAAAAGTGGTCCGCCTCGGAAATCCACACCAGCTCCTTCGGTTCGCGCGCCGGCGCGACGGCCGCCTCGACCTCAGCAACAGGCCCATACGGGTCGCGCGTCCCGCTCACGAACAGTTTGGGCTGCACGCAATTCCGCAGAAAGTCGTAGTCGTAATCGCGCCCCTCCGCATGCGTTGGAATTCCGAGCGCCACGAGGCCGATCACCCGCGGATCCCCACAGCACGCGCGCAGCCCGACATACGATCCAAAAGAAAACCCCGCAAACAAAATCGGCAAATGAAATTCCCCATCCAGCCAGTCGAGCGCGGCACGAACATCATCGATTTCGCCCCGCCCGTCGTCGTGCTCTCCCTCGCTCAGCGCCGTACCGCGAAAATTAAACCGCAGCACGGGCAGGCCAAAACTCTGGAACGCCTTCATCGCGTGATACACAACTTTGTTATGCATCGTCCCGCCGCCCAGCGGATGCGGATGGCATACCAGCGCCGCATACGGCGCGTCAGCCGCCCCGGCATTCAGCAACGCCTCCAGCTTCCCCGCCGGTCCGCGAAGATCGTCAACCGTGCGCAAAAACGCCGATCCAACGTGAGACTGCGTCATCCCCGTTCCGCCATCTGTGCCCATTGTACGAACCACGCCTCGCGTATTCTGATCCTTCATCATGAACCTCGATCCCATCCAGCTCACGCGCCGCCTCGTGGACATCGAGTCCATCACCTACAACGAGGGCGCAGTGGGCGCGTTCCTGGCGGAGTTTCTCGCCGAGCGCGGCTTTGCAGTCGAAAAGATGCAGGTCGAGCAGCATCAGGAAAGCCGCTCCACGAGCGAGCGCTTCAACGTCTACGCCTGTGTTCCCGGTCAAACACCCGACGTCGTGTTCTCCACCCACATGGATACGGTGCCGCCCTTCATTCCATCGAGCGAGGACGAGCAATTCATCCACGGCCGCGGCTCGTGCGACGCCAAAGGCATCATCGCCGCACAAATCTTCGCCGCTGAGAAACTGCTCGAACAGGGAACCCGCGTCGGCCTGTTGTTTCTGGTGGGCGAGGAGCGCGACTCGGCGGGCGCGAAGACCGCGAATGAGCATCCGCGTGGCAGCCGCTTCCTCATCAACGGCGAGCCCACGGACAATCGCCTCGCGCTCGCATCGAAAGGCACCGTGCGCGCAGTCATCCGCGCGACGGGCAAGATGGCCCACTCCGCCTATCCCGAGCTCGGCGAGAGCGCTACGCACAAGCTCATCGAAGCGCTGCATCGCATCCTCGCCCTCCCGCTGCCTACGCTTGACGACGTCGGCCCCAGCACGCTGAATATCGGCGTCATCGGCGGAGGCTACGCGCCCAACGTCATTTCCGATCACGCCGAAGCGCAGGTGATGGTCCGCCTCGTTGGCCCTTCCGACGAGACGCGCCGCGCAATCGAACATGCCGTCGCCGGCCTGGCCACCATCGACTACACGCTCGAAATCCCATTCATACGCTTCCGCGCCATTGAAGGACTGCCCACGATGGTGGCCGCCTTTACCACCGACGTTCCCTGGCTCGGCAACTGGGGCGAGCCGCTCCTCCTCGGTCCCGGTTCGATCCACGTCGCGCATACGCCGCACGAAAAGCTCGCAAAAAAGGAGCTGCTGGCCGCTGTCGATTTATACGCTGAGGTCGCCCGCCAACTCGCGAACAGTTAGGCTTGAAGTATGGCCGAGCTACCGATCACCGCCGTCGAGCCCCGCAACACCCTCGACAAAGCCGCATCGTCCTACCTGCGCTCCGCCATGCATCAGCCGGTGCATTGGCAGGAGTGGGGCGAGGCCGCGTTCACGCTCGCCGCACAAACCGACAAGCCCATCCTGCTCGACGTCGGCGCGGTGTGGTGCCACTGGTGCCACGTCATGGACCGCGAGTCCTACGAAGACCCGACCCTCGCCCACACCATCAACGAGCATTTCGTCGCGATCAAAGTGGACCGAGACGAGCGCCCCGACGTCGACGCCCGCTATCAGGCCGCTGTCCAGGCCATCGCCGGGCAGGGTGGCTGGCCGCTCACCGCGATGCTCACGCCCGATGGCCTTCCGTTTTTCGCCGGCACGTATTTTCCTCGCGAGGATCGCTATGGCCGCCCCGGCTTCGAGCGCGTGCTCCTCACTCTGGCCAATGCCTGGAAGACGCGCCGCAACGAAGTCCTGGAATCGGCCGCCAGCGTCATCGCCGCCATCGAACACGGCGAGACCTTCTCCGCTCGCGGCGAGGGCCTCTCCCTCACCATCGTCGACAAGCTCGTCCAGAGCGCCATCGGCCAGTTCGATCCACGCAATGGCGGTTTTGGATCGCAGCCCAAGTTCCCTCATCCCTCCGTGCTCGATTTGCTCATTGATGTGGCTGCCCGCACCGGCAACGAAGCCGCTAAGGAAGCCGCGACCGTCACACTCAGCAAGATGGCGCGCGGCGGCGTCTACGATCAGCTTGCCGGAGGCTTCCACCGCTACTCCGTCGACGAGCGCTGGGTCGTTCCCCATTTCGAGAAGATGCTCTACGACAACGCCGGCCTGCTGGCGAACTACGTCCACGCCTTCCAGACCTTCGTCGAGCCGGAGTTCGCCGCCGTCGCCGAGGACATCATGCGCTGGATGAACGAGGGTCTCAGCGACCAGAACCGTGGCGGCTTTTACGCCTCGCAGGATGCGGACATTTCGCTCGATGACGACGGCGACTACTTCACCTGGACCCGCGACGAAGCCTCAGCCGTCCTGACCCCCGACGAACTCCGTATAGCCGAACTGTATTACGACATCGGCGATCTCGGCGACATGCACCACAACCCGAAGAAAAATGTCCTCTACCGGAATTTCGCTCCGGCGGAAGTCGCCGCGCGCCTCCAGCGCCCTCCTTCCGATCTCACCCGCGACCTGTCCTCTGCGAAACAAAAGCTGTACGCCGCCCGTCTCCAGCGCCCCACGGCCTTCATCGACAGGACCCTCTACACGGGCTGGAATGCGATGGCTGTCTCGGCGTATCTGGATGCCGCGCGCGTGCTGGACTCCGAGCTTCCCCAGGCCTTCGCGTTGCGAACCCTGGATCGAATCCTCCGCGAAGGCTGGGACCCGCAACTCGGCCTCGCTCACGTCATCGCCTACCCCGATCCCGAAACTCAGCCCCGCCGCATCCCCGCCGTCCTCGACGACTACGCGCTCCTCACCAACGCCTGCGTTGACGCATGGGAATCGACGGGAGAAATCCGCTACTACGACGCCGCAATGCAACTCGCCGAAACGATGGTCGATCGTTTCTATGACTCGAAAAACGGGGACTCCGAGCACGGCGGCTTCTTCGACACCGAGAAAAATGCCGCCGACAAACTCGGCGCTCTCTCCGCCCGCCGCAAGCCCATGCAGGACTCACCCACGCCCGCCGGCAACTCCACCGCCGCCGCGGCTCTGCTCCGTCTCGAAGCGCTCAGCGGGCGCGCCGATTTTCGTTCCAAAGCCGAAGACACCCTCGCCGCCTTCGCCGGAGTCATCGAGCACTACGGTCTCTACGCTGGCAGCTATGGCCTCGCGCTGGAGCGGCTCCTGCTGCCGCCCATCCAGGTCGTGGTCCTTGGAGCCGCTCCAGCCGCGCGCCAGCTTACGGCCATCGCCAACGCCCGCTACGCAATCAACAAAGCGGTAGTCTCACTCCATGTTGACCAGGTCAAAACCAGCCAGCTTCCCCCGGCGCTCCAGGAGACCCTGCCGAACCTGCCGCAGCTTGCCAGCATCGGCTCCGGTGCCGTGGCCATCGTCTGCCGTGGAACCTCCTGCCTTCCTCCGGCCACGACCGCCGACGCCCTGATCCAACAAATCAACGACGCCCTCTAAACGACGGCTCGGCTGCTAATCCACAGTTCCCCTCGTAACCTGACACTGGCTTTCCGAACGTGTCGCTCCTGCCCGTAGCTGGTATTCTTCATCAGATAATCGATAGGGAGAACCTGTCATGGCGAAGAGTGTCAACAAAGTTACGCTGGTGGGAAACGTAGGGAAAGACCCCGAAATCAAATTCGCGGCCAGTGGCGCGGCCGTCGCCACCTTCTCGCTGGCCACGTCGGACCGCACCAAAGATCAAGCCGGCAACTGGATCGACCGCACCGAGTGGCACAACCTCGTCGCCTTCCAGCGCACCGCCGAGATCATCCGCGATTACGTGAAGAAGGGCTCGAAGCTCTACATCGAAGGCCGCATCCAGACCCGTTCCTGGGATGACAAAGAGACGAACCAGAAAAAATATCGCACCGAGATCATCGTCAACGATCTGGTCCTGCTCTCCGGCCGCGGCGAGGGCGACTCGGCCAGCTCCTCGCGCTCCGGCGCCTCCTCCTACGACCAGCGCCCGCCAGCGCATGCCGACGACCTCGTGCAATCCACCGAGATCACCGACGAAGACATTCCCTTCTAGCTGTTACTTCCGCGCCGCCGGGACCAGCCGAGCCTGGATCCCTCGATCCACCTCCTGGTCCAGCATCTCGCGCGCCTCCGCCGGGGTGGTGCCCCGCGGAACCGGACGAAACCCCCACCGCGCCTCCCGCTGATCCTTGCTCACCGTCTTCAACATCAAAATCTTCCCCTCCACGTGGACTTCAACGAGGTCCGTTTTCCAGTGCTCTGCGTTCACCTGAAGCCGATGAATCTCAAACGTCCCGCCCTTCTCGACGTGGCCCAGCAGCCCGTAGCCAAAATCGACGCGCTCGGCGAGAACGCCGTGCATTTCGATCATCCGCTTCTGCCGGGCATCGACAGTCAGCGTGCCGCCCAGCGCATGCACAATGCGCGCCTCATAGCCTGACGGACGAAACGCCGGATCGGGTCGAAACGCGATGCGCGCTACGTCGCCCTCGGGCGCTCCTTCGTATTGGAAAAGAAATGCCTCCGGCAACAGCTCCATAACTCCCGCCAGCCGCGCCTCATCTTCCGCGTGGGCGTGCTCCACGCTAGCGATCTCCGCTGGGCTTTGGATGTACCGCGCCAGCCGCGCGTCTTCGCGCTCCCGCTGCGCGTCGTCCAGCGGCGATCCATCCTGTGCCAGCAGACGGAACACGGGCCCTCGGTCCGTCTCCACCTGCTCGCGAACCAGATTCTCTGCCGGGGACAAGCACTCGCTGCGGTACTCCCAGTGACTGTCGCGCTCGCGATCATGCAGCTCGTTGTAGATCACGTCGCGCACCAGGTCGTGCGCGGATTCCAGGTTACGTCGAGGTACAACTGGCGCGACCTGCCCGTAAAGGGGCACGGCTGCCGCGGCCATCAGCACAACGGTAGCGAAGCGTCCGGATGCGAGCATGGGTCCTCCGGGTCTGTGGGGATTGGATCGGCCCCAGAATGCCGCATTGCCGCGCGTACCTCGTCAATCGCCCCTGAAGATTGCGTGATACTTCGAAAGGGGAATCTGACTTGTTACACTTCCGCCATAGCGGCGGCTCGTGCTGTGCCGCTTCTCGCTGCTCGATTCATGCCATTCACCCTTTCCGTCGCGATCATCACGAAGAATGAGGAAGCCAATCTGCCGCGCACGCTCTTGAGCGTCCGCTGGGCCGATGAAATTGTCATCGTCGACGACGGCTCGACCGACCGCACCCCCGAAATCGCCCGCGAATGCGGCGCGAAGTTCTTCCTCGAAGAATGGAAAGGCTTCGGAGCGCAGAAAAATTCCGCTATCGCGAAGTGTGCCGGCGACTGGGTTCTCTCCCTCGACGCCGACGAGGAAGTCAGTGGGGAATTAGCCCAGGAAATCCGCGCCTTGCTAACCGGGGAGCCACAGCACCGCGCGTACTTGCTGCCGCGCCGTAATTTCTTCCTCGGCCGATGGATCCGCCACGGAGGCTACTACCCGGACCCCAAGCTGCGCCTCTTTCGCCGCGGCAGCGCCCAGTTCGAAGAGAACGCCGTCCACGAAACGATGCGCAGCACCAGCCCTGCTGGACGACTCCGCGGCGACCTCCTCCACCACGCCTACCCCACTCTCGACAATTACATCGAGCACATGAACCGCTACAGCACCCTCGGCGCGACTCAGGCGACAGCACGCGGCAAAACCAGCCGATCCATCTTCGCATTTCTCTGGAACGTCGTCGTGGTCCCCATCGCCACCTTCAAGTACAACTACTTCCTCCGGCTCGGATTCCTCGACGGCCGCGAAGGCCTGCTCCAGCACCTGTACCATTCCACTTACGTGAGCTGGAAATACGCCAAGGCCTGGGAGAAGGCGCGCTCTTGATTCGTATATACACTGGCCGTACAATGTATATATAGGAGGAATGAGATGGCGGCGACCATGACGTCGATTCGGCTGGATAAGGACCTCGCCGATGAAGCAGTGAAACTGCTGGGCGTGAAAACGCGAACCGAAGCGGTTCACGTCGCCCTGAGAGAGATCGTGGCTCTCAACAAGTTCAAGCGAACCATGAAAAAGTACGGGGGGAAGCTAAAATTCGACGGCGTCGATGAGTAAGCTCGTCATTCTTGAAACTTCTGTTCTTGTCGACCATTTCCGTACGAATTATCACAAGGAACGGATCGCGGTCCTGGGCGGGGTAATTCGCAATTCATCGGTCGTCCTGGCTGAACTCCGGCGTGGAGTATCAACTCTGGGCGAGCGCGAAGCGCTGCAGGATCTGGAAAAGGATCACCCAATCCTGGTTCCCACGACGAAGAACTGGCTTGAGTCGGGCCGAGTCCTGAACAGGATCCGCAATGACAGAGGATTCGAGCCGCACAAACTGCGCGACCTTCACTTCGACGTCCTCATCGCCCTTACCGCGCGGAGTTACGGCGCGCGGCTCATCACATCAAACAAGGCAGATTTCGAATTGATCCGAAAATACAAGCCATTCGAACTGGAGATCTGGCCCTCCGCCTGACTTTCAATTTCCTTGCGCTCCCGATCCCCGCTCTCCTATCCTGAAGCGTTCCCATCGTGCCCGATAAACCCGCCCCAACCCGCGATTCGCTCGTTGCTGACCTCACATCCGATCGCCATCCTTCTGCGGAAGAACTCCGGTGGGCGAAGCAAACCCTCGAGCCCGCGCTGGCCAAATCTCCCGAGCATCCGATCGGCGCGCCCACCGGCATCAATCGCGATGAAGCGGGCAACGCGCGATTCACCACCATCTCCGGCGCTCCCGTCCGTCGTCTCTACACAGAAGCCGATCTCCCCGAAGACTGGCAGCAAAATCAGGATCAGTACCTCAATCTGCCCGGCCAACCACCCTACACGCGCGGCATTCATCCCTCTGGCTATCGCGGCCGCCTCTGGACCATGCGGCAGTTCTCCGGCTTCGCCTCGCCGGAGGAGACCAATCGGCGTTACAAATATCTGCTCGAGGGCGGAGCTGGCGGCCTCTCCGTCGCCTTCGACCTTCCCACGCTGATGGGCTGCGACTCCGACGACCCGAAGAGCGAGGGCGAAGTCGGCAAGTGCGGCGTCGCCATCGATTCCCTCGAAGACATGGAGACCCTGTTCGCGGGAATTCCGCTCGACAAAACCACCGTCTCGATGACCATCAACTCCCCGGCCGCGGTGCTGTGGGCCATGTATCTGGTCGTCGCCGAGCGCCAGCACGCAGACTGGGCACAACTCTCCGGCACGCTCCAGAACGACATCCTCAAGGAATACATCGCGCAGAAGGAGTATCTCTATCCGCCCGCGCCCTCCATGCGTCTGGTCGTCGATACCCTCGAGTTCGGCGCGCGCCACACGCCGCGCTTCAACCCCATCTCGATCTCCGGCTATCACATTCGCGAAGCCGGCTCGACGGCGCTCCAGGAACTGGCCTTCACCCTTTACGACGGTGTCGAGTACGCAGAGTGGGCGTTGCGTCGCGGCCTCGCCGTCGACGACTTCGCCCCGCGCCTCAGCTTTTTCTTCAACGCACACAACGATTTCTTCGAAGAGATCGCGAAGTATCGCGCCGCGCGCAAGATCTGGTATCGCGTCATGACTGAGCGCTTCGGCGCCAAAAATCCGCGCTCCACCTGGATGCGCTTCCACACGCAGACCGCCGGCGTCTCTCTCACCGCGCAGCAGCCGAAGAACAACATCGCCCGCGTTGCGCTCCAGGCGCTGGCCGCCGTACTCGGCGGCACGCAGTCTCTCCACACCGACGGCTTCGACGAAGCGCTTGCCTTGCCCACTGAGGACGCGGCCCGCATCGCGCTCCGCACCCAACAAATCATCGCGCACGAATCCGGCGTCGCCGATGTCATCGATCCCTTTGGAGGTTCGTACTTCCTCGAAAAACTTACCCTCGACATGGAACGCGACGCCTTCCGCATGTTCTCGAAACTCGACGCCATGGGCGGCATGGTCAAAGCTATCGAGGCAGGCTATCCGCAAAGAGAAATCGCCGAATCGAGCTACGCGTACCAGCGCGCCGTCGAAGCAGGCGAGAAGATCATCGTCGGCGTCAATCGGCACGTCATCGATGAGGCGCCGCCGACCACTCTCTACATCGACGAAAGCGTCCGCGCCGCTCAGACCGCCAAACTCAAAGTACTCCGCTCGAAGAGGTCATCAGAAGCGGTTGAGCGAGCCCTCAATGCCCTGCGTCGCGCGGCCGAACAACAGCCGCAGGCCGCCTCCGACACTCTCTCCGCGGCCAACACCATGCCCTTCATCCTCGACTGCGTGCGCGCCTACGCCACGCTGGGCGAAATGTGCAACGCTCTGCACGCGGTTTTTGGCGGATGGGAAGAAGCCTGAACCTCGCGCGGCTGTCCAAAATTGGCACGCCCAGAACGATGCATCCCCGAAACCAGATAAAATGCATCTGGCGTGAACACCGTCAAAGCGATCTACCCCGGCAGCTTCGATCCGGTGACCAACGGCCACCTCGACCTCATCGCTCGCGCTGCGAATATCTTCGGCCACCTCGTGGTCGCCATCCTGCGCAACTCGCAGAAGAACCCTCTGTTTACGGTGGAAGAACGCGTCGCCATGCTCTCCGAAGGCACCGCGGAATTCGGCAACGTCTCGGTGGCCACCTTCGATGGGCTGCTGGTCGACTATGCCCGCGAGCAGCGCGCACACGCTGTGATCCGCGGCATCCGCGCCATCAGCGACTACGAATATGAATTTCAGATGGCTCTCATGAATCGCCGCCTTTCCCCCGACGTCGAAACCATCTTCCTCATGCCGGACGCGAAATACTCCTTTGTCAGCTCGCGCCTGGTGAAGGAAGTCTTCCGCCTGGGCGGCTCCGTGGACGGCCTCGTTCCAAAATTCGTCGTCGAGCGCATGAAGGACAAGAGCCGAGCCTCGATCCCGGAACCGTCGCGATAGCTCCGCGACGATTTGCCCGTATTGATGTTGCCCGTCCACCGCGGAATGCTCGCCTGCGCATTCATCCGCTCGTGATAGCCTTGCCCTTCGTCTGAACGAGGAAAACGATGAATCACCAACCTCCCTTCGACCTCAGCGCCGCGGCACGGCGCACCATGATCGCGCATGGCTTTGAGCCCGACTATCCGCCCCCCGTCGCGGCACAGCTCGAACAGCTGCACCAGCATCCGGTGCCCGCGAATCCATCGACCCGCGACTTGCGGGGCATGCTCTGGTCCTCGATCGATAACGACACTTCGAAAGACCTCGACCAGATCGAATACGTCGAAGGCGTGCCCGGGGGCGGCCAGCGCGTGCTCATCGCCATCGCCGACGTGGATGCCTTCGTCCCGAAGGGCTCACCCATCGACCAGCACGCGCTGCGTGAAACGACGACCGTCTACACCGGCGTCGAAATCTTCTCCATGCTGCCCGAGGACCTTTCCACCGGCCTCACATCGCTGCTCCAGGATCAGGAGCGCGCGGCTGTAGTGATCGAGTTCACCGTAGACGCGCATGCGCAGATAACCAACAGCAACATCTCCCTTGCGCGGGTCGTCAACAAGGCCCAGCTGGCGTATCCGTCGGTGGGCGCGTGGCTCGCCGGGCAAGCTTCGCCGCCGCCAAAAGTCGCCGCGTCAGCGAATCTGCAGCAGCAGCTTCATCTCCAGGATGACATCGCGCAGCGCCTGCGCAGCGAGCGCTCCACCCATGGCGCGCTCAATCTCGAAACCATCGAGACCCATCTCATTCACATCACCGGCGGCGACATCGACCTCGAAGCCGATGTGAAAAACCGCGCCACGCAACTCATCGAAGACTTCATGATCGCCGCCAACGGCGTGGTCGCGCGAGCCCTCGATGCAAAGCACTACTCATCCATCCGCCGCGTCGTCAAAACCCCGAAGCGCTGGGATCGCATCGTCGAGCTCGCCGCGCAAAGCGGAACAAAACTCCCCGCCGACCCCGACCCCAAACCCCTGCATGATTTCCTTTGCGAGCAGCAGAAAAAAGATCCCGATCACTTCGCCGATCTCTCCCTCGCCGTCATCAAACTTCTCGGTCCCGGCGAATACGTTCTCGAAAAACCGGGCGACGAACCCGAGGGGCATTTCGGTCTCGCCGTCCAGGACTACACGCACTCCACCGCGCCCAACCGCCGCTACGCCGATCTCGTTACGCAGCGCCTTCTGAAAGCCATGATCGCGGGCCAGCCATCGCCCTACTCCGACGATGAGCTGGCCTCAGTAGCCGCGCAGTGCACGCGGATGGAAGATGCGGAGCGCAAAGTCTCGCGCGAGATGCAGAAGCGCATCGCCGCCGTCGCCATGAGCGGGCGCGTCGGCCAGGCCTTTGACGCCATCGTCACCGGCGTCACCGACCACGGCTCGTTCGTCCGCACCATCAAGCCCCCGGTCGACGGCATGCTCGTCCGCGGCCAGCAGGGCGTCGACGTCGGCGACCGCCTCCGTGTGACACTTGTGCGAACTGACCCAGTTCAGGGATACATCGACTTCGCCCGCGTTTAAGCTGTCATCAGGCGCAAGTTGGCTTTCACTTCCCTGAGCTCTCGAAAGCTCGCAACCAGCGTCCTATACCGGGGCAGCGCCATCTCATGCGTTCCAGCCTGGCAACATTTCTCGACGACTCCCGCCATCACGGCAACGCGACCGCCATCGTAGTGCATCGCGGCAATCGTCGCGTTATCTCGACCTGGAACCAGATCGCAGACCTCGCCGATCGCTTTGCCGCCGAGCTCATGAGACGCGAAATCCCCCCTGGCGAGCGCGTGATTCTATGCGGCCAAAACGGCCTTGAATGGATGGGCGCATTCTTCGGCTGCGTGCAACGTGGTGTCATCGCTGTGCCCCTCGACCCGGCCGGCGCTCTCGATTTCGCCAACCGCGTCATCGACAACACCAAGCCCCGCCTCATCGTCGGCGATGCAAGCCTCCTGCGTGAACTCGCCGCCGGGAAGCCCAAACTGAGCTTCGAAGATTTCTCCACCGCGCTGCCCGCCGCACCGCAAAGCAATCTGCGCGATCCGGCCCTCACCCTCGACACGCCCTTCCAGATTCTCTTCACCTCCGGCACCACCGCCGAACCCAAGGGGATCGTCCACACGCACCGCAACGTGCTCGCCAGCCTCGATCCCATCGAGCGCGAGATGCAGAAGTATCTGAAGTACGAACGCATCTTCCACCCGCTGCATTTTCTGCACACGCTGCCGCTCAGCCACGTTTTCGGCCAGTTCATGGCCTTGTGGATTCCACCGCTCCTTGGCGCCGAAGTTCATTTTGAATCGCGCCTCCAGGCACAACGCCTCATCGAGACCATTCATCGCGAGAAAATTGCCGTCGTCTCCTGCGTCCCGCGCGTCCTCGATCTTTTGCGTTCCCATCTCTTTGCCACGGATCCTCAGCTCGCCGATCGAATCCAGCAGGCAACCGGCAAAAACCTCTGGCGACGCTGGTGGCATTTCCGCCGCATTCATCACCTCTTCGGTTACAGATTCTGGGCCTTTGTCTGCGGAGGCGCGGCGCTCTCGCCGGAGCTCGAAAACTTCTGGGCCACCATGGCCTTCCTGCTCGTGCAGGGCTACGGCATGACCGAAACTTCCGCCATCGTCACGCTCAATCACCCCTTCAAGACCCACCAGGGAACTATCGGCCAGATTCTGCCCGGCCGCGAAGTGCGCATCACCGACGAAGGCGAAATTCTCGTCCGCGGCGACGTAGTATCGCGTGCCACCTGGCAGCACGGCGCCCTCCAGCAAAACGAATCCGAGTGGCTGGCCACCGGCGACCTCGCCCAGCGCGACCAGGATGGCCAGCTCCGCTTCGTCGGCCGCAAAAGCCAGGTCATCGTCACGCCCTCCGGCCTCAACGTCCATCCCGAAGATGTGGAAGCGGCTCTGAACGCGCAAACCGGCGTCCAGGCCTCTGCCGTTGTCCCGCTGCTCACCGCCGCCGGAACCGAGCCGGTCGCGGTATTGCTCTTTCGCGGATCGCAGCAGCAGGCGCACGAAGCCGTTGTCGCCGCCAACCAACGCCTGGCCGAGTATCAGCAGATCCATCAATGGCGCCTGTGGCCCGATCTCGATCTACCCCGCACTTCCACTGGCAAAGTTCGCCGGCCAAAGGTGACCGAATGGGTGAATGCGCAACCAGCCCACAGCAACAACGGCGCCGCATCCGATTCGCTGCTCGCGCTTATTCTCTCCATCAGTCACGCCACGCCCGGCAACTCCGCGGATAGCGCGCGTCTTTCTGAAGACCTGGGCCTCGACAGCCTGGGCCGCGTCCAGTTGCAGTCAGAACTCGAGCAGCGCCTCGGCCTCACCCTCGACGACAATGCCGTCGAGCGCATCGAAACCCTCGGCGATCTCCGCCGCGAGATCGGCATGCACACCGGGGAGGCCACCGCCGAGGAAACAGGCCCGCAACCCAGCTCCGCGGCCGTTCAGGTCCAGAGCCAGCCATCAGTCCAAACTCAACCGATCCCACCCCATGCCCGCGACGAGGCCCGCCGTACCAGCAAAGACGACATCTACCCCCGCTGGCCCTGGTGGTGGCCCATCCGTCTGCTCCGCATCGCCTATCTCGAACTCGTCTCGCAGCCCTTTGTCTGGTTCCTCGGCAACCCGCGCGTCGAGCGCCCGCCGAATCTGCATTCCGATCGCCCCATGATCCTCATCGCCAACCACGTGACGGCCTACGACGGCGCCCTCATCCTCTACGCCCTCCCGGGCCCCATGCGGCGGCGCGTCGCCATCGCCATGGCCGGCAACATGCTCCGCGATTTTCGCCATATGCGCAACGTCGGCCCCCAGGGCCGCGCCCTGACGCCTTTCCTCGACATCCTCGGTCCGCCCACCTGGCTGCTCATCACCGCGCTCTACAACGTCTTCCCTCTGCCGCGCAGCGCCGGCTTCCGCCGGTCCTTCCAGCACGCCGGCGAAGCGCTGGACCGGGGTTACAACGTCCTGGTTTTTCCTGAAGGCTCCCGCACCGAAACCGGCCTCCAGCCCTTCCGCCCAGGGATCGGCCTGCTCGTCCGCGAATCGGACGTACCCGTCCTTCCCGTCGCACTCGTCGGTCTCAGCGAACTGAAACAGCAGCGCAAGGGCTGGTTTCGTTCCGGCAAACTTACCGTTCGCGTCGGCGAACCCATCCAGTTCACCCAGGACGACACGCCGGAGCAAATCACTGCGCGCCTCTACGACGCCGTGAAAGCTCTGCTCGACGGCTGACCTCCGCTCAATCGGAACCGCATCTCAGTTGTCAGAGGAAATTTATGTCCCAATCCGCGGATCAGAAAAGCCAGAGCCACCCCACGGTAAGCGAACACCCTGAACAGCGCCGCCAGGAAGAAACGGGCCACGAAGACGCCAGCGATCCGAGCGAAGTCGGCCGCCCATCCTCACAGACCCAACAGCCGAAGAAACCCGAGCACGCTGCCTAAGCGCAGGAATACGACTGCGGCCACCCTGGCCGCCGCCCGTTTCCTCAGTTGTGCGATTCGCCTAGTAGCGTCCGCGCCCGCGGCCGCCGCCGGCGCCGGCCCCGCCCTTTTGCGCCTGATAGCAGTCCCGGCAATACACCGGCCGGTCCCCGCGAGGCTCAAACGGCACCGTCGTCTGCTGTCCGCACCCGGAGCAGACGACGGCTGTTCCCCGCGATTCTGCCCGCTGGTACCCGCCTCCGCCTCCCCCTCCGCCCTGCTCAGCCTTCTTCGCCTGGCGGCACGGTTTGCACCGCTTGGGCGGTGTATACCCGCGTTCCTGGAAGAACGCCTGGTCTTCGCTCGTAAACGTAAATACCTGACCGCAGTCGCTACAGGTGAGTTGCTGATCGCCAGCCATGTTTGAGTCGTCCTCGCTCCTCTACGCCATCATCCTCTAAATCCGCAGTCCCGTAAACCTGCACGGCCATCTTTAATCGCCCTTTTGGCTTCCATTCTTCGCACCTCCGTACTCCAGGCCCCCGGTTCCTGCCTCCGCCTCCAAACCGGTATCATTGCCCTTCCGGAGTGATTTCGTCCTTATGGCCTTCCCTTTCAAGGGTGTAGACTTCATCGCCTTCGACAGCCTGCTCACCGATGACGAGCGCCTCGCCCGCGACACCGCCCGCCAGTTCATCGAAGACAATCTCGTCCCCATCATCGAAGAATGCAATCGCGAGGGGCGTTTTCCCAAAGAACTCATCCCGCAGATGGGCCAGCTCGGCTTCTTCGGCGCCAACCTCCACGGCTACGGCTGCGCCGGAATGTCCAACGTCGAGTACGGCCTCGTCATGCAGGAATTCGAGCGCGGCGACTCCGGTGTCCGCAGTTTCGTCAGCGTGCAGTCCGCCCTCGTCATGTACCCCATCTACACCTTCGGCTCCGACGATCAGAAAAACTTCTGGCTGCCGAAGATGGCCACCGGCGAAAAACTCGGCTGCTTCGGCCTCACCGAGCCCGACTACGGTTCCAACCCCGGCGGGATGCGCACCCGTGCCGACCGCAGCGGCGATGAGTACATCCTCAATGGCGAAAAAATGTGGATCACCTCCGGCTCGATCGCCGACGTCGCCATCGTCTGGGCCAAAACCTACGGCGATGCAGGCCTGGAAGACGGAACCGTCCGCGGCTTCCTCGTCGAGACCAACCGCCCCGGCTTCAAAGCGTACGACGTTCATGGCAAGTGGTCTCTCCGCGCCTCCGTCACCTCCGGCCTCTCCCTCCAGGATGTCCGCATCCCCGCTACCAATCTGCTTCCAGAATCCGGCGGCCTCAAATCGCCGCTCATGTGCCTCAACCAGGCCCGCTACGGCATCGCCTGGGGCGGCATCGGCGCCGCCATGTCCTGCTACGACACTGCCCGCCAGTATTCCCTCATCCGCAAACAATTTCGCGATCAGCCCATCGCCAGCCACCAGCTCGTCCAGGAAAAACTAGCCTGGATGATCACCGAAATCACCAAAGGCCAGCTCCTCGTCCTCCAGGTCGGCCGCCTCAAAGACGAAGGCAAAGTCGGTCACGAGCACATCTCCATGGCCAAGCGCAACAATATCTGGATGGCCCTCGAGTGTGCCCGCATGGCGCGCGATATCCTCGGGGCCAATGGGATTACGGATGACTACCCGGTCATGCGCCACATGATGAACCTCGAATCCGTGAAGACCTACGAGGGCACTCACGACATTCACACCCTGATCCTCGGGCAGTCCGTCACCGGAATCGCGGCGTATTAGGTGGCAGCCCCGCCTCGACCCTGTAACCCCTGGCTCGAGCCCTGTTCCTGTCGTCCCGCGACCGATTGTCGTCGGGCTTCATCGAATGGTCGGAGCCAGTATGAAATTGCTATCGGTCAATTGCGGTTTGCCGCGAGAAGTTCCCTGGCACGGAATTCATGTGACCACGTCGATCTACAAAGAACCCGTCAGCGGACGCATCGCCCTGCGGACGCTCAATCTGGACGGAGACCGGCAGTCGGACCTGAGCGTGCACGGTGGCAAATACAAGGCGGTCTATTGCTACCCGGTTGAACACTACCAGTATTGGGGAAAGCAACTGCCTGGCCGCGAACTGTCCTGGGGTGCCTTCGGTGAGAACTTCACTACCGAAGGTTTGGTTGAGCAATCCACTTACATCGGTGACCGGTTCTCCATCGGCTCTTCGGAAGTGGTAGTCACGCAGCCACGCCTCCCGTGTTTCAAGCTCGGTATCCGCTTCCAGTCCGACGACATGATCAAGCGGTTTCTCGCCAGCGGCCGCACCGGCTTTTACCTCGCCGTCACGCGCGAGGGAGAGGTGGGCGCCCAGGACGAGATAGCCCCACTCAGCCATGATCCGGACGGAGTCTCCGTTTCGGATTTCACACGCCTGTACCTCGCAAAGCAGTACGATGTCGAGGATGTTCGTCAGCTGCGCAGAGCCCTGGCCCTGGACGCATTGCCCAATAGCTGGAAGGACTATCTTGGGGAGAAGATGAATCGTCTCCTCCCATCAACCGCTGAGGGGTTTAGGTCGAACGCTGACACAGGCGGGCCTTTACCGTAACCCGCAACCTGTAACCCGCATCCAGCGCCTGGGCGCACCCTGATTTCAGCCTCTCATCCCCGCAACCCCTCCCGCCGGTCCGCGTCTAATGGAGAAGCGCCCCGGTGCGGCGCGAGCGCATCCCCATGCACTTCCCCAGGCTTCAGCGGCTTCCCGAACTCGACGCCCTGCGTGGCCTGTTCCTCGTCTGGATGACGCTGACCCACCTCCCCACCCACTTTAGCGCGTTCGTCAACGAGCCCTTCGGCTTCGTCACATCCGCCGAAGGCTTCGTCTTCCTCTCCGCCATCCTCATCGGCCGCCTCTACATTCGCAAATCCATGGAGGACCCGGTCGGTGTGCGTGCCCAGATGTGGCGCCGCTCCCTCAAGCTCTACGCCTACCACCTGTTTCTCCTCGCCGTCGCCTTCACCGTCGTCGCCAGCTGGGCCGTGCACCACCATCGCGCCGCCATCACCAACCTGCTCAATTTCTATCTCAACCATCCCGGCATCGCCATCACCGGCTCTATCTTCCTCATCTACTGCCCGCCGCTGCTGGACATCCTGCCCCTGTACGTACTCTTCCTCTTCCTTACGCCGCTCTTTCTTACCGCCGCGGTGCGGTTCGGTTGGAGAATCATTCTCGCCGCCAGCGCTCTCATCTGGCTGGGGGCGCAGTTTGGCCTCCGCGACCTCGTCCACAACTGGGTCGTCCACCTCACCCATCTGCAGATCCCCGTGCAGGAAACCGGAGCCTTCAACCTCTTCGCCTGGCAAATGGTCTGGATCGTCGGCCTCTGGCTCGGCGCGCGCTCCGCCCGTCACGACGTCCCGCTCCGCCTCATCCCCCGCTGGGGAGTCGCCCTCAGCGCCGCAGTCTGCATCTTCTTCATCGGCGTGCGCTTCAGCTGGTTCGGCCCGCGCCTCAACGAGCAGGCCTTCGGCATCCTCCTCGACAAGTGGCAAATCGGCCCGCTGCGCGTCCTCAACATCGCCGCGTTCCTGATCCTGTTCTACTGGCTGCGCAAATATGTGAAGATCGTCGTCGCCCGCGAGCCTTTCCTCACCTTAGGCAAAGCCTCGCTCCAGGTCTTCTGCGCGCACCTGCTCTTCGTCTTCGGCGGCCTCGCGCTGCTCTACGGCGAAATGGAGCAGCTCACCGGCATCACCGCCATCCTGCTGCTGGCTGTCACCTTCGTCTCGCTCTTCCTCGTCGCCGCCAACGAAGTCAACAAAAAGCGCCGCGCCAAACGGGACGCCAAAAAGCCCCCCACGCCGGACGTTCCCGTCCAACCACCCCTGGCTTCCACCGCCAATACTCCATGCATCTCTGTCGGAGCCGTAGCGTTCGAAGAGCGCCCGCTCTAAGCGTGGCACGGTGGGACTTATGTCTGGGCAGATACCCCAGCAGTCTTGTTGGGCAATGGCCGGTCTCATGTGACATCATTGGTTCTCGGAGGGAACTTTCTGAACTACGTAGACCAGGAGATCGTCGTCGAGACAGAGACGCCGTTCGGTGCGGAAGTACCACTGCCGATCAGTTCGTCTTTGTTTCGACACCTCAACGACACAGCGCGACCGTGTGTCCGGATGGCCATCGAGGGTTCAAGCGCATCGGTTGGAGCTGTACCGGGGTGGCTTGAGAGGGCCTCCGATATCAGAACCCTGGGCTTTGAGAAACGAGATGGATATTCCGTCCTTCACCTTAAGGCGCCAAAGCTGGGAGACGCTGCGCCGGACCTCTTCCAGCAGCATCGTCTTTGGCCTGGTCTCGCTGGTCCAGACGACACCGTCATCCAATTGATAGGCAAGGTCGGCGAGGTCGTGCGCCGCCGAGAAGAATCCAGCGACATTTATGACAAGCCATTGCTCAGGCATTTCACGCATTGGCGAACACTCTTTAGACGCGAAGTTAAGGAAGTTCAGTTCCCGGATGCGTCAGGAACCGGCGAAGCATCGGTACTGAATCCGACTGTGGTTGCCAATGCACAGCAGCTTAGCGCCCAGACCCCTTCTCCCAGGCAGCTGCGTGTTGTTGGGAAACTCGACATGGTTCGCCACAGCACACGGTCCTTCGGTTTAGTCTTGAACGGGGGCGAAGAGGTGCGCGGAGTTCTGCTGGAAGGCGATCCGTCCCTTCTCCAGCAATATTTTGGCAGAGAGATCACGGTATTCGGTAAGGCTGTCTATCGTCCGTCGGGCTCGCTCTTGCGCATAGATGCTCAGGAGTTCCTCGGAACGAGCGAAGGCAGAGAGTTCTTCTCGTCGATTCCTCAGGCGATGAGCGCGCCTGCCCGAACGGACCGAAAGCCCCAGCCCGTCAAGAGAGGTGGAGCGGCATTCTTCGGTACCTGGCCGGGTGAGGAGTCTGACGAAGAACTGCTTGCGGCGCTTGGAGAACTACGGCGTTGAGCCAAACCTATGTCCTCGATACCAGCGCGCTGCTGAATCTGATTCGAGGCAGGGAACTGGGAGAACAGATAGACAAGGCTTTTGGGCTTCGTCAGGCTCTTTACAGGCATACCATTTCGATCGTCACACACGGCGAGTTGAAGGCAATGGCTCAGCGCCGCTCGTGGGGAGACGAGAAGATCCAAGTCTTAGCGAGGGCGTTGGATGAGTTAGTCACGGTTGATATCTCCAACAGCTCCTTAATTGACGCTTACGTCATGGTGGAACACGCCTGCCGTACAACCGCGGGCGGAGAGCGCAAGATGGGACAGAATGACATGTGGATCGCCGCTACCGCAGCCGTGGCCGGTCTCCCGCTCATCACGACTGACGATGATTTCAATCATCTGAATAGTCGATTAATCACCGTCCATTGGGTTGACCCAAAACTCGGCAAACCGTGAGCGTGGTCGCCTGGTGTTGCGACCGCTACCGCCCCTACACAGCGACGGTAAAACTCTCTTCCGTCCGAGTAACAGCCCGATACAGCGTGTCCCGCTCCACTGGAACCCGCCCCGCCGCCGTGATCAGCCGCATCAACTCATCCCGCCGCATGCCCTGCGGAGTCGTCGCGCCCGCGTCGTGGTAAATCTTCTCCTCGATCACCGTGCCGTCAATGTCATCGGCGCCAAACCGCAGCGCGATCTGCGCAATCTTCGCCGTCATCATCTGCCAGTACGCCTTGATGTGCGGAAAATTATCCAGCAGCAACCGCCCCACAGCAATCTGCCGAATATCCGTCAGCCCCGTCGTCTTCGGCAAATGATCCAGCGCCGTGTTCTCCGGATGAAACGCCAGCGGAATAAAAGTCTGGAACCCGCCCGTCTCATCCTGCAGCGCGCGCAGCTTCAGCAGATGATCCACGCGGTCCTCGTCATTCTCGATATGCCCATACAGCATCGTCGCATTCGACTTCAATCCCAGCTGATGCGCCGCCCTCGCCGTCTCCAGCCACGCATCGCCATCGATCTTGTGATCGCAGATGATGTGCCGCACCCGATCCGCAAAAATCTCCGCGCCGCCGCCGGGCAGGGAATCGACGCCCGCTTCTTTCAACTTCATCAGCGTCTCGGGAATCGTCAGCTTCGCGCGCTTCGCCAAAAACGCGACTTCGACCATCGTGAATGCCTTGATATGGACCTGCGGAAACCGCTCCTTCAGCCCGTGCACCAAATCGAGAAAATACTCAAACGGCAAATCCGGATGCAGCCCGCCCACGATGTGAAACTCCGTCACCGCCTCGCTGTACCCCGACGCCGCCGTCTCCCACGCCTGCTCCAGCGCCATCGTGTACGAGCCTGCCGCGCCCCTGGTCCGCCCAAACGCGCACAGCCTGCAAGCCGCCACGCACACATTCGTCGGATTGATATGCCGGTTGACGTTGAAGTACGTCACGTCGCCGTGCATCCGTTCGCGCACCGCATTCGCCAGCCACCCCACCGCCAGCACATCGCCTGACCGATACAGAGCCAGTCCATCCTCATAACTCAGCCGCTTCCATGCCGCCACTTTCTCGGCAATCTTGGCCAGGCGCGGATCGTCGGTCTGAAACGGATGCGGAGTCATTCTCTCTTTCATGATAATTCACGTGGTTCACGGGCAGTACGCAGCCGGCCTGCGGCCCCGCCGTCTCCAGTCTCGTCCAATCCCTGAGTGATACCATGCCTCCAGACTTACCCAAGGTGCACAAAGCGTTTTACTGGACCCACTGATTGCGGCGACGTATCCCATTGCTGGCCTTTTTTCTCGCGTGCTCGTCGCTGTCGCTGTCCTTCGGCGCACAGCCACAAAAGCAGGCTGCCTTCCCGCCGGTCACCTCGTACCGTCTCGACAAGCAAAAAATTGCGCTCCCCGGCGAACTCGAAGGCCAGCTCGATCTGCTGCTCCTCTCCTTCAAAGAGGAGCAGCAAAGCGACATCGATTCCTGGCTCCCCGCCGCCCAGGCGCTCCAGCACACCAGTTTTCAGTTTCGCTATTACGAGATCCCTGTCGCCGAGCGGGAAAATTTCCTGTTCCGCTGGTGGGAAACCTCATCGATGCGGAGTGACCAGTCCGATCCAGAGATGCTCCACTGGATCATCCCGCTCTGGGTCGACCGCAGGAAATTCTTCGACGACCTCACCATCCCGAACGACAAGCAGATCGTTACCCTGCTCATCGACCGCCAGGGCCGTATTCAGTGGCGCACCACCGGCCCCATGACTCCCGACAAACGCACCGCCCTGATGAACGCCGCCAGCAGCCACTAGTGCTTTGACCGCGTAATTCTGTCATCTCCGGGCCTAAAGGCCCCACTGTGCTGGTGCTATATCCCCGGCCTGAAGGCCGGGGCTTCTACCGTCGTGCCGCTGACGCGGCACCCTGTTGTGCAAGGAACCCATCCTACGGTCATGGCACCAGCGCCGGATCTGTAACCTGTAACCGTAACCTGTCACCTTTTTTTCCAACCTGTAACCCGTAACCTGCGACCTGTCACCCTCTTTTCGCCCGGCCCGCCGCGATCAGCCTCTTCTTCTCTGGCTGCGTCATCGCCAATACATCCCTGGTTCGCGCTGGTAGCTTCTCGTAGACCAATCCTCGCGCCGCGCGCAACAACTCCTTCAGCTCCGAAGCAGGCAGCGTATTCCATCGCTCCACCGCGATCCAATGCGCCCGCGCCAGATACGGGGCAGGGAAGCACCCCTCTCGTTCGACCAACTCCCTAAACCGCTCCGGCCCCGCCGCAAACGAGAGCACCGCGCCGTGGTCCGGCTCAAGACTCGCCAGCGCGAACATCTTCCCGCCGATCGCCTTGTCGCCGACCCAGTACACCAGGTTGTCTCCCCATTGCACCGTCTCCGCCACATCCGGCAGAGCAAGAAGAAAACTCCGCAGCCCCTCAGCATCCATGCCGCACCCTAAGCGAGCTCTGCGGTCTGAGCAAGCCGCCGGAGCAAAACGTGAACTACAGTGCCAACGACAGCAACCGCGACCGCGAGGCTAATCAGACCAAATACCACGATCGGTGCGACCTGGAACGAGTTGTGTTGGGTAATTGTTCGTGCCAAGTTTGCCAAATTTGCGCCAAGACTAAAGCAGAATATCGCAAGCGCAACAACCATCGCCCGCACGTTACGGGCGATCTGCTTCGGGCTGACCGCTCCCTTGCGGTCGGCTCCGGAATCGGTCGTCATCATGGCCGGGATTATACCGCCGAAGCCGGTATCCTGAGTTCTGGGCCCTGTTAAGATGCCTCAGCGAGGTATACGCCGAACCACTTTTTGGAGTCCGTCCACTCGCGCCGCACCCCAAACCCCGCCCGCTCCAGCATCCCCGCCACGCTCTCCGGAGTGAATTTGTAACTGTTCTCGGTATGAATACTCTCGCCGCGCCGGAAATGCACGCTCAGCTCCAGCGCCGGTATCGAGATCTCCTGCGAGACCAGGCTCTCCAGATGCATCTCGATCCGCGATTCGCGATCGTTCCAGCACGCCCGATGCCGGAACAACCCCGGCCGGAAATTCGCCCCCAGCTCGCGCCGAATCCGCGTCAGCACGTTGCGGTTGAACTCCGCCGTCACCCCCGCCGCATCGTTGTACGCCCGCAGCAGCGTCGACCGATCTTTCACGTGATCCACGCCCAGCAGCAGCCAATCGCCCGCTGCCACGTGGCCGCGCAGCCTCCGTAACAGCCTGGCAGCCTGCTCCGGCTCAAAGTTCCCGATGCTCGACCCGATGTACAGCACCATCTTGCGCCCTATCGTCGACGGCATCTCCGACATGCTGTTCGTGTAGTCCCACACGATCGGCATGCACGAAACCTGCGGCTGCTCTTCCGCAATCCGCCGCCGCGCCTCTTCCAGCGCCGTCGTCGAAATATCGATGGGGTAATAGCTCACGCGGCCCTGTCGCCGCACCGCCGCCGCCAGCAGCAAGCCGGTCTTCGCCGCCGTGCCCGCACCCAGCTCAATAATCTCGAGCTTTTTCCCGTCCGCTGCTTCGAAAATCTCATCCGCGTACTGCGCGAAAATATCGCGCTCCGTGCGCGTCAGATAGTACTCCGGCAGCTCCGTGATCGCCTCAAACAGCTCCGACCCGCGCCGATCGTAAAAAAGCCACGGCGACAGACGTTTTGGAAACGCCGTCAGCCCGCGATAAACTTCCGCGCCAATGGGCGTCGACGCTGCCTCGGGCAGACGAGGAATGGATGAAAGAGCGTGCATTGGAAATCCGCCTCCGCGATCAGTGCTCCGCCAGCCGAATCCCGGAGAACTGCCAACGGGTCGAAGGCGCGAAAAAGTTGCGATAGGTGGCGCGGATGTGGGAGGCGGGGGTAGCGACCGAACCGCCGCGCAGCACCATCTGGTTGCACATAAACTTGCCGTTGTATTCGCCGAGGGCGCCGGGGAGCGGTTGATAGCCCGGATAGGGAAGATAAGCGCTGACGTTCCATTCCCAAACGTCGCCCCACAGTTGCTGAATGCCTTGCTGTACCTCTTGCTGAACTGCGGCGGCCTGCTCCCTCTCTGATGCACGCGGCGGCGCTTGCGGATGAAACTTTTCATCCTCCAGAAAATTTCCCGTCACTGGAACTGTAACCGCCGCGGTTTCCCATTCCGTTTCCGTCGCAAGGCTCTTGCCCGCCCAGTGCGCAAACGCGTCCGCCTCGAAATAGCTCACATGGCACACTGGCGTCGCCCGCAAATCCTCGAGCCGCACCAGCCCGCGCAGCGTGAAAACCTCCCACCCCATCTCGCCGCGACGCCAATACAGCGGCGCCTGCCAGCCCTCCGCACGCACGGTGTTCCAACCCTCCGACAGCCAAAGCTCCGGCCGCGCATACCCGCCGTCCTCCATAAACGCGAGATATTCCGCGCAACTCACCGGCCGCGACGCCAGACGGAACGGCTCCAGATAAACTTTGTGCCGCGGTGTCTCGTTGTCGAAACAAAAGCCACTGCCACTGTGACCTGTTTCCGTCACTCCCCCGGCAAACTCCACCCACCGCACTGGCGCAGCTTCCTTCGCAGCGCTCCGAATCGCATCCGCCCCCTGCACATAAGCCGGATGCAGCGGATTACTCCAGAAGGCATGCTTGATATCCGTGATCAGCAGTTCCTGATGCTGCTGCTCGTGATTCAGTCCCAAAGTGATCCGGGTCCGCGCGTCCTCTGGCACATCGCCCGCCGCGAAATCCTCCATCGCCCCGTCCACATACTCCCGGTACGCCAGAATCTCCTTCGCAGCCGGCCGTGAGAAGGACGCACGCAGCTTCTTCTCCGGTTGCTCCGACACAGCGTTGTAGTAGCTGTTGAACAGCCAAACGAAATCCGGATGAAAGGGCTTGTATCCCGGCACAAATTCCCGCAGCACAAAGGTCTCAAAGAACCAGGTCGTGTGCGCAAGATGCCACTTGGCCGGGCTGGCATCAGGCGACGACTGCACCATCATGTCTTCCGGCGTCAGCGGCGCCGAGAGCGCAAGGCTCTGGCTCCGCACCCGACAAAAATCCTCAGCGAGTTCGGTTGCTGCAAATACGCTCATGGTCTGATCCTTTGCGGATTCCTTTTCAGCGAAAGAGACACGGCGCCAGGGCTGGGGATGCCCGTCAGAGTACCATTTCCTGCGCTGCTCAAAAAGAGGGATGCGGAAAGTTTCACCCAGGGTTCACTTTCCGGCGACTTTTGACGGCTTCGCGGGGCTTGAGGAATCTCCCGCTTCAGGCTTCAAGCTCAAGCTTCCGGCTTCCAGCGTCCGGCTTCCCGCTGCCAGCTACAGGCTACCGGCTACCGGCTGCGGTTGGCGCGTCTTTCCCGCCAGGAACGCGTCTATTCCGGCATAATCAGAGCGGCTATCAGCCGCCGCCGTGAAACTCGATTCTTTGAAGGGGCACGGCTTCAGCCTTGCCGGAAGGGCCGCAAAATGAATCCGGCTTTAACCGCTGAGAGAAGGTTGCGATTTCAATTCGAACTTTTTCCTGAGCGGCACACGGCCTTCTGAGGGTTCCCTTATGCACATCCTCCGCTCCCGTCTTGCAGGGTTCGCGCTCTGCGCCTCCCTTGCCGCAATGTCCGCGGCGCCCATCCTCTCAGCCCAGACCCCGAGCCAGACCCCAAGCCAGGATCAGAGCGAGCCTCACCAGCGCGGCCCCCGCGGCGGCGGCATGGGCGGCGGCGGAATGTTCGGCCCCGGCAGCAACGGCACCATGGGCAAGGTCACCGCCGTCTCCGGCACCGAGATCACCATCAAGGATGACCAGGGCCAAACCTACAAAGTCGAAACCGGTCCCAACTCCCGCATCCGCAAGAACCGCGAAGAAGCGAAGATCTCCGACATCCATGTCGGCGACACCGTCATGGCCGCCGGCAATCTCGACGACCAGGCCAGGACCATCGGCGCTATGTTCGTCATGGTCCTCGATCCGCAGCAGGCCGCCGATGCCGAGAAGCGTCGCGCCGAATTCGGCAAAACCTGGACCGCCGGAAAAATCACCGCCATCAAAGACCTCACCGTCACCATCGAGCGTCCCGACAAAGTCGCGCAAACCATCGCCGTCGACGAGAACACCACCTTCCACAAGGGCGCGCGCGGCCAGGCCACCGACATCACCTTCCCCGACATCAAGGTTGGCGACATGCTCCGCGCCGATGGCGCCCTGAAGGCCGGTTCCTTCCTCGCGACCAATCTCGTCGTCATGGAACCGCGCCCGCCTGGTGAAGGCCGCGGCGGTTTTGGCGGACCTCATCCTGGCCCACCCGGCTCTACGGGCGCACAGGCGCCGCCTCCCCAGCCCGAGGGAACTCCCACTGGCTCCACGCCCCCGCAGCCGCCGAATTACCATCAGAACTAGCCCTCATGACGTCACCCATGCGCGCTCCCGCTATTCTTGTCTCGCTTGTCCTTGCGGGATCGCTCGCCCTCGCGCAGACCCCAACCCCCGCGCCGGCGACGCCGCCCGCGCCGCCCCCAACCGCGCCCGCAACTCCACTCTCGCCTGACGCCCAACAGCAACAGGCACCATCGCCGTCCACGCCGCCCACAGACCAAACCCCACCCGCAGCCCCCGCACTCCAAACCGGCGGCACCATCCACGGCGCTATCAAATCCGGCAACGTTCCGCTGCCCGGCGTCAGCGTTACCGCCAGCAATTCCCTCACCGGCAAAAAATATTCCACCACCACCGACATCACCGGCAGCTACACACTCGTCATCCCGCAAAACGGCCGCTACGTTCTCCGGACCGAGCTCGCCGCCTTCGCGCCCGTCACTAAAGACACGCTCTTCAACGCCACCACCCACGATCAGACTGTCGACTTCGCCATCCTGCTCGCCTCGCGTGCCGAGCAGCAGGATCAGCAGACGAATCTCGCCACCGCTGCGCGCCAACTCCTTGGCAGCGGCGGCGCGCAGAACCTCAATCTCCTCGGCGCCGCCTCCGACCTCATCCAGGCGGGAACCGGCGGCGGCGATGCAGGCGCGGCTCTGCCCTCGCTCGCGTCGAATTCCGACTTCTCTTCATCCGATTCCGTCGCCGTCACCGGCCAAAACGGCACCACCAATCCTCTCGCCGGCATTGACTTTGGCCAGATGCGCGATAACGCCGAACTGAACCAGTCCCTCAGCGGCCAGGCCGGTCCCGGCGGACAAGGCCCAGGCGGACAAGGTGGCCCCGGCGGTGAAGGCGGCTTTGGCGGCGGAGGAGGCTTCGGCGGTGGAGGCGGCTTTGGGGGTGGGGGCGGTGGTCGCGGCGGAGGCGGTGGTGGAGGTATGCGCGGCAACTTCCGCAACTTCAAACCCAACCAGCCCCACGGCGCCATCTTCTGGAACGGTGGCAACGGCGCGCTCAACGCCGACGACTTCGCCCTGCGCGGTCAGCCCATACAGCAACCCGCTTACTCGTCCAATCGCTTCGGCCTCACCTTCCTCTCCGCGCCCTACATCCCGAAAATTCTCACCAACGACAAAAACGATTTCCTCTTCTTCACCCTCTCCGGCACGCGCTCCTCGTCGCCCTTCGATCAGTACGGAACCGTCCCCACACTCGCCGAACGCGGCGGCAACTTCAGGGCACTGACCACGCCCGCTGGAACCCCCATCACCATCTACGACCCCGCAAACTCAACCTGCATTGCCGGCGGCAACACACCAGGTACGCCGTTCATCGGCAATGTGATCCCCTCGCAGTGCATCGCATCGCAGGCGAGCGCGCTCCTCAACTACGTCCCGCAGCCCAATCTCTCCGGTGCGACCGAGGACTACCAGCGCCTCACCTCCGCGACCACCAACTCGACGCAGATCGGCGTCCGCTTCATGCACAACTTCGGCAAGGCCGGGCAAGGCGCCAACGGCCTCGTGCGTATGGCGCGCCAGGTCCTCGGCCAGGGCAACCAGGGCATCACGCAGAGCATGAATGTGAATTTCAACTACAGCCATTCCGCCTCAGACGGCCTCAACCTTTTCCCCGAACTCGGCGGCAAGAATCAGTCGCACCAATATTCCGTGCAACTCGGCTACTCCATCGGCAAGGGCCGCCTCACCGACAGCGTCAACGCCAACTGGAATCGCACCAATTCCCAGGCCAGCAACTACTTCAGCAACCTCACCAACATCGCCGACCAGATCGGCCTCACCGGCCAGCCACAGTCGCCGCAGCTCTGGGGCCTGCCCAACGTCACGCTGAATCAGTTCACCGGACTCAACGAGCAGCAGCCCAGTTTCACGCTCTCCCAAACCGTCGCCCTCACCGACTCCGTTGCCTGGACGCACGGCAAACACAATATGCGTTTCGGTGGCGACTTCCGCCGCGTCTACGACGACATGATCGGCAACACCAACTCCACCGGCACCTATGTCTTCACTGGCTTATTCACCGAGAATCCAGCATCAGGCAGCACGGGCAGCACCGGCTCCAATGGCTTCGCCACAACAGGCTCCTCGCTTGCCGACATGCTGCTCGGCCTGCCTCAGGAAACCACGCTCCAGGCTGCCTACCAGGAAGCGAACCTTCGCCAGAATGAAATCGACGGCTACGCCCAGGACGACTGGCGCGCTATGAAGAACACCACCTTCCTCTTCGGCCTCCGCTACGACTACTACTCCCCGTACTCGGAAAAGAACGACCGCCTCGCCACCCTCGATCCCGGCAACAACTTCACCCAGGTCGCCATCATTACGCCCAACTCCGTCGGCCCCTTCAGCGGAAAATATCCGCGCGACCTCATCTATCCCGAGAAAAATAATTTCTCCCCGCGCCTCGGCGTCGCCACCCACCCCTGGAAGGACACCGTCATTCGCGGCGGCTACGGTATCAACTACACCGTTGGCCAGTACGTGAAATTCGTGCAGAACTTCGCCTTCGAGCCGCCTTTTGCCAACGTCCAAACGAACATCGCCGGCAGCGGTCCTGCCATCTCGCTGGCCAACGGGTTCCCCGTCCCCGAGAGCCAGCAAATCGGCAACTACTCCGTCAACAAAAATTACCGGCTTCCCTGGGTCCAGGTGTGGAACATCAACCTCCAGCGCACGCTGCCCTGGAACATCCTCCTGAACCTCGGCTACAACGGCTCCAGAGGCTCGCGCCTCGACATCATCGACGCGCCAGGCCGCTTCGTCGACTCCACCGGCGCCACCACGCTGCCCACAGCCATCAACGATCCCTCACTCACCGTTCCCTACGACTATGAAGACTCCCTCGCCTTCTCGCGCTTCAACGCGGGCACCTTCAGCGCGCGCAAACGCATGAGCGGCGGCATTTCACTCCAGGCCACCTATACGTACTCGCACTCCATCGACGATGCGACCACCGTCGGAGGCAACGGCGGCACCACTTCTGGCGGCATCGTCCAGAACTGGCAGAACATCCGCGCCGAAGAATCGAACTCCAGCTTCGACGTCCGCCACCGGGTCAATGGCAATTTCGTCTATGAGCTTCCCTTCGGTCCCGATACTCATCTGCTCACCACCGGCTGGTTTGGCCACGTGCTCGCCAACATGAATCTTTCCGGCACGTACACCTTCTCGACGGGGAACCCGCTCACGCCGCACTACGAGGCCACTGTCGAGGACGTATCCCGCGGTACCACCAACTCCCTCCGCCCCGATCGCGTCCCAGGCAGCTCCCTCACCTCTGGTGGCGGCTCCCTGCTGAACTGGTTCAACAAATCCGCCTTCCAGTCTCCCGCCAACGTCTACGGCACCGCCTCGCGCTTCAGTATCCCGAGCCCAGCCCTATGGACCTTCAATGGGTCCGCCTCCAAGTCCCTTCGCTTCGGCGACACCAAAACCCTCGAGCTCCGCGCCTCCGCCAACAACGTCTTCAACACCGTCGAGTACTCCGGCGTCGACTCCACCCTCGGCTCCGCCACCTACGGCCAGGTCATCTCCACCGCGCCCATGCGCCAGTTCACCTTTATGGGCCGCTACCGGTTCTAGCTATGATGAGACGCTGCCTCGCCGCCCTCGCCACTTTTCTCGTTGCCCTGCCTTTGTTCCCGCAGGAGCCGGCACCACCGCCGGCTCAGGACCAGCCCGCGCAAAGCTCCACCTTCACCCTCAAGGTCAACAGCGATCTCGTCCTCACCAACGTCGTCGTCCGCGACAAAAAAACCGGCGCCGTCGTGAAGGGCCTCACCGAAAAAGATTTCACCGTCACCGAAGACGGCAAGCCCCAGCACATCGCCAGCTTCGACTTCGAAAACGTCGACGAAGCCGCCGCCCTCAACGAAGCCACCATCAATGCCGCTTCACCCAACGGCGTCTTCGGCGCCAAAGCCGGCACCGCTGCTCCCGAAGAGCTGCGCAACCATCGCCTCATCGTGATGTTCTTCGACCTCACCTCCATGCAGCCCGACGATCTGGACCGCGCCCAGGACGCCGCGCGCAACTACATCAACAAGCAAATGCACCCCGCCGACCTCGTCGCCGTCGTCTCCCTCGACGCCACGCTCTCCCTCGATCAGGACTTCACCGCCAGCAAAGATCTCCTCCTCAAAGCCGTCAACGGCTACAACGGAACCCAGGGATCCGGCTATGGTCCCGGCGCCACCAGCACCAGCAATCAGGTCGAAGACGCGAGCTCCTTCACCCCCGACGAATCCGAATACAACGACATCAATACCGACCGCGAGCTCTTCGCCATCGAAGACATCTCCAAATCCCTCGCCTATCTCAACGAGAAAAAATCCCTCCTCTATTTCTCCGGCGGCATCCAGCGCGACGGCATTGAAAACCAGGCCTCGCTCCACGCCGCCATCAACGCCTCCGTCCGCGCCAATATTGCCATCTACAGCGTAGACGCGCGCGGCCTCCAGGCCATCTCGCCCCTCGGCGACGCCACCACCGGCAATGTCCGCGGCGCCAACTCCTTCAACGGCGCGGCCCTCCAGAACAATCTCGACTCCAACTTCAACACCCAGGAAGTCATGGCCACGCTCTCCTCCGACACCGGAGGCAAGGCCTTCTTCGACTCCAACGATTTCTCCGGCGCCTTCGATCGCATCCAGAAGGACACCTCGGCCTACTACGTCATCGGCTTTCACTCCACCGATCTGCGCCGCGACGGCCGCTACCGCCGCCTCTCCGTCAAAATCAATCGCAGCGACGTCAAGCTCGAATATCGCCCGGGCTACTATGCGCCCGCCGACTACCAGCACGCGACCAAAGACGAGCGCGAGCGTCAGCTCGAGGAAGAGCTAGCCAGCGACCTGCCCTCCACCGACATGACCGTCTACATGCAGGCCCTCTACTTCCGCACCGCGGAAAATCGCTTCTTCGTCCCCATCTCGCTCGTCGTCCCCGGCTCGCAGATCCCCTTCGTCAAAGGCGGCGACCGCGACAAGGCCACCCTCGACGTCATCGGCCAGGTCCGCGACACCGCCGGCCACGACATCGGCGATATTCGCGACACGGTCAAGCTCGCCATCGATGAATCGCAGCAGGTCCGCCAGAAAAACGTGCAGTACACGACCGGCTTCACGCTTCCCGTCGGCAAATACCACGTCAAATTCGTCGTCCGTGAAAACGAAACCGGCCGCATGGGCTCCTTTGAAACCGACCTCACCGTCCCCGACCTCAAAAAGGTCCCGCTCAAAATGAGCTCCGTCCTCCTCGCCAGCCAGCGCATGCCTGCCAACAAAAAGCAACAGGACTCGCCGCTCGTCCGCGACGGCCAGCAGCTCGTGCCGAATCTCCCGCACGTCTTCCGCCAGGACCAGCACATGTATCTGCTCTATGAGGTCTACGACCCCGCGCACGCAACCGCCGCGGCGCAGACCGCAACCCCATCGGCTCCGCCAGCCAACGGAGCAGCGCCCGCACCCACGCCCCAGAAGAATGAAAAATCCGACAAGAACGCACCCCCGCCCGTGCGCGTCATAACCAGCATCGAATTTCTCCAGGGATCTGCGAAAGCTTTCGAAACACCGCTCGTCCAGGCCACGCAGCTCAACGTGCCCGACCGCAGCGCTGTCGCCTTTCAATTCGACGTGCCCCTCGACAGCCTCAAACCTGGCACCTACATCTGCCAGATCAACGTTATCGACGACGCCGGCGGCACTTTCACCTTCCCGCGCACTGCCGTCCTCATTCGCCCCGCGCCCTCAGCGACGCCCGCACCCGCCGCAAGTGGGGCGGCCGGCCAGGGCAAGTAACTCAGCCGACCTTAGCCTCGGCAATCACCTCGGCAATCACGCTGTCGCTCATCCCGCGCTTGCGCAGACTTTCCGCCAGGGCCTGTCCCGGCGACCGGTCAAGCTTCTCCAGGTCCTTCCGCAGCCCGCGCCCAATATAAGCGCGGATGAGCGGCTGATATCCCGAGTAGCCCAGCGCCGGAGCGATGTCCTTCAGATCGCCGATCACGTCTTCAGGAATGCGAATGCTGATCGTGGTCATGGGCCGGTCCGGACGAAGCCGCTTCCAGACTCGCTGCGCCTCCGTTGGCATCGTCCGCGGTTTCTTCCCGCTGCGATTCTTCATACTCTCGCCTCTCGTGCGAAGTGACCGGACGAGCCGAAACAATCCGAACCACTTCATCGTTCTTGATGATTTGCACTACGAAGAGCAAACGTTCGTTCAGAGTTTCGCCGATCACCGCTTGCGCAATTCCATCGGGGTCCCCTGCAAAAGCAGCGGGTCAAGGAACACTTCGCAGGCGGTCTCGAAAGAAACTCCGTGTTTCCTCAAATTCGTCGCGGCTTTGTCCCCATCCCATTCGAACAACAGCCCGTGAAACGAATACCGAACATCCACATCTCTTAACGTATATACGTTGTATATGCATGTCAAGGACGCTTCCGCGCACCCGGGATCGCCTCGCCGAAACCATCGTCGTCGACGAACGCAAACGCAACGATTCCCCTGCTTCCCACTCTCTGTGAACTCTGTGTCCTCTGTGGTGGCGGCTTCTCATCATGACGCGCCTGTGAACCCGCGCTGCCACGTATCAGATTCGTACCTGCTTATCCACTGATTTTTTGTCCCGCGCCCTTGCTCTCGCAAAGTGACCCTGGGATAATCGTGAGGAAGCAGGAGCAGTACACCGCCCTCAAAAAGTGAATCCATATAGCCGCCAGGATGTTCTTCGCATACTGCGCATCACCTCCCGGCAACTCAGCTCGTGGGAGAGAGCCGGACTCATCGCCTTCGCATCCGACTACGGCTTCGACGATCTGGTTCAGCTTCGCAAGCTCCGCGATCTCCGCGCCCAGCGCATTTCCGCTTCCAACATCAAAGCCAGCGTCCACGCCATGAGGGCGGTTTCCGGAATCCCCAACCCTCTGCTCCAGGCCAGCATTGCACTGCGCGGCCCGCGTCTCGTCTTCCGCCATTCCGGCACGACCATGGACCCCATCGCCGGTCAGTTCGAGCTCGACTTCGAAGGCAGCGGCTCCCGCCTTGAGATCGTCGACGACGGCGCCGTCTCCGAAACCCAGCGTCAGAACAAAATCAATTCGCTTTTCTTCGAGGGCGTTCGTTGCGAGGAACAAGGCAAGGTCGACGAAGCCGCCAAACTCTACGAAGAAACACTGTCGCTCGGCGAGCACGCGCCCGCCGCCATCAACCTCGGCACGATTCTCTACAACAAGCGCCAGTTCGAACGCGCCGAGCAGCTCTATCGCCGCGCCAGCATCGCCAATCCCGACTACGCGCTCGCCTTCTTCGATCTCGGCAACGCGCTCGACGAGTTGCAGCGCCTCCCCGAAGCGGTCGAGGCCTACAAATCCGCGATTCGTCTCTCTCCCGGCTATGCCGACGCGCATTACAATCTCGCGCTCGCCTACGAGCGCAGCAACGAGCGCCGCC
>CAZHTJ010000012.1:0-74320 GCA_964535525.1 uncultured Acidobacterium sp. | reverse complement strand
AACCCCGAGGAAGAGGCCGCATAGGCCTTTCCTCTTCACTCGCGGAAGCCCGGCGATTCGCTGGGCTTCCATTGCTGTGAGATTTTCCGCCATGAGCTTCGAGTTGATCCTTCCGTTCCTCCGCCCTATCGAGCCGCTATTGCTCGACGAAAGCATCAGCGAAATCATGGGCAATCCCGACGCCTCGTGGTGGTATGAACGCGACGGCATCGTTCGCCGGGAGCCTGGTGTCTCCTTCGACGCTGGCAGGCTGCGCACCGGCCTCGAAGTGATTGCCAACCAGCTCGGCAAAAAGCTCGACGAGGACAACCCGCTGCTCCATGCGCAACTCCCGGACGGAAGCCGCCTCGCGGCGGTCATTCCGCCGGTCGTGCGCCCCGCGCCGGCGCTCACCATTCGCAAGTTCCCCAGCCGCCATTACACTGTCGATGACCTGATCGCTCGCGGCACGCTGTCGCAGCCGCTTGCGGAGTTCCTTGCTGCGCAGATTCGCACCGGGAAGACACTCCTCATCAGCGGTGGGACCTCCACGGGCAAGACGACCGTGCTCCGCGCCCTGGCAACCGCAATCCCCGACGATCAGCGCATCGTGGTCATCGAAGACACGTCGGAGCTCCATTTGCAGAAGCCGAACCTGCTGGCTGTCGAATGCCAGACCGATACCTTCAAAGCCGGCATTACGTTCGATGATCTCTTGAAGTCCGCGCTCCGCTGGCGGCCCGACCGGATCATCCTGGGTGAAGTGCGCGGAATCGAGGCGCGCACCCTGCTCGATTCCCTCAACACCGGCCACACCGGATCCCTCGCCACCATCCACGCCAATTCCGCGGCAAAGGCGCTGCGCCGATTTGCCAACCTCGTTCTTCGCAGCCACTCCCAGGCTACCTTCGAGGACGTTGAAGCGGAGATCGGCGAGGCCGTCGATTTCGTGGTCCATGTGGAGCGTGAACCAGGCCGCCGTGTGGTTCGCGAAGTCCTTCGCCTGGAGGACTACGACCGCCGTACCCAGCAGTTCAGAGGATTGCCGTCGGTCGGCGATGCATTCGATCCAGTGGAGATGATTGATCCGCATCCCGGCAGCAACGTCGAAGCCGCAAGAGCGATACATCCCTGCAGAACCTGACGTCGATTAGGAGAAAACGCTGGCTTAGCTGGCCGAACAACAGTGGTGTTCCCCGGGGGAGTCATTACCTGGCCCTTTACTTTTTCCCGCCCGCGCATTCAATCGTTGCAACAAGCGCGAGCTAAACTTGGCTTCGCGTCACAATCCTGCAAATCCTGCAACATTCCTTAGTGCCGGCAATATCGGATTCTTTCCTACGACACATGCTGGAAATAGAAATTTCGTTCGCATGCGTTCCGGTCCTGCCACCACAGTCACGCCTATATCGGCCTAATCAAACGGATTCTTTAATCTTGCGGCGGACTCCGATTTGCCCTGAGCCCCCGTTCCTGCTAGAGGACGCCGTGCTCACGGTCTATTGTGGCTTCAAAAATGATCGCACAGTAATCTGTGGAAGATTACCTTTATTGCAACAACCATGGGTACTGAAGTAAGCTTTGGGTTCTCTGAGGGCCATCCCTGCTGCCCTCGGTCCTCGACGCAAAATTCAAACCGGAACGCCGGATGACCCATCTTCTCCATTTTCGGTCTCACTGCCAAAGATCTCTCACACCAAAACCAAAGTCGCAGCGACCGTCCCGCCGGTCGGCCGCTCACACCTGCCTACATCGGCCTCGAAGACGCAAAAAAGCGACGGGGCAAAGGTCAGGAAGACATCTGCCCCATCGCTCAATTTGAAACCCTGCGTGAACATGACGCTCTGGCCCGAGTGACTTCGACCACTTCGTCGTCCTACGGCCATCGCAGCCAATAACTCAAAGAACAAGCGCAGCTTCATGGCTGGCTGCGTTATGGGTCGGCGCCTTCATCGGGGACGATTTATCTCTTCTCGGGCGAACCCGCGCCTCACCAGCAGAATACCGCCGCGATCCAATCACGTGGTAGAGAAATAGCAGGACATTGACAGTCACGGGTCACTGGACACAGTGTCAGTGCCAGCGTTGAAAAAAGCAGATCGCGCACCCAGACTCTTTCGATACCAGTCTGTCTCATGCTCCCTGGTACAAATTGCGGTGCACTCCAGCGCCGCCTTTTCACATCCATCGCGTTGCCCTGTTCGCCCCTTCTACGAGAACAACAGCCGACACTCGCTAAGCCTCGCAGCGTTATTAGGAGCCTGATGATGATTGATTGAGAATTATCCGTATGTAATACAGGACATTTATCTTTGTAGCTTTAGGCGGCGCTTAGCGTTTCGTGCGAAACTAGAAATAGCGTCCGAAAGCTCCAGATAGACGCCGGGAAGAATTGTAATCCTAAGTGGCTTAATACGATCATTTGCAAAATTCGAAGCTATCAAAGATCTAAAGGCACGCTCCAATACGAGCATGATGTCATTGCAAGTAAGGTTGTCATTGTTGCTATAATAGCAGTCTGGGCCAACGGTGACTAATCTACGGTAACCGAACCTCGTCAACAATTCTGATGTATTACTATCCTGCTCGTAACGCTCCATTTGCAATACGGTTTGATTATGGGTCAATATTCCTTCCGCCCCTGCCAACACTTTCTTTTCGTGTCCCTCAACGTCTATTTTTATACACAGCTTTCCAGAGGTCACGATACCTACACTGTCCAAAGGAATACAATCGATGGTCTCCTCTCTTATAAACGTATCCAGATTGTGAATCGATTCCTCAATAATACTATTGGCACCCGAGTAGTTGCTTACGATACCAAAGGTTACACGGCGCTGGCTATCAGACAATGCTGTCTTATATAGCCTTATTTTGCCAGCACCGTTTATCTTGGTATTGATCGATAGTTCGTTGAAAGTGTGCGGGCTCGGCTCGAATGAGTGTACTGTCCTGACATTTGCTAACGAAGACATAAAGACGCTATAGACTCCTATATTTGCGCCAATGTCTATAAACGTGTCGCTCTCATTTAGTTTTGCCAATTCCAGCAAAACATATGGCTGAAGCGGCTCGTACTTCTTAAGTATCGCGATCCTGTCCTCTGCAACTGCTGTCCACTTAAAATCCTGATACATGGGATATTCCTCGGAAATGCAAATGCCATTTGCAACAAGCGGACCCTACAATAGCCAACCATCCACGGTATAAGTGCTATCGGTCGTCTATAGGACTCAGCCATTCTGTTATGAGGAATCCTTTGGCAATCAGGGTACGCGGCGCCGGCATCCAAATTGGTCTATCGGCTGCCGATCAGGCCAGGCGCGCCTGAGCCGCAACTGACCCAAAACCCGAAACTCCGCCTTTTCGAAGTTGAGAGATCGCACCCCGCGGAGCGCCGCCGTCGATCACTGTGGACAACGGGACCGAGCTCGCCAGCAAAGCGATGGATCACTGGGCTTGCTAAAACAGCTGCATCTGGATTTCATCAGACCGGGACGGCCGGTCGAGAACGGATATTTCCGTCATGTCTACCGCTGCTGATGGCGGCAAATTCAGCCGGGGTCCGGTCGGCCAGCGCGGAATGCCCACGGCGACGGTTGTAATCGTGGTGCCAAAGGGCTAGCTTGCGACGAGCATCGGCCAGACTGAAGAAGAGACCTGACGTTCAGGCACTCGTCGCACAGTCGTCCGTTGAAGCCTTCGATATATAAAGCCGCCTTAGAAAGCGCTCCGCGTTTCCTTCATTCCCACGCACGACGATGAATCGACGAGAATTTGAAGATCTGGCCGTAGCTGTGTTTTTGTGCACTTCGTCAGTATACCTTCGATCTTGCGCTGATGTCGCCGCCGGGAGACGTGAACTGACAAAAGAAAAACCAAATGCGGCCAGGTCGAATATGCTACGGCCTCCGGGAGAAAATGCCCACACTGACAGATGATCCAGTGCGTACGTTCTGAATATCAGTTCGAGACACCACGGTCTCGAAGCCGTGCTTCTTAAAAAGAAGCAATAACGTTCCGAAGTCATAATGGTTCATTTGCATTGTAGGTGTTAACGGACGTTTTCGATCAAGCAAATTGAAGACTATGTACGCAAATGGTACGTGATGTTTAATGCTATGCGCGGCTATCTTGATAGGAGAGGCCATTCTCTTTATAGGGACGTAGATATAGAAACAGCCCTTTGGCCCCACATGAGAGAGAAGTGTATCGATCAGAGCATAACCGCGCCTCTTAGGAATATGCTGGAACACTATATGGGCATGAACAAGATCGTAAGTGTGATCGTGGATTGAAGTCAGCCTATCATCCGAACCCAACAATTCCACATTGTTGATCCCACGCTCCGACAGGTTGACACCAGCCTCTTTTAACATGCTCGGCGAAACATCCACGCCATCTACCCGGTCAAAGACTCTCGACAAGGGCAACAAGAGTCTCCCGACCCCGCACCCGAAATCAAGAGCAGAGCGACGTTCAAGCGCGCCGAATCTCTGCTCCATGGCTTCTAGGACACCCGCAATGTGATGCTCTCCAGTCTGGAGGAAGGCTTCCTTGGTTTTAGGCAGATTTCGGGTGTGAAACCTCTCGGACGAGATAACCCCATAGTACGCGTCAGATCTGCCCCATCTTTCCCACATGGAGTCGGTTTTATTTCGCATTTAGAAAAGCTCCCGAAGTGAGAGGACATTCATTCGAAGGCCGCGAACTTGGTACCCAGAAGGCACAAACGACATAAACAATTTCTGCAAAAGCTCCTCCGTTGAAGTCTCACGAGTCCAATAACGATCGACCACCGTTTGCAGCGCACGAATCTCCTTCCCCAATCGTATGAGTCTCTGCATCTATCGCAATTTTGCCATGTCCTTCACGCTACGCTCTCCCAGATCGCGATGTGTAAGCTTGAATGGGACGAGTTTAGAACGGAACCTGCAGTTCCTTCGCGTCTCAATGGCGACTTCGCTGGCAGTGAATTCTTGCTATCGCCCCCGGAAGCTGGTAAAAATCGGCCGTGCCCGCAAACGGCTAGTTGCGAATCTAAACAACTCATCCGCGTTCTGCTGGCGGAGTATGGGATCGTTTTCCCGGAGCACCCGGGACTGGTGCGGAGCCGTTTACCGCGGTTTTGGAAGACGCCTCACGCCCGTCGATATCACCGAGCTGCGCAAGCTCATGACGGTAATTGCTATATTCATCGCGCGCGGTACCAGGCCTTCTTTCTGAATGATCCGCGCGGAAGCTCTCAGCCACCCACCAATACAATGCCTTCAGGGTCACCCTTTGTCTCGCAGGAAAGCGCAAGGAATTAAGAAATGCGTTTGCTTCAGTGCGAAGGTCTGCTTCACATTCACGGATTGCCCAGAGTCTTCCTATGCCATGTGCGAAGATACTTTCCGCGAGACGGAACATCGGAGGAAATCTCTCGTGGAGAAAACGGCCGAGTAAAACCTCCATCCGGCCAACCACTTGCTGTTTTCCGACGGTTCGACGAGTATACGCATTGTTCGCGTGGATTCGTTGGAGAGCAAGGACGGCTGGAAGCATCCAACCGGGCGATAGGGCAAGGGCAGCAAACTTGAGGAAGTTGTCATTAGTGATTCCGAGCGATTCTGGCATCGGAAGAATCCGGGACAAAAGGGTTCGCCTGAAAGATAAACCAGAAAGTGCGGTGGGTACGTAGGGAGGATGGCCTGCGAGCGTGGCTGTACGAGCGTCCCATCGGCCATAATTGCACGTTCGAGAGTCGGACAGATGTTCTCCGGTGTGATTCTGGAATAGTGTAAGCTGATGAAAACACCAGCCAATTTCAGGGTACCGGGCGAAAGTGGTAACGAGCTCAGCAACTTTGTTTGGAAGGAAGATGTCGTCAGCATCCAAGAAGCAAATGAGGTCACCGTTGCATGCGTGAAAGCCGGCGTTGAGGGCGGACGCTTGACCCCCATTTGACTTCAACACTGCTCGAATTCGGCACCCGTAATGAGCGATAACCTTATGCGACTCATCTGCAGAGCCATCGTCTACGACGATGACCTCGATGTTAGTGTGGCTCTGTGAGAGGGCACTATCAATTGCATCGCCGAGAAAGCGGCCGTAGTTGTAATTGTTGATAAGTATGCTGACCAATGAAGGAGGATTCACAATAGCGTCCTGAATGGGGAGTAGCATGGTACTGTCATATTGCCGGCTGGTTCGCTGCTTCGGGGAAAACCCAGAAAAGCCGCCCTCGGTGCCGCCCTTCGCGGTCCACGATGGATTCAGCGGCCGACCGCGTGGAAGGCATCGCCATCAGAGCTTGCCGCCTGTTGCTGAGCGGCTCAGCTTACCGCTGGGCATGAATTCTTGGGCCGAAATACCGATGGACCCCGGACAAGTGATAACAAGTCGCCGTCCATCAGTGAAGATTACCGTCGCCGAAACACCATCTCTGCCCGGTTCCACCTTCGTGATTGGATTGGCTTCACCGGGCCGGAGCGGGAGAAGCAATGTAAGTATCAGATGGGGACCAGATCCGGTTAAGGTGTGGAGGAGAGTTGTGGCAGGTATAAGTTGTGGGTCTGGCAAGATGCGGAAGTCCCAACCTAGGATTTCGGGGCTTTCCTGAGCGGAGACCGAGTCAGTGCGGAGATTATCGACTAAGAGAGGGACAATTGCAATGTTGGGTATCCCCCGGTCCTCTGTAATCAGAGTCTGAGTCAAAGGGTCAATCCGACTGTGCGTTGTCAGAATCTGCCACCGAGCCTGAAACTGATGAGGCAGGGAGTCGTTGGGACGGAGCCGATCTGCAACAACATAGATGTTTGGTTTGAGGAAGAGAACATCGCGTCGCTGAGAGGCAATCAGTTTGTGTAATGGGCCATAACCTTGCAAATATTGGCCTGATGCGAAGTCGAAGACTAAATTGGTCTGCCAATCGGCATCGATGGGCCCTTGACTTACCATATTCGGGTCGTGAAATGGGTCATCCGAATTCATGGATCTGGTCTGGGGCATATTATCTACAACAACAGTATTGTGCGCGAAGGACGAGACGGCCCACTGTCGCCATTTGCTCTTTTCGTAGCTTCCGCCACCGCCATTAAAGATCAACTCGCGGCCATAGGACCACACATTCACGTCGAGTGAATCCTGGTGCTGGTGATAGATGTTGATACCGAGCGGCCCTACCCGAAACAGAAGGTAGTTTGAATCTTTATCCCATGCGGACCGCATCGCGGCCAATCCGGACCGGTCCAGAAAAACAGATGTAAATGGAGGTGGCGCACCCCCTCGCCCTTTGCTCGCAAACCATTGAAAGTCAGTTCTGTTTGGGAAGTAAAGAAGTGCGTGTTTCAAAACGTCCGGAAGGTAGGTTGGGCCGGAATCATTGAGTTTAGGCAAGAGCCTATCGGGCGCGACGATGGCCACCTGCCACTCATAGGCCTTTTCAAGTGGAGCAACATAGCTAGATGGGAGTTCTACTGCGTTCACCGTCCACCGGGCGATTTCTGCGATTTTCAGGATGTTATCGATTGCAACATGCTGATAGGTAGTAGAGAGCTCTATTTGGGCGCCATCTGGAAGGAACTCCTTGCGAGCCTCCTCAGCCAACATGGTCGCGGCGTAGGTTCTCCATTCCCTGGCTTCCTTAAACTCCGGAAACACCGCACCAACTGCGTAGAGACCACTCATCTCCATGGTTAGCCAGTTCAGCCCTGTATGATAGCGTCTCAGATACCGCGCATGGTCAGTAAGCGAATGAACCATCGCCAGCACATCGGCATCGCTCATTGCCGGTGAGTGGCGAAAAGCATAAAAAGCATCGATCCAGGAGCCACCAGCGCGAATCCCTGCGTCGATCGTCCTCCATGATGAGTCGGCGTCATTGTTAGCGTGGTCAGGAACGGGACACTGGGCCAGCCACGAACGCAACTCCTGCACAAAGGCCTTTGCGTATCGTTCATCTCCTGTTACACGGTACGCGGCGGCCATGTCGCTCCAAAAGGACATGCGGTTCAGCTGCCACTGCCACTCATTGTCAGGAGCCTGACCGGGCGTGTGATATGTAGGATTGAAATGCCAGTCGATCTCCCCATTCGGGAAGGAGTAGACCAACGGAACAAATCCGCCCTGCAATTTACCTTCTACTGCCGCGTTAGCAATTGCTCGGCTCTGGGACGAAAGAGATGGAGGAACTACGTCTTCAGTTTCCCAGCCCACAGACATGCGCACACGGAAGTACTGGGCCAGTTCCCTCTGAGCGAGCGCCTCATCTTCTCGTTTCCACGCGGCCGCGACGGTAGCAAGCTCCGGGCGGCCAAGATCAAGGGCATTAATAATGTCAGCTGCTTCCCGCGCTGTGAGAATCTTCATGGCCCGTGAATCGTAGCCAGTTCGCTCCTGAACCATTGCGAAGCGGGCCCAGGACGCCAACCCGAGCAAAATGCACAGCGGCAAACGACCTCCCCATGTGCATTTCATCCTTGCTCTCCAAGTCTAGCAGGCGAAATCATGAACTCCCACAAGAGCATACATCAGAGTATACTGCTATAGGCGTGAGGCGCCCAGCGCCTGTACGCTCTTGGGTATGGCTATCAGGCTTGACAGGCGTCCACGCAGAGCTATCAGCTTCGCGAAACCTCTGGGTGCCACCGAGAAGAGGCGGGGGACAGCCAACTGTCACCTAGGTGTCTTCTCAAGATTGCAAGCAGTCGGCGTGATCTGGGAGTCACAGTGCTCCAAAGATTTGAGTGCCCTTTTTATGCCTCGTTCTCGCGCCGCTTGTGCGCGCATCTGGAACTGTTGTCCTCGCGCGACTCGGTAGAGCAATCGCAGCGACTTCCAGATAACACCTCTGTTCGCCGTAACTACAGGCAGACCGCGACTATGGCGTAGCAGCGTAAGGGAATAAGAATTGCCCTCCAATAACCGCAAGATATAAGTCGGCTGGAGTCTGGTCGCAGGAATAATATGAGTCAGAGTAAGTTCCGGAAACACACCCATTCCCAGCCCGTGGTCACATGCGGTGAACGCAAGGTCGTAATCGTCGCCGGATGTTAATAAATCCCCCTTTCGCCCTAGTCGGCTACTTATATTGTTCCCCTCAACATGCGCCTTGTAGAGCAGCGCTATATTTAGGCGCACACACATGCCAGCACCGACCGGCATGACGTCGGCAAAGAAACTGTTTGTCCACGTGACACGGTCACAGCGCCGGCATGCGAGATACGTGCTTACAAAAGGCAGGAGAAACGGCGGCGGGACGATTTCTAGCTCCGATAACTGCTGCCCGCCCCAAACGCCAAGAAAGTTAAACTTGGCTGCTATTGTCAGGCAAGTCTCAAGATACAGGGGGCATAGAAGGTTATCATCGTCAACAAATACTAGTATCTCGCCGCGAGCATGGGTGATCCCACAAAGCCGGGCGGGTGTGAGTCCCAGCGTGTCCTCGCGAATATAGATTGCGTTCGTATGCCAGGATAGGTCGAAGCACGTCAAGGGTTTCGAGGAGCAATTATCCACAAGGAGGAGCTCCCACTCGGTGATGGGCAGTGTCTGCTCTCGGAGTGCCTGCAGAACTCGCGTGAGGTAATCCTGCCGCGGATTGTGTGTACAGATGATGACGGAGAGTCTCATATTGCGATTGGATCCGGAAGCACCGGTCCCGGAAGTCGTGCAAAGGTGTGATAGAGTGTAACTTCGTTGCTATTGTATCGTAAGCGTCGTCTTGAGGCCCCAATGGACTTACAGGCAGTACCCGTTGAGCATGAACTAGTGGACGGTCGCAGAGTAAACATTACTGGTTCTGATTGCGTCTAACCTGATGTGATCAACAGTTCAGTGGTGCTCCTCTCTGAAGACCAGCGGCGGGAACTCAGCCGCATCTCTGTGTCGCGATGTTTGCCTGCCGGATACGCATTTCGTGCCCGGCTGATCCTGATGCTGGCCGACGGTGCCGCCTGGAACTCCATCAAGGTGCGGCTGGGAACCACCGCACCCACCATCAGCCGCTGGAAGCAGAGGTTCCTGACTTCCGGCATCGACGGGCTGGATACCAGCCATCCCGGTCAGCCCGCATCGGTACTCACTGCGAAGCTGCGGGCGAGGATTCTGGCGGCTACGCGCAGGAGGCCAAAGGATGGATCCACGCACTGGAGCTGCCGCAAGCTGGCGGCCGAGCTGGGTGTCAGCAAGGATGCCGTGCATCGGGTCTGGCAGGAGGCAGGCCTGAAGCCACATCGACTGGAGCGTTACATGGCCAGTGACGATCCCGACTTCGAGAGCAAAGCCGCCGACATCATCGGCCTGTATCTGAACCCGCCCGAACATGCTGCCGTCTTCTGCGTGGATGAAAAGACCGCCATTCAGGCACTGGACCGGCTCGATCCGGTCCTGCCCCTCTCGCCAGGGCGCATCGAGCGCCACGGTTTCGAGTATTACCGTCATGGAACCCTCTCTCTGTATGCGGCACTGGAAACCGCCACCGGTCGCGTGCACGGCAAAACCGCAGCCCGCCACACCAGCCAGGACTTCGTGGCCTTCCTCCATGAAGTCGTCGCTCAGTGCCCGGCCACGCAGCAGATTCACATCATCCTCGACAACCTCTCGGCCCACAAGACTCGCCTGGTCGAAGAGTTCCTGCACAACAACTGCCGGGTCCACTTCCACTTCACGCCCACCTACTCCTCGTGGCTCAATCAGGTCGAGTTGTGGTTCGGCAAAATCGAACGCGACCTTATTGCCCGCGGCGTCTTCACTTCGGTCCACGACCTGGCCCGCAGAATCAAACGCTACATCAAGGCCTACTCCGCAAACGCCAAGCCGATTCAGTGGAAATACTCAGACCCCGCCCGCCGCATCCGTAGTAACGATTTCTCTGCGACAGTCCACTAGTGAGTGGCGAAGACAGGCTGCGGAGTAGAAGCGCCGAATGGTGAAGCAGACGCTGGAGCCGGGAACGCCGGTGGCGAAGGTCGCGCATGCCACCGGAGTCAACCCGAACCCGCTATTTCTCTGGCGGCTGCAGCATCGCGAAGTCCGACTAACAGCGAAGCACGGACGCCCGATGCGATAGCTGCCAGTGACAGTGATGGACGGGGCGGGGTGCAGCAAGAGCGACGGCGGAGATGAGGCCTCGCTGCGAGCGGTGCTGGCGATCCTGACGCGTGATCGATCTCCTCGCACGGGCGCGGATTCGGATCGCCGCCGGAGTGACGGACATGCGCCGCGAATTCGACGGGCTAAGTGTGCAGGTGCAGACGGTGCTCGACAAGCAGCCCTTCCCCGGCTAGTGTGGTCCGCCAGAAATAGAGTCATATAAGCCCGCCGATCATCTCCTGTACAGTCGAGGTGATCGCGATGCGGGTAGCGGCGGCAGTTAATCTGAATTCCGAGCAGCGAGCCCAGCTGCTCAAACTGGTGCGGCGGCGGAGGACTCCGGTGCGTGCGGTCGAGCGCTGCCGCATCGTACTGCTGGCCGGCGACGGCATGCAGGATGTGGAGATCGCCCGGCAACTGGAGGTGGCGCCGCGCATGGCTGCACGCTGGCGTGCCCGGTTTCTGCAACTGGGCGTCCCCGGTCTGCTGAGCGATGCCCCACGGCCTGGGCGCAAACCGACCATCTCTTCGAAAACAGTGGCCGAGGTGGTAAGAAAGACCACCCAGAGCGCTCCGGCCAACGCCACGCAGTGGTCGCGCAGCAGCATGGCGCGGGCGGTGGGCATTTCCGATTCCAGCGTGGGCCGCATCTGGAGGGCTCACGGACTGAAGCCGCACCGCGTCGACAGCTTCAAAATCAGCAACGATCCGGACTTCGCCAAGAAGCTGGAGGATATCGTCGGCTTATATCTCAACCCGCCGGAACATGCTCTGGTGCTGTCGGTCGATGAGAAGAGCCAGATTCAGGCACTGGACCGCACCCAGCCCGGCCTGCCCATGAAGAAGGGGCGCGGCCAGACCATGACCCACGACTACAAGCGCAACGGCACGACCACGCTGTTCGCCGCTCTCAACACCGCCACCGGGGAGGTCTACGGCCTGTGCCAGCAACGGCATCGCCACCAGGAGTGGCTGAAGTTTCTGCGCCAGATCGATCGGACCCTCACTGCGGAAAAGCAAATCCACATCATCTGCGACAACTACGCCACGCACAAACATCCGGCGGTCGAGCGCTGGCTTGCTAAACACAAGCGCTTCCACCTGCACTTCACGCCTACTTCCGCATCGTGGCTGAACATGATCGAACGGTTCTTCCGCGACCTGACCGAAAATCGTATCCGCCGCGGAGTCTTCCGCGATCTGGAGCAGTTGATCATGGCCATCGGCGACTATATCGACGGACACAATGACAACCCCAAGCCTTTTATGTGGACGGCCAGAGCCAGCGACATCCTGCAGAAAGTCACTCGCGCACGCACGGCCTTGATTAATGCACGGGATTAACGGCGGGCTACACTAGGTCTTCATCTTCCGGGGGCGCAGAGGCGACATTCGTCAAGCTGCTGTGGTTCGATGGACACGGCCTGTGTCTGTCCTCCAATCGGCTGGAAGCGAGGCCGCTTTCTTGGCCGCGGGCGGAGAGTAGAGCCGTCTCTCTGAGCGCTCACTTCCCGACACTGTTGGAAGTGATCGACCGGCGCAACGCCGAGCACACATGGCAGCCGGAAACCGTGGTATGAACATCGTTCAATGCTTTCACAGCTACATATTCAGACTTACTCCACCAAGCATCCAAGAGGTTTCCCGCCCCGCGCCTTCTTTCAAGGTCCGCTTTTTCCCCACAAATGTGCCGAAAAGCCCCACTTCAATAGGAGTGAATACGTCATCAGAGTCAAGCGTACGCATAATTCCACCTTGCTTGCATCGAGCCGCTCGGTCAGTTGCCTGAAATGCAACTGAGTTTACACGGGCCGCCGAAGAACCTATCGAACCCCGGGCCTGCGCGCAACATGCTCATTTTCATCCTTAACCATTTGTGGTGTTGCCCTGAAAAACTCGCCCTAAGAAGATCGAGCTTACCAAACCTTCTGGTCTTAAAGGAGGAATACACGTCCGGCCTTTCCTGTCGACTACCGAGTTGTTTCCCCACACGTTCACGTCACGGGCCGTCGATATTTACTCTCCGTTTCGGAGCAGTGCGATATCGGACATCCGATACGTTGCTGCAATTTGGCGATCATTACCTCCACAGGCAACATTGTGCCGACACAGCGAGTCGCCCTGTGTGTCAGGGATATAGAAAAGACGAAATGTTGCCTTACGTATCTGTCGTACCTTGTAACCTGCCCGTATCGCCTGAACATGGAGCCATATATCGTCTGCCGTAGGGCAGCATGTCACGAACGCCGCACCTTCTCGCTTCAAGGCGCGCTGGAACTGAACTGGATATATCACACCCGCGACCCCTATCGCAATCTGGCGACAGCTCGGTTTCGTTGATTCCACCAGATCCCACACTCCTCCCCAGTTGCAATACTGGTCGATGCCGTGCTCATCTAATGTGATCCGACGTGCCCTGTGACAATTGATCACATCGGAAGACTCTTCGAACGCCTCGACTAACCTCTTTAACCAACTGCGGGGATAGAGAACATCGTCGTCAGCGGTAACTAGTGCGGTGTTTATTGTATGTAATGATTCCAGATAGGGATAATATTTTTTGTGGGGTCCGTAATTCTCGCAGAGCCTGACCTCCAGTCCGCGCTTCTGTAACCTGCGAAGGCCCCTCGGAAGGTTCCGGATCAGCGAGACGTCGTCCAGCCAAAGAATAATGCGGGACGGACGCGTCTCGCCCTGCCCAATGGATTCGATAGCTAGATGCGCGCTTTGGGCTCTCTTGCCGTATGTTGTCAGGGAAACGACTGCTCCGTCGGATTGTGTGATCGGCAGTCGAGAGAACCTGTTTGCCAGACGCAGGTACAAAAGCCAGCTATGCAGAGTAAGCTCGTGCTCCACGCGACTTAGTAGCCGCGATATACGGTAGAACGCTTTGGAGATCATCACAAACACCGTCGGCCCAGCCCCTCGTAAGCAGAAGTGGCTCTTTTGGCGCCGACCACACTGCCCCTTCAGCAGACGCTGTACACACCGGTCTTGTGTGTGACTACATAGTCGGCAAAACACGAGACTTTAACGAATTTGTCGTAAGCCGTCCATTTTACTGTGTGCCGACGGCACCCAGCCGGGCGTCGGTGGGCTAAAGCAATTTGGTGCGCATCTTCCAGTTCCAATCATGAGAACGCGGGGCTGCGACTTCGACACGCCTCTCTCCTCAGTCCCACAAAGGCAACAAATGGAAGTACACACTGCAGATACGATGGCAACAGAAGGTTGCCACCCCACAAATTACCAATAACCGTATATAAAAGCACCGTCGAATACCACATCGTCTCTGCGGACGGGCTTCGATGGAGGCAATAAACAGCGTCCACTGCCGCCCTAAGAAAGACCATGCCATATAATAAAACACCGATTGCACCCAACTCGAGCCACAGTTCCAGAACTCCATTTTCTGCGTAACCGATACCGGTCCATTTAAGCTGAAGGATGGGGACTGCCGATCCTCCGCTGAGCCCACGCCAAAATGCCCTGTAGCCATAGCCTACCAAGGGATGTTGCCAGCCAGCTACCATCAGACTGGTCCAAATTGCAGTTCGGCCGTGCATTCCCGGATCTTTTCCCATAATTCGCAAGAAGGCACCCGGATCACTGGCGATCCAGCAACTCACGACAACGCTGACGCCAAGCAACATCGCCCCGACGGTCCAGGAATCTTTTCGGTTCAATTTGACCAGAAGGCGCATTGTCAGGATAAAGACCATGCTGGAGCCACAGAGGATCCATGCCCCCGTCGATCGGGTCATCCCTATGATGATGACAAGCACAATAATGTAGAGGATACGAAACTTTCTTTTCGGGCGACTATCGAGCTGGACGAAGAATGCAGGCAAGAGGAGAAGCGCCATTACGCTGCCGCAGATGTTCTTGTGGCCGAAAATGCCCTGCCACGCCCCAAATGCATATAACGGGTCTCTGTTCTGCAGACCATACTGCGGAAATATGAAAATGAGCACAATACTCCCGACTGCAGCGACTGAGCCGACCAACATTAAAATCTTTAATAGGTCGTTTGATTCATAACGCTTGCACAAATAAAAGGCTAGGGCGACATCCAGACTCATGCGTATCCCATTGGTCACGGATGCACTTGCATCGTCCGACCACGCAGCGGACACCAGCACCCACAGAAGCAAGGCAAGAATGAGAATGTCGCGTCTAAACTCCTCTCCGATTGATCTAACTAAAGGAAACATAAGCATTCCGCAGATGAGATACATGCCGGCATTCTGTACCCGAGCGACGGTGGAGTCCTGCACACTAGCTGCCGAAATGCCTTGTTCCAGCGACCCGGTTGTAGTGTTTCCAAACCCGCGCTCAAATGAAAACCCATACATTGATGCAAGCACCAGAAGAATGGCACACAATACCCAAGTATTGACCAAGAGCAACAAGTCGGGCGCCCTTACCGGTTCTCTATGCAGCATTGCGTCTTCCTTTGGTGGATCAAGTGCTCCACGAGATCCTGCATTTTCCCTACGAAGACAGATTTGTCAAACATACGCGTGTGACTCTGAATATCGTTCGCTGCGAATTTCCCCTCACGCTCCTCGAACTCGCGAATACCCTCCATCACAGCCTCTACTGTCTGATGAGAAAAGAGTACTCCAGTATCGCTCCTTCCCTGCGGATCCGCTATACGCACAGTTTCGAGAGAGCCGCCATGGCCGTATGCAATCACGGGACGACCGTAACTCTGCGCCTCGACCGGCACAATGCCAAAATCCTCGTCGGCCGCAAAGAGGAGTGCACGACAGTGTGCGTAAAGGCCTCGCAATCGGTCATCTGAGACACGGCCGAGGAATTCGACCGTCGGTCCAGCGATCGATTTCAGGCGCCTCTGTTCGCGCCCTTCCCCTGCAATCAACAGGCGTCTATTCAGACGATTGCAAGCTTCGATGAGCACATCCACTCGCTTAGCATGCACCAGTCTGCCAACCACGAGATAGTAATCGTCGTACCGATCAGAAATATATCCTTTATAGGTATCTACCGGAGGGTAGATTACCTCGGAATGTCGACGATAGCACTTCTGAATCCTTCGCTGTATGTGCTTTGAAATTGCGACCAACCGCTCCGGCCGCTGCGCGGCTACATAGTCCCACTGACGTAGGTAGTGTGCCATCCCTCGAAACGCCGGCCGTAAAGGAGTGGGAACGAGGGTCACCGATTTCCAGTAGAGATCATACAATTGGCGCCAGGGGGTATAGCAATAGCAGATGTGCACTGTATCCTGATCGCACAGTACTCCCTTCGCCGCGCCGTGGTCCGAACTAATGATCACGTCATAGCCCCGCAAGTCGAACGACTCGATTGCATAGGGGAACAACGGCATAAAAAGCCGGTACGACTTCGTCATTGTTGGTATATGATGCAGGAATGATTTTCTAATTGGCCGAGCGCGAAGACTGAGAGGGATCATATCATCCGCACTGAACAGGGTATATAGATCGGCCTGCGGGAACATTTCCCCAAGAACGTGGTCAACCCATTCTGCTCCTCCAGCCGCAGTATACCATGCACTTATAAGTGCTATCCGCATGGAAGGACTTTCCTTCCTCTGTTCCTGATAGAAGCCACTGCGCCTCTCGCTCTTTGGCGAAGGTTCTCCGGACATAGGAAGTAGTACGCAAATAGGAGGAGACAGCGCAGGGAAACATCACCATAGCGAAACATGGCATACAGGAGGTGGACACTTGCCGATAATCGTTGGCCTTGTTTCACGGCGTCCTCTACGCAGGTGGTGGCAAGAAAATATGCCAGCGCCTTCTTGCTGAAGTAATGCAGATTATCCAATGCCCACCGATAATGGAATTGCCAATCAGGCGACTTACTAACACGTCCCGTCTCTTGTGCTGAATTAAAAATGGACAGCGGCTCCATGACTAACGTGAACCGCGCCCCAGGGATAGACATGGCACGAAGCATCCAATCCAAGTCCTGATTTCGTTTGAGGCCAGGCGTGAACGGACATATGTCGGCAAGCTGCTTGGAGACAAGCCATGTTGAAGTTTGCACGTACCCCGAGCCCCCAAACAGACTCGGCCGGCAAAGCAGGAAGTCACTAAACGACGATCTCGGGCTCTCATGTAATACGGGTAGAACTCTTTTGCCGTAGCGACCGCCGTCCACAAACTGGCAGGCGACAAAAGAGAGCGCTCCGGCCATTTCCATCGCTACGCTCACCTGTTTCTCTATTTTGGCAGGCAACCACTCGTCGTCATCGTCCAGAAACGCGACCCAGTCGCCCGTCGCTTCACGCACACCTACATTTCGTGCCTCACTGCCGCCGACGTTCTGCGAAAGCATAATTATTCGCAGGCGGGATTCGTCTAATGCTGTGAGGGCGTTCATGGTTTCAGGATCTGAACCGTCGATAACCACCACAACTTCGACATTCGGGTAAGTCTGGTTCAGGGCACAGCGCACGGCGCGAGACGCCATTACCGGTCGGTTGCGCGTGGGAATTACCGCACTCACGAGGGGCCAAGAAAAGCGCTCAGTTGACAGGATAGATCTTTTCATTCTAACTCATCCCGCGAAACACCGGCAGAAATCGGCGCAATTTCGGCCGGCCACTTCTCAACTTAGCACACTACGCTGCATACGTTAACTCGTTCATTGACAATATGACATACATCAAGGCTTGATGATAGCAATGCCTTTCCGCGAAAAGTGCTTCATCGCCGTGAATAAACGGGCCCCATCGAACAGCGGACCGATGCCCATGCACGAGGCTGTCATAAGTGACTGGCACCATCCCATGGGCAGCCAGTGCCTTTGCAACATGGCTCCCGATATAACCTGCGCCGCCGGTGACCAAAACATGCGTGGAACTGTCGTTCATTGTGCTCGTCATCTACTCCCCACAATCACGTGTACCATCGAGCCAACCACTATGCCGCCGAACACTTCGAGATCATCGCAAAATACCGCATGGGTCGATTTGATAAGTCGCCCAGTCATTGGCTGAGCAGCGTCCCCCATCTCCAACCTACAGAGATCGTCGCGACCAGGGACGCGCGGGGTATAGCCTGCATGAGCGCGCGGAAAAGATAATTCGTGTTTCACAACGCGCGTTGTAGATGGCGAAGGTTCAGGACCGAAACCACGGGCGCAGATGATCCTTAAGGGTTTCCTTCACCCGTGCGCTAAAAGGCGCGACTTCACGCCATACCGTTGCGTTTTGGTTGCTAGCCGTCGAATCCTGCCGCTTTGCAAAAAATCGTGCCTGCGAACGGGCCATCAATGCAGCTCGTAATCGGGCTCTCATCGGTGAAAAATCAGGAAATCGTTCCTCTAAAATCAAATTCAATCGAGTGAGATCGCGGATGTTTTCGCCCGCTCGCATCAGTTTGCTCGTATCATTAGCGGGAAACACACGGTAAGCGGATAGGACCTTGGACGAAACAATACCTCCGCCTTGTGATATGGCTCGCGTCCACATCTCGCAATCCGCCGTATGAACCAAGGCCGGAAGAAAACCGCCATTTTTCTCAAGAAACATACGACACACCACCACCCCGCAGAATTGGAGAACCGTGGAATAATAAAAGGCGGCAGCCGAACGACCACCCTGCTCAAGTTCTGCGATTCGGGGCGAAACAAATCCGATCACTCCGTCTTCATCAACTCCAAAGTTGCGGCAGCCCAAAAAACTTGCCTCTGGGAAGATTTCGCGCAGTCTCAAAATCTCTGAATAAAACCCAGGAAGCACGTAGTCGTCTCCATGCAGTATATGCAATAAATACCCACGGCTGCGCTGAATGCAGGTATTGAAATTGGCGATGGCTCCTTCATTCTGGGGTTTTCGGTAAAAGGCTATACGTCCTTTGCCGATCTCCTTAATCAACGCTTCGGGATTATCACCCGTGGAGCAATCATCTACGACTTCAATCTGCATCTGCTCCGGGCCCGGATCCTGCGACATCACACTATCGAGCGTCTGCCGCAGGTACTTAGCGCAATTGTAAGTGGGAATCATTACCGACCACAATGGTCTTGACGCTCCGGCCGGTACTGGAGCAATCGGAGGCGGGAGTATCACGTTTCCAGCTGATTCAACGCTCATGCGTCAATGGCCTCTGGAATGCTTGTCCAGCGTTCGAACGGCCATAGATGTTTTTGGGAGTTTGCATAGCCGGGACTGAACGCGGTGATTTCTTCGCGCCCGTTCAATAGCCGCTCAACCAGTTCGACGCCTTGCATAAAGGAGTGATCCTGATTGCTCACTTCATACTTCCATAAACCGAAGCGTCCCCTGGAGTAGACACCCACGTTCTCCAACGCAGGAATGATTGCGACCAGCGCGTCATCGCGATATAGGCCCGGCGTCGGGTAACCAAAACGAGCCCTATGGACCCAGGTGCTCACGATTTCGTCGCGGCTCCTGATTAGGTGGGTGTTCAAAACGCCCTGAATCACATCCTCCAAAAGCTTCGATTGATCGACCTTTTTTGGATCTGATTCAGACACTTCCAACATCAGGGACCAATGACGCTTGATGTCCGGCACGTTATACGGCGAGTAGTTGCTGAAAACGGTCACCCGGTAGAACGGGCAATTGTCCTCCGGGAAATACATCCAGCACTTCTTCCGTAGGTGCTCCGGCGGCTCGCCCTTCAGTCCAAGTCCGATGATATTCGACGAGGAGTAGAGCAGTCCCCGTTCGGCGAGCTCCTGAAACTCCGCTTGGCCACTCAACCGGATGAGCTCACGCAGAGGGATCGTTGAAATCAGCGCGTCATACGAGAATATTTCGCCCGCCGCAGTCGTCACCTCGTGACGAGTCACATCTATTTTCTCGACTTTTGTGTTGAAGTGGAGCTTTTCCTGTGGCAGCCGGCCTGCGCATGCTGTCCAAATAGCTCCGGTGCCGCCCCGCACCGGGAATCGAAACATGTTGTTCGGCCCCCAGGAAGGGTCGTCTCGCTGCAGCGCGATGTTTTCTTTGATTCGCTCGAGATCCGGTATAGCCACGCGCTCGCCCACCCAGGCTGCATTCATCGCCTCCGGAGGATAGGCCCACACCTTGTAGTTGTAGGGAACCATAAAGAGTTCCGCCAGCCCCTGACCGAAGGTGGCCTGAATCCACTCGCGAAAGTTCTCTGGCTTTGTTCCGCCGTTGCGGCTCACCTCTTCCAGCCCCGCCAGGCATCTATCTACGTCCAGGGCCGGCAGTCGGTGAAGGTTGTATTGCAGCGGATAGGGCACAAAACGCCCTCGCATCCACACCCAGGACTCCCGTTCGTGCTGTATCCATCCGTCATTGCCAAGGAACTCGTCCATCGCACGATCAAAATACTCATAATGAGAGAACTGGACATGGCCACCGATGTCCCATGTAAAACCCGCGTCATCCACGTAAGACGAGGCCAGGCCGCCGGCGCCCGCTCCAGCCTCAAGCAGCAGCCACTGAGACTCACGGAGCCGATCGAGTTGGTATGCGGCGCCCAAACCGCATGGGCCCCCACCAAGGATCACAACGTTTGGATTCATCTTTTCCCATCCGGCTAAGTGACACGCCTGCACTCAGGCTGCAACCGGAGCAAACCTCGCCACGCCAATTCTTCCATCTGTCGAAAGCGGCTTCAGCCCAGAATCATCGATCCTGTTAAATACATCTCGTATTTCTGACCAAGCAGTGTCTACGTCGTCGAGAATCACAAGTGCGCCAGATGTCAAAAGAGGAACAATCAACTCAAGCTCTCTAACTAGATAGCTCGCTTCATGATTACCGTCCATTACAACGACATCGAATCTGCGACCGCACAGTCTCCCCAAGTGCTTTAATACTCCTTCGCAGGCATGCTCATTGATAAACTCAGCCTCCGGATCGTAGCCTTCAAAAATCAGGCCGTCATTGCTGATACTCTTACCGCCTGAATAACCTGCAATCATCATTGTGTTTCGCTGCACCCCGCACGCAGTTAGAAGAGCTGAAACATGGGCCTGCGGGTTGAGAACTCCACGATGCGCTACATTTGGGTCGACTGAAACAGCTAGGGAACCATGATCCATCTCGCTCAAAACCGTCGCAAGAAACGCGAACGAAACTCCTACAAAATTCCCGATATGCAATGCGGCTATTGCGCCACGTGTCGCAAAGGTGTCGTGGATTATTCTCTTGATGCACTCGAGGGAAGAGGCAGGGATGCTGCCGTCACGAACCTGTTTCTCGTCGATTCCACGCGCGCGCAAAAAGCCAACAACCTCCTCCAGGTCATCTCCACGTATTGAAGCATTCTGCTTTAATTTCTCGCATGCGGCGATACGCCGGTACCGTTCGCCATGAAATGCAAAGCGCTGTTGGCTTAGATGATCTGCGGAGGCGTGCTGCCTCCCATTGTATTTATAATGGCTTCGCCACATTGTCACTAACCCGTAGGGAGCGACAGCAAGTAACGCCTTTCTCAGCGATATCATCGAACACCCTCCGGTTTCCATGCCAGAGGGAAATACAGATTGCCCCATCGCGAATCGTCCGGAATATTATTTGCGATTGTGCCAGAAATAGTAAATGCAGGCACATGTATGATTACGTCATAAAATGTTAACTTGTCTGGCGAAAATGCCGCAAGGGAGACGTTGTAGCTTCCGGACCGGAAAACCCCGCTGGGCATCTCAACTGAAAATACGAGATCGCCGTCTATCGTGGCTGGAGAACCTAGGTCGCAAAGATGGGTCGTGAATAGAGCCTGGTCCCGAGAGTTTTCCACGACGATTGCGAGATCACATTTGTGCCGCGCGGGCGAGCTGACCTGTAGCTTGATTGTAAACGCCTCTCCCTGACGAAAAGTGGTTGATTTATCACCCGACGTAGCCTCAGCCCAAACTTGCTCAAAACAAATGGTGCCCGGTGTATTCGACCGGCGGAACCTAGAAATGTCGCTGACTACGTCTTGCGATAGGCGCTGATATTCAGATACAATCAAGCCTGTCGAGCCAACCATTTCCACGAATCCAGAATTGAGCAATACGCATCGCGAGGTTAAGCGGTCCACCGCTTCCATATTGTGACTGACAAACAACACCGTGCGTCCCTCCTTGCTAGAAACATCTTGCATTTTTCCCATGCATTTCTTCTGGAACTCGGCGTCGCCGACGGCTAGGACCTCATCAACGACCAGGATTTCGGGCTCTAGGTGGGCGGCAACGGCAAAAGCAAGTCGCACGTACATCCCACTGCTGTAGCGCTTGACGGGTGTATCGAGGAATTTCTCGATACAAGCGAAGTCGACGATTTCGTCGAACTTGCGTCGTATCTCCGCTTTCCTCATGCCAAGGATGGCGCCATTGAGGAAGATGTTTTCGCGACCGCTGAGCTCGGAGTGGAATCCGGTACCAACCTCCAGAAGGCTAGCGACACGGCCGCGGATATGCGCCCGTCCCGTGCTGGGTTCGGTAATCCGGCTAAGGATTTTGAGAAGGGTGCTCTTGCCGGCTCCGTTGCGTCCGATGATCCCCACCACCTCGCCCCGGTTGACCTCGAAGCTGACATTGCGAAGCGCCCAGAATTCCTCACTGGTTGTTCTGATTGAACCGTGGGATGGTAATGCAACGGGCCGGGATGAACGCCAGCCACCAAAGGTGCGGCGCGCTCTTTCGGTAACTGTTTCACGCAGGGTCTTGTAACGGCCCCGTTCCGCATAGTGGTCAATTTGGTATTTCTTGCCGAGTCCTTCGGCGGTGATGATGGGGTCAGGCATTGTGTACGGTATCCTCCCTCTGAACGGTTTGGCTTCCAAACCGCTGAGGAGCCTTTTCATAACTCCGATTATCGAGCTGCGTCATACGAGCAGACTTCAGATCACATCGGCGAACGTTCGTTCCATCTTCCGGAAGTACCAGATTCCGCTCGCGCACATCGCGACGGTTACCACCATCGAAACAATCAGGCCTGGCCACCAGAGCACGCTGTGCCCTCGGAAGATCGCCCACCGAAATCCATCGATGACACCGACAACTGGATTGAGCGAGTAAAGCAAACGCCACCTAAGCGGAATGACACTCGTGCTGAAACCGACGGGGGAAACATAGAGGCCGAATTGCACAACGAACGGAATGATGTACCGGAAGTCACGATACTCGACATTGAGGGCGGCGAGCCAGAGTCCAGCGCCGAAGGATGCTCCAAGAGACACGGCAATGAATAGAGGCAGACACAAGAGGCGCCAGTCGGGCACGAAGTGATACCAGGCCATCATAATGGCCATGAGCACCAGGGTGATGGTGAAGTCCACGAAGCTGGTGATCACGGAGCTGGCAGGAACGATGAGCCGTGGAAAATAAATCTTTGAAATCAGATTAGAGTTCAGCGTGAGGCTGTTGCTCGACTCACTGAGAGAACTCGCGAAGAACTGCCAGGGCAGCATGCCGGCCATCACCAGAAGAGGATAGGGCACTGAAGGGTCCGAGTGCAGCCGGGCGACACGGCTGAACACGATAGTGAAGACAACCATCGTCAGAAACGGGCGAACGACAGCCCAGGCGACGCCGAACACCGTTTGCTTATACCGAACCAGGATGTCTCGCCAGGAGAGAAAATAAAATAATTCACGATAGCGCCATAGATCTCTCCAGTAGTTCCTGTCGGAACGTCCAGGCTCAATAATTAATTCAGCTGCAACTGATCCATTCATGAGTCATGTACCCAATAAACAAAGCCTTGAGCCCGTCGGCGCTCAATTAGCACCATGAGAATAAATAGAGGCCGCCGAACCTTCGGCTACGGGAAGGTCATTTCTCACAACGGCCCTTACAAGACCCCATGGTTCGACAAGATAGCGATGCGCGAGCCGTCGTGGCTCTGTAGCAAGACGGAAGGCCCATTCGAGCCCGATTGCACCCATCCACCGAGGTGCCATGCGCTTCGCTCCGGCAATATAGTCCAGGGTCGCGCCAGACGTCAAAATCACGTTTGCCTCTATTTCTGACCGATTTTCCTGGATCCACTGCTCCTGACGTGGCATCCCCATTCCGACGAATAGTATATGAGGTCTGTAGTCTCGTATTATGGCGAGAACTTGCTTGTTGGGCTCGCTGTCAAACTGAGCATTGAAGTATCCATGATGTGTCCTGAAGTAAAGGCCCGGGAAGCGAGCTCGTAATATATCTGCAGCCTTGATCGACACTTCACGCGCAGAGCCCAGATAGAAAACCCGCCACGCCTTGCGGGCAGCAACAGGCAACATGAATGGCAACCAGTCATTATAGGCAACTCTGTGCTGGTAACTTATTTGTTGGCCCTGTAGTCTAGCCAGAACAATTACTGAGATGCCATCTGCCACAGTATAATCTGCGTCATGATAAAATGTCCTAAAAATAGCGGCATCCTTGGACGAGCTACTATACAAGCACAGACTGTGAAGATTATGGTTAGCAATAACCACTTTTCTGCGCGCCACGATGCATTGGGCTACCAAGTCCAGAAGGCTGCGCGATGTCAATAGGTGAATTCTAGCGCCGAGGAAGGTGCTGGTCCCCACCGGCGGTCCAGGTGTCGAGACTGCAGAAGCTGTGTTCGCGTCCATAAACTCTTTCCTGTGAGAGTGGCCTGTTTACCGTCACTGCTCATTAACCCAATGCACGGCACACGCCCATCGTTATGACTCGAAGGTGGATCCTGTGACTGTAACCGTGACTAATAGAGAGAGAGAGAACGCACACCGCCCCAACAACCGTTAACGCGCTGCGCTGAGGCAAGCAAGAACTAATCGCGCCGCGTTGCATTGTGATAATGTCACGTCGGAGCTATAGGTGCGCGACGACGAGGGTCGAGAGCTACGTACGTAGCCCCTATTGAGGGGTTAGGCGCCGGTGCCTTGCAGTACGACAGCAATCGTGCGGACAAGGATCTTGACATCGAGCCACAGACTCCATTGATCGACATATGCCACATCGAGTGACACGTAGGTGGCAAATGAAGGGTCCCGGCGCGCCTGCACCTGCCACAGCCCCGTCATTCCGGGGTTGACGTCCAGTCGGCGTAGATAGCTGAGCTTATACTGCCTCACCTCGCTGGCGAGCGGCGGTCGAGGCCCAACCAAGCTCATCTCTCCGCGGAACACGTTGTAAAATTGAGGTAACTCATCCAATGAATACTTGCGCAGAAGGCGGCCAACCCGCGTAACGCGTGGATCGCGTGTGATTTTGAAGAGTACGCCGTCGCGCTCATTCATGTGCAGCACTTCCGCACGGCGCTCATCCGCATCGCGTACCATCGTTCGGAACTTCACGCAACGGAATACGATTCCCTTTTTGGCCAGCCGTTCGGATGTATAAAAGATTGGGCCTTCGGAGTCGAACTTGACGGCGACAGCGATGACAAACATAAGAGGGGAGAGGAGGACTAGCGCAACGCCCGAAATCACAATGTCGAGTCCTCGCTTGACTGCAAGCTCTATGTCGGGGGTATGGCCGCGGTGAAGGGGAATGGTCGGAAACTGACCGATGTACTCGATTGGACGGTTCCAAGCGAGGCCATCGTAGAGATAGGGTACGAGGCGCAGGTCCACACCGTAGATGCGTGACTGTTCTAAAGCACTTTGGAGCAGGCTGCGCTCGCAGGGGGTAGTAACGAGAATTTCGTCGATGAACTGCCTCCGCGCACTCTGAAACAAGGTCGCCAACATACTAACTGCATCAGGGGCCTCGGAAGATGAAGAGACATTCTCTCCCCGAAACTCAATGAAGCCCTTAAAGTTGTAACCCAGATGACGGATGCTGTCGATGTGGTGACGAAGAGCCTGTGCCTCAGGACCGGTGCCAACGATCAGGACGTTGCGCGTGCCCTGTCCGCGCTCAAGACGTCGATAGACCGCTAACCTATAAAGCAGCCTGCGCACGCTCAGCACAACGGTTACAATTGCTGCCGTGGTCAGCAGGATTTCGCGGGGAATACCTTCGCCCTTGACCAAGGAGAATGCGCCGGCGAGCAAGAGTGCTGCAGTAAAGCAAGCCTGAATACTGCGCCCTTGCTCGTCCAAGATACTGCTGATTTGCATAGGTGAATAGAGCAATAAGCGTCGGCTAGTGAGGATTAGAATGATTGTAAAACTACAAAGCAGGGCCGTTAAGATTCCCACAGATCCATGCTGAATCAGCGTTCCTTGAACGAAGCCAGGAATGCTAGCGGCCGGTCCAGTTCGAGGCTCGCAAAGGGTGGCAAAGATAACAGCTCCCAGCACTGTCAGTGCGTCCAGGCACATCCAGATTATTGAAGCGCTCGAGGAGCGCCCAGATGCACTGGGAGCCGTGACATCATCGTCAGCAGTCGGCTTTAGTGACTGAGCGTCGAGAACAGCGATCTTTTGCGAAACACCTGATGTCGCCATAGTCGCTTCCATACGTTAAAGGGGAAACGTCTTGGGTTAAGAGCCAACGACCTCTTCGCCCATCGAGTAGATCGAGCAGATGGAATTGGTTTAGCGCGTCACGCAGATTGCCGATTGGTGCGTGTTCCGGCCCGCGGCGGCGCGACCCTTTCGATAGCGATGCCGCCCTGCCAGAGGGCGCTACCGCAATCGCGCTGCCCTCTCGGATGTCATCCCCCATCAGCCGCGCGATCTGTTGGTTTTCCACCCACTCGGTGACCCAGCAGGACGAACCGCGCCCGCTCGACCACACGCGCTGTCGCGCCAGGCGCTGCAGGCCGGGTCTTCTGCTCAGAATTCGCGCGCCGTGCGCATGCCGTCATCCTTCAGCATTGGGCGCACGTTTAATTAATCGTCGGTACTTATAACACAACAAGCCGGCGATTCGCGGTTCGCGCTGCATATGCCTGACGGTTATCTTGAAATTAGGGGATAGCGTAAACAGCCGCGCCCGCCGTGGAGGCGACTATGCTGGCTGCTCCAGTCGTCGCGAAATTGCGGGCAAAAGAGAATGGAATATAAAGCACATCACCGGGAAAAAGGGCTAAGTCCGGCTGCTTGCCTTTCTGTATGTCGCCAAGTGATAACTCGCTGTCTAAAAAGCCACCGTCCTTTTTCTTTCGAATCAGATGCGCATGGCTCTGCTTGGCCGCCCTAGTGACGCCGCCGGCCAGAGCGAGACCCTGGAGTAAGGTCAGCTGCGATTCGTTATTTGACATCACGTAGCCGCCTGGCCGGTTTACGTCACCAAGGATGTACACGATGCCAGCGCGAGGTACGACGATGGTGTCGCCAGGGTTAACCATAACCTGCTGCTCGATGGCCTGCGCCGCATTATTCGACACGAAGTACTCCAAAGGATTCTGCGGATTCCCGCGCCGCTCGATGAGTATATGGCGGTTGGCCTCCGGTGTAAGACCGCCGGCCAGTGCTAGTACATCAAGAATCGGGCGCGGCGTGGCTATTGAATAGGCTCCACTCGTTTTGACCTCGCCGATAACCGAAGCCTGCTGGGTCGCAAATTCTTCAACACTAATAGACACCTCGGGGTGATTCAAGTAGTGGCTATCGATCAGTTTGTTGCGGACAGTAGTTGCGGCATCGCTCGGATTGAGACCAGCCACCTGCACGTCACCGATCCCTACAATGGGTACCATACCCTGATCTGTAACGCGGGCGTCCTCGTCCATTTCTGGAGTATCCGCTACTTGAATGTGCAGGAGGTCGCCAGGGGCAATGAGGAGCGAGTTCTGCGCGCCGGCGATGGAGCCAGATCCCATCGCGACGATTACCAACCATGTCGTTGTCAGTACTTGACGTTTATGCATTGGCACCGCCCCCCTTCCGTTTGTCATAGTAGCTATTGCCGTAATATCCGAAATACTCGGCGTATGCCGGAGACTCTCGGCTTACCGCATTTAATACGACTCCAACCTTCGTCTCGGGGTCTATGCGAAGTGTCTGCCAGGCTCTTTCCAAGCTCTTCCGCGTACTCTGAGCATGACGTGTTATCAGCAAAGTGATATCTGCCATTCTAGAGATAACTGCTGCGTCGGTAACGGCCAATAGTGAAGGGCTGTCGATCAATATAAAGTCGTATTTCTTTGACCATTTACCGATCAGTTCTTTCATTCTTTTTGACCCAAGTAGTTCAGCAGGAAACGGAGGCATTGGACCGGCGGGAATGATCGCCAAGTCCAAAAGGTCCGAAAATGGTCTAACTTCCATTTCTTCATTATCCCCGGAGAGCAGGTTGCTTAGACCCTTTTCACCCGCGATTGAGAGCCGCTGCGCCAGCGTGGGACACCGCATATCGGCTTCCACCAATAGCACGTTACTCTGATTCCTGACGAGCGAAGCCGCAAGGTGCAGGGAGATCGTGGTCTTCCCCTCGCCTTCGGCAGGACTGGTGACCAAAATGACCTTGGGAGGGGCCGAACTGCGGGAGAGTAACAAAGCTGTGCGCAGGCTACGTAGTGACTCGGAAAAGGCGGTATTGCTTGCATCCGGCGCTGTGCTAACTGAGTCGGCGGGCGCGATGATCGATACTCCGTCAGGCAATGATTTGGGACGTTTCGGGGAAGACAGTTCCGATCCGCGACGCCAGCCGGATGACGCTGCACTGGGAATGACTCCTAGCAGTGGCGTATTCAGGGAACTCTCAATCATCTCCATGCTCTGCACGCGATCGTCGATGCTATCCAGGAAGAGGGCCCCGACCGAGCCCAAGAAGAGGCCACCGAGGAGCGAAAGACCAAGGTACACCGGAATGTTGGGCTGGGAGGGCTTTGCGGGGACACGCCCTGGATCGACCACAGTGACGTTGGATGAGCGAAGGCCTTCAATAACCCCTGCCTCTTTTAGGTGCTGATAAAGAGTTTCATACAGTCCGCGACTCTCGGCGGCTTCCTGTTTAGCGATTGAATACTCAACTGCCTTGTTGTTTAGCTGATCGGCCGCGGCTCGTTGGCGTTGATAAACCGCCTGCATATTGCTTTCCGTGATCTGCGCTGCGCGATAATCGCTTTCCGCTCGCTCCCCAATTCGCTTGATCTCCTCTTTGACAGCAGCTGTGACACCGGCGAGTGAAGCCCGGTCGTCCTGGAGTTTTGGATTGGCAGAGCCGTATTTCGATGAATCCGCAGCGAGCTGAGTCTCAAGCGTCGCTTGTTGCGCTCGGAGTGTCTGAAGCAAACTAAACGAGTTGTTGACTCCCGCGGAGGCACCCGATAAGGAAGTGCCGGCCAGCCCAGAGATCATTTCCGGATCGCCGCTCCGTACCATCTCATAAATGCCGCCTTTAAGAATGCGGTCTGAGGTTGCCTGCGTCAGGGCTGCTGTGGATTGCTGCAGGCGATCCAGTGTTGCGCTATATGCAAGCTCTTTGCCCGTTGAGTCAGACGTACCAAGGCTATAAACACCCGCTTCGCGCTGCAGCTCGACAACTTTTCCCTGCAAATCCTCCGCCTGTTTTTTCAGGTCATCCATCTGTCCGGCCAGCCACTGTGAAGCCTCATTGGTCGCGTTGTATCGCGTTTGAAATGTGTAATCAACAAGGTCCCTAGTCAACTGATTAACAATAGCTGCCGCAACTTTCGGATTTGAACTTGTATAGGTAATTTTGATCAATTGGGTACCAGCCAACGGCTCTACCTTCAGATGCCCTTCGAAGACTTTCAATACCCGCGTGCGGCGGGCCGGCGAGTCCTCCAAGCTTGCACCATTCGGATCAACTGGACCACGCGGCGAGACGAGACCGAGAACCCAACCGATTGGACTAAACCTGGGCTGAAAGTCCCAGGTCTTTTCGAGTCCAAGATTCTGAATAACCCTGAGAGCCAGCGTATCGGATTGCAGGATATTTGCTTGAGTCTGCAGCGCAATGTTGTCCTCCAGGGCGTCCGACGCACCCTCTCCATCGCCCTTCATCCCGTCAAGACCGAGTTCGTCTGAACTCTGTTTCGCAACTTGTATCTCGCCCGTCGCCTTATATTTCCGTGTCATGAAAACACACAGACATACTGCGATTGAGACACAAAACAAAGTCGTCAGGATGATGAACGACCGGCGCCGCTTCAGAATCCCGAGCAAACCCGAGATTGTGAGTTCCTGCATTGCTGAAGCATCTTTACTTAGTGGCATTTTGGCCGACCCCCTATTAACTAAACACACCTGAGCGAGCACCGATGAACTGCGTTCGTTTTTCCGCCGTTCCCAATATGGACGTTGAAGCTTTTTGTGTCCGGCTTTACCCACCTAAAGTTTAAACTCTGTGTGGTTTAAAAGGCTCCGAAGAGCCTCGTGGGTGATAGGTGCGTCCCGGATTCCAATGAGCCCGCAGAGAAAGCGTGAGGCGGGAGCAAGGGCATAGCTCCGCCCTGTCAGTCCCAAGGACTTCCATCGCCTACTGCCGGGTGGCCTTTGTTCCGGAACTCACATTAGTAACCTTGGGCCGGCGCGCCCCAGGTTACGATCTCCTAGTTACCGAACTTTTCGGCGAAACAATCTTGCCGTCCGTCAGAATCGTTCAAGCTAATACATGCCGCGTCAAGTTCTCGTCATTGAAAATGCCGCGGACCCCAAAATAGCCAGTGCCCGGCTGTTCCGCCACCCGGGTGACTTTTCCCATACACTCAATGCGAATTTCCTCTGCAGACTGGTCTGGAGACGGGATCAGGACTTCAATTCGAATTTCCACTCCGATCGGCGGGCACTTGCTGCTCAGAATCAGTGCACCATCCAGCGCGACGTCGGTGGTGAAGCCCCCTTCGGTGTGCTCCATCCCGTCGTTCCAATGGAAAATTACCGGCAACCGTAGTTTGTATCTCATGGCAGTTCTGCGCTCGAGGACTGGACCTGGGGGCATAGTCGAAGTCAGAGTAGGCGGGTTCCTGCGTGGCCACAAGATGCTGAAAGTTGGGAAACTTATGAGCCAGTGCCGTGGTCGGCGCAGGGCCGCTTTCTCTACGCGAGAGCGGGCGGAAGTCGAAATATCCGTCGCTCCCCCAGAGACGCCAGCCGGTACGGCTATAGAGAAGAAAGTGTGTATTGAGGAAAAAACGTGCGCCGCGATAAGGCGGAGTGCGGTAAAGTACAGCTACAACCGAAAACGTGGCGGGGCGCTCATGGAAGCCGCAACCGCTCGCGATTACCCCAGGTGCCGCGTCGCGCCAGAATGACAACGTATTAGTTGGAGTATATGAAAAGCATCCTGAAGGTAAATGGATGCCGATTTCGTTTCATTCCTCAGAGATTAGTTCGTCCCCGTCCTTTGGGGCCCCCCGCCCCTCAGATCCGGGATCGAAGGCTCCGGTCCGTTACTGCAAGAGCACGAACGAAACATCAGGCCTTTCGCAGGGTGTTCCCTTGTCGAAGGAAATGGGGGCATAGGTGCAATCCAATTCATCACGCTTGCCAGGTACGGTCTCTCGAAGCCGCGACGTTAGTCCGTTGGTGCTGTCTAACCCTGATCGGAGCATGAACGGGGGCAAGCCGAAGCAAAGTATCGCCTCGGGGTTCCGCGTCCTGATCGTAGATCGCGACTCAATGACAAGCGACTTGCTTGCAAACGCTCTTACCCGCGAGAGGGATTGCCCCGCATTCGCTGTTTCGTCTGCCAATTTTCTCCGGAGCCTGCAGACCGACCACGCGGAGCTCGTGGTGATCGGTGCTGAACTCGACGGTAAACGCGAGACGGGCTTCGATTTGGCGCAGGTGATCAATCGTGCGCATCCCACCATCCGCATTGTTATGATTCTCAACCAATCCACTCATGAGTCGGTTGTTAACGCGTTTCGCTGCGGAGCACGCGGAGTATTCTCGCGACAACAACCAGTGGCCGAGTTTCTCGATTGCGTCGAGCATGTGCGCAAGGGCTTTATATGGGCCGGCGCGCTGGAGACGACCCTGCTGCTGGACGCGATCAAATGCATCCCCTCCCCCGATATTGCTATGGCAGGCACGTCCTCGCCTTTGACCGAGCGCGAGCTGGAGGTGGTACAGTGCGCGGCGAAGGGCAAGACAAATAAGATCATCGCAGCCGAACTCGGGTTGAGTGAGCATACGGTGAAGAACTACCTGTTCCGTTCTTTCGAGAAGATAGGAGTTTCCAATCGTGTCGAACTGCTCTTCTATTTGACGCTGAAAGGTCACTCTCCTGGCCCGGCGACGGCCGATGAACCGGCGCCTGGCCTGAAGGCCGGCTGATCCGCCGAATCGCTTTCCGAGTCGCTCGCTCGCCCCCAGTCAATGGAGCAATTATGAAGCCGTTGCTTGTTTGCGTCGCTCTGATTCTCAGCCAGACGAACACGGTCCAGGAAAGACAAGTAGTTCATCTGCAGCCCCACAGCGGCGCAATTCGAACTGACTTTGGCGGAAAGCTCCTCGAACTCCTCAATGCGCCGGCGGTCGTCTATCTGCCTATGGCTCCTCCCAAACTGGATGCTCAGGGAAATCCATGGTCCGTCGACATCCGGAATCTGGGACCCGGCGCGGTTACGGTGGTGGGCGCGTCCCAGTTCAGCTCGCGAGTCATCGTGGATCAGACTATCCATGTGGTCTCGAACGGCAGGTCGTATTTCCTGAAGTGACGTTTGTCGGGAAGTGATACGGGTGATCTGAGGTCGATAGCCCGTATGAAAAAGTAACCATGGATGGCCCGCGTCGAACGGCCTCCCGCGGATCGCCCGACCCGGCGTCGACTCATCGGGCCCCGACAGCGCGTCTGGCCTTCAGCGGTTCGACGATACTGACCCGAACACCCGCATACTCAGAATCGGGGCGATCTGGCGTTTCATCCGACATTTCGATCCGAAATCCGTTCCAGAATCCTGCTCTCGGTTCTGAACAGCGATTTTTGCGCGAGCGAGTGGATGGCGGATCGCAAAAGGGAGGTCACTTTGCCGGCTTCTTTCCGCTTCCGGCCGGTGAAGAGTGTTGTTTCTGCCAGCCCTTCCATGCCTCCCGGCGACAGATGCGGCAGCGTTTGAAGAGGCGGCCTTTCCGGTTTTCGATCACCACGTTGTCAGCCGTCAATAGATGCCCCTTTTTGCAGGCCGAGACTTCGGTCGAGACGACCGGCCCCTGCAGCCGGTGGTGAGCGGGATTGCAACAGGCTTTGCCGACGCAGGCGGAAAGCTTCCGGGAGCGCACCGTATATCCATCCGGAACTGGCCCCATGAACGTCTCCCAAAACAGGCGCGGCGCCTGGCGCTGGCCATCATCGAGACGGAGCACTCCGTAGCCTTCTTTGCTCCTGGCGCCTTCCCAAATCCAGCAGCCGGAGCGGGCCCTGGTGACCCGTTCCATCAGCGTTTCAGGGGACACGATTTTCATGCCCGGCTCCGGCGCGGACTCGGGTGAACCACTGCGATCGAGCGGGCATTCGCCGTGCTCAAAACGAGGCTCTCCGCCACTCCTCCGCCACCAGGCTCAAACCCGCATGGAGAGCGGGGATGGAGCGTTTTCAGAAAATCTGTTTGGGGAACGGTGGCGGAGATTTTGTTTGGGTATATTTGGGCATTTTGGCGGAGAAAATCGCCGGTGTCCGCTCTGGTGTCCGTTTGGTTTCGGGAAAAGTGCGGTCGCATGCGGAGCTGTGCCTCGCCTGCTATCAGTATAAATCAATGGATTGATGGATGATAGGCGGATGGATGCGGAAATATGCGGTTGGGTGCGGAGGGGCCAAAATCCCATTTCGAGTCAGGTGCATTCAACCGGGCTCTGCCACCTCTCCGTTTTTCTTACCTTGAGAGAGCTTCCTGTCGGAAACCTGTCTGAGCGCCGATGGTTGTTGGCTCACCGGTCTCGGACTTGTAAAAGCTCATCATCGCGTTCATCGCCTGCGAGTTGTTCATCGGCTGAAGATGCGTGCCACCCGTAGTTTACCAGCCCCGCGGCGTCGACACACAGGTCGAACCCGGCGCGCATAGACTCCAAATGACCGGACGCTGAACGGGCGTCCCGCACGGGCACCCTTTACGGAACCGCACAGTCGGAAAAAACTTCACCCCCTGGGCTGCCTGCAATGCGCCATTGCTGACCCGGAAAGGACCGCCAGCAGCAAATGCTCCTCAGCACGAGTCGCCGGGCGAAATGTCCTCGAAATAAGCAGCGGTCGCAGCTGCAAGCCCGAGACGATTATCGACTCGCTCTTTCTCTTCTTCCCGCTTCACAACCCGCCTCACGCTACCAGTCCGCTGAATGCTGCACGCTGCACCCTGAACGCTGTGCTGTCGCCCACTTCGACAAAGTCGTGTGGAACCGGTGCATCCGCCTGTACACCACCCGCAGCCCACCCAATGTCGCGGGCATCGCCGCAGGAGTCCGCCCCATATCCACCAGCACCAGCAGCGCGGGCTCCGCGGGATTGTCCCGGCTCTCGGTCACGCCCACGCCAAAAATCGCCGGATCCCCCATCAGTTCCGGAGCCACACTCCGCTCCACGGCGGTCGCCCCAGCCAGCGCAGCGTTGGATAAATGCAGACCAGCCTCCAGCGCAGGCATCGCCGCAGCAGCTCCGCGCGCGACGGACACCGCATCCGTCACCACCACCTGCGTTCTCAGCCCGCCAATCATCGCCGGCACAGTTGCCCCCACACGATCCACATACACCACCACCGCCGCATCGCCTGGCAAATCCAAACTTCGCCCCGCCGCCGTCCCCAGAATTCCCGCGCCCCGCAGCGTGTCCGCCGCGCGCTCCGCGATCGTCTGCGCCCGCACCAGCGCCGTCGGCCCAACATAAGGCGCCGACTCCGGAACCGCGGGATCGTACCGCAAACACGCCACCGAGTGCGGCGTGTTCGTCCCCACCAAATTCAGCTGGCTTCCCGCCTCCGTGCCAAGTTCGCGCAGCACGTCGCCGATGGGATTCACCACGCTCAGCCCATTGCCGTCGCCATCGGTACCACCCGCAAAATACAGCCCCACCGCCTGCGCGTTGCTCGCGTCCAATACCAGCGCGCCCGAATCTCCGCTGTCGGTGAAGTGCGTCCCGCCAATCCCAATCTGATTCTCAAACGTCTTCGTGGTGTACGGTTGCGTCTCCGCGCAATCCTTGTAATAGTCCACCTTCACCGTCAACGCCACCGCATCGACGTTGGAGCAGGTCAGCCCCGTCGTCCGCCCGCTCTTCACCACATTCATCCCCAGGTTCGAAGCATTCAGCGCCTCGCCTCGACCGGCCATCGGCGCTCCCGCCCCCAGCGTTCCATCGCGCCCCGGCGTTCCCAACCCCAAAATCGCGCCCGAAGAATCGACCGCGCCCGGCGTCGCCAGCGCCAGCGCCGCGTCCACATTCGTCTGCTGCGATCGGAGCGGCGCAAAATACTCCAGCGTCCCCACCGGCTTCAGCGTCGATCCCGGCTGGCTCAGCGGCGTGCACGCCCCGTCGATCAGCCCCGGCTGATCGATGGTGTCCCCCACATGTCCCTGATCGCTCTCCGCCAGCACGTGGTTGTTGCTCAGGATGTATTGGTTCTTCTCGTCGTCTTCGACCAGCGCGCCCAGCGTCCCGCCGCAGCAGTCCGCCACGAACGACTCGCCGTTCTTTCCGGCCCAGGTGTCGAAGTCTCCGTCGTTTCCGCCCGAAGCTCCCAGCACCGCCGCGCCCGTCTGGATGGCCTGATTTGTAACAGGATTCGATACAATTCCCTGCCCGTTCACCAGCACCCGCAGCGGCGATGTCACGCGGCTCCTGTTCACCGCCGCCACCACATACACCGCACCCGAGGGAACCGACGCCGGAGCCGCATACGTAACCGTGCAGGTCGTGTAATGATCCGAGCTCCGCTGGCACTCCGAGCTGCTCAGCGACCCGAGCGCTCCCGACGCCGCGCCCTCCTCGCCCGTCGGCGAGCTCGCCAGCCACCACTTCACATTCCCCGCATCCACTTCCGCGATCTGCGCCGTCACATCCGCCGTCGCGCCCGGCGTCAGCGCCACATTCTGCGGCAGCAGCGGCTGCACAAATCCAGGATCCACCGTAATCGTCAGCGAAGCCGTGCTCTGCGGATGATTCTGGAGCGCCGCTTCCACCCGCACCGCAATGCTGTCGGCCGAAAGCGATCCCGGCGCGGTGTAAATCCCGTCCGCGTCCAGGTGCCCCTGTCCCAGCGGCCCCGCGTTCGTCCCCGACGCGATCCGCCACGTCACGGGGGCCGCATCGCCGGAAGCCAGCACCGCATGCAGCGCAATCTGTCCGTTGGTCCCTACCGTCAGGCTCGTTGCGTTGAGCGCGAAACTCCCATCACCGGCCTGCGCCGCATAGTCGATGCTCCCGCACCCGGCCACCGCCACGCACAGCAACGCCAGCAGCCAACGGCTTGTGAAAATACGACCCATGAGACAAGAAGCCAGCGTCTATCTTATCGCTCCGCCGCCACCCGCGGCTCTCCCCCAAAAGTGAATCTCCGTACAAAAGTGCTTCACCCGCAAAATTGAAAAGGGAGCGTCGCAACGCTCCCTCAAATAGAACCGCACTACAAGGAGAAACTTAGGCTGCGACGTTCGGCTTCCGCTCGCGCTGCCCCACGTGCAGGGGCGCATTGATCGGAATCACCTTCACCTCGCCGGCTCGGGCTGCTTTCATCCGCCGGATCTCCCACGGCGTTAAGCGCCGCATTTCCGTCGGAGAGTAGTAAATCTGTTTCCCGCAATCCAGGCAAACCTCATAGGTCTGCGCGTCCAGGGTGAACGGCCGCGTCACTCTCGCATGGGTGCATCCAAAGAGAATCTGTGAAAAGAAATCGAGAACCGCTTGCAGGCAGGCCATCAGGAACTTCATGGGGGTGCTCCTTTCTTATGTCTCGCAACGGTAGTTCTTCAGATGCATCTTGAGGCAAAATGTCGCCCCTGCAACAAAGAAATTCAGTGCATCACGGAAGTAACTAATTTCCCGAAATGCGCCCCGGATTCCATCCGCCGCAGCGCCTGAGGTGCATCCTCGAACCTAAACACCTCATCCACCACGGGTTTCAGTTTGTGTTGGCTGACTGCTCGGTTCATCATCTCAAAATCCGCTCTCGATCCCACATAAATCCCACAAAGATGAACCTGTCTATGCAACAGTAACTGTACTTCGATACCCTCCCCGCTCTGGCTCAGGACACCAATCTGCGCCACCACCCCGCCAATCCTTGCCGACCGCAACGAACGCGGAAGCGTTCCCGCTCCACCTACTTCCACCACAAGCTCCGCGCCCTTTCCGCCCGTTTGCTCCATCACCCACTCATCCCACGCGGGTTGCAGGCGATAATTGATGCCGGCGTCCAGTCCCAGCCCCTTCGCGCGCTCCAGTTTTGCGTCGCTGCTCGACGTTCCCAGCACGCGTGCGCCCATCATTTTCGCGAACTGCAGTGCAAAAATCGACACTCCGCCGGTGCCCAGGATTACCACCGTGTCGCCTGCTTTGATACCTCCGGCACGTACCAGCGCATTCCACGCGGTTACCCCGGCGCATGGCAGCGTCGCAGCCTCTTCCCATGAAAGATGAACGGGAAAATGCACCACTCCCCTTTCGTGCAGCACAACAAATTCGCGCAGCATCCCGTCGATGTCGCCGCCCAGCGCGCCGCGAATCTTCGCAGCGTCCGGATCGCCCTCGATCCAGTTCTGCATGAAGATGCCGCACACGCGATCGCCCGCACGCACGCGCGTGACGCCCTCGCCCACCGCCACCACTTCGCCTGCGCCATCCGAGCAGGGAATCCGCGGCAGCTTCATCTTCGGGTTGTACTTCCCCTCGGTTACCATCAGGTCGCGATAATTCCACGACACCGCATGCACCCGCACCAACACCTCGCCCCGCTGCGGCACAGGGTCGGGCGCCGTCACCATCTCCAGATGCTCAATTCCAAACGCAGGAATTCTCCAGGCCTTCATCGGTCTCCACTCCTCCCTCCATGATCCTCTCTCATGGCGTGTCCATCCTGCGTACATTCCTCGTCACACTCCGGACACCAGCCGCGCCACATTCCGCCGCACGAAGGACCGCCCTCTGTTTCAATAAAGATCGATCTCAAAGAACCGTCCTTCAGGAAGCCCCTGCGCGTGCCCACCTTCGCCAAAATCGCCCACATCCTTCGCTCCGCCACCTTCGCGCGCGCCGCCCTGCGGCATCGCGTCCTCGCCGGCGTCGAGCACCGCTCCGTGCTCTCCCGCCCGCTCGCCACCATCGTCGACATCGGGGCGAACCGCGGACAGTTCGCTCTCGCCGCGCGTCACTGGGCGCCCCGCGCACGCGTCATGTCCTTCGAGCCACTCCCAGGACCGGCCGCCGCCTTTCGTCGCCTCTTCGCGAGCGATGCCCAGGTCACGCTCCACTCCTCCGCCATCGGCCCCGCGGCCGAAACCCGTACCATGCACATCTCCGCGCGCGACGACTCCTCCTCGCTCCTTCCCATCGCCGCACAGTCGAAATTCTTTCCCGGCACCGCCGAAATCGCCACCACCGCGGTCCCCATCGCACCGCTGACGAACTATCTCCAGCCCACCGACATCGTCCCCCCCGCCCTGCTCAAGCTCGATGTCCAGGGGTTCGAGTACGATGCTCTCCTCGGCTGCCTTTCTCTGCTGCCCCGCTTTCAGTGGATCTATTGCGAATGCTCCTTCGTCGAGCTCTACGCCGGCCAAAGACTCGCCCCCGACGTTATCGCCCTGCTCGCCGAACACGGCTTCGACCTCGCCGGCATCTACAACCCCTCGTACGACGCCGCAGGCCACTGCATCCAGTCCGACCTCCTCTTCCTGAACGCGGGGGGGCCCCATTCAAGCCCGTCGTTGGCTTGAGTGGGCTGGTCGAGCACCGTTACCGAACATGGAACGCGGAACGCTGTGTGTAGGCTACGCGCCGAGCGCGCCGGTTCTCTAATCCCTAATCCCTACTCCCTGTTCCCCCGCAGCGCGTACCATAGAACCATGGCCAGAGGATGGGAAAGCAAATCCGTGGAAGAGCAAGTCGAGCAGCGTTCTTCGAACAAGCCGGCGCCCAAAGCCAAAACCGGTCAGGATGCCGTAGACGCGGCAACCGCCACCCGCAGCCTGCAGCGCCAGGCTCTCGAACTCCAGCGCGACCGCATTCTCGACGAGCGCACCTCCAGCCCCATCCGCCGCAAAGCCCTCGAAGCCGCCCTCGCCGATATCGAAGCCAAACTCAGCGCGCTGTAAATTCCGCCGCGCCGGCGGGATTCGCTCACTGCGCGACTCCCCGAAGCCGTCAGTACGTGGCGCTACAAACCTTATCTGCTAAAGGGTGAGCCCGTGGTAGTGAAGACGCAGATCGACGTCACCTTCTCCCTCGGCCACTAATCCCGCGATACCGTCTCCTGGATGTCCGAACCCGCCCATCTCTCACGGGACCGCAGGACCTCGGCTCCATCGAGTATCGCGTCACCTGGTCTTGACAAATATATATACTACGCGATATAGATATCATCTATGCCACATCCGGCCCATCTCCGCTCCTTCCTCCCCCTGAAACCCCAGTGGTTTCATATCCTTCTCTCCCTCGCCGGTGAGGAGCAGCACGGCTACGGCATCATGCAGGAAGTCCTCCAGCGCACCACCGGCCAGGTCCGCCTCTGGCCTGCCACCCTCTACGGATCCCTCAAGCGCCTCATCGAAGCCGACCTCATCGAGGAGTCCCACGACCGCCCCGCCCCCGAACTCGATGACGCCCGCCGTCGTTATTACCGCCTTACGCCGCTCGGCCGCCAGGTCCTCGACGCCGAATGCGAGCGCCTTCAGGATCTCGTCCGAGCTATTCAAACCAAGCGCGCGATGGTGACCGAATGAACTTCGCATGGCCGATCTACCAGCGGCTGGCCTCCGCCTTCCCGCATGAATTCAAGCTCGCCTACGGTGACGAAATGCTCCAGGCCGGGGAAGACGCCATCGCCGAAATCGCCCGCCGCCACGGCATTCTCGGTCTGCTCCGCCTCCTGCTCGACCTGCTCTTCCGTCTCCCCATCGAGTACCTCAACGAGATTCGTTTCGACCTGCCCTACGCTGTGCGCACCCTTCTCAAGTCGCCAGGCTTCGCGGTGGTCGGCATTGTCTCCATGGGACTCGGCATCGGTCTCTCCACCAACCTCTACACCACGGCCCTGGCCCTGCTGACCCGCCCTCTGCCCGGAGTCACCAGCCCCAACCAGCTCGTTACAGCGGAAACCGCCGTCTCGTTCCCGTACATCGAGCACTACCGCGAGCAGAAGGACCTCTTCACCGGAGTCGCCGCCGTCATGCCCGGCATCGAGTTCAACGTCGCGCTCCCCGGCCAGACCGCAAAGCCGGATCGCATTTACGGCCAGCTCGTCTCACCGGACTACTTCACTATCCTCGGCATGGCGCCCGAGCGCGGCCGCCTCCTCAGCGCCGACCTCGACAGGACCGGCAACGTCCCCGCTGTCGTCATCAGCGATCGCTACTGGCGCGGCCACTTCAGCGCCGACCCCGACGTCATCGGCCAGGCCGTTCGCCTTAACGGACAAAACGCCACCATCGTCGGCATCACGCCGCCTAAATTCGACGGCGCCCTCAGTCCCAATCCCTCGGAGATCTTCGTCCCCACCACCGTCCCCGCCACCCTCGCGCCCGAGCTCGCCAACGACGTCCTGCGCGACCCCACCGCCAAAGACTTCCAGCTCCTGATGCGCCTCGCCCCCGGCATCTCCATCGACGCCGCTGAGTCCGCGCTCGACGGCATCACCCGCCGCCTCGACAAAGACGATCCCTTCGCCCCGTCGCAGACCGACAAAGCCAAACGCCTCGTCCTGATGGGCGCCGGCACGCGGGTACCGCTCCCCCGTGAAGTCCGCCCAAAAATTATCGGCTTCTACGCCTTCCTCATGATCATCGTCGTCGCCATCGCTTGCCTGAATCTCGCCACCATGGCGCTGGCTCGGGGCGCGGGCCGCCGCAAAGAACTAGCCATCCGCCTCGGCGTCGGCGCCAGCCGCTTCCGTCTCGTCCGGCAAATGATCACCGAAGGCATCCTGCTCTCTCTGCTCGGAGGTGCTGCCGGATTCGTCCTGGCCTGGGGCCTGACCGTCTGGACCGCACACACCCGCCAGCCCGCCGGTTCGCCTCTCGGCCCGGAGCGCTCCGTTGACTGGCACACCGTCCTGTTCGCCTTCGTCGTCGCCGTTCTCAGCGGCATCGGATTCAGCATCTTCCCCGCGCTCCACGCCACCAAAACCGATGTCGCCCCTGCACTCAAGGAAGGCGCGGCCCTCCAGCTCTCCGGCCACAAGCGTTTCGGACTCCGCAACCTTGCCATGGGCGCACAAGTCGCCGGCTCACTGCTGCTCCTGCTCGTCACCGGATACCTCGTCCTCGGGATCATGAAGAGCAACACCATCCAGACCAACTTCAACCCCAGGACCATGGCCTTTCTCTTCGTCGATCCAGTACGCGACGGTTACACTCCAGCGCAGTCGCAGGCCTTCTTTGAGCGCCTGCCCGATCGCCTCCGCGGTACACCCGCCGTCACCAGCTTCGCGCTCGCCGCACAGCCCCCTTATCTGCCCGGCGACGACGACAATTTCCAGCTCACCGTCGACGATGCGCACGCCGCTACGCCAGTGCAAAAAGGCGTTTTCAAGCAGACCGTCGGCGCAGGCTTCTTCGCCGTCCTCAACCAGCCCATCCTCGCGGGCCGTGAATTCGACGACCGCGATCAGCGCCTCGACGGCGGCCCCGCCACCGGCGCCGCGCTGCCACCCATGCCGCTGATGCTCAGTCAAAAAGCGGCCCGCGCCCTGTTCGGCAGCGGCAATGCCATTGGCAGGCACGTCCGCGGCGACCGCCGGACATGGGAAATTGTCGGCGTCGTCCCCGACATCAAAGACGCCAGCGGCATGACCCAGGCCGTCGCCTGGCTTCCCCTCACCCGCCATGAATTCGCCCAGCCTCCCAGCGGCGGCATCGTCATCGTTGCCCGCGGCCACGCCGCCGAGGACGCCATCGGTGGCGTGCGCAGCGTCGTCGCTTCCATCGATCCCAATCTGACCCTTTTCAACGTCCAAACCCTCAGCGAATACCTCGAGCTCATCCGCGGCGAAATGCGCACGGCTCTCCGCACCTTTGGCAGCGTCGGACTGTTTGGGTTGGTTCTCTCGGCGGTGGGGTTGGCCGGCATCACCGGCTACGCTGTCGCCCAGCGCCGCAAAGAAATCGGCATCCGCATGGCCCTCGGCGCGCGCCGCAGCCAGGTCCTCGGCCTCGTCCTCCGCGAAGGCGTCTGGCTCGTCGCCATCGGCTCGGTCGTAGGATTCCTCGGCTCCGTCGCCCTCGCCAAAGCCGTCTCCGCCATCACCACCGCCTTCTCCGACGCTTTCGCCATCGGCGTCGACGACCCTCGCCTCCTCATCGGCGCGCCGCTCCTGCTCGCCGCTCTCACTCTCCTCGCCTGCTACATCCCCGCGCGCCGCGCCACGGCCATCGACCCCCTGAAAGCCCTCCGCCAGGACTAATCCCGCGACTTCTCCTGGCGCCGTGCGTCCAACCCCGCGTAACACGCCCATGACCGCGAGCCCAATTGCGAGCCCGATCAGGATTCTGACCCGGATCCTCCCGGCTTCCCTGCTCATGATCGCAGCCATCGCCCCCGCACAAACCGCGCCCCAAAACAACGCGGTCCTGCCCAACGCGCCGCTGCCCAACCCCGCCGACCTGCTGCAGCGCGCCATCGCCAACGAAACCAAACTCGCCGCCGAGCAGGAGCGCTACGAGTGCCGGGTCGCCGACGACACCGCCGAACTCGACGGCAAAGGCCACGTCAAAAAAAATGAGACCGAGGTCAAGGAGCAGTTCTACGTCAACGGCGTCGAGATCGACCGCACCCTCGCCAAAGACGGCAAAGATCTCAATCCCGACCAGACCAAAAAAGAAGACGACCGGGTGATGAAGAAGACGCTCAAGTACAGCGACCAGGCCACCGCCAAAAAGGAAACCGACAAAGAGACTCACGAGGTCCAGCAGATGCTTGCCGCGATGAGCCTCACCAACGGCCACCGCGAGCAGGTCGACGGACGCAGCGTCCTCTTCTACGACGTTGTGCCCAATCCCAAATTCCCGGCTAAAAATCTCAACCAGCGATTCGCCCAGGTCATGCAGGGCAAAATCTCCCTCGACGAACAAAGCGGCGAGCCCATCGACATCGACATGAAATCCACCCAGGACCTCAAGATCGCCGGCGGCGTGCTCGCCAATCTCCACAAGGGTTTCTGGATCCACATCCACGATCACCAGCAGCCCGACGGCGTCTGGCTCACCGACCTCGCCGAAGGCTCAGGCGATGCCCGCGCCGCCCTCTTCCTGCATCCTTACTTCCGCTTCAAAGAAACTACCGGCGACTGCCACCTCTACTCCGCCACCGCCAACCAGGTCGGGCAGGCCAAAGTCGCGAAGTAAGCCTGTGGCCCGCCGCCTGCAGCGGGTAGCCAGTTCTCGCAAAAATTTCACTGACACTGCAGCGCAAATCTTTGTATACTCGGACACCTTTCCCCCGTATTGCAACCACGAAGATCCCAACTCACTGCCGTACCGGTATAAACTCCGCCTCCCCGGGCCCCCCAAAAGCAGTTTCGACCCACGCAGCTGGAATCACGATTGGAGCTGTCCCATGAGCACGATCACCGGCCCCGCGAATCCCTTCCCGATCCCCGCCCGCCTCGCGCTCACAACAGCCCTCGCCCTCGCGACACTCGCCGCGCCGCCGGCGCACCCGCAGCAGCCCTACACCGGAGGCCAAGCGGCCCGCCCGCTCATCACCCAGCCCATCGATGAAAAGAAGCTCATCGTGCTCGAAGGCAACACGCGCCCCGAGGCCATCGCGAAGAACGACCGTGGCCTCGTCCCGGACTCCATGCCTCTCGAGCACATGCAGCTTGTCCTCCAACGTCCTCCCGAACTCGAAGCCCAGCTTGAAAAACTCATCGACAACATGGGCCGCCCCGGCTCCCCCGTCTACCACAAATGGCTCACCGCCGCGCAATTTGGCGCGCAATTCGGCCCCGCGCAAGCCGACATCGAACGCGTCACCGGCTGGCTCCAGTCCAGCGGCTTCACCGTCGACGGCACGCTCCCCAGCGGCATGGTCATCAGCTTCTCCGGTAATGCCGGCCTCGTGCGCCAGGCCTTCCACACCGACATCCACTACCTCCAGGTGGAGGAGCAGGCCGAAGGCGAAACGCACTTCGCCAACATGACCGACCCGCAGATCCCTGCGGCTCTCGCCCCCCTCGTCAGAGGCGTCACCTCCCTCCACAATTTCATGCCTCACAACATGATGAGACCCCGCGCCGAGTTCACCTTTGACGACAACGGCACGACCTTGTACCTCATCGCGCCTCCGGACCTGGCTACCATCTACAACCTCAATCCGGCCTTCACCGCGGGCTACACCGGAACCGGCCAGACGGTCGCAGTCGTGGAAGACACCGACATCCTGAACGCAAGCGATTTCACCACCTTTCGCAGCGAGTTTGGCCTCAGCAGCTACACATCCGGATCCTTCACTCAGATCCATCCCACCGGCACCATCCCCTGCTCGGACCCGGGAGAAAATGGCGATGAGGGCGAAGCCGCGCTGGACGCCGAATGGGCCTCCGCCGCGGCCCCCAACGCCGCCATTGTGCTGGCCTCCTGCACAGGCGCCACCAACCCCGGAGAGTTTCTGGCCGTCGAGAATCTGGTGAATGAAACCACCCCTCCGAACATCATCAGCATGAGCTACGGTGAGTGCGAAGCGAACATGGGTGCGACTCAAACCCAGGCCTTCGTCACCACCTTTCAACAGGCAGCCACCGAGGGTGTTTCGGTTTTCGTTTCCGCAGGCGATCAGGGTGGGGCGGCGTGCGACCGCAATGCAAAATACGCAGTCAACGGCATCGCGGTCAACGGCCACGCTTCCACTCCCTATAACGTGGCCGTGGGCGGCACCGATTTCAGCGATACCTACACCGCCCGCACCGGTGGCGCGCCCCTCTCCACTTACTGGTCCCCTTCCAACTCAGCGGCCCTGGGCTCAGCGCTCTCCTATATCCCCGAAACTCCATGGAATGCGTCCTGCGCCGGCCGGCTTCTGGATACCTATAAGGGATATGCACAGAGTTACGGCGCCACCGGGTACTGCAACACGACCGACGGGCTAACCCACCTCAAAGCTGAAGCTGGCAGCGGCGGCTCCAGCATTGTTTCCACGCAGCCGAACTGGCAGGGAGCCTTCGGCGTTCCCACCACCCCGCCCACCAGCGGCACCTCCGCCAACCCCCGCTATCTTCCCGATGTCTCGCTCTTCGCCGCCACCGGCCTCTGGAACCATTACTACGTCTATTGCATGTCCGACACCGCCGAAAACGGAGCCCCGTGCAGCACCACGATTACTGCCGATGTGCTGAAGACGTCGGGCGGCGGCACTTCCTACGCTGCACCCATCATGGCCGGCATCCAGGCCCTCATCAATCAGCAGCAGGGAGCCGCACAGGGCAATCCCAACCCCATCTTCTACGCCCTGGGCACTACCGAGTACGGCTCCGCGGGCTCCAGCGTCTGCGATTCTTCACTCGGCACCGGCACATCCAGCGCCTGCATCTTCTACGACGTCACCCTCGGCGACAACGATATCCCCTGCTTCAGCACTCTCAACTGCATCGGCGAAGACACCAGCACCACGACGTACGGCGCTCTCTCCCTGTCCGATTCCACATTCGAGGACGCCTACCCCACCAGCACCGGCTGGGACTACGCCACCGGCCTCGGTACCGTCAACGTCTATAACCTTATCCAGAACTGGAACGGCGTCCTCACCACCACCGGTGTCACCGGACCCTCGAGCGCCTTCGGCGCCAACACCAGCCAGACCTTCACCGCCACTGTCAGCTCCACCGTCGGCCAGGGTCTCTCCGGCAACGTCTCCTGGAGCGCCAATACCGGCTGCGCCCCCTCCGCCCTGGCCAGCCGCCAGGCCTCCTGCACCACCTATGCGCTGCCCGCCGGCTCGCCCACGGTCACCGCCACCTACGGCGGAACTACCTTCGCCGACGCCTCGCCCTACTTCCACGGTAGTTCCGGCAATGCGATCGAGACCGTCAATCCCGCCACCGCTCCCACCATCGCCTGGGCGCCCATCGCAACCATCATCAGCGGCACCACCTTCGCCGGCGAGATGACTGCGGGAGCCAACGCCACCGGCACCTTTGCCTACACCGCGGCACTCGGCGCAGGCTCGCCCGCCGCTGTCATCGACACCGATATCCTTCCCTCCGGCGGCTACACCATCGCCGCCGACTTCACGCCCACCGGCGGCAACGGCTACGCCCCAGGCACCTCGTCCAAACCACTCACCGTCAGCGGCGAAAGCGTCTGGATCGCCGATGGCAGCAGCGCTACGAGTGAACTCGCAGGCAACGGCGCAGTCATTAGCTCCTCCGCCTACGCCGGACTCAACACCGCCGTCGCCATCGACTCCACCGGCAACGTCTGGACCGCCGGAACAGGCAGCGTCGCGCTCGCCGAATCCAACCAGCTCGGGTCGCAGAAGTTCCAGGCCGTCGGCGTCGGCGGCCTCAGTACTCCGAAGGCCCTGGCCATCGACGGAGCCAGCCAGGTCTGGACCGCCAACTCCGGCAACAACTCCATCAGCGAGTTCTCCAACGCGAACCCCACTGCGAAAACGCCCTCCTCCGGCTTCACCGACTCCTCGCTCTCCAGCCCCGCAGGCATCGCCGTCGATCTCGGCGGCAGCGTCTGGGTCGCGAGCACGAACAACAACAGCATCACTCGATTCCTGGGTGTAGCCACGCCCGCGCTCCCCATCGCCACCGCCGGCGCCGACAACAAAACCGGCCAGGCCCCCTAACCGCGATGGCCCTCAGCTTGAGTTTCGGCGCCGTCTTTTGATCGCAATCGTGATCTCTGTTCCCCCAAATGTGGAAAACTTGTCAAGAGCCAGTCCAAAACTCCAAAGTAATGACCCCTGACTTATAACCACTTACACGCCATCTAGCCCAAAGATATTTGGCAGTTTTATTCTTCCAGTCTGGTATTCTGAACTTAAGAGTAGAAAAAGAAAAAAAGCTCCGCCTAACCAGCGGAGCTTTTCCTTTTCCTCCGGCATTCGGGTTTCCTTTCGGTTCGGGTCCGCCTCGTGGTGGGGCGGGCCCATTTTTTTTCCAAACCGAATCCCAAAAGCTCCAAGCTACCGACTCCGATCTCCCGGCTCCCATATAGGAGGAACCACCTCATGTCAGAATCCGCCGCCGCTGCCACAGCCGCCCAACCCCAAACCGAACGCCGGCCGCAAAATCCCCTCGAGAAACCCCGCCAGTGCCGCGACATCAGGAAAAACCCCACCCAAATATCGCCCACAAGAAGTAAAGGGAGCCGCCTGAAGCCGCTCCCCATCCTCTCCTTCGACCAGGCCCAAACCCGCTACTTCGCCAGCAGCGTTTGCGGCGAACGAAACGCGCCCTGAACTCCAGACTCAGACCACTACTTGCCAGGCGTAAACAGCCCCATCCGGCAGTGCCATTCCACCGACTTGCCCGGCTCGAGCGTAACCATGCCCGTGTTCATGCTGCCCCATTCCTTCCCGAATGGATCGCCGAAATTAAACTGCTCCTCGATGGCCGTGAACTGCTTTGTCGGCGGCGCGTACACCTGCACCGTGCGAATCTCAGGCGACAGGCCGAGAATATGCACGCCATAACTGCTCGCCGGATCGGCCAGCGTCACATCCACCGCGCCGTTAGTGCGCGTCAGGGTGGACCAGTTGTCGTCGAGATAAATGTCGTCCAGCGCCTTGCCCTGCGCAGCGCTGAAGTCGTACTTGGTTCCCTTCACCGCCTGCAGGTCCCCGGTCGGGAAAACGTCCTGGTAATTGTTGATCGCCGCCACCTTCTGGCCGGGAATGTGCAGCAGCGCCTGCTTGCGGTCGCCGCTCGGGATCGCGAAGTAAGGATGCCACCCGATCGCCATCGGCTCCGGTTCCTTGCCCACGTTCTTCGCCACGATGGTGGCGTCGACAGCCGAGCCGGTGAGCGTGATGACAAAGCTGAGGTCGGTCTGCGAAAGCCAGTGCCCGCCGAAGTCGCCGGCGTGAATGATTCCGGTCACGCTTTGGCCGTCGGCGATCGGCTGCGTCTGCACGTTCTCGGTCTGCGACGCGAGGATCAGCCCGTGCATGGCGTGCTTGTTCTTGGTTGGGTCGTCGCTGTTGTGCCAGTTGGCCGGCAGCGTAATCGTCTTGCCGTGCCACTTCGTCGTAATGGTTTTACCGTCCGCCGAAAGTGGCCCGACGATCCGGTTCGGATAAGGCGCAAGGAACGCGCCGCCGAAGCTGAAGCTCGCGTTGCCATTGTCGTCGGCTGGCCCGCCGTTCAGTTTCGCCGCCGCCTCTTCCAGCGTCGGCGAGGCCAAAATCGGAATTTCCCCCTTGCCCGGCACGTTCGCCGTGATCTGGAAGACGTTCATCCCGCGCCCCGGCAGCACCGTGACCGAGAGGAACTCCATCTGCTGCCCGTTGCTGGTCCCCGGGCGCGTGATTTTCACCACGGGCTCTCCGCCGATCTGCGGAATCGGCGCCGGTGCCGGCTGGCTGGCCGCCGGTGCGGGTGCGGGCGACTTGCCGCAGCCTGCCATCAGAGCAATGCCGGCAAGAATCAGAGGCGCAACAATGAAAGGATTGCGAATCGACATGGATTTCATCTCCCGGAATCAAGTGGATGGATCTGGTGGAACGAGTCGCGTGGCACAGATCGAGCGAATCACATCGCTGGTCGAGCAAAACCGATCGCTGAAACGCCCCGCGCGTAAACGCTTTCTGAAGCCCACCCATTCTACGCCCGAATTTTGCCAGGCTCGCACCTCTACAATCGCACTTGTGCCCGCATTCACAGCAGCGCCCTCGCCCGGCACCCAGGCGCTCGAGCTCCTCAACCACCGCATCGTCGACTGCAACAGCTGCCCCCGCCTGCGCGCCCACTGCACCACGGTCGCCGAAAAGAAGCGGCGAGCGTATCTCAATTCCGACTACTGGGGCCGGCCCGTTCCCTCTTTCGGCGATCCGCTGGCCCGCGTCCTGTTCGTCGGACTCGCCCCCGGAGCCCATGGTTCGAACCGCACCGGCCGCCCCTTCACCGGCGACGGGTCTGGAGATTTTCTCTATCCACTGCTGCACAAGGCCGGCTTCGCCTCGCAACCTTCGGCAACGCACCGCGACGACGGCATGGTTCTGCACGATGCATGGATCACCGCGGTGGTTCGTTGCGCGCCGCCCGGCAACAAGCCGCTGCCCGAAGAGCTCGCCAACTGTGCGCCGTACCTCAACGAGGAGATTGCCGCGCTCGACCAATTGCGCGTCATCGTCTGCCTCGGCAAGATCGCCTTCGACGGGGTCGTCGCGCACTTATTACGAACCGGGCAGATCGAGCGGCGCGGCGAGCTGGTCTTCGGCCACGATGTCGAGTATCGGATCCCCGACGGGCAAACTTCCGAAGAGCGGTGGCTGCTCGCCAGCTATCACCCGTCGCTGCAGAACACCAATACCGGCAAGCTGACACCGGCCATGATGCTGCGCGTTTTTCGCCGAGCGCGACATCGCGCCGGGTTGCCTGCTTCATAATCCTTTGCGCGGGCATCTTCGCCGCGACTGCTGCGCATCCAGGATTAAGGCAAGGGAGCGATGACAGACTCCCGCGCTCACGAGGGCAACCATGATTACGATTCTGCTGATTATCCTGATTCTGATGTTGATCGGAGCTTTTCCCGCATGGCCCCACAGCCGCAGCTGGGGCTACTACCCGAGCGGAGGTCTGGGCCTGATTCTGCTCATCGTCGTGGTGCTGATGTTGTTGCGCGTGTTCTGATCAGCGGTCAGGACTGCGCGAAAGGACTGGAGCGGGAGACGGGGATCGAACCCGCAACCAACGGCTTGGGAAGCCGCTACTCTACCATTGAGCTACTCCCGCTTCGACCCCCATTATACCGGGGACTCGACACACCCGAACTGTTACGGAAAGCGGTACAGCGTGACGCGCAGGATCGTGTATGGCCGCAAGACCAGAATCTCTCCCTGCGCGTCGTCATCGCCTGCGATTTGACGAGTAACGACCCACTTTCCATCGACGAAGTTACCCTGCTGGACGTCGCCCAGCCCGACATTCTGTGGCCCCGGCGTGTTTGCCGTGAAATCGATCCGCATGCCGCCACCGACGAAGTAATACTCGTCCGGACCTGTCGAGATGAGGATGGCAGCTGCTTCGAGCGGCGGCTCCTGGGCGGCTTGCGATGCGCCGGGAAGCTGCGACGGAGCGACCTCGCCCTTTGGCTGTGGAGCTATGTGGGTGGTGGCGCCCGTGTAGGTCAGAGTTAGCGTGTAGTTACCCAGCTTGACGTGCTTCGGTGGATCGCCCTGGCGGAGCCGCACGGCCGTGATCGAGTCCGTTCCCTGGTGAGCCAGAACCATGGGCGAGATCTGGTTGAGAAGGCTGTACGTGGCGGCAAGCTCAGGCGGAATCGGCCTGTTTCCGTCGATGCCGAAGGGAGAGAAGCCGATGGTGTTGTACTTTCCGACAGCCACAAGGACATTCGCGGGATTGGTGCTGGTTTCAGGAATGAAAAGCGGGTTGCCGTTGCGAATGAAGCGCTCGCACACGCTGTCGAAGTATTCGAGGTAAAGATCGGGAGCGAGGATGTCGACATCCGGTGCGGCGGCCCGCCAGATGTCATGAACCTGGGGCAACGGGCCGCCGCTCGGATAGGTACCAGGCCATGCATGGTTGGGTTGTTGCAGCCATGCGTTCACATACATCGGAATGTCGTAGGCAGCCTTTCCCGCCTGGACGACCTTCTCGATAAAGCGTGCGTAATTCCACGCCATGAAGATCTCATCGGACGGCCAATGAAGCTTCTGCCAGCTGTTTTCATGCTCCAGTGGACCGAGAAGCGAGGCCGTGGTCTGGATGGGAATCTCGAGCGATGCGGACTTGCCGGGACCAAAAACCTCTTCCCACGTACCCGACTTCCTGTAGCCGTTGGCCGCCCACAAATCGCGAAGTTCGGGAATCAAAGTATCTCTGTGGGACTGCAGGTAGTTCATCAACTCGGCAGGCACCGGTCCGGCGAAGGCGCGGTTGGCAGCCGGAGAGCGGTCGCGAGTATCGCGCAGAACACCAACTTCGTTTTCCACCTGCATCATGACTACTGTGTGTTGTGCGCCGTCCACTTCCTTGATATGTCCCATAAGGGCCGCGAAGGCCCGAGCGTCGGCATCGCGCGTCGCGTCACTCAAAGTGCTCAACACTTCGACAGGGCCGGAAATGGAGACAGTCTTCCCCTCCCCGATCCGAATCCGGGGAAAACGTTCATAATCCTTCTTGACCCAGTAGGGCGGATAACTGGACGTCCCATTCTTCCAGCAGCCAAACCAAAGGAAAACGATATGCAGGTGATTCTCGCGCGCCCTGGCGATGACTCCATCGACCAGGTTGTAATTAAACTTGCCCTCTTCCGGCTCGAACTGAGCCCACGAGACGCCCACGAGGACGGTGTTCAGGTTGCTGTTCACGAGTTTGGGCCAGATCGGCTCCATAGGTTCCAGAGCCGTGGCGGCATTGTTGGTCAATTCTCCGGCCAGGATGAGGAATGGTTTTCCTTCCACAATCAGTTGCGTTGCATCGCCCTGCTTTGCGAGATGAGGCACGTCCGCAGGTGTTTGAGCCCGGCTCCCGCACGTCAGGAACCCGGTACAAAACGCCAAACCGGCGAGAGAAATTGCACCGATGCGCATAACAGCCTCCATAAGTGGGATGGAACAGGAAATCCTTCGCAACCGCGTTACAAATTCACATCGAGACGTTTTCAGCCGCAATTCTCACTAGCATTTCCGGTTGCGACAGAGTGTACGCCTGAAACCTCGCCGGTGACTGACAAAACGCTTCGTACAGTAACACGGGTCCATCAACGGTGCGCCACATCATGAATGTTTCCCGGATATAATCCCGGTAAACTCCGGGCTAATGCAGTGGCGAGGTTCGAGTATGTGCTTTCGCCCTTCACGGTTTCCCCCGATATGCGCGCTGGCGCTGGTCTCCCTGCTGGGCGCCGCCGGTTGCCTCAGCAACGTAACCGCGCCGGCCACGGTGAGCCACCCCATTACCATTTCTCTGTCCCTGAGCGCGACAACAGTGCCGGTGGGGGGCGCCGGTTCTGCGCTTACCGTTACGGTGCAGCGTGCGAGCGGCGACGCGAATCCTGTGACCGTGGGGGTGACCGGCTACCCGAGCGGTGTTCAGCCGGTAATTACGTCGCCGGGAAGCGGGATCACAGGGAACATCGTCTTCAGCGCGATCGCGGGCACAGCGCCAGGAACCTATCCATTGAGTGTGTTCGCGACCGAGGGTGGCCCGACGGCGACTGCTTCCCTGTCGCTCACCGTGCAGTCGGCGCCGGTGACGGTGAGCGTCGCCGTCAGCCCGGTGGTGAATACCGGCCTGGGTTTCGACGGGCTGATGCAGACGATGATGTCCACCCAGTTCCAGGCAGCAGAGTGGGCTCAATCGTTCTTCCCGTCGGTGCCCAGCGCCACGACCACGCTTGCCAATCTGCATCCGCAGCACATGCGCGTCTATTCGACCAGCCTGGGCATTCCCCAGCGTGCTGACAAGAGCTGGGATTTCACCGTACTCGACGCGACCCTTGACCCGGTTATCGGTGTCGGCGACAAGAGCATCAACCTGGTCCTGGTCGAGGGTCCCCCATGGATGTGCACCGACATTGGCCCTAATTGCGTGCTCCTGCCCCAGAACTACCAGGACTTTGCCAATTACGCGGCGCAGATGGTGAAGTATTACAACACGACGACGGGATTTACGGATGACAGCGGAGTGCGGCACGTCCACACGCCGTTCACGCCCATCACGTACTGGAGCATCTACACGATTCCGGATCTTGTGGGCATGACCCCGGCTCAATACGCGGACCTCTACAACCTCACGGTGACGGCGATGCAAAACGCCGGATCGCTGGTGCCGCTGAAGTTTGTCGCGCTCGAACTGAGCGGTGTGACGGATGCGAACAATTATGCACCGGGGTTTCTCAATGCCGTGACGGCGCAGATCGACGTGGTCGCGCAGCAGCAATACGCGGTTTGCGGGTGGCAAAACACGGACGCGGTGGCGATGGGCACAGTGCCCGACACCTTTGGGCAATTTGCGCGGGACTTTGCCAACATCGTGGCGACGAGTCCCAGGCTGAGCCACGCGGTGCTGTGGATGACGGAAAACAACGTGGACGCGGATTTTTCCATCGGCAACGGCCAGGGTGAGTGTTCGAATCCCTTCGAGGTGGATCCGCGGGGGACCAGCGCCTTCTTCGCCGGCTGGCGGCCGTATGTGTTTTCGCAATGGGCGCAGGCCGGATCGCACATGCTCGTGCACTCGGACTTCGTGCAGGACGCCAGCTCCATGTCGCTGATGTATGCGGAAGTCACCTACGCAACCGGGTCGCCCTATCTCAGTTACTGGGTGGACTACTATCTCGGGCGCTATTTCCCATGGTGCGCTCCGGACGAGCCGGCATCGTGGTGCACCGCGCAGCCGGTGAGCATATTGACCTGGACCACCAGCGAGCCGGCGGACGCGCAATCGGTGGAGATTTTTGCGACGAGCAACACCGATGGTTCGGTGGTGGTGATGGCGGTGGACCATGCTGTCAACTCGCCGAATGACGACAATGGCCCGGGCGCGCCGCGCACCGTGATCGTCGATCTCTCGCAACTGGGGAGCTTTAGTTCGGCGACCGAGCTCACCATCGACGCCAACACCGACGTAACGGCCGGCCCCCAGGCAGTAAGCGTCCCTCCGCAGCCGCAAATGACGCTGGCCATGGGCGGCTATGGCGTGACGTTCCTGAAGCTGATGCCGTAGCAGGGCCGGCCGCGTCCCGGATTCCGGCTCACGCTCTGATCTTCACTTCTGTGCAAACCGGCTGCGCATCGCAGGCTTGTGCAGAGTCAGTCCACTCCCCGCAAATCGCAAGCGCGTACGCTGCCCATTTTTCGCATAGAAGTGCTCATGTCTCGGCCGCAGACTGCCGATAAAGTTCTCTGGGAGAGCGTAGCCCAATTCGACAGAATTCTATCCGATGAAGAGGCTGATCTCAGCTTTTGCGGTCATTCTGGCGGCGAGTTCGACAGTGTGGGCTGGGGGGAACGCCCCTCTGACCACTCTGCATGCTGTTCACGCCCTCAGCAATGCCGAGGCCAGTCATATGCCGCGCGTCGCCTTCGCCGCGACGGTGACCTACAGGCGTGAGGGTGAGACCACCCTCTTTGTCGAAGATGCTGGCGAGGGCATCTATGTGTGGGCCAGTGCGGATATCAAGCTGACTCCCGGCGATCGCGTTCTGGTTCGCGGTAAAGCACAGGACAGCTTCCGTCCCATCGTAATCGCAGCCAGCGTTACGTTGCTCCATCACGGCCACTTGCCCGCGCCGGTGGCGGCCACCTTCGATGAATTGATCCACGGACAGCACGATGCCACGCTGGTGACAGTCCGCGCGTCCGTACACAGCGCCGATATGGTGGCGGGCGGCGACGCTATGGAGTTGCTTGCCGATGGGGGTTTGATCAATGCGTACATCGACAGCCGGGATCCGAGTGCTCTCAGCGGGCTGCTGGATGCGGAGGTCGAGGCGACGGGCGTGGCCTCGGCTCGATTCGACGGCAAGATGCAACAAACCGGAATTGCGCTCGCCGTTCCTTCCCTCGCGGACATAAAGACCCTTACGCGCGCCGGCGCAGATCCCTGGTCGCTCCCCGTCACGCGGATGAGCGACATTCTTTCCGGCTATCGAGTCAGGAACCTCAGTCAGAGAGTGCGGGTCCACGGGACCATTACCTATTACCAGCCCTCTTCTGCCGTCGTACTTCAAAGCGGCGCGCAAAGCCTCTGGATCATGACCCGAGTCGAGAGTCCCCTGCGGATCGGCGACGAGGCCGACGTGACCGGCTTCCCCGACGTGCGTGACGGCTTTCTGACTCTGACTGGCGGCGAAGTTCAGCAGAGCACGGTCTACTCCCCCATAACTCCTTTGCCCGCGACCTGGAGCGAACTCGCTTCGAGCAAGCATATCTTCGACCTGGTTTCCATTGAAGGTCAGGTAGTGACCGAGGTCCGCGAGAGTTCCGAGGATGAGTATGTCCTCACAGCCAATGGCCAGGTGTTCTCTGCCATCTACCACCATCCTGGAATAGCTGACTTCAACCTTCCTCCTGTGAATCAAGTGCAGGTGGGTTCCAGGGTCCGCGTTACCGGCATTTGCATCCTCGGGAATTCCAAGCCATTCCAGGAGAGTGAGGCATTCGATATCCTGCTTCGTTCCTTCGATGACGTAGTCGTGGTCCGGAGATCGTCGCCTTTGAATACTCGCAACCTTATGCTCCTGGTCGGCTTGCTGCTGGCGGTTGTAGCCCTGGGAGGCGGCTGGGGATGGACCCTGGAACGCAAGGTGAACCGCCAGGCCCGGGCGATGTCGGTTCGCGTCGCCGCCGATGCCGAGCTGGAGCGACGCCGCAGCCATATCCTCGAGGACATCAACGGATCCCAGCCGCTCGCCAGCATCCTCGAAAAGATCGTGCAATTGGCCTCGTTCAGCCTGGATGGGGCTCCCTGCTGGTGCGAAATCGCCAATGGACCAATGGTGGGAAATTGTCCCCCTGAGCGGCACGAGTTCCGCGTTGTCCGTGTCAGCGTCGATGCACGCTCCGGCCCTCCGCTGGGGGCGCTGTTTGCCGCGATGCCTCCTCAGACGCCGCCCTCGACCTTTGAAGCTCACGCTCTCTCGATGGGAGCGCGGCTGGCCACGCTGGCGGTCGAGACCCGGCGCCTCTACTCCGATCTGCGCCGCCGTTCGGAGTTCGATCTGCTCACCGATATTTACAACCGCTTCTCGCTGCACAAGCGCCTTGACCTTCAAATTCAGGAGGCCGGCCCAGGCGGCACTTTCGGAATGATCTATATCGACCTTGACAAGTTCAAGCCGATCAATGACCGCTTTGGCCATCACGTTGGAGACTTATACCTCCAGGAAGTGGCCGTGCGCATGAACGACCAGTTGCTTGGCGGCGATATGCTGGCTCGGCTGGGCGGGGATGAATTCGCCGCAGTGGTCTCGCTCCAGAACGGCCGACCAGACCTGGATAAGATCGTTGCCAGGCTGGAAGGCTGCTTCGCCCGCCCCTTTGTCATCGAGGGGCATCTCATCGAGGCTTCCGCCAGTATCGGCGTTGCTCTCTATCCGGAGCATGGCGCCACAAAAGACGCCCTCCTGAAAGCTGCCGACGCCGCAATGTACGAGGTCAAGAAACAGAAACGCCAAATAGGCAGTCTGTCCCGTTCGCTGACCGAATGCGACTTTGATTCCGACCTCCTCAAGGTCGACCAGGAATTCGCGGTAACACAATGTGAAGGCCACCTGATCGGAGCCGAGGGCGGCGAATAGCCGGGAAACCAAGTCACGCTACCGAGCGCTGTCTTCGCCCACCTTCAGCACCGCCAGGAAGGCCTCCTGCGGAATGTCGACTTTGCCGATCCGCTTCATTCGCTTCTTGCCCTCCTTCTGCTTCTCGAGCAGCTTCCGTTTGCGCGAAATGTCGCCGCCGTAGCATTTGGCCAGCACGTTCTTGCGCAACGCCGAAACCGTCTCGCGCGCGATCACCTTCGCCCCAATCGCCGCCTGAATCGCCACTTCGAACTGCTGCCGGGGAATCAGCTCGCGCATCTTCGAAACCAGCGCCCGCCCGCGTTCGTAAGCGAAGTCGCGATGCACAATAATCGACAGCGCGTCGACCGGCTCGCCCGAAACCAGAATGTCCATCTTCACCATCGGCGAATCCCACGTTCCGGAAAGGTGATAGTCGAGCGAAGCGTAACCGCGACTGACACTCTTTAAGCGGTCGTAGAAGTCGAGCACGATCTCATTCAGCGGCAGCTCGTAAGTCAGCATCACCCGCGTTGACGAAACGTACTCGAAATTCTTCTGCCGGCCGCGCTTTTCTTCGACGAGTTTCAGGATTCCGCCAACATATTCTTCATTGGTGAGAATGGTCGCCGTGATCATCGGCTCTTCGACTTTCACAATGTCGCTGGGATCGGGCCAGCGCGAGGGGTTATCGACCTCGATGATCTTGCCGTCGGTCAGGTGAATTTTGTAGCGAACGCTCGGCGCCGTCGTGATCAGGTCGAGATTGAACTCGCGCTCCAGCCGCTCCTGAATAATCTCCATATGCAGCAGCCCGAGAAACCCGCACCGGAAACCAAACCCGAGCGCAACCGAGCTCTCCGGCTCGAAGAAGAACGACGAGTCGTTGAGCTTGAGTTTTTCCAGCGCATCGCGCAGCAGCGTGTGCTCGTGCGAGTCGACGGTATAGATGCCCGCGAAGACCATCGGCTTGATCTCTTCAAAGCCGGGCAGAGCGGCAGCGGCAGGCCGCGCATCCTCGGTAATCGTGTCGCCCACGCGCGTGTCAGACACGTTCTTGATCGTCGCAACGAAAAATCCAACTTCGCCCGCGGAGAGTTCCTCGATCTCGACCGGCTTGGGCGTAAGGACGCCCATCGACTCGACGTCGAAGACCTTGTCGTTCCACATCAGGCGGATCTTCATCCCCTTGCGCATGCGGCCGTTCACGATGCGCGCGAGCACGATAACGCCGCGGTAAGGATCGAACCACGAGTCGAAGATGAGCGCCTGGAGAGGCGCTTCGGGGTCGCCTTTGGGTGAGGGCAGCCGCTGCACGATGGCTTCGAGAATCTCAGGCACGCCCTGCCCCGTCTTCGCGCTCACCGGAATGGCGCCGGTTGCGTCGAGGCCGACCGTCTGCTCGATCATTTCCTGCGTGCGCACTATGTCCGCGCTCGGCAGGTCAATCTTATTGATGACCGGAATAATTTCGAGGCCATGGTTGATGGCGAGATAGGCGTTGGCAAGGGTCTGCGCCTCGACGCCCTGCGAGGCGTCGACCACCAGCAGCGCGCCTTCACACGAAGCCAGCGAGCGCGAAACTTCGTAGCTGAAGTCGACGTGGCCCGGCGTGTCGATGAGGTTGAGCTGGTAAATCTGGCCGTCCTTCGCCGGGTACATCATGCGAACCGAGTGCGCCTTGATGGTGATGCCGCGCTCGCGTTCCAGATCCATGGCGTCGAGCACCTGGGCGTGCATCTCGCGCTCGGTCAACGAGCCCGTCAGCTCCAGCAGCCGGTCCGAGAGCGTGGATTTGCCGTGGTCGATGTGCGCGATGATCGCGAAGTTGCGGATGTGTTTGCTGTCCATGAAATGCACGGATCAGGGAGTAGGCAATGGGCAATAGTGAACCCTGGAAGGCACCGGTTCCGCGTTAGCATCGCCGGTTCACCGAGCGAAGGAACTTCCTCGGAAGCCTCAGTTTACCATCGGCAGGAGCGCGCCCCGCACCATACAATGAGTTCTGCGCCTGATGCTGATGGGGTTAGAAAGAGCATTCTGGGCGGGCAGCCTTGCCTTGCTCGCCGGTCTCGCCGGCGATCCGCCGAGCAGGCCTAACTCCGCAACCACTCAGCCAGCGCAGAGCCAGACTCCGAGCCGGGCCCCGGTCCAGGCAGCCCACCCGCCAGCCAGTTCCGCTGATCAGACAACTCCGGCACAAACCACGCCCCCCACTCCCGAGCCGTCGCCGCGCGACAAGCAACTGATCGATTCGGTGGAGAAGGCGTATCACGCCGGCCTCAACGATTATCAGCAGGGGCACGTTGCCTCGGCCCGCGCCAACTTCGACTACGCGGTCGATCTGCTGCTGAAGTGCAACTGCGATCTGAAGAACGACGACGCGCTCTCCGAGGAGTTTGACCACATCGTGGATGCGGTGAATACGCTGGAGCTGGACACGCTGCAGCAAAACGCAACTCCAGCGCAGCAGGCAGAGCCCACCCCGGTCGAGGCCGCGGGGAATATTACGACGCCTGCGAACCCCACCGTGGCAGCGACGGCCGAGGCCGAACTGAAGACGACGGTGTCGGATCTGCCGCTGGTGATGAACGATTATGTGGCCGCGTATGTCGACTTCTTCGAAAACAGCCCGAAGGGACACGGGACGATCGTCGCGTCCCTGGAGCGCATGGGCCGCTACAAGGACATGATCCAGCGCGTGCTGCGCGAAGAAGGCGTACCCCAGGACCTTATCTATCAGGCCTTCGCCGAGTCGGGCTTCCGGCCGCAGGCGGTGAATACAAAATCGGGCGCGGGCGGCATGTGGCAATTCATGCCCTACGGAACCTATGGTCTGGGGCACACGGCGTGGTACGACGAGCGCTTCGATCCGGAGAAGGCGACGCACGCCTACGCACACGAGATCAAAAAAATGTATGACCAGCTCGGTGACTGGTATCTCGCTATGGCCGCCTACGACTGGGGTCCGGGCAATATTCAAAAGGCAGTCCAGCGAACCGGGTACGCGGACTTTTGGGAGCTCTACCGGCGTAACAATCTGCCGCAGGAAACCAAGAACTACGTGCCGGTGTTCCTGGCCGTGACGCTGATGGCGAAGAATCCGAAACAGTATGGCCTCGCGGACATCACGCCCGATCCCCCGCTCGTGACCGACACGGTGAAGACCGACTATGCGCTCGATCTGCGCCTGGTCTCCGACATTACAGGCGTGCCGGTCCAGGAGATCGAGGGACTGAATCCGAGCTTGCTGCGCATGAGCACGCCTCCCGACGAGGAGTTCGATCTGCATCTGCCCGCCGGAACGGCAGATGTGTTTCAGAAAGACATCGCGGAGATTCCCGTGGACAAGCGCCGCTTCTGGCGTTTCCACACCGTCGAAGACGGCGACTCACTCGCGAGCCTGGCGAAAACCTGGCATGTGCCGGTGTCGGAACTGGCGTTTGTCAATCAGCTGGCTCCGTCTGCGGGTTTGGACGGCGTCGATTCTCTCATCATTCCGCAGGCGCCCGTGAACGACGGAGTGCTCCGCAGCACGCTCTACCGGCCCTCGCGTGGCGACACCCTCGTCACGATTGCGGATCGCTTTGGCGTGACCGTAGCCCAGCTGCGGCGGTGGAACAACCTCCGCGCCAACGCGATCGTGCCGGGGCATGGGCTGTATGTCTCCGAACCCGCGCACATCTCCGGACTCCGCTACGGCAAAAAGCGTCACCTGGCGGCAAAGGCTCCCGCGGCGAAAACGACGACGGCCGCTCGCCCCGCGACGCACGCTCCGAAGAAGCCGGCGTAACCGAAGCGGTCCGGAGTTCGTCTCGGTTCCTGACAACTACGGGGCCGTCCCGTACACTCGTAGCACCTTATTCGAAGAAGGAAGACAGATGGGTTCTTTGTATGCCATCGTGCTGGCCGCGATTGTCCTGAGCCTGCTTGCGGTGTCGCTTACGCGCCTGAGCAGCGTAAAGACCAAAGCCGACTATCTGGTGGCGGGCCGCACGCTCCCGGCTTTTGTGCTCATCTTCACCTTGCTGTCCTCGTGGATCGGCTCGGGCTCCCTGCTGGGCGGAGCAGAGAACGCCTATAAACATGGCTTCGCTGCATTATGGCAGGCGGGCGGCGGCTGGGCAGGCCTGTTGCTGATCTACTTCATCGCACCACGCGCGCGGAAATTCGCGCAGTTCACCATTCCCGATCTTCTGGAAGCACGCTATAGCCAGACGGCGCGCGTCCTCGGCGTCATCGCCGTGCTGTTCGCGTACACCGCAATCGCCAGCTATCAACTGATAGGCGGCGGCGACATTCTGCACCTCGTCTTCCCCGCCGTAATTTCACCCGACCTCGGCAGGTACATCATGGCGGCCTTCGTCATCGTCTTCACCGCAATTGCCGGCATGTCGTCGGTCGCGTACATGGACGTCGTCATCGGCATGCTCGCGACGGTGACCATGATCGTTGCGCTGCCCTTTCTCATCCACGCGGCCGGAGGATGGAGCGGCGTGACCCACGCTCTCCCCGCAACCCATTTTCAGATGCTCGGCGATCTCTCCTTCACCCAGGCCATGGAGCTGATGGTCCCCACCATGTTGCTCATGCTCGGCAACCAGGCGATGTACCAGAAATTCTTCTCGGCGAAATCCGAGCATGACGCGCGCGTCGCCGTGGTGGGCTGGATCATCGGAACCGTGATCCTCGAGACCGTCATCGTCGCCATCGCGGTCGTGGGCTCAGTCTTGTTTCCCACCGGCGAAGTCTCGCAGCATCCGCGCGAGATCATCGCGTACTCGGCGATGCACGGACTACCCGCGTTGTTGGGCGCGCTCCTCATGGGCGCCGTCTTCGCAAAAATCATGTCCACCGCCAACAACTTCCTCTTCTCCCCAGCCACCAACCTTATCAACGATGTCTTCGTCCGCTACATCTCACCGGACGCCTCGAACAAGCGCGTCCTGCTCGTCTCGCGATTGGTCGTCGTCCTGCTGGGTGTTTGGGCGCTGGTGCAGGCCATGCACACCGAATCTGTCCTGCAGAAGGCCATCTACGCCTACACCATCTACTCTGCCGCCCTCACGCCGGTGATCCTTGCAGCGTTCTACTGGAAACGCGCGAACGCAGCAGGAGCGGCCACCGCCATCGCCGCCGGCACCTTCATTACCGTCTTCTGGGATACGGCCTTCGTCCAAAACCATGTCCCGAAGTATGCGGCCGATTCCGACTTCGCCATCTTCCCTGCCCTGCTGGTGTCGGTGCTGGCGCTGGTAGTGATCAGCGCACTAACGCGGCCTCCGTCGGCAGAGCAGGTGGCGCTGTTTCATAGCCCGGCGTCCGAAGCCGCGGATTAGGCCGTCTTACGGGAGGCAGAGAATTCGCGCCGAATCAGATCGAGCCCTTCTTCCCTCGAGTGAATCCGCCCTTCCAGCTGCGCATCCTCCGCCAGCCGGAGCATCTCCTTGAATCGCGGACCAGGTTCGTACCCAGCGTCAATCAAATCGCGCCCGGTAACCAGCAGCACCGGCCGCACCTCCTCCTCTGGCAGCTCTTCCCTTCTCTGCTTCGCAAATTCATAAAGCGAAAGATCGCAGTGGCTCGAAAGACAATCCAGCCGATGCAGCGCCAGATGCTCGTCGAAGCGCGGCAAGCGGAAGAACCGCTTCAGAGTCGAGACCTTCATTTTCTCGACATCGCCAAAGCGCATATGGTTCTCGACCAGAGCGAGAATCTGCGTGCAGTCTTCATTCGAGAAACGCAGCCGCCGCAGGATCGCATGCGCGATGCGCACACCAATCTCGACGTGCCCGTTGAACCGAATCCGATCCGGCGGATGGTGAGTAAACGTCGCCGGCTTGCCAACATCGTGCAGCAGCGCGCCCCAGGCCAGCGTAGGCGAAACACCAGCAGGCAGTTTCTCCAGCAGCAACAGCGTATGAATCCAGACGTCGCCCTCAGGATGGTATTCCGGCGGCTGCTCGACGCCGTGCAGCTTACTGATCTCCGGCAACACTTCGCAAAGAAGCCCGGTGCGGTCCAGCAGTTCAAATGCCCGCCGAGCATGACCTTCAGTCAGCATCCGGGTCAGCTCGTCGCGCACCCGTTCCCGGCTGACCTGAGAGATCCCGGACGCAAGCTGCCGAATCGCTCGCTCGGTATTCGGCTCGATAGCATACTCAAACCGCGCAGCAAAGCGTACCGCACGCAGCATGCGCAGCTTGTCCTCTTCAAAGCGCCGATGAGGTTCGCCGATGGCGCGAATGATCCCGTCCCGCAGATCGTTCTGCCCGCCAACGTAATCCAGAACCGCCGAAGTCAGGTTGCACGTCTGGCTATGCAGTACCGGGTCGAACATCATGCCGTTGATGGTCAAGTCACGGCGGATGACGTCTTCTCTCGCGCTCGAAGAAAAGCGAACCTCCGTCGGATGCCGTCCATCGAGATACGCGACATCCGAACGAAATGTAGCCACCTCTGTGACAATTTCCTCGCCCTCAACCTCGTCGCAGACGAGCACCACCCCAAAGTGAGCGCCTACGGCAAAGGTTTTTGGAAACAAGGCCAGCACCGCGTCAGGATGTGCACTGGTAGCAACATCGAAATCCTTGGGGGCGACGCCGAGAAGCAGGTCGCGCACGCAACCACCCGCAAAATACGCCTCATAGCCCGCCGCGCGCAACTGAACCACGATGCGCATCGCAGCGATTTGTGCCGACGTTTCCGTCACAGAATTCTCGTGCAGACGTTCTCCCCGCACATTGCTCCAGACCGATGTTGACTGCGAACCAAGGTGGGATTCAGACACCTCTCGACCCTTGTTAGGATGCTTGCGAAGCATGAGCGCTGCGACCGAACCCGTCGCCCCAACCCTCCCGCCCGAGCCTGTTGCGCAAAAGACGCGGAGCGCCCGCGTCTTCAGTCTACCTGTGGTTCAGGGGCTGCTGCTGGTCTACCTGATGCTCTTCGTTTCCGCAGGCGGCACCGTGGTGCGCAGCCTCGCCGATCCCGATGTTTGGTGGCATCTGCGCAACGCAAGCGTGCTGTTGCGCACCAGGCATTTCATCCACGCCGACAGCTACACCTTCACCGTCGCCGGCAAGCCGTGGATCAATTTCGAGTGGCTCGGTGAGCTGCCATACTACTTCGCGTATCGATGGCTCGGCGACCGCGGTCTGTACCTCGTGCTCTTCCTCGTCGCCGTGGGAATTCTCATCGGCATCTACTGCCTCGGCCGGCTGCGCTCCGGCGGCTGGACCGCCTCGCTCTTCGCAAGCTCCATCGCGCTGCTGCTCACGACAGTTTCTCTCCTGCCGCGTCCTCTGCTCTTTGGCTGGCTGTTCCTGGTCATCGAAGTCGGCGTGCTCTGGGCCTTCCAAAAAGGCCTCGACTACACGCCCGCACTGCCCGTGCTCTTCCTGCTCTGGATCAACACCCATGGCTCCTGGTTCATAGGCTTCGTCCTGATGTTGATCTTCATCGCCTGCGGATTCGTACAGGGCGAGTGGGGCAATCTGTTTGCAGTCCGCTGGACCCCGCCCCAGGCGCGCAAGCTGCTGGTGATAGCCGCGGCGAGTTTCGCAGCGCTCTTTATCAACCCCTACGGCTGGCGGCTGGTCGCGTATCCGCTGGACGTAGCCTTCCGTCAGAAACTAACCGTCAACAACATCGCCGAGTGGGGCAGCCTCGATTTTCATAGCCCGCGCGGCAAGATCGTCATCGGAGTGCTGTTGCTTCTTGCCGTGCTGCAACTGATGCGCCGCCGTCGATGGCCGTTGCAGGATGTCGCCTTCGCGGCGGTCGCGCTCTATGGCGCGGTCACCCATGTGCGCTTCCTGTTTCTGCTCGCGATTCTCGTGATGCCGCTGCTGGCGATGGATCTTCGCAGCGAACCGGAAAAGGCGCGGCCGGTGCGGGATCAACGATTCATCAGCGTTCTGGCAATCATGGTGCTCGTGGCGATGATCGCGCGGGCCTGGCCGAGAGCACAACAACTACACGCCGGCCTCGCCGAGTACTTCCCGGAAAAGGCTGTGCCTTGGGTGCGGAGCACCGCAGGCCAGGGAAATCTTCTGGCCAACTTCAACTGGGCTGGCTACCTCGAGTGGCAAGCGCCCGAGGTGAAAGAGCTGATCGACTCCCGCGTGGACATCTTTGTCCACGAAGGCGTGATGAGCGACTATATGCAGGCGGTCAGGCCGGCAGATACTTTCGCTGTGCTCGACAAATATCGCATTCGCTACGTATTGCTGCCGCGAGACTATCCGGCGGCGTACTTGCTCAGCCATAACGCGGACTGGAAGCGCACCTGGGACGACGGGCAAGCGGCAGGATTCGAACGCGTACGGTAAGCCGTCGACCGCCCCAGCGTCCAGGTTCTCCTACTATAAGGATATGGATTCCCCGCTCGGCGGCCTGATCCTCGGCATTGAAAGCTCGTGCGACGAAACGGCGGCCGCCGTGGTTCGCCACGGAACGGAGATCCTCTCCAACACGGTGGCGTCGCAAATCGCCGTGCATTCTCCCTACGGCGGAGTCGTTCCAGAGCTGGCCTCGCGCGAGCATCTCCGGAACATTCTTCCGGTAGTACGCGCGACCCTGCGCGAAGCCGGCGTGGCTTACCAGGATATTGACGCAATCGCTGTTACAGAAGGACCAGGTCTCGCCGGGGCGCTGCTGGTGGGAATCAGCTTTGCCAAGTCTCTGGCGCTCGCGCTGGGCAAGCCGCTCGTCGCCGTGAATCATCTCGAGGGACACATCCACGCTGTGCTGCTCGAAGAGGTGCGGCGGGCCGCTTCCGAAGATGAACCCCACAATGTCGAGAAAGGACAAACGTTGGCCCTCGTCGTATCAGGCGGACACACGCACCTGTATCTCGCGGACTTCGGGGAGACCGCGGGGCGTGCAAGGTGGACGTATCGCAACGTAGGGCGCACCGTGGACGATGCGGCCGGCGAGGCCTTCGACAAAGTGGCGAAGCTGCTGGGACTGGGCTATCCAGGCGGCCCGTGGATCGACGCGCTCGCCCCGCACGGAAACCCCGATGCAGTGCCGTTTACGTTTTCGCAGATCAAGGCCAAGGCGCATCGCAGGGGCGAACCAGGAGCCCTCGATCCGACGGAGAATATCTACTTTTCGTTCAGCGGGATCAAGACAGCGATGCTGCGCTACACCAAGGTTTACGAAATGGGAGCGTCGATCGAGACGCGGCATACCGCGTTGTCGAAACTCGAGAATCCGAAGCCTGCCGATGCGCTGCCCCTGTGCGACCAGCGGACACTGGACCTCATTGCATCGTTCCAGCGCTCGGTAGTGGACGATTTGCGGCGAAAAACATTTCGCGCGGCGGAGAGATTCCACGCGCAGCGTGTGATTGTGTCCGGCGGCGTGGCGGCGAATCGCGAGCTGCGGGTGCGGTTCACCGCCGAGGCCATCGAGCAGCATTTGCCCATTGCCTTTCCGTCCATGGCGCTCGCCACGGATAACGCGGCGATGATCGCAGCGGCAGCGTGGCCGAAGTTTGTGAGTGGGAGCTTCGCGGAAGAGGGTCTGACCGCCGAGCCGTCCCTGGCCCTGGGGCGCTGATTCCCGCTGTTAGAATCGGGTCCAGACAAAAATGAATCTGGAAAAGCAGACAGAAGCAGAGCCCGGCGCTCCAACCGCGGCGGATAACGATACAGCGCCGCCGATGCGCCTCTACAACACGCTTTCAGGGCAGGTAGAGACGCTGGCTCCGTCCGACGGCAAGGCCCTGCGCATGTATGCGTGCGGGCCAACGGTCTACGACTACGGGCATATCGGAAACTTCAGAACGTTTCTGCAGGTGGATGTGCTGCGGCGCGCGATGCGTCTGCTCGGAACGGAAGTCCGCCACGTCATGAACATCACCGATGTCGATGACAAGATCATCCGCAACGCGACGGCGGCGGGCATGGACATCGACGCCTACACCCTGAAGTATCAGGAGGCTTTTTTCGAAGACCTGGACGCGCTGCGCGTGGAGCATCCCGAGGTCGTGGCGCGTGCGACCGAGCACATTCCCGCGATGGTCTCGCTCATCGAGCGCCTGGCGGCCCAGGACATCGCGTATCGCGCCGACGATGGTTCGTGGTATTTCCGGATTGCGCGCTTCCCGGAATACGGCAAGCTTTCGAAGAAGGATTTCTCCGGAATCGCCGACGGCGCGCGCATTGACGTCGATGAGTACGAGAAGGATTCGGCGCGGGACTTTGCGCTGTGGAAGGCGCCCAAGCCCGGTGAGCACCACTGGGTGACCGCTTTGGGGCCGGGCCGGCCAGGATGGCACATCGAGTGCTCGGCCATGGCGATGCAGTATCTCGGCGATAGCTTTGACCTGCACGCGGGCGGCGAAGACCTGATGTTTCCGCATCACGAAAACGAGATTGCCCAGTCGGAGTCCGCAACCCACAGGACCTTTGTGCGTCACTGGTTTCACGTCCGGTTCCTGCTGGTCGAAGGCAGGAAGATGTCGAAGTCGGAAGGCAACTTCTATACGCTGCGCGATCTGCTGCTGCGTGGGTACAAGGCTTCGGCGATCCGGATGCTGCTGATTTCCGCGCCCTACCGGCAGCAGCTCAACTTCACCTTCGAGGGGTTGGCGGCCGAGACGATCGCCGTGGAACGGCTGCGGACATTTCGGGATCGCATTACGGGAACGAAGTGGCCGGCGCAGCCCAGCGCAGCGAATGCCGCGAGCGAGATTCAGAATGCCGCGCGCGAGGCGAAGGCAACGTTTCTCGCAGCGCTCGCGGACGATCTGAACACGGCGAGGGCGCTGGCGGCGATCTTCGATATGGTGCGGTTCGTGAACGCGCAGGCCGACGCCGGAAAGTTTTTCGCGAGCGATCGGGCCGAGGTTCTCGATGCGCTGGCGCAGTTCGATCGCGTTTTCGCCGTGCTCGACGATCATGACGCCGAGTGGACGCGTTTCACGCTGGATTGGGCCGAGCGCGAAGGCAAGCTCGACCAGGCTACGCCCGAAGTTCTGGCGACGCGGGGCGTAACGGACACGCAGATTCAGGCGTTGGTCGACGAGCGGGATCAGGCCAAGCGACGGCGCGACTTCAAGCGAGCGGACGCGCTTCGCAATCAGCTGGCAGGCATGGGAATTTTGCTCGAAGATTCAAAAGAGGGTACGCGATGGAAGAGGAAGTGAGGGCATCTTCCCTGAAATGTGACATTTATTGATACTTTACAATAATAATAAGTTGATGTTGAATATGATAGGGGTAATCGTATGCCCAGTCGCCAGGTATGGGGTTTGGCCAAGCAGGACGTTCTTCGCGCCGCCGAGAGCTTCCGCCCTTCCAGAAAGACACAGAAGTGGATTGTCATCGTCAATGGAAAAGAGTTTCCGGCGCGCCCCCTCCTGCTTCACGCGGCCGGCGTTGCCCCCAACGATCCAACCAATTCTCACCAGGCGGTTGCGAAGCTCCAGGAGCTTGGATTCGAAACTCGCTATGCGGATCAGTCGGTTAAATCAGTTGCTCGACTGCATGGAAGTACTGGCGAGGACACCCAGTCATCGAAGGAACTCGAATGGCTGGCGTCCCATCGCGAAGATTTTGCCGGACAGTGGGTGGCTCTCCAGGGAGATCGTTTACTCGCAGCCGGGCAGGATGCCCAGGAGGTTTTCTCCAGGGTGCGTAACGTCTTCCCGCCTCCTCTGGTTGTCCGCGTTGAGGACGAGACCCTCCCCTTTGCAGGGTGGTGACGTTGCCTGTTCTGTCGTTCCAAACCGAATATGCGTACCACGATCCCCTGCAGGGAGGAATCCTGGTCCCGGTTCAACTGGCGACGGATCGCTCAATACGGCTGTATGCCTACGTCGATACGGGAGCCGCCGACTGCATCTTCCAGAAGGAGTACGGCGAAGCTCTGGGTCTGGAAACTCGATCCGGAATCCCCAGGCGATTTTCAACCGCGAGTGGAGGAACGTTGGTGGCTTACGGCCACAACCTGTGCCTCAGCACTCTCGGCCATTCCCTGGATTCACTGGTCTATTTTGCTGACGACGCGCAATTCCGCCGCAATGTGCTCGGGCGACAGGGGTGGCTCAATCGCCTCAAACTCGGGATCGTGCACTACGACTCGAGACTGTATATGGACCCCTACGACTGAAACGCACCAGACGGGTATGTTGCAGAGTCTCCATTTGTGCTCGGTAACTGCGCGCCTCAAGCCACCGCCACCGGCCCCCGTTTCTTCGCCACAGTCCACACCCAGCCAGCGGTCAGGTACGTGAGATAGATGTACGGCAGCCAGCGATAAGCCCCCTGCGGTACGGGATAGACCGAGCCGGCGATCGCAAGCAACATCGCGATGAATCCGGCTCCCGAAAGAACCACCCACAGCGGCGTCAGAGCGCGCTCGCGGCGCAAATAGCTCGGCACTGCGAGACAGACCAAAGCATAGGCTGTCAAAAATCCATACGTCGCCAGCGAACCCATCCATCCATAGATGTCCGAACCCGACACGCCGCGCAGCGCAAGCGCGACGGTAAGAACAAATGTAACAATGCCGGTGACAAGAACCGCGATGTGTGGCGTCTCATTGCGGTGATGCGTGCGGGTGAGGTGCACGTGCGTCAGCCCATGGTGCGACATGGTGAGCAGCACGCGGGCAGCCGCGGTGGTGCAGGCCAGAACACAGGCGAACATGCTCAGCATCGCACCGACATCGACTGCTATGCCAAGCCCGCTGACGCCCACCTGATGCGCCAGAGTATGAAAAGGCGCCGCGCTCTGGTCCAGCGTCTCGTGCGCGCCGCGAAAGCCGAGAACCTCCGTATAAGCGCAAACCACAAAAAGAAACCCCAGGCCAATAGCGCTCTGCAAAACTGCGCGCGGAATGGTCTTCAGCGGATTGCGCGCCTCCTCCCCGAGGGCCGTCGCACTCTCGAACCCGACAAAACTGAAAAGCGCCAGCACCATGCCAAGGCGCATGCCCGACACGCTGGCGCCGCGCAAACGAAACTGCGCCGTATCCACACGCAGACCGTTGCGCACCAGCACCAGAATCACGATGGCGAGGATGCATCCTACCGACGCGGCCTCCAGCCAGAGCATCGAACGCGCCGAGAGGCGAATGTCGCGATACGCCATCACCGCGGCGGCGAAAATCGCAACGGTTGCGAGGATCGCAGCGGGCGCGGTCCTTCCGACTCCGGCGGACAACAGAACATTGGCGTACTGCACGAATCCGCCCGTCACCGAAACGGCCGTAGCAACGTAGGCCAGCAGCAACGCCCACCCTGCAAGCCCGGAAGCCCAGTCCGGCAGCGATTCAGTGACGTATTTGTACAGCGACCCTGGCGAAGCGGAGCGCCGCGCGAAGCAGCCGATGAGAACGCCAATCAGGGTCATGCCCGCGGTGGCAAGCACGTAGACCAGCCACGTGCCGTTGCCCGCCATCGCGAAGACCAGCGGAATCGTCATCGCGGGCGTCGTCGTCGGCGCGATCGCGGAAACCGACTGTGCCAGGGTTTCTGCCGGCGAAAGCACGCCGCGCCGCAGTCCGTAGCTGGCGGGCTTCTCCAGCTCGGCCACATACACGTTCACTGCCTCGGATGCCAACGCGAGGTATCCTCCTGAATTGGTCACAGAAAAGTGCGCCGGACGGCGCGACGAGGAGCCGGATGGGTTTCAGTCTGTAGGCGAAGCGGCCATCTGTCAAGGCTCAAATGGCAGGCCGGCCACCGGCTCGGTCTCGGCGACCCGCTCGAACTTCGCAACCAGCGCCTTCACCTTAGGGATCGCGGCCTGCACGGCGCGCAGCGCGAGTGACGCATCGTGGCTGGCCTTGCTCTCCCAAACCTCAGTGACCCACAGGATATCTTCGTCCGCCGCGTCCTTCGCGATGACGTAGCTGAAGCACCCTGGCATATTCGCCGAGCTCTCCGCCAGCAGCACGATAACCTCCTCGCGCTTCCCCGGCAGCATCGTCATCTTTGCGATCAGTCCGTACATGGTTGCAACCCTAGTCTGCAGCCGTTGCCGCGCCTGCCCGTTTCTTCGGCGGACGGCTGGCGCGCTGCTTCGGTTCGGGTTCAGCCTGAGCCTTCGGAATGTCGGCGATATCCGCCTTGCCCTCCGCGACGTCGATGAAGAAATCCTGCACGCTGAACCGAGGCCCGCCCGCTTCATGCAAACGAATATAGGACCCGTCAGCCTTCAGCTGCCGTGCTTTCACATTGTCCGCGAGATATCCGGCAAGAATCTCATCCCGCACCCGGTTCTTGATCTGCGCGTCGCGAATGGGATAGATCACTTCACAGCGTTCAAACAGGTTGCGCGGCATCCAGTCGGCGCTGCCGCAGTAGTATTCCTCGTCCCCGCTGTTCAGGAAATAATAGAGGCGGCTGTGCTCAAGGAAGCGGCCCACGATGGACCGCACGCGGATGCGCTCGCTCAGGTTCTTCAGGCCAGGACGCAGCGAGCAGATGCCGCGCACAATCAGGTCGATTTCCACCCCTGCGTGAGCCGCCGCGTAGAGGGCCTCGACGATGCTCTGCTCGAGCAGCGAATTCATTTTCGCGATAATGCGCGCCGGCTTGCCGGCCGCCGCGTGCTCGGCTTCGCGATGAATCAGCCGGATGAAGCTCTCCGCCAAAGTCAGCGGCGCAACCAGCAGCGGGCGATAATCGTCGGACTCCGAGTGAGCCGTGAGGTAATTGAAGACGCTGTGCACCGCGCTGGTGATTTCCGGATCCGCTGTCAGCAAACTCAGGTCGGTGTAGAAGCGCGCGGTGTCCGGGTTGTAGTTGCCCGTGCCCAGATGCGCATAACGGCGCACTACCCCATCGGGGTCCCGCCGCACCTGCAGCGACAGCTTGCAATGCGTCTTGAGCCCAACGATGCCGTGGAAAACCTGGACGCCCGCATCTTCCAGATCGCGCGCCCAACGGATATTCGAGGCTTCGTCGAAGCGTGCCGTCAGCTCGACCACCGCCGTCACTTCCTTGGTCTGCGCCGCGTCCGTGAGCGCCTGAAAAATCGGCGAATCGGCACTGGTGCGGTACAACGTCTGCTTCATCGAAACCACGTTGGGGTCCCGCGCCCCGGCCTCAATGAAACCGACCACGCCATCGTACGAATCGTAAGGATGGTGGAGAAGTATGTCGCGGTGGCGGATCTCGTCGAACAAGTCGACGGATTTGCGGTTCAACCGCAGTTCGTGCGGGACGAAGGGCTTGAATTTCAAATCGGCCCGCGACGATGAGCCGTAAAGGGTCATGGTGCGCGATAGATTCACCGGGCCGTCGCTGCGGTACACCAGCGATTCATCGAGCTCAAAGTTGGTGCGTAGCCTGTCGACGATCTCCGGATCCGCCTGGCTGTCAATTTCAAGGCGGACCGCGTCACCCTTGCGCCGATTGTGCAGCTCGGCGCGCACCGTCTCCAGCAGCGAGCGCGATTCCTCTTCCTGGAAGTAAAGATTGCTGTTGCGTGTGACGCGGAACGCGGCCCGGGAGAGAATCTCGTATCCGCGATACATGCCGCTCGCGTTGCGCTCGATCAGATCGGCGAGAAAGATGAAGTCCTCCGAGCCCTTCGCCGAAGGAATGCGCACGAAGCGCGGCAGAGCGCGCGGAACCGTGAGTACGCCCAGCACCGGTCCCGCAGTCCCACGGCGTTTACGGCGCAGCAGCAACGCCAGGCACATGGCCTTGTTCAGCACGCGTGGAAATGGATGCGCCGGATCGATGGTGATCGGCGTTAGTAGCGGATCCACTTCGCGCTGGTAGTACTCAGTGGCGAAGCGGCGCGCCTCCTCATCCATCTCCTCCCAGGCCAGAACGCGAATCCCCTCCGCACGCATCGCCGGCAGCAGTTCCTTGTTCCAGCAGCGATACTGATCTGCTACAAACCGCTGCGTCTCATTCTTAATAGCGGCGAGCGACTCGCGCAGCGTTGCACCGTCGGGCATGACCTCGTTATAGCCGTCTTCAATGCGCTGCAGCACGCCGGCGATGCGAATCTCGAAGAACTCGTCAAGATTGCTGGCCGTGATGGCGAGGAATTTCACCCGCTCCAGCAGCGGGTTGGAGGCGTCCTCGGCCTCTTCCAGCACGCGCCGGTTAAAGCCCAGCCAGGATTCGTCGCGGCTGAGAAAGAGGCTCTGCGCGCGCTGTGGTTCTTTCCGCATCATGCCGACCGCATTGTGCCGTAAGGGGAATCTTACCTGATTGGCTATATAGCAGGCGCAGACTGAAGGAACGTGAATGTTTGTGAAAAGTCTCCGCATGGCGCGTGGGACAAGCCGGCGAGCGAGCACAGCGGATCGTCCGGGACACGCAGACGTTCCTCTCGCGGGCGATTCGCTGCGCCCTGGCGTCCCCCACGTAATGGCAATACGGGTCCATGACGTTTTACCGTCCAAAGGGCCTCACCTCCTTTCATTGGTAACGGCGGCGGGGCCCCCAACACGCCCGCTCTTGGTGTGTTGGGGGCGCGATCCGCAGGTCGTTGATCGCGACTTGCGAGCCGTCGGCCCGATCTTCTGAGCCAATTTCAGCGCAGTCGCTTTCGCACTCTGAAAGAAGGTAGTTTCAGACTAAGTTTGGTAGCTCTTGTGCAACAGATGACCGAAGTGCGCCAGCTATGTTCCGCCTACGCTCGTTCCGCCTTTAGATCGATCCCCAACTGCTGGCACTTCTTATAGAAGTGGCTCCGCTCCAGACCCAACGCCTTCGCCGCATTCGTGACGTGGCCACCACTACGCTCTAACTCCGCCAGCAGCGTCGCCCGCTCGAACTCCGCCACCCGCTGCGCAAGAGGACCACTGCCCACCGCTCCCGCGCCCACGCTCACACCACCAGCCGACCCGGCAGCCCGACGCGGCAGCGCCAACTCAACGGTCGCCCCATCCACCGTCTCCCCCGCCAACAGCAACAAGCGCTCCACAGCATTGCGCAGCTCGCGAATATTTCCCGGCCACGGATAATCCCGCAGCGCCTCCACCGCCTCCGCCGCAAACGGCACCGGTTTCCAGCCATTTTGCGTCGACACCTGCCGCGCAAAATGCTCCACCAGCGTGGGGATGTCTTCCCTCCGCGAACGCAGCGGCGGCAACATGATGGGAAAAACCACAACGCGATGATACAAATCCCGCCGAAAACTCCCCGCCTCCACCATCTCTTCAAGATTCCGGTGCGTCGCCACCACCGCCCGCACATCCACAGCAACGGGCTTATCGCCCCCGATGCGCTCCACTTCCGATTCCTCCAGCACGCGCAGCAGCCGCGTCTGCATCGCCAGCGGCATGTCGCCAATCTCGTCGAGAAACAGCGTCCCGTGATGTGCCTGCTCGAATTTCCCGATGTGCCGCTGCGCCGCGCCCGTGAACGCCCCCTTCTCGTGCCCAAATAGTTCGCTCTCGATCAGCTCCGCCGGAATCGCCGCGCAGTTCAGCGTCACAAACGGCCCCGCCGCCCGCGCACTCTTCTCATGCAGCGTGTGCGCCACCAGCTCCTTGCCCGTGCCCGTTTCGCCGTAAATGCACACCCGCGACTCGCTGGCCGCCACGCGATCGATCTGCGCCATCACCCGCCGCATCGCATCGCCGCTCCACACCAGTTCATGCCGGCCCACGCGCCGCCGCAGCTCCAGGTTCTCCCTTTCGAGCCGCTTCAGCTTCAGCGCGTTGTCCACGGTCAGCAGCAGCTTGTCCGTCGACAGCGGCTTCTCCAGAAAATCCATCGCGCCCAGTCGCGTCGCCTTCACGGCCATTTCGATGTGCGCCTGCCCGGACATCATCACCACCGGCGCCGCCACGCCGCTCGACTTCAGATCCTCGAGCAGCGCCAAACCGTCACGCCCCGGCATCACCACGTCGGACAAAATCAAATCGAACGGCCGCGACCTCGCCAGCTCCAGCGCCTTCGCCGCGTT